>JAXHLX010000027.1:0-173662 GCA_034521735.1 Bacteroidales bacterium
ATGAAAGTGGGAATACTGATCATGGTGGCTTTTGCCGTTCCGGCACTGTATGCACAGGATGCAAGGGATATAGTGGAGCGTGCCAATGAAAAGATAAACGGTGAGAAATCCAGTTATTCGCTTATGGCAATGACCATTATACGTCCTGAGTGGGAGAGGACACTCGAATTTAAAGCCTGGACACTCGGGACCGATTATGCTCTTACCCTTATTACCTCCCCTGCCCGGGACAGGGGCCAGGCTTACCTGAAAAGAGCTTCAGAGATGTGGAACTGGAATCCGGGTATCAGCAGGATGATAAAGCTGCCACCTGCTATGATGTCGCAGGGCTGGATGGGCTCTGACTATACAAATGACGATATTCTGAAAGAGTCGTCAGTTGTTGAAGACTATAATCATGAGATAATAGCTGAGGAAGAGCTGGAAGGCAGGCAGTGCTATAAGATCAGGCTGACGGCAAAAGAGGGAGCGACGGTGATCTGGGGACAGCAGTTAAGGTGGATAAGTAAAGATAATGACCTGTTTCTGAAAGCCGAGCTGTATGACGAGGAGGGATACCTGGTCAGGACAGAGCTGGGAAGAGAAATAAAAACAATGGACGGCAGGCTTATACCCACGGTTATGGAGATAATACCGGAAGACGAGGAGGGTTATAAAACCATTATTGAGATAAAGGAAATAAAGTTTAATATCACTGTTGAAGATGGTTTTTTCTCGCAGCAGAATCTTCAAAGGTCAGGCAGGCTGATAAATAAAAAATATTGAACATATGAAGAATTACAGGATAGCCTGGAGAAATCTGTGGAGGAACAGGCGAAGGACTCTGATAACCGTTGCTTCAGTCTTCTTCGCAGTATTCTTTGCATTGATTATGAGATCTATGCAGCTTGGCACCTATGATCATATGTATAAAAGCATTATAGAATCATATACGGGTTATATACAGGTGCAGGACGAAGATTACTGGGAGAACAGGACAGTGGACAATGTATTTGAGGAAACGGCCGCACTGAGGCAAAAAATAAAAGAGGATGACAATGTCAATGATATTATTCCGCGCTTTGAATCATTTGCACTGGCTTCAAGCGGTGCCAGGTCAAAAGGCGTTATGGTTATGGGTATTGATCCTCAGAAGGAGCTTTTATTATCGAATGTGGAGGACAGGCTTGTTAAGTACAGGCTTAGCGAAGAGGCGGTAAAAAACATTAAATCTGAAGATATCCCGGAATACCTGGAGAAAAACCTTGATCTTTTTGAGGGCAGCTCATATTCGGGTGATGGCCGGCTGCAGCTTGACCTTAACATAAAGGAAGATGATGAGGATGTGCTGATGCCCCTGTTCAGAGAATATGCGGCAGTGGATAATTCTTATTTCAGCATGGGCGACAATTCTGCCCTTGTGGGCGACAGGTTATCACGCTACCTCGGACTCGAAAGGGGAGATACCATTGTACTTGTCGGACAGGCTTATCACGGCCATACAGCGGCAGGTAAATATTCCATTGCCGGTATTGTCAGTATGCCAAACCCTGAGCTTGATAATAAGCTGGTCTACCTGCCTGTTGATGTTTGCCAGCAACTATATTATGCTCCCGGCAAACTGACCTCCATGGTAATACACCTGAAAGACAATGATGATAAGGCCATAGAGAACACAATTGCGCGACTGGATGACAAGCTTGACAGTCCATACCGTGTACTGGGCTGGAAAGAAATGAACAGTACGCTTGTGCAGCAGCTGGAGGCCGATAATAAGAGCGGGCTGATAATGATAGGCATACTTTACCTTGTCATAGCCTTCGGTGTTTTCGGCACTGTATTGATGATGACGGCAGAGAGAAGGAGGGAGTTTGGTGTGCTTGTGGCTATAGGGATGCAGAAGACAAAGCTGGCAGCCGTAATGGTTTACGAGATGCTGTATATAGGTCTGCTGGGCATACTGTCGGGTGTGGCAGTATCGGTGCCGGCCATTATTTACGGTTACCATAATCCCATACATTTTTCGGCTAAGCTGGCGAAGGTCTGGGAGGATTATGGCTTTGAACCGGTAATGGCCTTTCAGTGGATAGATGATTATTTCCTTTCACAATCGCTGGTGGTGGTGGTTATTGTCCTGGTTGCAGTGATATATCCTGTTATAAGCATATTGAAAATGAAAGAAGTAAACGCTCTGAAAGCATAAAAAAGTAAAAAAGATGATTACAAAAACCGCCTGGAAGAATGTATGGAGGAACAGGACCAGGAGCCTTGTTGTTATTACTGCCGTTGCCATAGGCATCTTTGCCGGGGTATTTGCTGTGGCCGTTATGAACGGGGCCATTGATCAGAGGATAGATTCGGTTATTGATAATGAGATTTCCCATATTCAGATAACAGCCAAAGGGTTCAGGACAAATAATGATCTGGGCTCCTATATTGACAGTGTGGCAAATATAAGGGAGCGCATATCCGGCATTCAGGAAGTGGAGGCTGTATGCAGCAGGTTGTATGTTGTGGGAATGGCAAATACAGCCAGGAAGAGTACAGGTGTTAATATTACCGGGATAAACCCGGAGCAGGAAAGGAGTATTTTCAAGTTGCATAAAGAGCTGGTGCCCGGTACGGGCAATTATTTTGAGGAGGATGATAACTCCGGTCTGGCCTATATAGGCTTTGACCTGGCAAAGCAGCTTAACATTATAAGGTACGAGATTAATGAAGATGTTATTGAAAAGCTGAAATCATCAGGTTTACCGGAAGACATGCTGCAGGCAATAAATGAATTTTCAGGGACAAGGTTCAATAACGAGAAGGATTTTCAAAAGAAGATGAGGTCGGTGCTTACCGAAGAGCAGGAGGCTGATTATGGGGCAGTTATAAGGGACTCAGCTCAAAAAATAAGGGACAGGGCCCGGTTTATACTGACATTCGTCGACATGGATAACCATCAGACCGGTGGTGTTTACAGGCTTGGCGGCATATATGATATTCCCAACAGCATGTTTGAGTCGGGTCGCGTATTTATCCAGGATAACGGACTGAGAGATCTAATTGGTTTTCCCCCTAATACAGCACATAAAATAATAATACGGCTGCATGATATTGATGATACGGAGTTGGTCACGAAGAAACTGAGAAATATGTATCCGCACCTGGAGGTGATGAGCTGGAAAGAGATACAGCCTGATATGGCCATGACCTCGGATATGGCAGAGGCCATGTATGGAATATTTATGGCACTGATACTGGCTGCCCTTGCCTTCGGTATAGTTAACACCATGCTTATGGTGGTTCTTGAACGTACAAAAGAGCTGGGTATGCTCACTGCCATAGGCATGAATAAGAAGAAGGTGTTCAGGATGATTATGACCGAGTCTGTGTTCCTTTCACTGACAGGTGGGGTGGCCGGTATGATAGTAAGCTGGATAGTGACAGCTTTTACTGCAAGGAATGGTATTAATTTCAGGTCTATGCAGGAAGGATTTGAAGCCATGGGGTTCTCAGCACATATTTATCCTGACATAGGGCTGGAATTTTTCCTTATTGTCACGGTGCTGATAATAATAACAGGGATATTATCGTCGGTGTACCCCGCGCTTAAAGCATTAAAACTTAATCCTGCAGATGCGCTCAGGACAGAATAAAACTTTTTAAACAGCTAAGAGGAAAAGAACATATAATTAGCCAAGCAATCTTATGAACGAAGTGAATAAAATTTTAAGCATATGAAAGTACTGGAGTTAAAGAATGTACACAAGGTTTATAATACCACGCATATAGAAGTGCATGCGGTGAACGGCGTAAACCTCGGTTTTGAAGAAGGTGAGTTTGCGGCAATAGTGGGCCCGTCAGGCTCGGGAAAAACAACACTGCTGAATATGATAGGCGGACTGGATATGCCTACCGAAGGTAAAATACTGGTTAATGATACCGACCTTTCAACCCTTAAATCATCGGAAATAATTGATTTCAGGATGCGGAATATTGGTTTTGTCTTCCAGTCATATAACCTTATACCCGTGCTTACGGCAAAGGAAAATGTGGAATTTATTATGAACCTGCAGCTTTGGCCCAAAAAGAAAAGGGACGAGCGGACAATGGAATTATTGAGGGCCGTCGGGCTGGAGGAGCGGGCCGACAGCAGGCCTTCGCAGCTTTCGGGCGGACAGCAGCAGAGGGTGACGGTGGCCCGGGCCCTGGCTTCAAAGCCGCGCTTTGTGCTTGCCGATGAGCCTACCGCTAACCTTGACTCAAAATCAACCGAAACATTGCTTGATATAATGCTGAAACTTAACAGGGAGGAGAATATAACATTTATCTTTTCAACCCATGATGCCAGGGTGGTAAAGAAAGCCCGGAGGGTGATAACAATAGAAGATGGAAAGGTGGTGTCTGATGAAAGCCAGGGATCCGGAGAAAACCAGGGATCCGGAGGAAGACCAGGGATCCGGAGGAAGACCGGGGCCGGGATGAAGACCAGAAGAGTGAATGATATGAGGCTTAAAGGTTTAATATTTTTATTCTTTCTATGCGCACTGCCTGAGGCAAATGCACAGGATCAGCCTTTTCTGAGGACAAGCCTGAGTGGTTATGTAAGCAATATGCAGAGTGCCATCTTTCGAGGATGTGGAGGGAGAATGGATAGTTGATAATCTGATACATAACAGGCTTAACTTCCGCTTGTATGCAGGATCTGCAATCACCATAGGGCTGGAGATGAGGAACCGTTTTTTTACCGGCGACATGATAAGAACAGACCCGGCCTATGCCGGCAGGCTGGCACAGGATCGCGGACTGATTGATATGACAGGCAATGTTTTCAATGAGAATTCTTTTATACTCAATAGCTGCCTCGACCGTGTATGGGTAAATATAAGCAGGGGCAATATGGAGTTCAGGGCGGGACGCCAGAGGATCAACTGGGGACAGACCTTTGTATGGAATCCGAACGATATCTTCAATGCCTATTCATATTTTGATGTTGATTATCCTGAAAGGCCGGGCTCTGATGCCATAAGACTGCAGGTATTCCCTGACTTCTCTTCCACCATAGAGCTGGCAGCAGCCATGGACAGTGATAAGGACCTTACCATGGCCGCCATGTACAGGTTTAATAGTTGGGGATATGACATACAGCTGCTGGCCGGATCGGTTGACAGCAGGGATTTTGTTTTTGGCACCGGCTGGTCCGGTTCAATCGGCAGCACATCATTCAGAGGTGAGCTAAGCTGGTTTCAGCCATGGGACAATTTCCGTGATACCACCGGCACAGGATTGTTCACAGTAGGCTTTGACCGTTCGTTTTCAGGCAACGGTATGTTGCAATTACAGGCAATGTACTGCAATGAGCCTGTGGAATTCAGCAGCCTGGATGCCTTTTATTCAGCTGACTTATCCGTTAAAAACCTGGCTTTTTCGGAGTTTTCCCTATTCGGCAGTGTGAGTTATCCTGTCAGTCCCCTCGTCAATATCAGCATGTCAGCAATATGGTATCCCGGACTGCAGGGCTTCTTTGCAGGTCCCACAGCAGACATATCACTTTCAGCCAACCTTGATTTTTCCTTTATCTGGCAGCATTTTAACGCTGAACTTAATAATGAAAGGCAGAAAATGAACCTCGGGTTTTTAAGGGTGAAATACAGTTTCTGAATTATTTAATACTTTTGACCGCTGAAAACAATAAGTTGAGCTATGGCCCTGGTACACGAGTTTGAAAAAAGTGGTAACTGGCTTTTTAAAAGAAGAGGCTGGCTGCCCCTGTTTATTTTTATCCCCTCACTGGCTTATATCGTTCTTTCCCCAAACCCCTCGCTGGAATACAGTCCGGGTGCCGAAATCGCCTTCCTGGCTGTCAGCCTGCTGGGACAGGTGATAAGGGCCGTGACAGTGGGGCGCACACCAAAGAACACATCCGGGAGGAATATCCACGGGCAGCTTGCGGAAAAACTTAATACCACGGGTATTTATTCCGTGCTGAGGCATCCCCTCTACCTGGGTAACTTTTTTATGTGGCTCGGCCCGGTGCTGTTTCTTCGCTCAGTATGGATTGTTGTTATCTTCTGTCTGGCCTACTGGCTCTATTATGAGAGGATAATGTTTGCAGAGGAGCAGTTTCTGAGGAGAAAATTCAGTGAATCCTATGACCGCTGGTCGGAGAAGGTAAAATCTTTCATCCCCTCGTTCAGTAATTATACCAGGTCTGATCTGTCTTTCTCCTTTCGCAATGTTCTTAAGAGGGAATATAACGGCTTTGGGTTAATATTTATAGTGTTTGCCCTGCTCGATGTAAGCCGTAATTACAGTCTTGATGGTGAAATTTCAATACAACCGCTGTGGGGAGTATTGCTTGTTTTCGGTTTACTGTCGTGGTTAATACTGAGGATAATAAAAAAACATACCTCCTGGCTTAATGTTGAAGGCAGGTAAATATCAGCCGGCAAAACCAGTAAAGATCCGGGATTAATACATTTGCGACCGGCTCAGTTAAACATCAGTTATCAAGTCCAATAAAGATCAGCACGTAATACAGCAGGGCTGCTATTGATCCCAGTGCAGCTATCACATATGTATATGAAGCCCACCGGAGGGCATCCTCAGCCTTTTCATGTGTTCCGTAAACCGTTATACCTGAATCTGAAAGCCAGGCAAGGGCCCTCTTGCTGGCATTTATCTCAACAGGAAGGGTAATAAGGCTGAAAATAGTTATCAGCGCAAACAGGACTATACCCGCCAGTAATAACCAGGGCATGCTCTCAATCAATATAATACCTGCAATCAGCACCCAGTGTACCCATTTTGAGGCAAAGCTGACAGCCGGGACAAGCTTGGAACGGAGTCCAAGCCATGTATAAGCCTTCGCATGCTGTACGGCATGACCGCATTCGTGGGCTGCAACGGCCGCTGAGGCAATGCTTGAGCCCGAATACACCTCGCGGCTCAGGTTAATGCTTTTCCTGGCCGGATTATAATGGTCAGTCAGCTGACCTCCCACACTGCCAATGCTGACATCATGTATGCCATGGTCGTGCAGCATCTTTTCCACTATATCACGGCCTGTCATTCCTCTGCCCACAGGTATTTTTGAATATTTTTTGAATTTACGCTTAAGCTTGTTGCTTACAAGCCAGCTCATTATCATTACCGCAATAAATATTATCCAGATAGCCATTTTTATCGTCTTTTATTAAAAATTCCCGGAAGGTAATATATCAAATTCTTTGCCAAATCATGCCGGTATTTATAAAAGTGACAGCCTGACATATTTTGTGCCGTACAAAGGGTCCATCGTTTTACTACTGTCTGACGGGAAGACTGACGGCATTAAAGTATTACTGAATACTGTTATTATATACATTAGCATTATCTTTAGGGTGATGAAGAAAGTCATAAGAAAGATATTGGTATTTATATTGTTAATACCCTTATACATTTACAAGTGGTTTATATCGCCCCTTACAGGTCCCTCATGCAGGCATACTCCCACCTGTTCGCAATATGCGGTGGATGCCCTTAAGAAGCATGGTCCGCTGAGGGGTTTTTTGATGGCCGGCAACCGTTTTAGCCGCTGCAGGCCCGGTGGTACGCATGGTTACGATCCTGTTCCCGGGATATGGGTTAAAAGGTACAGGCCATGGAAAACATACACGGGCAGCTGGCCCCGGGATAACAGGTTAAAGCATTAGTCTCTTATAGCCGGAACGGCTTACCGGCAGGCGTTTACCGTCTTTCATAATGGCAATATGGCTGTCTTTACCATATGGCTCAACACGGCTTATCTGTTCAATGGCCACTATATACGAGCGGTGTATGCGTACGAATTCCTTTGAGGGCAGCTGCTTTTCATAATATTTCATTGTCTGCTGTTTAAGGGCTTTCCCGCCGGCATGAAATATCATTACATAGTCATCTTCCGCCTGTATATATTGTATATCACTTGCTGAGATAAAGCTGATGGCTGATCCCTTTCTTATTATTATCCTGCTGAGCGGAGCAGATCCTTCCACAGTGCCGGTGGTGAGACTTTTTATTTTCCCGCTCATCCTGTCACCCGTCCTTATCCTCTGTATGGCCTTATCGACAGCCTCGTAAAAACGTTTTTCGGGAAAGGGCTTAAGAAGGTAATCCACGGCATTGATATCAAAAGCTCTGATGGCATATTCATCATAGGCGGTGGTAAAGATAATCTCGGGTTTTTCTTCAAGCACCTCCAGCATCTCGAATCCCGTTATCCTGGGCATCTGTATGTCGAGGAACAGAAGGTCGGGCTTCAGTTCCCTTATCGACAGCAGAGCGCAATAGCCGTCAGGACATTCACCTACCACCTCAACAGAGCCGTGGTTTATCGAGGTAATACCTTATAAGGCTCCTTGCAGGTTCCTCATCATCTATTATAAGTGCTTTTATCCGGTCTTTCTCGTTCATGTTCTGGTATCTGTTTTTCCTGGTATAAATAATTCAGCTGTAAAGATACTGTTATCTTTTTCTGTAAGCAGCCATGAGCGCTTGCCGTAATACAGCTCAAGCCTTCTCCTTATGTTTTTTAGGCCTGTACCCGTGCCGCCAGCCGGTATGCTTGCCGGGTCATAGTCATTGCTTATCCTTATCAGTATGCCGCTGCTGAGGGCTTCTGTGCTGAGTTTAATTCTGACTGTGTCCGTGCTTTCATATACACCGTGCTTAATGGCATTCTCATACAGGGGCTGAAGGATCATATTTGGTATGGGGAATTTCAGGCAGCCGGGGCTGACATTCTCTTCAATGATCAGCCTTTCCCCGAAACGCACCTTTTCTATGTCAAGGTAAAGCCTCAGGTGTCCCAGCTCCGTTTCAAGGCTAACAGTGCGGTCCTCCTTTTGCGACAGGGCATACCTCATAAATTCTGATAATTTGATCACCATCTCCCTGGCCCGTCCGGCGTCGGATACCGTAAGTGAACTTATTGAGTTAAGGCTGTTGAAAAGGAAATGAGGATTTATTTGTGAGCGCAGCATCATCAGCTCCGTTTCTTTCAGCGTATTCTCCAGCTTTGCCTCCCTGATATTCTTCTTTGCAATATTATCCATGCTTATCATAAGGTAATAAGTCAGTATTATTACGGCGTACATGAAAGCACCGGCACCGATACGGTAATATATTGAATTTTTCCAGAACACCAGGTATTCTGTTTCATCACGCAATACCGAAATCACCAGGTATTTGGTGATAAAGATCCATAATGCCAGGACTATAAGGGCTATGCCGAGGTGATTGAAAAAGGACATACGCAGGCTGCTGTCTCCTGCATTGAAATAGTTGACAGGAAACCACAGGGCCATGGACAGCAGTGCGAATATCACAGCTGAGAAAAAGCCGTCAGCAAAGGATGCCGTGGTGCCTGTGCCTGATGAAAAATATACCAGCAATGACTGACCCAGCCCTATGATCAGCCAGATCAGCCAGTAAACAATAAACCTGTTACGTTTGCTGATTATCGGATGGATCATTATTGTCAGTAGCTTTTTATTTCACCTCCACCAAAGACAACGGCTCCTTTTATTACCAGTGTCCTGGACATATCTATTGCTGCGACCGGCGATTTGCGCTGATCTGAAAATCCGCCCAGCACGGGGGTCACATCAATTATGACATTCCATTCCGGGGGCACTATCAGCGACACGCCGCCAAAGACGCATGATATCTCCAGCTCACTGGTGCCGGAGGCCAGCGCGGCCCTGGTAAGGTCTATCTCGCCGCCTCCGAAAACGCATGTTATCTTTCCGCCTTTGAAGTTCTGGCTTAAGAAGCGCCTTTCGCCCCCTCCAAAAATATTTACCATATCAATGATATCATTGGAAGCCTCCTGGCCTTTTGTCCAGCTGTCTCTTTTCAGCCACCTTGCGTTGGTCAGAACAATGATGCCTATGATTATAAATACAGCCGGCCAGAACAACCTGTAAGTCCTGAATGGCACGTGAAACAGTTCGGGCAGGATAAAAAATCCTCCTACAGCCATAACAATTAGTCCCGGTGTCTTATTGCCGGTACTCAGTGTCATTACAAAGCCTATTGCAATAAGCAGCATCTGCCAGCTGAATATTATGCTTTCGAAATAGTGGGGCAGAAAGCCTGTGTTCCTTATAACAAGTACAAATCCAATCAGTATAAGCACTACGCCAACAGCTATCTTGCTGCTTGCTGAACTGCTGTGGTAGGGCCTGTCGTCATTATTAAAATTTTCTTTCATGTCTGTTGTTTTCCTGGTTTTACTAATATATTGATTTATTATTAACGATATCGCCTGATGATGCCTGATATTATCATCGCCATTCCGGCCAGGATGATTCCTGCGGGCCAGTATAGCTTTTCCGCCAGTGCCGGCAGCTCATAATCAATGCGGGGTAACAGGAAGTATCCTCCCACGGCTATAATTATTATACCGGCCACCGCATCACCGTTAAAAAAGGATACCACCCCGATAAAAACTACCAGCATGGGCCATACAAAATAATCATGGGGGCTGCCCAGACTGAGTACATCCATCATTACCAGGCCAAGGAATATTCCCAGCGTTATCAGGAAGACCCCTATGCTCCGTCCGTGATTATGCTTTTTGTTGTTCATACCTTCATTTTTTATCATTTCGTTCGCAAGGCTTCTTAGTCCTCTTACTGATTTCGTTCGCAAGGCTGTTTCGCTTAATTTATAGCTGCTACATGATCAATTAATATTTTCTTGCATTTCAAAAATAGACGGAATAATTGTTTGGTACTAAATACAATCGGCAAATGGCATTTTTTTACCGGTAAATGGCGCTAAAGAGCTTATTTTCCTACTTTTTTGCCGTTTAGCTTTAATTATTGGATAAGCTTTTTTATTTTTGCACACCAATTTTAGATCATCATGCGGGGTTTTTACAGTATACCATTGACGGGACTGAAAGAGGGGAGTCATTCATTTGATTTTAAAATCGGGAGCGATTTTTTTAATTCATATGAAGAGTCGTTAATACAGGAGGCAACACTGCAGGCCGATATTGACCTTGTCAGGAGGTCGGCGCATATGGAGATGCTCATTAAGCTGAATGGTACGGTAGAGCTTATCTGTGACAGGTGTCTGGAACTGTATACCCAGGAGATGCATACGGAAGACCGTATACTGATAAAGTTTGGCGAGCAGTGGGAAGAGGTTGATGACGAGGTGATAATGGTGCCTTTTGGAGAAAATGATTTTCAACTGGACCATCTTTTTTATGAGTTTGCCCATCTTGGTCTGCCTCTGAAAAAAGTACACCCTGATGATGAGAACGGTGACAGCACATGCGATCCGGATATGCTTGAAAGACTGGACCAGCATATAATAAATGAAGATGAAAAGATAGATCCACGCTGGAAAGAGCTGGAGAAACTGAAAAATAATAATAACAAGAAAAACAGATAGAAATGGCACATCCTAAAAGAAAGACTTCAAAGACAAGAAGGGATAAGCGCAGAACACATTATAAAGCAACGGCACCAACACTGTCAACATGCTCAAACTGCGGCGCTTCGGTGAAGCTGCACAGGGTATGTCCGGAATGCGGACATTACCGTGGTAAGCTGGCTGTAGAGAAAGAAGTATCGGCTAAATAAATTTATTTATGAAGATCGGGCTCGATGTAATGGGCGGAGATTATGCACCCGGGGCAATCCTTGAAGGTGCATTTGACGCTTTAAGGACCCTGTTGCCGGATGAGAGAATAGTTCTTATTGGTGATGAGGAGGTAATTAGGGAAATAGCGAAGAAAGAGAATATTGATCTTTCAAAATTTGATTTAGTACCCTCCGAGGAGGTTATTGAGATGGGAGAACACCCTGCCAGGTCTTTTTCGCAGAAAAGTAATTCAAGTATAGCTGTCGGTTACAGGCTGTTGAAAGCAGGTGATATTGACGGCTTTGCCAGCGCCGGTAATACAGGGGCTATGCTGGTTGGTGCCAGTTATACGGTGAATGTTATACCTGGCGTGTTCCGTCCGGCCCTGGCAATATCGCTGCCGGCGACAGGAGGAGGCCGGTCAGTATTGCTTGATGTGGGTATAAACCCCGACTGTAAACCCGATGTGCTGTTGCAATACGCCAAGCTTGGGAGTCTCTATGCCAGGTATGTGCTGGATATTGATAATCCCACAGTTGGACTGCTCAATATCGGCGAGGAAGAAACAAAAGGGACAGTGGCTGTAAGAGGGGCCTATGAGCTGCTGAAAGACAACCCTTCGGTAAATTTTAAAGGTAATATAGAAGGCAACAGGCTTTTCACCGATGATATGACTGATGTTATTGTATGTGACGGCTTTGCCGGCAATGTTATTATCAAGCAGGGTGAAGCTTTTTATTCCATCTACAAGGAAAGAAATATTAAAAAAGACGAGTTTTTTGAAAGGCTGAATTTTGAGAATTTCGGTGGGACACCGGTTGTAGGCATCAATGCCAATGTTGTTATAGGTCATGGTATATCACGCAGGAAAGCTGTTATGAACATGATCCTTCAAACAAGGGATGTGGTAAACGCTGATCTTGCAAACAAAATCATTGAAGAAATTTAATATGGAAAAACTTAGAGCTGCAATAACCGGGGTGCATGCATGGTTCCCGGAGTACATACTCACTAATGATGAGCTGGCAACAATGGTTGATACCTCTGATGAATGGATAATGCAGAGGGTTGGCATCAAAGAGAGAAGGATACTTAAGGGAGAAAAACAGGGGACATCGGTTATGGGTGCCGAGGCCGTGGAAGGCTTGCTGGAAAAGACAGGCACCGATCCTTCGGAGGTTGACCTTATAATAGTTGCAACAGTAACGCCCGATATGATTTTCCCGGCTACCGCAAATATTATATCCGACAAGGTCGGGTATTAAGAATGCCTTCGGCTTTGACATTAATGCTGCCTGTTCCGGTTTTCTTTTTGCCCTGCAGACAGCAGCCACATATGTGGAGACAGGACGCTATAAGAAGGTTGTGCTGGTAGGTGCGGATAAGATGTCCTCCATAACCGATTATACTGACCGTACAACCTGCCCTCTTTTTGGTGATGCAGCAGGCGCAGTGCTTCTTGAACCCACTACTGACGACACAGGTATTATTGATCATATCCTTCGCAGCGACGGCTCGGGAAGGCATTACCTGCATATGAAAGCCGGGGGATCGGAAAAGCCGCCAAGCCATGAGACCATTGATGCAAAAGAACATTCTGTGTTCCAGGAAGGGCAGACAGTGTTTAAGTTTGCAGTCTCGAAGATGGCCGATGTATCAGTGGAAGTGATGAAAAGGAACGGGCTCCGCTCGGAAGATATTGCATGGCTGGTGCCCCACCAGGCCAATATGAGGATTATTGATGCCACGGGAAGAAGAATGGGGCTCGATCCCTCGCAGATAATGATAAATATCCAAAAATTCGGTAACACAACGGCCGCTACCATACCATTATGCCTCTATGAATATGAAGACAGGATGAAAAAGGGGGATAATATCATACTGGCTGCTTTTGGCGGTGGCTTTACATGGGGCTCCATATATATCAAATGGGCATACGATACTAAAAAGAAGGATTAGTATTAGTTTTGACATAATACTTCTTAACTTTGTGAGTTATCTTATTAAACTAATAATTTGAGTCATGGCAAAGGCTAATGAAACAGACAATTCGAATATTAACCTGATAAGCAACGGAACAGAAATAACAGGTGATATTAAATCGCAGGGCGATATAAGGGTAGATGGTGTGCTGATCGGCAACCTTTCGACCAAGGGTAAGGTGGTGATAGGAAATACGGGTAAGGTGAAAGGAGAAGTCCTGTGCAAGAATTCCGAGGTGTCGGGTGAGGTGCATGGCAAGATCAATGTAAGCCAGCTGCTTACTCTCAAGATATCATCCCGTATAAACGGTGATATAATCACTGATAAATTATCAATCGAACCCGGGGCCAGGTTCACCGGCAACTGTAATATGAGCGATGATGGGCAGGAAGAATCAGCAAGCGGAGAAAAATCGACAGCTGCAAACAGAGAAGCCGCAAACAGAGAAGCTGCAAACAGAGAAGCCGCAAAAGGAGAAGGACCCAAAGAAAAATAATGATCTGAAGTCATATGCAAAGTATTCAGGCATAGCTTTTCAGATGATCATTATTATAGGGCTAATGACTTATCGCCGGTGTAAAACTGGATGAGCGCCGCGGCGGCGAGACACCTGTCTTTACCGTCATACTATCCCTGCTCGGGGTTTTTGCAGCACTGTACGCATCCCTTAAGGACTTTATCAAAAAATAATACCGAGCGATTGAGCTAGGCGAGTCCCGACAATTATTTATTGATCTTCTTATCTATTCTATTCCCGTACTGGCTGTTCCGGTCCTGATAATACTTATCTTTCCTTTGCAGGTCAGCCTGCAGGAACTGCTACTCTCGTGGGCTGTCTTCACAGCCATCACAGCCTTATCCGTTTATGTTTTCCGTGTTGGAATAAAACAAAAGCCTGAAAGCCAGCCCATATTCACAATGGCTGCACTGGGAGTCAAATTCTTACTCTCTATGGTATATGCCCTGGTATATTTTGTTGTTATGAAAAATACCGCTGCAGAGTTTATTGTATTATTCTTTTTATTATATTTAGCATTCACAATTTACCTTCTTAGGCTTATAGTTAAAATCTTGAGAATTAAATCTTTAAAATAAGGTTGGATTTGAAGAGAAGAAATGTTATTCTGATATTATTGCTCGGCATGGGACTTACTGTTTATCCCCTGGCCGGTAATGCCCTGCCACAGGAACAACCTCAGGCTAATACAGGTACTCATAATGAGGATACACATGACGGGGACGGGCAGGATGACAAAAAATTTGATGCCGCGGAATTCATTTTTGAACATATAGGCGATTCTCATGAATGGCATATTTTAACCACCCCCGAGGGTAAGCATGTAAGTTTATACCTGCCTGTCATTGTTTACAGTAAATCGAAGGGGCTGAATGTGTTTTCTTCAAAACATCTTGCACACGGACATACACACAGGGGTTTTCGGATAATGGAGGAAGGAGATCTGGAGGGTGAGATTGTTGAAGTGGATGAGCAGGGGCATGCGAACACTGATAAACTGCCCCTTGATATATCTGTTACAAAAAATGTCATGGCCATGATGGTGGCTTCCATACTGCTGCTCTGGCTTTTTATATCACTGGCACGTTCTTATCGAAAGACCGGGATCAGTGAACCTAAAGGTATGCAGGGCTTCCTTGAGCCCGTGGTGCTGTTTGTCAGGGATGATATTGCAATACCAAATATAGGAGAGGATAATTACGGCAGGTATATGCCCTACCTCTTAACCGTGTTTTTCTTTATACTAATAAATAACCTTCTGGGCTTGTTTCCGGTTATTCCGGGTGGGGCTAATGTAACAGGTAATATTGCCGTTACATTTACACTGGCCGCTTTTACAATGATAATTATTAATATTAGCGGCAGCAGGTCATACTGGCAGCATATTTTCAATACCCCGGGTGTACCCTGGTGGCTGAAATTTCCAGTACCCCTGATGCCGCTTGTTGAGCTGATAGGTGTAATTGCAAAGCCTTTTGCCCTGATGATACGTTTATTTGCCAACATAACGGCAGGTCATATAATTGTGCTGAGCCTTATCAGCCTTATCTTTATTTTTAAGTCGCTGGTAATGGCACCGCTGTCCATTGTAATGGTATTGTTTATGGATTGTATTGAATTGCTTGTGGCATTTTTACAGGCTTATATATTTACACTGCTGTCGGCCCTGTTTATCGGGCTGGCCGTAGAGGAACATCATTGATATTGTCAAACTTAAATTAATTATTATGACAGGTACTTTAGCAGCAATCGGAGCAGCATTATCAGTTATAGGAGCCGGGCTCGGTATCGGAAGGATTGGCGGACAGGCTATGGAAGCTATAGCACGCCAGCCCGAAGCAGCATCGAATATACAGACATCTATGATTATTTCAGCAGCACTTATTGAAGGGGTTGCCCTGTTTGCAGTGGTGGTAGCTCTTATTGCGTAGAGAGATTTATGGCAGCCTGTAACGCTTGGTTACAGGACTGCCATTTTTTAAACAACATGAAAGGAATATAAGCATGATATTAGCTAGTAGTCTTACAACACCGGATCTGGGGACCATAATATGGACCACACTTATCTTTATTATTCTCCTTGCATTGCTGAGAGCTTTTGCATGGAAACCCATATTACAGGCCGTAAGGGCAAGGGAGGAGAGTATAAAGGAGTCGCTCGAATCTGCAGAGGATGCCCGTAAACAGATGGAAAGGCTGAAAGCCGATAATGAGGCTATAATGCAGGAGGCACGTGAAGAGCGTGATGAGCTGCTTAAAGAAGCACGTGAAGCCAGGGATAAGATGATAGCCGAAGCAAAAAAGGAGTCTAAAAGTGAAGCCGATAAGATGATAGAGAAAGCACGTACCGGCATAGAGAGGGAAAAGAATATGGCGGTTAATGAGATACGTACGCAGATAGCCAGCCTGTCTGTTGAGATAGCCGGGAAAATACTGGATGAGAAACTGAAAGACAGCAAGGAGCAGAATAAACTGATAGAAAAGCTGCTTGATGATCTTGATCTGAAAGAAAATTAGTCTGACTGTAATGAATGAAAGCAAGATAGCGGTACGATATTCAAAAGCACTATTCCTTTCAGCACTGGAGAAGAAAGAGCTTGAGGCAGTAAGGGAAGATATGCTCTTTGTGCTGCAGCTGTCCGGCATGGAGGATTTTCGTCAGTATAATTGACAGTCCGATAATAGATAATGCGAAGAAAAGGGAGATAATGAAAGCCCTGTTCAGGAATAATGTCAACGATACTTCTTTCAGCCTGGTTACCCTTGCCGTAAATAATAACCGGGAGTCGTACCTGCCGGGAATAGCCAGATGTTATATCGACAGGGCTGACAGGCATGAGGGCATAACCAAGGTAATGCTGAGGACGGCTGCCCCCATAGATAACAGCAACCGCGACAGGGTCATGGGGATAATAGAGGAAGACCTGGATACAAAAGCAGATATGGAGGAGATAGTGGACAGTGAGATAGCAGGAGGATATATACTGAAGATAGAAGATAAATATATTGATGCAAGCCTGAAAACACAGCTCAGGAAAATAAAAGAGGAGTTAATAAAAGGTTAATAATCAGCGGTATATGCCGCAAATTAATATTGGATTCAAATCATGGCAAGTATTAAACCAGCAGAGATATCAAAAATACTTAAGCAACAACTCGAAGGGATACAGACAGGTGCTGAACTGGATGAGGTAGGGACGGTCCTGGAGGTGGGCGACGGTATTGCAAGATTATACGGTCTTAGCAATGTGCAGGCTAATGAGCTGATAGAATTTGAAAACGGGGTCAAGGCAATAGTTCTTAACCTTGAAGAGGATAATGTAGGTGCTGTATTGCTGGGCCCGTCCGGGGGTATCACGGAAGGCGATATTGCAAAGCGTACCCGGCGTATTGCATCAATAATGACAGGTGAGGGCCTGCTTGGAAGGGTTATCACCCCTACAGGCCAGCCTATAGATGGCAAAGGGCCTATTGAAGGGGAACTGTATGAAATGCCATTTGAGCGTAAAGCACCGGGTGTTATATTCCGGCAACCGGTAAAGCAGCCGCTGCAGACCGGCCTTAAGGCCATTGATGCCATGATACCAATAGGAAGGGGACAGAGAGAGCTTATTATTGGTGACAGGCAGACTGGTAAAACAGCGATAGCCATAGATACCATTATTAACCAGAAAAGTAATTACGATAAGGGTGAACCTGTCTATTGCATATATGTGTCCATAGGTCAGAAAGGTTCTACAGTGGCTAATATAGCTTCTGTACTGGAGGAGCACGGCGCTATGGATTATACGGTTATCATTAATGCTACTGCAGCAGACCCGGCAGCCTCCCAGTTTTATGCACCCTTTGCAGGAGCAGCTATTGGTGAGTATTTCCGGGATACCGGACGTGATGCACTGATCGTTTATGATGACCTGTCCAAACAGGCTGTTTCATACCGTGAGGTATCATTGTTGCTGCGGCGTCCACCCGGAAGGGAGGCCTATCCGGGTGATGTGTTCTACCTGCACTCACGCCTGCTCGAGAGGGCAGCCAAGATTATTGAATCCGATGAGGTGGCTTTGAAGATGAATGACCTGCCCGAATCGCTCGAAGGAATGATTAAAGGGGGCGGCACACTCACCGCACTGCCCATTATTGAAACACAGGCAGGTGACGTGTCTGCTTATATACCAACCAATGTGATTTCTATAACCGACGGGCAGATATTCCTTGAAGGTGACCTTTTTAATGCTGGTGTAAGGCCCGCTATCAATGTGGGTATATCGGTGTCACGTGTGGGTGGTAATGCGCAGATAAAATCCATGAAAAAGGTGGCCGGAACGCTTAAGGTCGATCAGGCACAGTACAGGGAGATGGAAGCCTTTGCCAAATTTGGTTCGGACCTTGATGCCTCAACAAAAGCCATGATAGACAAGGGGGCAAAAAATGTTGAGATACTTAAACAGAAGCAGTATGCACCGGTGCCGGTGGAGAAGCAGATAGCTATCATATACTGCGGAACGAAAGGCTTGCTGAAAAATGTTCCGGTGGAGAAAGTAAAGGAATTTGAAAAAGAATACCTGGAGTTCCTCGAGCTTAAACATGCTGATGTGCTGGAGAAACTGGGAAAGGGAGAGATAAATGATGATATTACGGCTGTCCTGGATAAGGTAGCTGAAGATATCGGCACAAAGTTTAAGCCCGTGGAAACAAAAGACAGGAAGAAATAATATATGGGCAGCTTAAAGGAAATACGTAAGCGGATATCATCTATTAAGTCGACAAGGCAGATCACCTCAGCCATGAAGATGGTGGCTGCAGCCAGGCTGCGCAGGGCACAGGACAGAATAGTCAGGCTGAGACCATATGCCGGCAAAGCTGCATGAAGCTGCTTGTTGGCATAAGCCTCGGAATGGAGGAATCAGAAGAGGACAGTAAATCCTACAGTCGCTACTGGGATAATGAAAAAGGTGCTGCTTATCGTTGTTACATCCAACAGGGGACTCTGCGGTTCATTCAATATGAACGTGATAAAGCAAACAATGCAGATCATTGAAGAGAAATACGCAGAGCAGTATAATAATAATTCATTATGGCTGATGACAATAGGCAGAAAAGCCCATGAATATTTCAGCAGGAGGGATTATCAGATACTGGAAGATAAGAGTGATATCTTTGATGACCTTACCTTTGATAACAGCTCGGCAATAGCTTCCGGAAAGGTTATGGGATCATTCCTTAATGAAGAATTCGACCGGGTGGAATTTATTTATAACAAGTTCAAGAATGCCGCCGTGCAGACACTGAGCTACGAGGTCTTCCTTCCGCTGGAAGAACCCGGACAGGAAGATCCGGAAGATTACAGATTATATCTATGAGCCATCCAAAGAAGAAATAATAGACCGAATTAATTCCTAAAACACTTAAAATACAGTTTTACAGCACTATACTTGACTCATACGTTGCTGAGCACGGGGCAAGGATGACCGCCATGCATATGGCCACCGATAATGCCACGGAGCTGATACGTGACCTTAACCTTGAATATAATAAGGCACGCCAGGCCAGCATAACAAACCAGATACTGGAAGTTGTGAATGGTGCTGAAGCACTGGGTGGCCGCTGATACCGTATCTGATCCTGATAAAATATGTATACCTACCCAGAACTGAAAGAAATAGTAAACAGGGCTATCCGTAATATGTCCTATGACGATGAGGCCGGCAAACTGTTTGAACCCGTTAAATATATAATGTCACTGGGCGGTAAACGTATACGTCCCGTTATGACACTGATGGCCTGTAACCTTTTTGATGATAAGGTTGAAAAAGCAATACTGCCGGCTGTGGGCCTCGAGATTTTCCATAATTTCACCCTGGTGCACGATGATATAATGGATGGCTCGGAAATAAGAAGGGGAGCGGCAACTGTACACAGGAAATGGAATGTTAAGCCAGGCTGTGCTTATCAGGTGACGTGATGGCTTTTATTGCAAATGATTGTATGTTCAGCGCTCCGGCATCTGTGCTTACAGAGGTTATGAAAATATATAATACGGCAGCTGTAGAGGTATGCAGCGGGCAGCAGATGGATATGGATTTTGAAAGGATTAACTTTGTCTCACATACGGATTATCTAAGGATGATTGAGCTGAAAACAGCCGTTCTGCTGGCAGCCTCCCTTAAGATAGGCGCTGTTATAGGGAATGCCGGACAGGAGGAAGCCGAAAAACTCTATTCCTTCGGAAAATACCTGGGCATGGCCTTCCAGATACAGGATGACCTGCTGGATACATATGGCGATACCGGTGTGTTCGGTAAAAAGACCGGTCATGATATAGTGTCCAATAAGAAGACTATATTGCTTGTTAAAGCAATGGAAATAGCTTCAGGTCCACAGCTGAAAATACTTAATGAGCAGCTGCAGCTGGAAGATTTTGACCCTGAACAAAAGGTGGCAACAGTGAAAAACATCTTTGATGAGCTGAACATTAAACCCATAGTTGAGGATATGGCCATGCAGTATACCAATATAGCCTATTCATCAATTGAAGAAGTGGATGTTGACAATGAAAGAAAAGAAGAGCTGATAAGCCTGGCATCAGGTCTGCTCAAGCGTACGGAATAACTTATAACTCGCGGTTCTCGTGCTTGCTCATCCAGTCAACATTCAACAGTATGCCGGCTGTTAATACACCCTGTACCTGCTTGCCCAGTATGGCCTTCAGTTCCACGAAAAGATCAAACTCATCCTTTATCTTTATGTATGAGCCTGCCCCCAGATTGAGTCCCAGTGCATTATTGCTGTCAGTCTCCGTATAGGGATCTGATCCGGGAAACTCTTCTGTTGACTTCCTTCTAACCCAAAGTATGTTAAATCCTGCCAGTCCGTAGAATTCAAACCTGTCGAGTGAGTTGAAGACATAGTGACCGTCAAGGTCAAGCGAAAAGGCTGATATTACCCTTTTATATGAGCCTTCATTAAAATCATCTTTGGTGATCCTGGGCATAAATACATTCAGCGATGGCTTAAGATGCAGGGGAAGGGATATCTCATAAATCCCTGTAAACGAAATAACGGGATTGCCTGTTTTGTGATCTTTTGGTTTATCAGGAAGGTAACTTTCAAGATTATAATAATAGCCTGTATTATAAGATAATGCTCCCCCGACCTTTGTCAGCTGTCCGTGTACAAGCGCTGAGACCTGACAGGATAATAATAAGGAAGAGTAAGGTTTTTTTCATTTCCTGCTTGTTTTTGGTTCATTTTAAACCAAATTTAATTGAAAAAATTAAAATTGCAAGAGTAATATGCCTGAGAGCATGAATAAAAATGCATATTAATGCTTCAGTGCCTGTCAGCTATCTGATAAATTTGTTAAATTTGTAGATCACTTAAAAAATTTATATTCACATGCCGGAGAATACAGGTGTAATTAGCCAGGTTATAGGCCCTGTTGTTGATGTAACATTTGACAGGGAAGGATCGGAGCTGCCAAATATTTATGATGCTCTTGAAATAAAAAAGGACGACGGATCATTGCTGGTGGTTGAATGCCAGCAGGATATTGGGGAAAATACAGTCCGGACAATAGCAATGGACTCTACCGATGGCCTGAGACGTGGAATGGAAGTGGTGGCAACGGGCAAGCCTATTATTATGCCAATAGGAGAGCAGATAAAGGGACGCCTTATGAATGTTACAGGTGAGGCTATCGACGGAATGTCGGAGCTGTCAAAGGACAAAGGATATCCCATACACCGTAAACCTCCTTTATTTGAAGACCTGTCAACAGAACAAGAAGTGTTGTATACGGGCATCAAGGTGATTGATCTTATTGAACCTTATTCCAAAGGCGGAAAGATAGGCCTCTTTGGCGGCGCCGGTGTGGGTAAAACAGTGGTTATACTTGAGCTGATAAACAATATAGCAAAGTCCTACGAAGGATTATCCGTTTTTGCCGGTGTGGGAGAGAGAACGCGTGAGGGTAATGACCTGCTCAGGGAGATGCTTGAGGCCGGGGTTATCAATTATGGCAAGGAGTTTCTTAAGAATATGGAAGAAGGAGGATGGGACCTGTCAAAGGTTGACTATGAAGCGCTGAAAGAGTCCAAGCTGGCCCTTGTTTTCGGACAGATGAATGAGCCTCCCGGCGCACGTGCCAGGGTTGCCCTGTCAGGACTCTCAGTGGCTGAGCATTTTCGTGATGGCGACAAGAAAGGGGAAGGAAGGGATATACTTTTCTTTATGGATAATGTGTTCCGCTTTACCCAGGCCGGATCAGAGGTGAGCGCCCTGCTTGGAAGAATGCCCTCGGCGGTCGGTTACCAGCCAACGCTGGCTTCAGAGATGGGAATCATGCAGGAAAGGATAAGCTCAACAAGTAATGGTTCAATAACATCGGTGCAGGCAGTATATGTGCCGGCTGATGACCTTACTGACCCTGCACCGGCAACGACATTCTCACACCTCGATGCAACCACGGTGTTAAGCAGGAAGATAGCAGAGCTGGGTATTTACCCGGCGGTGGATCCGCTGGATTCATCATCAAGGATACTGGAAGCCGAGATTGTAGGTGATGAACATTATAACTGCGCACAGCGGGTAATAGAGATATTGCAGCGCTATAATGAATTACAGGATATTATTGCAATACTTGGTATGGATGAGCTGTCGGAAGAAGATAAGGTGATAGTGCGCAGGGCAAGAAGGGTGCAGCGCTTCCTGTCACAACCATTCCATGTGGCCGAACAGTTTACCGGCATACCCGGTAAGCTGGTCACAATAGAAGATACCATTAAGGGCTTTAATATGATTATGGATGGCGAAGTGGATAAATACCCAGAGGCTTCATTTATGCTTGTAGGCAATATTGAAGAAGCAATAGAGAAAGGTGAAAAGCTCCTTTCCGAATCATCCGAGTAAAAAATAACAGCGTGCAAATAGAGATTATAACACCGGAGAAAAATGTATACAAGGGAGAAATACGCTCCCTGAAAGTGCCCGGTAAGGAAGGAGCCTTCCAGGTGCTGAAAGACCACGCTTCCATAGTCTCAACCCTGGTTGAAGGAAAGGTGTCTGTTAAAGACATGAACAACAAGGTGTCAGACTTTCAGATAGAGGGTGGCGTTGTTGAGGTGCATAATAATACAATAATCCTTCTGGCTGAGAGTGTAAGCTGATAGAACCTGCAAGCTGTAAGTAGCGGAATCACAAACCTGTGTGGACCGAAAGTATATCTCCTGTTAATATCTGTCAGATATGACAAATGATGAATTTATTAAGAGAGCTCATGAGCTGGTGGACTGGATTGGCGACTACCTCGGCAATATAGACAGATACCCTGTAAAATCGCAGGTTAAGCCCGGGGAGATATATTCTTCCCTGCCGGAGAGCGCCCCGGTGGAAGCTGAAGATTTTACGGATATATTCAATGACTTTAATGAGATTATCATGCCGGGTGTCACACACTGGCAGAGCCCGGACTTTTTTGCCTACTTTCCGGCTAACAGCTCGGCCCCTTCAATACTGGCAGAGATGATAACTGCAGCCCTGGGGGCACAGTGCATGATATGGGAGACATCACCTTCGGCAGCTGAGCTGGAGGAGAAGGTGATGAACTGGCTGAGGGATATAATCGGCCTGCCTGATTATTTTGAGGGAGTGATACAGGATACGGCTTCGACGGCGGGACTGGCAGCGCTGCTGACGGCGCGTGAGAAGAAGAGTGACTTCAGGATTAATGAAGACGGTTTTGCAGACGGGCAGGTGTACCGTATATACGCATCCACCCAGACACATTCATCCATTGAGAAAGCTGTTAAAATAGCTGGTTTCGGTCGCCGTAACCTTGTTAAGGTGCCGGTGCGCGCTGATCATTCGCTTGATCCCCTGCAGCTGGCTGCGGCCGTAGAGGAGGATATAAAAAAGGGTTATATACCCTGTTGCGTTGTAGCTACCCTGGGCACAACAGGCACTGTGGCCATTGATCCCCTTAAAGAGATAGGTGAGATATGCAGCAAACATGATATATGGCTGCATGTGGACGCTGCCCTGGCGGGTACAGCACTGATACTGCCTGAATACAGGTGGATGACAGAGGGTAAGGAATATATAGACAGCTTTGTTTTTAATCCGCATAAGTGGATGTTCACCAATTTTGACTGCTCCGCATACTTCGTACGCGATGCCGATATGCTTATTAAGACATTCGAAATATTGCCGGAGTATCTTAAGACACGGACAAGGGGACAGGTTAATGACTACCGCGACTGGGGTGTGCCGCTGGGACGCAGGTTCAGGGCCCTGAAGCTGTGGTTTGTGATCCGGTCTTTCGGGCTATCGGGACTGAGAGAAAAGGTGAGAAACCATATCTCTTATGCGGCCTGGCTGGCTGACAGGGTGAAGGAACATGCTGATTTTGAAATGACGGCGCCACATAGCCTTAACACCGTATGCTTCAGGTTTAAACCGGGTGATACAGGTGAAGAAACACTGAATATGCTTAATGAAAAGCTTAACCATAAGCTTAATGATACAGGCAAGATATACCTGACACATACAAAGATAGATGGTAAGTACTCACTGAGGATGGTTACATCGCAGACCAATGTAAAGCTTGATAATGTCAAAAGGGCCTGGTCACTTATCACCGCTACGGCCGCTTCGCTCTAATAGGCCCTGTCGCGTCCCAGGACAAAACCGAAAACATCCATATTGAGCAGCAGCTCAAAATGACTGCTTTTCTCGGCAGGCAGCCATGCCGCCTGTACGCCGGCCGACAGCCTTACAGGTATCCGCAGGAGATAAAAGTCGGCCATCAGCTCAATGCCTGTTGATGAGTAATAATGCTTGCCTTCCCTCTGTTCCTGCTCCTGCGCATCATAAATATTATCAGCCTCAGAATAATCGTAAAAGAAAGTATTCCTGATACGGTTGACATACAGGAAGCGCCCCAGGCGGAAGTCGGGGTACACCAGCGGCAGCGCATAATCGGCACTGTAAGTGCTTAGCTTCTCCGCAATGATATGCTTATATCCCCTGGGCAGGGATATCCTGTTATGGATGAGCAGGCGCCTGAATTCCTGCTTCTCATACTGGTACCTTAGCCGCAGACCGTGATCCTCCATTATGCCCGGGAAATAGAAAGCCGTCCTTACAGATGATACCGGACCGTAAAGATCGCGGTCAAAAAGTGAGCTGGTGTGATAAAGGTCCAGCACCTGGCCGTATTTTGGCCATATATCGCGGTAAGCCATACTGTACAGGTTGGAAAAGTACAGGCGCATATTGACAAGGGTCTGCCCGTAATCAAAAGCCTGGCCATCTTCGTTAAGCACATACCTGTTTATATATTTAATGTTGACAGAGGGCCATAATGTCTGCCTGAACCTGCTGTGGTTGAAATACAGGGGTAGATAGACAGTTGTGTTTGTGGAGAGACGGTTATATAGCTCTGAGGGCACCGCCGTGGTATCACTGCCCCTCATTATGGAGGGCTCACCGCCATAGCTGATATTAAAGTCCACGGCAGGGTACCAGCCCTTCCAGCTTATGTTTGAATGCAAGAGATGCTCCCTTCCGGAATACTCGTAGCCTATTGTGCTGATAAGCGAGCTGAGGTTGTTCTGTGTCATGATTGTGGCACCCGGACTCACAGGGATATCCTCATACGAGATATTATTGATATCAGCGTAAAAAGGCATCCAGCTGTGAAACCTGAACAGATGGGACCACTTCCTGTATCTCTCTTTCTTATAGTTGGACGGCAGGGAGTATTCATCAGGGCTTACCAGTTTTTCTTCCCTGTCCAGCTCATCGATAAAACGTTCCCGTTTTATTTCTTCACCGCCGCTTACAGGGCTGACTGCTATGTCCGCAGCCGGGTCCCGGCCAGCGGAAGAGATAGCATTGCCCCCGGCGTGGTAGTCGGAGAAAAGGATGCTGTCAGGGGTGACAGAGATATCAGATATCCCAAAGCGGGATGAGGTAAGCCGGTATATTTCCCCGTTCTCATCCATCCTGAAAGCATTATCCACACCGGAGGCAGAGCTTACAAAAAATACTGACTCCCCGCTCTTTCTCACCGACTGCAGGTCATTGCGCGACTCTTCAATATATGTTTTCCATTCCGCCGTGGAAGGAGTAAGTGACATTATGCCCTCACCCTTTTCGGTGGATGAGATAAAGATTATCTCCTCACCGTCATCAGACCATGAGGGCATTGATATATATATGTTACCGGGAATGTAATGCCTGCTTTTCACCTCACCCGTGGAGGCATCCATTATTACCAGGCTGTTCCTTTGATCAGCCGTGCTTTCGGCGGCAACAATCAGCCCTGAGGCTGGTGATATATCCGGAGCGAACAGGCGGCTTTTACTGCTTAAGGTACGGGTGGTGCCGCTTTGTATATCAAGGGTTTTTATTACTGAATATTCCCTGTTCTCCCAGCGCGCATCCCTGCGTGTCTCGGCCCATACCACAGTGTTGCCGGAGATGTTAATCCTGTAAGGCCAGATCTTACCCGGTGTGTGAAGCTTTGTTTCCTCTCCTGTGCCGGTGTCAATAAGCACTATGGAAGGTATATGTGAAAGGCTGGTCTTTACGGCAATGATACTGTCTTTACCTGCCGCCAGGGGGGAGTAATAATTAATGTATTCATCGTTTTTTCCCGGATTCAGGCTAAGGTAGATCCGGGGCTCATTCTTTTTCTCTTCCTCTTGCCACCTGTTTTTCAGGAAAACCATTGTTTCAAAGTATATGTCTTCCTTGCTGTGGTCTGTGTATTTACGCAGTGCCGCATTGAAAGGGTTAAGTGTATATGGCCGCAGGGCAGTGTAATCCATGGGCTTCTGCCATATATTATCACCGAATTTTGTTCTGGCCCATGCACTCATCTGGTAGCCGTACTGGTAATGGTTGGGTGTAAAGTCGCGGTACGAGCCAAAAAGCATCCTGTCATAACTGTAAATAATATCATTATCCAGCAGAGCAGCCTTAAGCTTCTTTTCAAAAGAAGGTGTGCGTCCGCGCCCGGAATATGACCATGCGGTCTCGGCCAGCACGGCCTCCCCTTCCAGGAACCAGTATGGTGTGAAGATACCCAGGGCACCTGTGTATTGTTCCCCGAAAATGTATGTCATAAACTTTGATATCCCTCTTCTAAAGCTGTGCATCTGCAATACATGCATTAACTCATGCAGGGCCAGCTGCTCCATATGGTCCATGGGTATATTGTCCTGTCCGGGAGAGGGATAGAGCTCCACCCTGCCGGGTGCCCAGACCACGTAGCCGTTTGACCTTGTAGTATGGTTATGTATTATAACAGGTATCTTCCCGAGCAGGGGCTCTTTGTATGATCCTTTGAGCAGCTCATAGGCCCGCTCAAAGCTGAAGACGGCTTTTGCTATCTGGTCGCTGTAGGATTCAGGATAAATAAAATTGAAATGATGCGATTCCAGCTTCTCCCATTTTACCGATGCAGGCTCCTGTCCCGTATTATAATACTGGGCCCTTAGTCCGGCAGCTGTCAGCAACATTATAAGTAATATGGTAATCCTCTTATTCATTGGTCATCCTCTTCCTCTTATTCATGGCTATGAAAATCTAAAAATATAAAAGTTTAATCAAATTGATTAAATTCGCCTTCTGAATATTCAATGTAATAACATTTTGAAATTATTATAGTTTATGAAACGATATAAGCTGCTGAACATATCAATGGGATGGCTTGCTTTCCTTATAGCTGCAATAACCTATATATTAACCGTTGAACCTACGCTCTCTCTGTGGGATTGCGGCGAGTTTATCGCCACAGCGTTTAAACTGGAAGTGGGACATCCCCCGGGTGCACCGTTGTTTATGCTGCTGGGACGCTTTTTCAGTCTCTTCGCCGGTGATGAGAGCAGGGTGGCTCTTTCAATGAATATTATGTCTGTCCTGGCCAGCGCCTTCACCATTATGTTCCTTTTCTGGACAATCACACACCTGGCAGGCAAAATACTTATCAGAGACAACTCAGACCTGTGTGCGGGACGTATAATAGCTGTTATGGCAGCCGGACTGACAGGAGCCCTGGCCTATGCCTTTTCCGATACTTTCTGGTTCTCAGCTGTTGAGTCAGAGGTGTATGCCACTTCATCCCTGATAACAGCCCTTGTTTTCTGGGCCATACTGAAATGGGAGAATGAGGCCGGCAGGCCCTTTGCCAACAGGTGGCTTATACTGATAGCATACCTGGTAGGCCTGTCAACAGGTGTACATCTGCTTAACCTGCTGGCCATACCTGCCATCGTCTTTGTCTATTACTTCAGGAAGTATGAATTTTCATGGAAGGGTTTTTCTTATGCCCTTATGCTGTCTTTTGCCTTTATAGCGGTTATTATGTGGGGACTGCTACCGGGTTTTATCGTGCTTGCAAGCAAGATGGAACTGTTCCTTGTAAATAAAACGGGGATGCCGTATAACAGTGGCCTTTACCTCTTGCTCATATTGTTTGCTGCATCTCTTATAATGGCCATACGGGAAAGCCTGGAAGGAAAAAACAGGCGAAGGATTATCGCTTACAGCTTTGCCGCGGTGCTTTTCAGCGGTCTGTGGCTTATGAGCGACAGCAGCTTTGTGAACATTCTTATTCTGGCTTTTATGGCACTGGTGGTATGGCGACTTTCAGGCAGGAGTGTCGTTGCGCTGAACACAGCCCTTACAGCTATGCTGGTTATTATGATAGGTTATTCTTCCTTTGCCGTGATCTTTATCCGTTCCAATGCAAACCCGCCGATGGATGAGAATAATCCCGAGAACGTATTCAGCTTCCTTTATTACCTGAACCGTGAGCAGTACGGAGACAGGCCCCTGGTGAAAGGGCCGTATTATAATGCACCCCTTGTTGCATATGACAGGGGCAAGCCGAGATATAACCCTGTTGACGGTGAATATAAGATTACCAGCCGTGCCCTGGTGCCGGAGTATGATGAGAGATTTGAGACATTGTTTCCGCGTATGTACAGCTCCCAGCAGGATCATGTGCAGGTTTATAAGCAATGGATTAACCTGAAAGGCAAGCCGGTGCAGGTGACTGACCAGTCGGGGGAGAGGAAGATAGAGCGTGTACCGACATTCGCTGAGAACCTTGAGTTTATGTTCTCCTACCAGATAGGATATATGTACTTCCGCTACTTTATGTGGAACTTTGCCGGCCGGCAGAATGATATACAGGGTACAGGCGGTGCCTTTAAGGGTAACTGGATATCAGGCATAAAGGCAATTGATGAAGCCAGGCTTGGTCCGCAGGACAGGATGCCGGAGTCCATGAAAAATGACCCCTCGCGTAATGTGTATTATTTGCTGCCACTGCTGCTTGGACTGGCCGGACTCTATTACCAGCTTAACCGAAACAGGAAGGATTTCTGGGTTGTGCTGCTGCTTTTTATTATGACAGGCATAGCCATCGTTGTATATCTTAACCAGTATCCCAACCAGCCCCGGGAAAGGGATTATGCCTATGCCGGTTCATTCTATGCTTTTGCTGTGTGGATAGGCATGGGAGTGCTCTTCCTGTATGAGATGTTTGAGAAGCTGGCCGGCAGAAAACTGTCGGCCGTGATTGCCGGTGTGGTCTCACTGGCTGCGGTGCCGGTACTGATGGCTACCCAAAACTGGGATGACCATGACCGTTCCGGACGGCATACCGCTACCGCTGTGGCCGTCAATTATCTTAAAACGGTGGCTCCGGATGCCATATTATTTACAAACGGTGATAATGACACCTTCCCGCTCTGGTATGCCCAGGAGGTGGAAGGTGTCAGGACGGATGTAAGGGTCTGTAACCTTATGCTCTTTAATACTGACTGGTATATCGATCAGATGAAGATGAAGGTGTATGAATCGGAACCAATGGACCTGACAATGCCAAAGTCAAAATATTATGACGGGGTAAATAACCAGGTTTATATTATTGAAGACTCCCGCCTGGAGGGATTTATTGAGGTTGACCAGGTGGTGGAGGTTATCCGCAGCGACAGGCCTGGCACCAAGCACAGATTCCCCGACGGTGAAGAGCATGACTACCTGCCGACACGTAAAATACGCATACCCGTAGACAGGGAAAAAGTGCTGGCTTCCGGAACGGTAAAACCGGAAGATGCAGACAGGATTGTTCCCTATATAGATATTACCCTGGAAGGTAATTATATACTTAAAAGCCAGATGATGATGCTTGATTTCCTGGCACAGAACGATTGGGAAAGACCGGTATATTTCGTTACGGGCTATCATAATGATGCACTGGGATTGGAAGAATATTTTCAGCTTGAGGGCAGCGCCTACAGGCTGGTGCCCATTAAATCAAGGAATGTGAACTGGCTTGATTACGGAAGGGTGGATACGGGTATACTGTATGATAATCTGATGAACAAATATACATGGGGTAATGCCAGTGAGCCTGATGTGTACTTCGACAGCTATCACCGCCATACACTGCTGGTTGTAAGGGCCAGGCTGAATTATGCCAAGCTGGCCAGGGCACTGGTGGCGGAAGGAGATAATGAGAGAGCGGTGCAGGTGCTGGATCATATCATGAATGAATTGCCGCTGTACAATCTGCCATGGGATAATTATATGCCCGATATAATAGATGCCTACCTGGCGGCGGGCGACCATGAATAGGCGCTTGAGCTTATTGAAGGGATGAAGGAATATTATGTTCCGCGTCTCGATTATTACACCTCACTGCCTGCCAGGTATATGCAGAGTGCTGAGATGGATATACAGATGACGCTGGGCTTCTTCCAGAGGGTGGCAGCCTCGTGCAGGAAAAACGGACTGGAAGAGAAAGCAGAGGAGATAAATGATATGCTGCAGGGGTATATGGCTGTCTATTACAGGGGCAGGTAGTGAAAATCGTGTTATGTGAGCTTTTCTGCTACCGGGATTGAATTCGTGTGATATGACAGTTTTTTTACAGGACAGGATGCAACGGTGGAAAAGGCCGGATCAGAAAACATACTCTTTCCTGGCCAGGTATTTTTCGAGTATGCCCAGCACTTTCTCGGGGATGACGGGCTTGAGGATATATTCATTACTGCCGGCCAGTATGGATTCTTCTTTTGACTCCCTGGTATAATATGCTGTTATCATTATTACCGGCACCTTGCGATTCTGCTTCCGGAATGCTTTGATGCAGTCAATACCGTTTACATAAGGAATAAGGTAATCCATCATTATAAGATCGAAAACATCCGGCTTATCCTTAATATATTCCAGGAAATCAGTGCCGTTGGAGAATGATGTAACCCCGGCTGATGTGGTCTTGAGCAGAACTTCAAAATAGCGGGTTGTTGCAGGGTCGTCATCTATTATCGCTATGGATTTTCCGCTGAGATTTAAATTATAGTGGTCAGAATGCATGGTTTTTTCTTTGCTAAAAGCAAAAATACGATATGAAGCTGGATATAATATTAAAAAAATAGCTAATTATGAACAATTTATTCACAAATAAACAACAATACCGTAATACTTGCAAATACAGATTATTATTTTGAAATTAGGGAATCCAAATAAACCTATCCTCCATGATTGTAAAAAGATTTATCCTTATGACCGCCCTGGCTCTTTTAGTGGCCGGCTCATCTGCCCAGGAAGGCTTTGATAACCGGACCAGGGCCCTGTATATTTTTGATATAGCCCGTTATGTAGACTATGGTGAAGCACTCGATACCATGGCTCTTTTCAGGGTGGGGGTGCTTTCAAAGGATTCAGAACTCTACTGGGAAATGGGAAATCTGGCAAAAACAAGGCGAGAGATACAGGGAGTACCCGTGAATATAGTGGTATTCAGGGATGAGAACCGTATTGAATATACAAATGTGCTTTATGTGGCAAAGGAGCAGGGTTTTAATCTTGACAGGGTAAATAGGATGATTGAGGGAAAGAAAACACTGCTTATCACCGAAGGCTATGAATTCGGTAAGTCGATGTTTAACTTCATTGTGGTTAATGATCAGCCTAAATTCGAGATCAATGAGGAAAGCTGGAAGCGGCCGGACTGTCAATTCCATCTACCTTACTGCACCAGGCGGTAAAGACGCGGGAGGACTGGGAGGAACTATATGATCTTACCAGTGAGGAGCTGGAACGGCAGCTTGAGGTGGTGAGGCAGCAGGAAATTATTATCCGGGAGCAGAAGGAGGAGATATTGCAGCAGAGGGCGCTGCTTGACAGCCTGGATGCGGAGATAGAAAACCGGGAGCTGGTGCTTGCTGCCAAGCAGGAAGAGCTGGAAAAGCAGGCTGCCAGGATACGGAGGCAGTCGGGCGAGATAAGAAAGCAGCAGGCACTGATAGATAAGCAGCAGGCTGAAGTACAGGCCCAGAAGGATACCCTGGCAATGCAAAGGGCCGATATAGATATGCAGCTGTCAGAGATAGAAGAGCAGATGGAGCTTATAAACCAGCAGGAAGATAAGATAAAGATACAGCTGGAATCGATAGAGAAGCAAAAACTGATGCTGTACGCCTCCATATTCGTGCTGCTGCTGCTGAGCTTCCTGGCATATTATATTTACAGGGGATACAGGATAAAGAGAGAGGCCAATATTAAGCTTGAGGAGAAGAACAGGACAATAATGGCCCAGAAGGATGAGATAGAGAAACAGCGTGATATAGCCGAGACACAACGCGATCAGATAGCATACCAGAAAAAGCATATAACCGACAGTATAATGTATGCCAAGCGCATACAGACGGCCCTGCTGCCCTCGCTTGAACTGTTCAGTGACGATATTGAGCATTTTGTGCTGTATAAGCCGCTGGATATCGTAAGCGGCGATTTTTACTGGGTGAGCAGGCAGGACCACCTGCAGGTGGTTATTGCGGCTGACTGTACAGGTCATGGAGTGCCCGGGGCATTTATGAGCATGCTGGGCGTTACCATGCTTAACGAGATAGTCAACGGCAAGGGAATAACAGAGCCGGATGAGATAATCAATATACTGAGGGATGAGATCATTGATTCACTGAAGCAGTCGATTGATGAGGACAGGGTAAAGGATGGTATGGATATGACCATATCGCTTATCGATTACAAGAATAATAAGGTGCGCTTTGCAGGTGCCAATAACCCGCTATGCATTGTGCGTAAGGGTGAGCTGCTGGCCTATAAGGTCGATAAGATGCCGGTGGCCATCCACTATAATATGAGACCCTTTAAAGTGCAGGAGGTGGATCTTGAGAAAGGAGACTGCCTGTATATGTTCTCTGATGGTTTCGGCGACCAGTTCGGCGGTCCCAGAGGGAAAAAATTCATGGTTAAAAACCTGAAAAATAAATTTGTAGAGCTGTCCCATCTGCCCATGCTTGAGCAGGGGGAGAGGCTGAATGAAACATTCGAGGACTGGAAAGGTGATCAGTCCCAGGTTGATGATGTTGTGATAATAGGAATAAGGTATTGATATACCTTGATATCAATCAGTCACATTCCCATTTTGTTGTGGTGTTGCCCACTGTGACGTCTGGAGTTGCTTGTATTTGTATTAAGGTCCGCTCCGCAGTATTCAGCTTCATCGGCCGAACCGATAAACTGACCGTCTTCATAGGTGTTGAGCCTGCATATCTTGCAATTATTAAACAGCTCCTCGCAGGATGTAAGGCCGGCAGCTATTATCAGGAAGGTGGCAAAAAACAAAATTCTCTTTTTCATTTTTTTATGTTTTGTGTATGTTTCTTTCAACCAAAGTTAATAAATCAGGCGAATAAGCATATTTTTTTTCAAATCTTTTTTAACAGACCATTATTATACAATAATAGTTGCTTCCGGATAAATTGACAAATCGAATTGTTTATATATTCAGATGTATCTGTCTGCCGTGATAAAAAGACAAATCAATACTGTCCGTTAACATTAGGTGAAATGTATTTTTTCTATCTTGCATAAAAAAAGAAGCATATGGAAAAGGTAAGAGATATGAGAAAACATGTGAGCCTGGTGGCCGGACTGCATATAGGCTTTGCTGTGCTCGGGCTTGTGGTGGCCCTGATAATCTTTCTTTCAATTAATTTTGCCCAGTCCTTTGTTCAGGGTGAGGATATTGCTGAAACGGTACTTTTTGCCGTTAAGATAATCATTCCCTCCCTGATAGCCCTGATATCAATATTCAGCATTGTTGGAGGGATAGGAATACTGAGCTACAGGGAATGGGCCAGGATACTGCTGATAGTGGTATCAGCCATTAACTGCCTTAATGTGCCCATAGGCACAGCCAAGGGTGTATACTCAATGTGGGCCCTGCTGCAGGATGATACAATAAAGCTTTTCAGAGAAGAAAAAACGGCAACTCCGGTTCAGACTTTCCAGTAAGGTAAAACGGCAGCTCCGGTTTGGACTTTCCAGTAAGGTAAAACGGCAACTCCGGTTTAGACTTTCCAGTAAAGTAAAACGGCAGCTCCCGTCTGGAAGCTGCCGCTTTAAAATCAATCAACTGTTTGTTTATTCACCCTTAATTATCCTTACACCGTAAACAGGTCCAACAACGGCATATTCATCTTTTGCCCTGAATTTTACAGTGGCATTGAACATGCCAACCGTTATATCACGTGGTATGGGATAGCTTACACTGATAAATTCACCGTCGTCCCGGGCGATGGTTTCCGGTAGGCAGTTAGCAATAACTCTGTCATTCACCAGTATGTCAAAATTGGTACGTCTTTTTCCTGTGCCCAGTAATCAACTACCAGTGTTACAGGTGAGTCGGCAAGTATCTTCATATTAAATGAGAACCAGCCGCCGCGCGACTCCCTGCCGGCCCTTCCCCTGAAGCGTACCACCCTGCTGTCGCTGTCTTTGAAGTTATGATTCCTCTCTGGCTGCATCTCGCCGGGCTGTGCGTAATCAACCGTCGCCTGCTCCAGCTCCTTGCGCCTCTCTTCCTTAAGCCTGTATTCTTCCTGCCTGTCCTTCCATTCCTCCTTTGTGAAAATATCCCAGAAGATGCTGTATCTCCTGTTATGAGTTTCAAAGAAAGGCTTTAGCTTCACATCCCGTGGCTGCCCGACATCGCTCATAATAAATGTGTTGGGCTCACCATCCACCGGCGTCAGCCATTCTTCAGGAGGCCTGTTTTCAGTTATTAGCACGGGTACATATGTAGGATCGTATGCCTCAGGATCCCTTTCGGGACCGAGATCACCTGCCAGTACAACGGGACCATGCATTATAGCTACTCTCCCGGGATTATCCGGCATCGCCTCAAGCCTCAGGGTAAAGGAATGTATTTCTATCTTGCAAGGTAAGGATGATTTTCTTATCACCGGCTTTCCAGTTTCCTTCTACAGGAACAAAACTGCCGGGTTCCTGCCTGACGGATTGTTTTTTGCCGTTGACCTTTATCTCAATGCCCTCTTCAGCCCATGATGGGTACCTTATCTGTATGATCATCTCCACAGGCTCCTCATTCCTGAACTCAACAGTGGCGCCCTGCTCATCAGGGTAGCGGGTTATCATTACCATATCAAGGCCCTTTTCTTCCCATTTGAGCTCGGACGCTATATACTGGCTGATATATAATTCCTTGTTGTTATGGTAAAAGATATTCCGTCCATATTTGGAATGGTTTTCCATGCCTGTGCCAACGCAGCATGTGAAGTAACCCGGGTCCTGGTAGCTTTTGAAACCACCCATTTCCAGTGACAGGTTATATATCACATGGCCTGTCTCAGGATGCTGTGATGAGTGTATATGGTTAAACAGTGCCCTCTCGTAAAAGTCAGCTACCTCTGCTGTCGGCTTCCAGGTGAAAAGGTGACGCGACAGCTTGAGCATATTGTAAACATTACATGTTTCCGTGGTGCCTGCACCCAGCCTGTCGCTCAGCTGGTCGGGCTCAGCGAAATATTCCTCGAAACCATGGCCGCCTGTTACGTATGAATGATGGTGTACAACTCTGTCCCAGAAGAAGCGTGCCGTTTCCTTATACTGCTCCTTGCCCGTAAGTTCGTAGAGTCTTGCCAGTCCTATGAGCTTGGGAATTTGGGTGTTGCCGTGTATGCCGGGCAGTATGTCCACTTTATTGGCCAGTGAATCCAGCACGGCCTTATGATAAAAAATATTGGCTGTTTCAAGGTATTTCTCTTTGCCCGTTATGGCATACAGCTCGGCAAAAGATTCATTTATACCACCATGCTCGCAGTGCAGCATCTTCTGCAGATCCTCATCGTTGAGCGGCTTTACCACCGAGGATATCCAGTCGGCGTAATTTTCCGATACCTCCAGGGCTTTCTCATTACCGAAGTAAATATAAGCATCATTCAGGCCGGCAAGTATTTTATGCATAATATAAAATGGTGCCCAGTAACCGTTAAGGTCAAAGCCTGCCGACCTTATATCTCCTTTTGCCACCTCTTCTTCAAAGACTTTTTTGGCTCCGGGCAGCGCTCCTATATAACCGTCACCATCGGCTTCCTGGCATATCTTAAGCTCATCAATAATATAGTTGAGCCTGTCAAGGAATTCCTGCTCACCCGATGTTCTGTACATAAGCGCCAGTGCGGTCATATAATGACCCAGACTGTGACCGTTGAGATTGCGCCGGGGATAGTCCTCCCATCCACCGTAATGTTCAGCCTTTGGTTCCAGTCCGGCCTCCATCCTGAAGGTTGCAAGGAAACGGTCAGGCTCGTAGTCCAGAAGTATCTTCTTATTTAGCTCCGTGGCATGGTTAAAGCGTCCTTCCAGCAGCTTAACCTGTGTCAGGTCAAAAGGAAGCACCCCGAAATCAACTACCTCGGGTCCCTCTGTTTCTATTCTGTACTCCTTATTATTGGCTCCGTCACATGACATGAGCATAATAATAATACTGATCGATAATAAGATAATATTCTTCATGGATTATAAATGTATAAAGTACACTTTAATGTTTAAACAAATATACACGATAATTGCATTATTACAAAAGTATTTTCGTGTTACCCTTGTAAATTCGTAAGCATTTGGTTCTGCAAATTTAATCAGATGGTTTATAATGGTATTTTTATTAAATTTATAGTCAAATCAAGCATTTTAAGCATGGAAAAGTTTTTGGATCTTGACAGGATTGCGATCAATGTAAAGGCTCACCGGGTATTAAAGGAATTGTTGAAAGAGAATCCCATTCTGGAGGAGATAATGAGGAATGCAAGAAATGAGACGGAGGCACTGGTTGGTGTTAAAGACTGGGTGACAGGAATACTCGAAAACCGTCCTGATGCTTACAGCTTTTATAAAGGCGAGGTTAGTGGCAGGGAGGCCTTTGAAAAGCTGGAATGGAAAGATTTTGCGGCCATACGTATATTGGATTATATTGACCATGCAGGACGGTCTTATGAGGACCTTAACCTGAGGGGTGAGCAGGCTGTGAATAATCCGGTTAAAATGATCTGGATGGCTGTAACTCACGGTACAGGAGGTGCAAAGCCAGCCTTTTTTAAGGATATGCTTTATCTTTTCCGGCAGCTGGCAGGCACCTATGAGCGCAGGAAAACGGAAAAGAAACAGCTGCGCTTATGGATGGAGCGTTTTCCATCGGGACTCGATCCGCGCATTGTTAAGTTAAGGGAGGAGAACCGCGACAGGATAATAAAGATCTTTATTGATAAGATCGACGCTGGCCTGATAAAGGATAAAAAATATTTCTTTGAGGAGGGTTTGTCAAGACAACAGAAGGTGCTGGTAATGACGGAATGGTGGAAGGAGCACCTGTTTCACCTTCGCTTTGCCGTAAGGACACCCGAATTGCTGAATGAGCTGCTGGGCTATTCGCTCGACCCGGACACCATGAAAATACTTAAGGATGCCGAAGCAAAGGGGATCCCCTTCTTTGTCAATCCCTATTACCTTTCATTATTGCATGTGAGGGTGCCGTATTTTGCCATCGGTGCCGATCTGGCAATAAGGTATTATGTGCTGTACAGTCAGCAGCTGGTGAATGAGTTCGGCCATATAGTGGCATGGGAAAAGGAGGACCTGGTGGAGCCGGGCAAGCCCAATGCTGCAGGTTGGATCTTGCCCACCGAGCATAATATACACAGGAGATACCCGGAGGTGGCTATAATGATACCTGATACCATGGGTAGGGCCTGTGGGGGACTCTGCTCATCATGCCAGCGCCTCTATGATTTTCAGAGCGGGCACCTTAATTTTAACCTCGATAAGCTGAAACCAAAAAAATCCTGGGACCAGCGCCTGGAAGAGATAATGAGCTATTTCGAGGAGGATACGCAGTTAAGGGATATACTGATCACCGGTGGTGATGCCCTTATGAGCAGTGACAAATCGCTGGCGAAGATACTGGATGCTGTTTACGAAATGGCCCTGCGCAAGAGGGATTCCAATAAAAAACTAAAGGACGGGCAGAAGCATGCGGAGATACAGAGGGTGAGACTTGGCAGCCGCCTGCCGGCTTACCTGCCACAGAGGATAAATGATGATCTTGCCGGTATTCTCGGTGATTTTAAGAAGAAAGCATCGAAGGCAGGTATACAGCAGTTTCTGATACAAACACATTTTGAGTCGCCCATGGAGGTCACACCCGAGGCCAGGGACGGACTGAAGAAGCTGATAGCTGCCGGGTGGACTGTTACCAACCAGCTGGTGTTTACTACAGCCGCCTCCAGAAGGGGCCATACCTCAAAGCTCCGCAAGGTGCTGAATGATATCGGGGTACTCACTTATTATACTTTCTCGGTGAAAGGGTATATGGAGAATAATTTCAATTTTGCACCCAATGCCAGGGCTGTGCAGGAACAGATTGAAGAGAAGATCCTGGGATTCATTCCGGAGGAATATTATGAAGAGATAAAGGAGTTCCCGGCAGAAGCAGAAAATATGCAGGAAAATATAAATGCCCTGAGGCAAAAGGCGAACATACCCTTTCTGGCAACGGACAGGAATGTGCTTAACCTTCCAGGTGTTGGCAAGAGCCTGACATACAGGGTTATCGGCATAACGCGTTATGGACGGCGCATACTGGAGTTCGACCATGATTCCACAAGGGTGCACAGTCCCATTATTCATAAGATGGGCAAGATCATTATTATTGAATCAAAATCGATAAGCGAGTATCTCGATCAGCTGGCAGAGCTGGGAGATAACCCTGCTGAATACGAGAGTATATGGGGCTATTCGCTTGGCGAGACCGAGCCACGTGTCCCGCTTTATGAATACCCCGATTATGAATTCAAGGTAACAGACAAGATATCCAACCTGGAGATTTAGCGGCGCAGTACATTGAGGTTCTTATTAATGTCCTGGCTCAAAGCCCGGCTATCCGGACCGCAAAATAATTAACTGCCCGGAGCAAAGTGCGATATCCGGGCCGCAGATAAAGCAACTCGCCCCGGGCCGCAGATAAATCAACTCGCTCCGGGTTGCAGATCAATGTTTCTCCATGGTTGAGAGCAATCCGCATGCGGCCATTATATCTTCACCCCTTGAAGCGCGTATGGTTGTAATAATGCCCTTTGCTCCAAGCTTATCCCTGAACCTGGCAATAGTATCGTTGCTGCTGCTTTCATAAGGGAGTCCGGGTGCAGGATGAAACCTGATAAGGTTGACCCGGCAGCGCAGACCACTGAGCAGTCGCGATAGCTCATTGATATGCCTGTCGCTGTCATTGACACCTTTAAACATAATATATTCAAAGGATATCCTCCTCTGCCTGCCCCAGTCATGGTCTTTTATTATTTTCATTATTTGAGCCAGGGGATTACTTTTCTCTGCGGGTATGAGATTTTTACGCTCTTCGGGAAAAGGACTGTGAAGGCTCAGGGCTATGTGGGCATCAGTGCGCAGCAGGAACTCTTTTATGCCTGAAATAATACCTATGGTCGATACCGTTATCCGCCGTGGCGACATTCCAAATCCCCAGTCGGAGGTAAGTATGTCAATTGATTTGATAACATTCTCTGTATTATCCAAAGGCTCCCCCATACCCATGTATACCAGGTTTGTGATGTTTCCGCTTTCCGGTATACTCACCAGCTGGTTCAGTATCTCAGTTGCCGTCAGCTGTCCCTGAAAGCCCTGCCTGCCTGTCATGCAAAAGAGACATCCCATCTTGCAGCCTACCTGGCTTGATATGCACAGGGTGCTCCTGCTTTCTTCCGGTATATAAGCCGACTCAATAAATTTATTATCACCTGCCGGGAACAGGTACTTTTTTGTTCCGTCAGCCGATTCCATAAGATTAATGAATGGACTGTGCCCGATGGTGTATTTCAATTTAAGTCCTTCCCTGGCCTTCCTGGACAGGTTGCTCATGCTGTCAATTTCGTCCACCCTGTGACTGTAAAGCCATTCCACTATCTGCCTTGCGGTAAATGCCGGCAAGCCCTGCTCTTTTACAATGGCAATTATCTCGTCCAGACTCTTACCGAATAATGGTTCTTTCATATATAATCTGTTCCTGGCATTTTTAATAATACAAAAGTAGGCTCTTTGGTCTGATTTCTTATCAATATTTTATAAATTTCCCCTCTTATTGATATTTCTGGCTGAAAAAGGCACCTGTTTGCCTGTCAAGAGTTTATTAATTTATCGCTTACGAAAAAACTGCTATATGAAAGTTTTTATTACCGGCGCTGACGGGGTGCTGGGAAACAACCTGGTAAGGATACTTCTCGAAAGGTCCTGCGACATTAAAGTCTTTATTGAAGAGGGACGAAAAGCCACTTATCTTGAAGTAGCGGAAGTAGAAAAATGTTATGGAAGCATACTTGATTATCCGAAGCTGAAGGAGCTTGTGAAAGGCAGTGATATTATTATACATGCCGCTGCACTTACCGATACATGGCCCCCCAGGCATACTGACTACTGGAAAGTAAACGTAGAGGGTACAAGGAATATCATAGCCGCAGCCGGAGAGACAGGAGTGAAAAGATTATTGCATATCGGTACGGCAAATTCCTTCGGTCCGGGTGATGAGGAGAGTCCGGGTGACGAGACAAGGCCCTATGCTGCAGGCAGGTATAAACTTGACTATATGTGTTCGAAATATGCTGCTCAGAACTTAGTGCTTGAGGCTGTTAAAAAGGAAGGGCTGGATGCAGTTGTGCTTAACCCCACCTTTATGATCGGTCCATATGATGCCAAACCTTCATCAGGCACTATGATACTGGCGGTTAACGATGGTAAGATGCCGGGTTATCCTCCCGGGGGAAGGAATTTTGTCTATGTAAAAGATGTGGCTGTTGCCATTGCCAATGCAATGGAGAAAGGCAAAAAGGGCGAATGCTATATCCTTGGCCATGAGAACCTGAGCTATAAGGAGGCATTCAGCAAAATGGCCTCTGCCCTGGGTGTAAAAGCACCTTCGCTTAAGATGCCGCGAGCTCTTACCCTGGCCTATGGCGGTCTGCTTTCCACAGCCTCATCCCTCTTCAGGTTCAAACCTTCAGTGACATATCCCCTGGCGCTTATTTCCACCGAAAAGCACTATTATACAAGCAAAAAAGCTGTCAGTGAGCTGGATATGCCACAAACCCCGCTGGATAAAGCACTCCGGGAAGCTGTGGCATGGTTCAGGGATCACGGATATCTGAATAACAAATGATTAATTAATACGGAACCGGCAAAACGGCCTTATGAATGAAGTGATTAATAGCACTGATCATACAAAAACTATAAAAAGCATGCAAAAATATTTTAAAGACAAGGTTGTTTTTATTACCGGTTCAAGCAAGGGTATAGGAAAAGCCACAGCTCTCCTTTTTGGCAGTTACGGTGCCAGGGTCTGTATTAACGGAAGGAGCAGGGAATCGCTGGATGCAACATACAGGGAGCTGGTATCGGCAGGGGTATCATGTCTCAGTCTGGCAGGTGATGTGTCTGACAGTGAGCAGTGCCGGGTGATGACAGAAAAGATTATTGAGGAATACGGGAGGCTGGATGTGCTTGTTAACAATGCAGGTATTGCCAGTCATGGTAAGTTCCGTGATCTTACAACAGACGCATGGGACCGCACGGTGGGCATCAACCTTATGGGACCGGTGTATATGTCTACATACGCCCTGCCTCACCTGCTTACGACAGGGGGCAGCATTATTTTTATTTCAACACTGGCGGCGCGACTGGGTATGCCCGGACACTCAACTTACAGCCTGTCGAAGATGGGACTGAGTGCCCTGGCGGAGGCCATGCAGATAGAGTTTAAAAAGAGTGAATTGCATACCGGCATTATATATGTCGGGTTTACAGAGAACGAGGAGAATAAACAGATATTATACCCTGACGGCACATACAGGACCCTGGCTGCGCGTAAGCAGAAGGCGGCCAGCAGGGAAGATGTTGCAAGGGCGGTGGCCGGTATGGTCAGGAAAAAGAAGAACAGGCTTACGCTATCGGCTGTAGGCAAATTGCAGGCTTTTGCATTGAGATTCTTCCCATTTGCGGTGAAAATGATACTCAGAAAGGCCAACAGGGATTATGACAGGATGTATGATCAATAGATTATTATACTGTCGCTGTCAAAAGAGGCTGCCATAAAATAGCCAAGTATGCCACCGCTGATATTGGATTCCGGGTTAAAGGGTGTTGATGAGCTCATGGCACTGAATAGTACATCATTCACCAGGTTAAAATAATTATATACACCCTTGTCAATAGCGTATAATTCAACCTTTACCGTATCAGTTTTGTAAAAGTCAAGTTTGTAGTCGGAGTACACTATAGTGTCGGCCTGCAGATACCTGTCACTGAATATTGAATAGTAATCATTTATCATTTCACCGTTACGGTAATACCTGAGCATATAGTAGTTATCACTGTACGGATTATCTGTGATTACCGCCATTAATGAGTAAATGGTCTCTTCCGTATAGTGAGGGATGTCAAGCTTTTCATATTCAAGTATCAGTATCTCCGGTTTGCTGTTGAGGTATGAACTGCCATTGTATGATCTGTCTCCGGCGGAGATGCTGAGACTGTATTCAGTATTTTCCTTTCCCCTTATTATATTTCCGCGGTAAACACCTTCACCCATATACTCAAGCACCTCTGACCTGCCCGAATCATCGCTGATACTCACCAGGGCATAATCCTCAATCTTTGCTCTTGCAGTGTCAAAATAGCCGGAGGTATATGCCAGTTTTACCCCGGCCAGTGAGTCAAGCAATATTGTTGCTTCTGCAACCAGCGCCGGTTCGGATGTTTTAAGATCGACATCAATAATTTCCTCGCAGGATGCCATGGTGAGGGCAGAAATAAGTATTATGCTTAAATATCTTCTCATCAGAAATTCATATTAAATGTTACAGAGGGCACTATACCGAACAGGCTCAGCTTAACTGCTTCAGTGGCGACACTGTTATTCTCATTTTCCCTGAAATAGATGGAGTATGCATTATGTCTGTTATAAACATTATATACTGAGATATCCCAGCTTGTGTTAAATCTTTCCCGCTCTTTACCTCTTATCTTCAGGCTGATATCCATCCTGTGGTAGGCGGGCATCCGATAAGCATTTCTTGAGGTGAAATAGGGGATCAGTATATTGTTCAGGCTATACTTCCCTTCCGGGAAGGTTACTGCATTGCCCGTGGCATACACAAAAACGGAAGACAATGCCCATCGCTTTGAGATGTCCCAGCTTCCGACCAGGGATATGTCATGCGTCTTGTCATATTTAGCCGGGTACCAGTTATCGTTGTTTATGCCGCTTATCAGGTTTTCAGTGCGGGATATGGTATAGCTCAGCCATCCCCGAAACCTGCCCAGTTTCTTCTTTATAAAGAATTCAGCTCCGTAGCTTCTTCCCCTGCCGGCTAAGATATTATCTTCAATGTTTTCGTTAAGTATAATGTTTGTGCCATCTTCAAAGTCGGTGATATTACTAAGGTTCTTATAATATATTTCGATGGATGATTCAATTATATCATTGAGGAAATTTCTGAAATAGCCTGCGGCAAACTGGCCTGCAATAACAGGTAAGATCCTGTCAGTGCTGGGCACCCAGATATCAGTTATCTGTCCGGATGTACTGTTCGATAAGAGATGGACATACTGGCTGAGCCTGTTATATGATATTTTTATTGATGAACTGTTGTTGATACGGTGGTTAAAGGACAGGCGTGGCTCGGCTATAAAGTAGGTTTTGCTGTTCTCGCCACCGCCCATCTGCCTGAAAGCAGACATTCTGATACCGTAACTGGCCTTCAGACCATCGCTTATACTATGCTCGTTCTGCCCATAGAGGGCCATTTCCATGGCTTCCTTCCTTTCCATCACAATATTCAGCCTGCCCTGTTCTGAAGAGGAGAGGGCACCTGGATTAAAATCGCGGTAGTGAACTTCAATACCTGTATTTATTGTGTTAGCCGTATTGGAAAAAAAGCTGATATCATTCTTTATAGCGTAATCTTTTATACCTGACTGATATTCGGTGTCTTTATCGAGATTGAACCCGTAGGAAAAATCACTGAAAATAAGAGATGTATTGGAGAACACCCTGTCGCTGAAAAGGTGATTCCACCTTAAAGTGCCTGTATAATTACCCCAGCCCATGCCAAATTCGTCATAGCCGAAAACATCGCGCCCGGTGTATGCCGACAGGAAGAACCTGTCGCGGTCCCCCGCCTGGTAGTTAACCTTGGCATTGAAATCATAGAAAAAAAGCCTTGTCCCTTTTTCTATAATATCACCGGGCAGTGTTTTAAGTATGATATCCGCATAAGACCTTCTGCCGGATAATAGAAATGACATTTTGTCCTTTATAAGCGGACCTTCAATGCTGAGCCTGGTTGACAGCAGGCCTATGCCCCCGCTGCCTTCAAACTCCCTGTTGTTACCGTTATCCATGCTTATGTCAACAACAGAAGCTGCCCTTCCGCCATACCTGGCAGGTATGCCACCCTTATAAACAGTTATATCTTTAATAATATCAGAGTTGAAAATGGAAAAGAAGCCTGCCAGGTGTGAGGCGCTGTATACAGAGGCTTCATCCAGCAGTATAAGGTTTTGATCAATGGATCCGCCCCTGACATTGAATCCGGTGCCACCCTCGGATACCGTGCTTATGCCTGGCAAAAGCTGCAGCGTTTTCAGTATGTCCTTTTCACCCATTAAAACGGGTATCAGGTCGGCCTGCTTTATATCCAGCCTGTCCACACTCATCTCCGCATGCGCTATATTACGGTTGCTTTTTACGGCTGAAATAAGCACTTCATCAAGGTTTATACTTTTTTGATTAAGCCCTGCATCCAGCTTTATGTCCCTGTTAAGCCGGATATCTTTTTCTACTGTTTCATACCCTATGAACCGGAAACTTATAGTGTAGCTACCCGGGGGGACTGATAATGAATAGAAACCATAATTATTTGTAACTGCCCCCTGCAGTCCCGGTTCCAGCACTACAGTGGCCCCTATAAGGTCTTCACCGCTGTCTCTGTCTGTAACCCTGCCGCTGATGGTATAGCTGTCCTGTGCAGCCAGACTGAAGCTGTCCTGTGCAGCCAGGCTGAAGCTGTCCTGTGCGACCAGACGGAGTGGTATTAATAATATCAGCAGAAATAAATAACGCATTATAATCAGAAATATTAATGCAATAGTACAATAATTATAGCTTATGGCTAAACATGAATAATTCAAAATATTTGTGTGCTAAAAAATTTATTCGTAAATTTACTCATTATTAAATAATAATCATTATTGATTAGCTGAATAATATATGAACTTAAACGGTTTAACAGGTAAAATGAAGGAAAAGGGTCTTAAGGTTACACCTCAGAGGATAGCTGTTCTTGAGGCTCTTCAGGCTTCAAAGGGGCATCCTTCTGCCGAGATTATTTATGAAACTGTAAGGAAGAAGAATCCCAATATAGCTGTTGCCACCATATATAAAATATTACAGACTTTTGAAAAGAATGATATAATACGAAGGATCAATACAGGAGGTGATATTATCAGATATGACGCTGATTTGCATCATCATCATCATCTCTATTCTTCTGAATCAGAAATGGTTGTTGATTATAATGATGAGCAGCTAAGCCGCTTGCTGGAGGATTATTTTAAAGAAAAGCAGATACCTGGTTTCAGGATTGAGGAGATACAGTTGCAGATAAACGGAGAATTTACGGATAAGTGATTTTTGGCCTTACACAATGTTCAAAATGATAAGAGGATATAACAGGATAAATAAAACAAATATTATTTCTAACACTTAAAAATTATACAACAATGGAAGAGATTAAAGAACAGGAAACTTACACAATGCCTAAGATTGGTGATAAGGCTCCGGCCTTTAAAGCCAAATCAACACAGGGAGAGATTAACTTTCCCGAAGATTATAAAGGTCACTGGACCATTTTGTTCAGTCACCCCGCTGACTTTACTCCCGTATGCACATCGGAGTTTATGACCTTTGCAAGCATGGAGGAGCAGTTTGAAGAAGCCGACTGCAAGCTTATAGGGCTTTCGGTGGACGGACTTTTCAGCCATATTGCCTGGCTCAGGACCATAAAGGAGAAAATTGAATACAAGGGGATGAAGAATATTGAGGTAAAATTTCCTCTTATCGATGATGTAAGCATGAACGTAGCCAATAAGTTTGGGATGATACAGCCGGGTGAGGCAGCCACACAGGCTGTAAGGGCTGTTTTTTACATTGACCCTGAAGGCACCATCCGTACTATCATCTATTACCCGCTCAGCATAGGCCGTAATTTTGACGAGCTCTACAGGGTGCTGATAGCTCTTAAGACAACGGATGAGTTTAAATGTGCTGCCCCCGCCGACTGGCGTCCGGGTGACGAAGTAATAGTTCCCCCGCCAGGATCATGCGGTGTTGCTGAGGACAGGATGACTGCCGGCGACTCTGATGTTACCTGTCATGACTGGTTCTTCTGCACTAAAAAGCTGAGCAAGGAAGAGGTAATGAAGAAGGTGGCAAAGAAGTAGTCCGGTTTACGCTTAAGGCCGATTGCCGGAACACCGGCTCATAAGGAGAAAGTTTTTATAATAAGGACCTGTGGTTTTTGCCACAGGTCCTTTGTTATTGTGCAGGATGACCTGTAGAGCCGTTAAATTTGTATATGCTTATTGTTGCTTGGTATCCTCCGGGTTTCCTCAGTCGATCACAATGGATATATTCCTGCTGTCGCTGCCCCCTGTTTTAGAGTCGAGGATAAATTCAGCCTCTCCCTTTTTGCCATCCATGGCGATGAAATATCTTATTATCCTTTCTTCCGATCCCTTAAGGCGGAACTCTGTTTTTTCACCTGCCGACAGCTGTGTTTGGGGTCCGGGATCCGACCTGCGGTAGTACCTGCGCCTTCCGTCATCGAGATCTTTGCCTGAGGTTTCAACAACTGTTATATTATCTGATGCTTTAAATCTTCAGGACATCGGGTGTTGACCTTTTCAACTGCACCGACCTGTCGGAGGCTGTGGGGTATACACTCTCGTTCTCCACTGTTACGTCCACCTGGTATATATTACCGGTGACAGCCTTAACCCTTACATCATTGATTTTCACTTTTGGGAACTGGCTTACGCAGTACATTACGAAGCGGGCATTTTTCTCAGCTTCCATCTCTATATACCTCGAGGGAGGCGTCCGCTGCATATGCTTTTTTGCAGAACCGCCAATCCATACCTCACCCAGGTCAGGGTGGTCCACCTTATGAGGATCTATCCATCCTTCACCGGCAAGATCCAGGTCTATCCATTTCATAAATTCCTCATCTGACACCCTGCCGTCATTATCAATATCGGCCAGGGTGGCCGGTGAGCCCCATAATTCCATGAGGTAGGAATATGCACCCAGCATATAATAGGTGGCGGCATGTGCCTGGCCTGAGAGGCCTCCTATAACGGCCCTGTAATTTTTCAGTATATATGTCCCTTCGGTGACTATTTCTGTCTGCACGTCCATATCATGCTGATATTCCTCGCTTACCCTGCGGGCGTAGGCCTGTGCATATTTGTTAGTCTTTCTCATCTCTTCCAGCTGCCTTTCCGTCTGCTGCTGCAGCCTCTCCTGCTGATCAGCCGATTGTTTTACCGCCGGCGGTGCCTGGAACATTATCAGTCTCCCTGTATTATGGTAATGAAAGGAGGCAAAGATATTGGGATGGGCCAGCTGGAACTCAAACACGTTGCGTGTCTCCGGTTCGGACATGGGGTAGGGATTACCCGCGTCCAGGTTCCAGCCGTAGGGGAAGTTACGGTTTGGGTCCGGGCCACCTATATCATCTTCATTGATCCTGCCGTCGCCGTCATTATCATATCCTTCTGATCCTATCCTGGTAAAGCGCAGTCCCTCGAACCCGTCTTCGGCCTCAACAAACCTTCTCCCGTCAGATGACAGTCTCAGGTCGCCACCGGGATCCTCACGGTACATATATGACAGCTCACCGTCGCCGTCAACATCCTCTGTAAGGTCTTCGTCATACAGACCGTCACCGTCATTATCTTCCGGCCTGTAAGTCTCGCGCGGATTATTAGCTGTATTGGGATATTTAACATATGAATCATTGGCATCCACATTCAGTCCCGGCAGTATATAAAAACTATTCTCATTAACCATCTTATGCACATAGGGATCATATTCGTATCTGCTAAGCAGGTACCATGCCAGGTAAAGAGAGCATGTGATGCCGTTTACTTCGTTGCCATGGATGGCACCGTCTACCCACATGGCCGGTTTATCAGTGTCACTGCCTGTTGATTTATTTGTTATGGTAAGCAAAAACTGGTCACGGCCCATCCTGCTTTTCCCTATTGATTCGATATCGCAGAGGGCGGGGTACTGTTTCTGCATCTCCTTCATTATGCCTGTCCATTCCTCATATGTATAATATTTCTTCCAGTTAATGCTGAAATCCATTTCACCATGTTCGCCGCCAGCACTTTTCTGCAGCCTGTCCTGTGCTGTCAGTGTCTGTCCTGCCAGAAAGGAGAAGATGAAAAGAATTACTATTCCCGTATATATGTATTTTGTTTTCATGATTGTCTCCTTATTTGATTCTTATTTCTTTCACTGCCGTACCGCCCTTAAGTGATGATAACACTACCTTAAGGTCCGTATTGTCCTTTACCGCCACCAGCCATTTGACCTCTTTTTTTGATGGCCTGTTTTTTATGCCGGGGATCTTTTTTGTTCCGCCCAAACTGCCCAGACCTGTAAAGGACTGTCCCTCCAGGAACTCGATATCATCCCTCTCTGCAATAAGCCATACCACATCCTCCCTGTTGCCCGGCAGGCTTTCTCCCTCTGCCAGGTTGGTTGACAGCGGACCCGTATTCTCTATTACCGCTGTTATCTCAACAATATGGTATTTGCCCTTGTTTTTGCCCTTGTGTATTATATATTCATCATCTTTCCTCGTTACTTTTCCCTCGCTGGTATTGCCGGTATGGATAATACTGGTTTTAATATCAGCGATAGCCAGCTCAGGTAGCAGTCCGGCTCTGAACAGTTCAAACTGCCAGTGTTTTTCGCACACATCCAGCAGTGGTTCACCCGGGAAGGCATTATTCCTGGCATACTGTGATATCCATCCTCCTGTTTCACCCTCTCCCAGCTGCGGGTGGTTGAATTTTTTCCAGCTGACAAAGAGCTCACCGTCATATTTCTCGTCCTGGTAATTAAGCAGTGCCCTCTGAATGGCGATACGCCTGTTATCATCATCAGGTATTACCAGTCCGGGTACATCGGCTTCAGGATTCCACAGCTCCGTTGTTATGGAGTATATACCGTACTGGGCATAGAGCCAGTCGGTGGCCATACCATAGCCATATCGCTTATCACGGTTCTCATCATAACTCACTTTCCATCCCCGGGGCAGCTTATAGCCTCTTGCTTTTGCATAGCTGTCTGCATCGGTGCCGGCCAGATCTTTTTTGTATTTATCAATATCACCAGGGTTCATCCAGGCCTCCGGCACTTCTTGATCTATTATCTCGAGGTATCTCTTGCCCATTATAAAGTCAAAGACGGCAACATCTGTGGGATTGAGCCTTGAGTGGGGTGCCGTACCCATAGGGCGGTAGGTGAAGCCTCCCGATGTGTGGTAAAACTGGGCCATAAGAATATTCCTGTAATTGGTAAAGAATTCAGCCACCGCGTGGGTCTCGGGTGCTGACAGGGAGTAATCGCCTGAACCGCCGGCAAAACCATCATCCGTCCACCAGCCTTCAGGATAGTTACGGTTAAGATCGATACCCGACTCGGAATCTTCACCCCTTTTGCCGTCATTATCATTATCAATGTCTTCCCTTATAACGGAATATCTTTGTTTATCTGTTTTCTCATCACTGCTGATCCTTACCATCAGCCTGGGATCTTCTTCATCAATGATATATCTTCCCTCATCATCTATATACCTGAAAGAAGTGATATAGCCGTCACCGTCAATGTCATCCGGACCGTCCTCATTTATCTTCCCGTCCTCATCATCATCCTTATTCATTGAATTACTCCGCTGTGCTATACCTTTTTCGACGCTGTTAAACACACCATCTGGATTGATCATAGGGCAGATATAGAATGCTTTGGAATCGATAAGGCCGGTAATATTATCATCATTACCATAGCCGCTGACCAGCTTATCAATAATATACAGGCATACTTCCGTGCCGGTATATTCATTGCCATGTGTTGATCCGCTGATAAAATGTCCCGGCTTGCCCTGGTGACTTTTCATGGGCGGAACATTATCAATATTCTCCTTTCGTTTGTTTTTCAGATTGACATGCTTGTCAATTGTTGTACCTGTTTGCATATTGGATACAACAAGTACATAAACGGGTCTCCCCATGGTGCTTTCACCAATGGTCATCAGCTCGGTGATGCCCGGGTAGGCCGCACTTACCTTTTCCAGGTATTCAACACTGCCTTTATAGCCGTGGTAATTATCAAAGCTGATGGGCACCTCCTGGGCTTTGACTATTGCTGTGCTTAGCAGCAGGGCAATAATAATGCCCGGTAGGGCATAAGGGTTTTTCCGGGTTTCTCTTAACATGATAAGTGTTTTAATTATATCGTTTAACGATTTTGCACCAAACATTAATAAAGTAAAAGGAATTTTATGACAGATCAATGCCAGAGGAGTGTTTTTAACTTTTTTTCACAGTGTGGGCACTCATATTTTTTCTGTATCAGTGTTTATATTTTCCTTCCTGCTTTGAAAAATATTAGAAGATCCTGCACCGCAGCTGATTATTGACTTCATCCCGCTGTCCACTGTAGTGTTTGTGCGTATAGTTTTATCCTTATGCACATGATAGATATTACCCGAAGTGGGATTGGGGCCTGTAGGCACAAAAACAGTGAGGTACTCACTATCCTCATGATCATCGGTTATAAAACCGGTCATCAGGGTTCCCGAATTGAAAATATCAACCAGCACCACCTCCCTGAAGAATGATTTGTTCTTGCCAAAAAACTGCATTACTGTTTCCCTGGCCATTTTGTAGCCGGGTATTTTCGACAGATACTGTTCTTCGAGGGCAGTTCTGAAAAAATGTCCCACGCTGGTCTGTATAAAGAGTCCGAGTAGAAAGAAGAGCAGGATAATAGCTATCACGGCAAGTATGTATAAGCCTGTTATAAGCAGTTCGGACTCTGTATTAATCAGACTTACCACGGGTTCAAGGAATCTCTGAATAATATTTATGATCCACCTGAAAAAAATAAATATCAGTACAAGTGGCAGTATGGCCACAACGCCACCTAAAGCTGTAGTGCGGAAAAATTTCCGCAATCTCCTGATAAAATTTTTCATCTTTATTATTTTATTTCCTGTGTTGACGGGGCCTTTTCACTCAGTTCATATTCGCTTATAAAGTGCAAATTTAATCAGATGGTTTATAATGGTATTTTTATTAAATTTATAGTCAAATCAAGCATTTTAAGCATGGAAAAGTTTTTGGATCTTGACAGGATTGCGATCAATGTAAAGGCTCACCGGGTATTAAAGGAATTGTTGAAAGAGAATCCCATTCTGGAGGAGATAATGAGGAATGCAAGGAACGAGACGGAGGCACTGGTTGGTGTTAAAGACTGGGTGACAGGAATACTCGAAAACCGTCCTGACGCTTACAGCTTTTATAAAGGCGAGGTAAGTGGCAGGGAAGCCTTTGAAAAGCTGGAATGGAAAGATTTTGCTGCAATACGGATATTGGATTATATTGACCATGCCGGGCGGTCTTATGAGGACCTTAACCTGAGGGGTGAGCAGGCTGTGAATAATCCGGTTAAGATGATATGGATGGCTGTAACTCACGGTACAGGAGGTGCAAAGCCGGCCTTTTTTAAGGATATGCTTTATCTTTTCCGGCAGCTGGCAGGCACCTATGAGCGCAGGAAAACGGAAAAGAAACAGCTGCGCTTATGGATGGAGCGCTTTCCATCGGGACTCGATCCGCGCATTGTAAAGTTAAGGGAGGAGAACCGCGACAGGATAATAAAGATCTTTATTGATAAGATCGACGCCGGTTTGATAAAGGATAAAAAATATTTCTTTGAGGCTGGTTTATCCAGCCAACAGAAGGTGCTGGCAATGACGGAATGGTGGAAGGAGCACCTGTTTCACCTTCGCTTTGCCGTAAGGACACCCGAATTGCTGAATGAGTTGCTGGGCTATTCGCTCGACCCGGACACCATGAAAATACTTAAGGATGCCGAAGCAAAGGGGATTCCATTCTTTGTCAATCCCTATTACCTTTCATTATTGCATGTAAGGGTGCCGTATTTTGCCATCGGTGCCGATCTGGCAATAAGGTATTATGTGCTGTACAGTCAGCAGCTGGTGAATGAGTTCGGCCATATAGTGGCATGGGAAAAAGAAGACCTGGTGGAGCCGGGCAAGCCCAATGCTGCAGGTTGGATCTTGCCCACCGAGCATAATATACACAGGAGATACCCGGAGGTGGCTATAATGATACCCGATACCATGGGAAGGGCCTGTGGCGGATTATGCTCATCATGCCAGCGCCTCTATGATTTTCAGAGCGGGCACCTTAATTTTAACCTCGATAAGCTGAAGCCAAAAAAATCCTGGGACCAGCGCCTGGAAGAGATAATGAGCTATTTCGAGGAGGATACGCAGTTAAGGGATATACTGATCACCGGTGGTGATGCCCTTATGAGCAGTGACAAATCGCTGGCGAAGATACTTGATGCTGTTTATGAAATGGCCCTGCGTAAGAGGGAGTCCAATAAAAAACTTGAGAACGGTCAGAAGCATGCTGAGATACAGAGAGTTAGGCTGGGCAGCCGGCTGCCGGCTTACCTGCCACAGAGGATAAATGATGATCTTGCCGGTATTCTCGGCGATTTTAAGAAGAAAGCATCGAAGGCCGGTATACAGCAGTTTCTGATCCAGACACATTTTGAGTCGCCCATGGAAATTACACCTGAGGCCAGGGACGGACTGAAGAAGCTGATAGCTGCCGGGTGGACTGTTACCAACCAGCTGGTGTTTACCACAGCCGCCTCCAGGAGAGGTCATACCTCAAAGCTTCGTAAGGTGCTGAATGATATAGGCGTGCTCACTTATTATACTTTCTCGGTGAAAGGGTATATGGAGAATAATTTCAATTTTGCACCCAATGCCAGGGCTGTTCAGGAGCAGATTGAAGAGAAAACCCTGGGATTCATACCGGAGGAATATTATGAAGAGATAAAGGAGTTCCCGGCAGAAGCAGAAAATATGCAGGAAAATATAAATGCCCTGAGACAAAAGGCAAATATACCCTTCCTGGCAACGGACAGAAATGTGCTTAACCTTCCGGGCGTAGGTAAGAGTCTGACATACAGAGTTATCGGTATAACCCGCTATGGGCGGCGCATACTTGAGTTCGACCATGATCCCACCAGGGTACACAGTCCCATAATACATAAGATGGGCAAAATCATTATTATTGAATCAAAATCGATAAGTGAATATCTTGACCAGCTGGCAGAGCTGGGAGATAACCCGGCTGAATATGAGAGTATATGGGGCTATTCGCTTGGTGAGACCGAGCCACGTGTTCCTTTATATGAATACCCTGATTATGAATTCGAGGTAACAGAGGAGATATCCAATCTGGAGATTTAATGGTACTTGCCGCGGATGTCCTTAATGTTTCTCCATGGTTGAGAGCAATCCACAGGCGGCCATTATATCCTCACCCCTTGAAGCACGTATGGTGGTGATTATGCCCTTTGCTCCAAGCTTATCCCTGAACCTGGCAATAGTATCGTTGCTGCTGCTTTCATAAGGGAGTCCGGGTGCAGGATGAAACCTGATAAGGTTGACCCGGCAGCGTAGACCGCTGAGAAGTCGCGATAGCTCATTGATATGCCTGTCGCTGTCATTGACACCTTTAAACATAATATATTCAAAGGATATCCTCCTCTGCCTGCCCCAGTCATGGTTCCTGATTATTTTCATTATCTCAGAAAGAGGATTACTTTTCTCTGCGGGTATGAGATTTTTACGCTCTTCGGGAAAAGGGCTGTGAAGGCTCAGGGCAAGGTGGGCATCAGTGCGCAGCAGGAACTCTTTCATGCCTGGAATAATGCCTATGGTCGATACCGTTATCCGCCGAGGCGACATACCAAAGCCCCAGTCAGCGGTAAGTATGTCTATTGATTTGATAACATTCTCTGTATTATCCAAAGGCTCCCCCATACCCATGTATACCAGGTTTGTGATGTTTCCGCTTTCTGGTATACTCACCAGCTGGTTCAGTATCTCAGTTGCCGTCAGCTGTCCCTGGAAGCCCTGCCTGCCTGTCATGCAAAAGAGACATCCCATCTTGCAGCCTACCTGGCTTGATATGCACAGGGTACTCCTGCTTTCTTCCGGTATATAAGCCGACTCAATAAATTTATTATCACCTGCCGGGAACAGGTACTTTTTTGTTCCGTCAGCCGATTCCATAAGATTAATGAACGGACTGTGACCGATGGTGTATTTCAATTTAAGTCCTTCCCTGGCCTTCCTGGAGAGGTTGCTCATGCTGTCAATTTCGTCCATCTTGTGACTGTAAAGCCATTCCACTATCTGCCTTGCGGTAAATGCCGGCAATCCCTGCTCTTTTACAATGGCAATTATCTCGTCCAGACTCTTACCGAATAATGGTTCTTTCATATATAATCTGTTCCTGGCATTTTTAATAATACAAAAGTAGGCTCTTTGGTCTGATTTCTTATCAATATTTTATAAATTTCCCCTCTTATTGATATTTCTGGCTGAAAAAGGCACCTGTTTGCCTGTCAAGAGTTTATTAATTTATCGTTTACGAAAAAACTGGTATATGAAAGTTTTTATTACCGGCGCTGACGGGGTGCTGGGAAACAACCTGGTAAGGATACTTCTCGAAAGGTCCTGCGACATTAAAGTCTTTATTGAAACTGGACGGAAAGCAGCTTACCTTGAGGGACTGGAAGTAGAAAAATGTTATGGAAGCATACTTGATTACCCGCAGCTGAAGGAGCTTGTTAAAGGCAGTGATATTATTATTCATGCCGCTGCACTTACCGATACATGGCCTCCCAGGCATACTGACTACTGGAAAGTAAATGTTGAGGGCACAAAGAATATCATAAATGCAGCCGGAGAGGCGGGAGTGAAGAGATTATTGCATATAGGCACGGCAAATTCATTCGGTCCGGGTGATGAGGAGAGTCCGGGTGACGAAACAAGGCCTTATGCCGCAGGCAGGTATAAGCTTGACTATATGTGTTCGAAATATGCTGCTCAGAAGGAAGTGCTTGATGCCGTTAAAAAGGAAGGGCTGGATGCAGTTGTGCTTAACCCCACCTTTATGATCGGTCCATATGATGCCAAACCTTCATCAGGCACTATGATACTGGCGGTTAACGATGGTAAGATGCCGGGTTATCCTCCCGGGGGAAGGAATTTTGTCTATGTGAAAGATGTGGCTGTTGCCATTGCCAATGCAATGGAGAAAGGCAAAAAGGGCGAATGCTATATTCTGGGCAATGAGAACCTGAGCTATAAGGAGGCATTCAGCAAAATGGCTTCTGCCCTGGGTGTAAAAGTACCTTCCCGCAAGATGCCGCGGGCGCTTACGCTGGCCTACGGCGGTCTGCTTTCCGCAGCCTCATCTTTGTTTCGGTTCAGGCCATCGGTAACATATCCCCTGGCTCTTATATCCACCGAGAAGCATTATTATACAAGCAAAAAAGCTGTTGATGAACTGGGAATGCCACAAACCCCTCTGGACAAAGCACTACGGGAAGCGGTGGACTGGTTCAGGGCTCATGGGTATCTGAATAACAAATGATTAACTAATACGTAACCGGCAAAACGGCCTTATGAATTAAGTGATTAATAGCACTGATCACACAAAAACTATAAAAAGCATGCAAAAATATTTTAAGGATAAGGTTGTTTTTATTACCGGTTCAAGCAAGGGTATAGGAAAAGCCACAGCTCTCCTTTTTGGCAGTTACGGTGCCAGGGTCTGTATTAACGGAAGGAGCAGGGAGTCGCTGGATGCAACATACAGAGAGCTGGTATCGGCAGGAGTTTCCTGTCTCAGCCTGGCGGGCGATGTGTCTGACAGTGAGCAGTGCCGGGAAATGACAGAAAAGATTATTGAGGAATACGGGAGGCTGGATGTGCTTGTTAATAATGCAGGTATTGCCAGTCATGGTAAGTTCCGTGATCTTACAACAGACGCATGGGACCGTACGGTGGGCATTAACCTGATGGGACCGGTGTATATGTCTACATACGCCATGCCTCACCTGCTTACGACAGGTGGCAGCATTATTTTTATTTCAACACTGGCGGCGCGACTGGGTATGCCCGGACACTCAACATACAGCCTGTCGAAGATGGGACTGAGTGCCCTGGCGGAGGCCATGCAGATAGAGTTTAAAAAGAGTGAATTGCATACCGGCATTATATATGTCGGGTTTACAGAGAACGAGGAGAATAAACAGATATTATACCCTGACGGCACATACAGGACCCTGGCTGCGCGTAAGCAGAAGGCGGCCAGCAGGGAAGATGTTGCAAGGGCGGTGGCCGGTATGGTCAGGAAAAAGAAGAACAGGCTTACGCTATCGGCTGTAGGCAAATTGCAGGCTTTTGCACTGAGATTCTTTCCTTTTGCGGTGAAAATGATACTCAGAAAGGCCAACAGGGACTATGACAGGATGTATGATCAATAGATTATTATACTGTCGCTATCAAAAGAGGCTGCCATAAAATAGCCAAGTATGCCACCGCTGATATTGGATTCCGGGTTAAAGGGTGTTGATGAGCTCATGGCACTGAATAGTACATCATTCACCAGGTTAAAATAATTATATACACCTCTGTCAATAGCGTATAGTTCAACCTTTACCGTATCAGTTTTGTAAAAGTCAAGTTTGTAGTCGGAGTACACTATAGTGTCGGCCTGCAGATACCTGTCACTGAATATTGAATAGTAATCATTTATCATTTCACCGTTACGGTAATACCTGAGCATATAGTAGTTATCACTGTACGGATTATCTGTGATTATCGCCATTAATGAGTAAATGGTCTCTTCCGAATAGTGGGGGATGTCAAGCTTTTCATATTCAAGTATCAGTATCTCCGGTTTGCTGTTGAGGTATGAACTGCCATTGTATGATCTGTCTCCGGCGGAGATGCTGAGACTGTATTCAGTATTTTCCTTTCCCCTTATTATATTTCCGCGGTAAACACCTTCACCCATATACTCAAGCACCTCTGACCTGCCCGAATCATCGCTGATACTCACCAGGGCATAATCCTCAATCTTTGCTTTTTCAGTGTCAAAATAGCTGGAGGTATATGCTAGTTTTACCACGGCCAGTGAGTCAAGCAATATTGTTGCTTCTGCAACCAGCACCGGTTCGGATGTTTTAAGATCGACATCAATAATTTCCTCGCAGGATGCCATGGTGAAGGCAGAAATAAGTATTATGCTTAAATATCTTCTCATCAGAAATTCATATTAAATGTTACAGAGGGCACTATACCGAACAGGCTCAGCTTAACTGCTTCAGTGGCGACACTGTTATTCTCATTTTCCCTGAAATAGATGGAGTATGCATTATGTCTGTTATAAACATTATATACTGAGATATCCCAGCTTGTGTTAAATTTTTTCCGCTCTTTACCTCTTATCTTCAGGCTGATATCCATCCTGTGGTAGGCAGGCATCCGATAAGCATTTCTTGCGGTGAAATAGGGTATCAGTATATTATTCAGGCTATACTTTCCTTCCGGAAAAGTTACTGCATTGCCCGTGGCATAAACAAAAACCGACGACAATGCCACTCGCTTTGATATATCCCATGTTCCGACCAGGGATATGTCATGCGTCTTGTCATATTTAGCCGGGTACCAGTTATCCTTGTTTATGCCGCTTATCAGGTTTTCAGTGCGGGATATGGTATAGCTCAGCCATCCCCGAAACCTGCCCAGTTTCTTCTTTATAAAGAATTCAGCTCCGTAGCTTCTTCCCCTGCCGGCTAAGATATTATCTTCAATGTTTTCGTTAAGTATAATGCTTGTGCCATCTTCAAAGTCGGTGATATTACTAAGGTTCTTATAATATATTTCGATGGACGATTCAATTATATCATTGAGGAAATTTCTGAAATAGCCTGTGGCAAACTGGCCTGCAATAACAGGTAAGATTCTGTCAGTGCTGGGCACCCAGATATCAGTTATCTGTCCGGATGTACTGTTCGATAAGAGATGGATATACTGGCTGAGCCTGTTATATGATATTTTTATTGATGAACTGTTGTTGATACGGTGGTTAAAGGACAGGCGTGGCTCGGCTATAAAGTAGGTTTTGCTGTTCTCACCACCGCCCATCTGCCTGAAAGCAGACATTCTGATACCGTAACTGGCCTTCAGACCATCGCTTATACTATGCTCATTCTGCCCGTAGAGGGCCATTTCCACGGCTTCCTTCCTTTCCATCACAATATTCAGCCTGCCCTGTTCTGAAGAGGAGAGGGCACCTGGATTAAAATCGCGGTAGTGAACTTCAATACCTGCATTTATTGTGTTAGCCGTATTGGAAAAAAAGCTGATATCATTCTTTATAGCGTAATCTTTTATACCTGACTGATATTCGGTGTCTTTATCGAGATTGAACCCGTAGGTAAAATCACTGAAAATAAGAGATGTATTGGAGAACACCCTGTCGCTGAAAAGGTGATTCCACCTTAAAGTGCCTGTATAATTGCCCCAGCCCATGCCAAACTCGTCATAGCCGAAAACATCGCGCCCGGCGTATGCCGACAGGAAGAACCTGTTGCGGTCCCCCGCCTGGTAGTTAACCTTGGCATTGAAATCATAGAAAAAAAGCCTTGTCCCTTTTTCTATAATATCACCGGGCAGTGTTTTAAGTATGATATCCGCATAAGACCTTCTGCCGGATAATAGAAATGACATTTTGTCCTTTATAAGCGGACCTTCAATGCTGAGCCTGGTTGACAGCAGGCCTATGCCCCCGCTGCCTTCAAACTCCCTGTTATTGCCATTATCCATGGTGATGTCAACAACCGACGCCGCCCTCCCACCATATTTGGCCGGTATGCCACCCTTATATACAGTTATATCCCTGATAATATCCGAGTTGAAAATGGAAAAGAAGCCTGCCAGGTGTGAGGCGCTGTATACAGAGGCTTCATCCAGCAGTATAAGGTTCTGGTCAATAGATCCGCCCCTTACATTGAATCCCGTGCCACCTTCGGATACTGTGCTTATGCCGGGCAGGAGCTGAAGAGTTTTCAGTATGTCTTTTTCGCCCATTAAAACGGGTATCAGGTCTGCCTGCTTTATATCCAGCCTGTCAACACTCATCTCAGCATGTGCTATATTGCGGTTGCTCTTTACGGCTGAAATAAGCACTTCATCAAGGCTGATACTTTTTTGCTGAAGTTCTGTATCCAGCTTAATGTTTCTGTTAAGCTCTATGTTTTTTACAGCTGTTTCATATCCAATAAATCTGAAACTTATAGTGTAGTTACCCGGCGGCGCTGATAATGAATAGAAACCATAATTATTTGTAACTGCCCCCTGCAGTCCCGGTTCCAGCACGACAGTGGCCCCTATAAGGTCTTCACCGCTGTCTCTGTCTGTAACCCTGCCGCTGATGGTATAGCTGTCCTGTGCAGCCAGGCTGATACTGTCCTGTGCAGCCAGGCGGAGTGGTATTAATAATATCAGCAGAAATAAATAACGCATTATAATCAGAAATATTAATGCAATAGTACAATAATTAAAGCTTCCGGCTAAACATGTAATAATGCAAATTATTTGTTTGCTTAAAAAATTATTCGTAAATTTACTCATTATTAAATAATAATCATTATCGATTAGCTGGATAATATATGAACTTACAAGGTTTAACAGGTAAAATGAAGGAAAAGGGTCTTAAGGTTACACCTCAGAGGATAGCTGTTCTTGAGGCGCTTCAGGCTTCAAAGGGGCATCCTTCTGCCGAGATTATTTATGAAACTGTGAGGAAGAAGAATCCCAATATAGCTGTTGCCACCATATATAAAATATTACAGACTTTTGAAAAGAATGATATAATACGAAGGATCAATACAGGAGGTGATATTATCAGATATGACGCTGATTTGCATCATCATCATCATCTCTATTCTTCTGAATCAGAAAGGGTTGTTGATTATAATGATGAGCAGTTAAGCCGCCTGCTGGAGGATTATTTTAAAGAAAAGCAGATACCTGGTTTCAGGATTGAGGAGATACAGTTGCAGATAAACGGAGAATTTACGAATAAATCAAATAAATAATTCTAACACTTAAAAATTATACAACAATGGAAGAGATTAAAGAACAGGAAACTTACACAATGCCTAAGATTGGTGATAAGGCTCCGGCCTTTAAAGCCAAATCAACACAGGGAGAGATTAACTTTCCCGAAGATTATAAAGGTCACTGGACCATATTATTCAGTCACCCCGCTGACTTTACTCCCGTATGCACATCGGAGTTTATGACTTTTGCAAGCATGGAGCAGCAGTTTGAAGAAGCCGACTGCAAGCTTATAGGGCTTTCGGTGGACGGACTTTTCAGCCATATTGCCTGGCTCAGGACCATAAAGGAGAAGATTGAATACAAGGGGATGAAGAATATTGAGGTAAAATTTCCTCTTATCGATGATGTAAGCATGAACGTAGCCAATAAGTTTGGGATGATACAGCCGGGTGAGGCAGCCACACAGGCTGTAAGGGCTGTTTTTTACATTGACCCTGAAGGCACCATCCGTACTATCATCTATTACCCGCTCAGCATAGGCCGTAATTTTGACGAGCTCTACAGGGTGCTGATAGCTCTTAAGACAACGGATGAGTTTAAATGTGCTGCCCCCGCCGACTGGCGTCCGGGTGACGAAGTAATAGTTCCCCCGCCAGGATCATGCGGTGTTGCTGAAGAAAGGATGACTGCCGGCGACTCCGATGTTACCTGTCATGACTGGTTCTTCTGCACTAAAAAGCTTAGCAAGGAAGAGGTAATGAAGAAGGTGGCAAAGAAGTAGTCCGGTTTACGCTTAAGGCCGATTGCCGGAACACCGGCTCATAAGGAGAAAGTTTTTATAATAAGGACCTGTGGTTTTTGCCACAGGTCCTTTGTTATTGTGCAGGATGACCTGTAGAGCCGTTAAATTTGTATATGCTTATTGTTGCTTGGTATCCTCCGGGTTTCCTCAATCGATCACAATGGATATACTCCTGCTGTCGCTGCCCCCTGTTTGAGAGTCCAGTATAAATTCAGCCTCTCCCTTTTTGCCATCCATGGCAATAAAATATCTTATTATCCTTTCTTCCGATCCCTTGAGGCGGAACTCTGTTTTTTCACCTGCCGACAGCTGTGTTTGGGGTCCGGGATCCGACCTGCGGTAGTACCTGCGCCTTCCGTCATCGAGATCTTTGCCTGAGGTTTCAACAACTGTTATATTATCTGATGCTTTAAATCTCAGGACATCGGGAGTTGACCTTTTCAATTGCACCGACCTGTCGGAGGCCGTGGGGTATACACTCTCGTTCTCCACTGTTACGTCCACCTGGTATATATTATCTGTGACAGCTTTAACCCTGACATCATTGATTTTCACTTTTGGGAACTGGCTTACACAGTACATTACGAAGCGGGCATTTTTCTCCGCTTCCATCTCTATATACCTCGAGGGAGGCGTCCGCTGCATATGCTTTTTTGCCGAGCCGCCAATCCATACCTCACCCAGGTCAGGGTGGTCCACCTTATGGGGGTCTATCCATCCTTCACCGGCAAGATCCAGGTCTATCCATTTCATAAATTCCTCATCTGACACCCTGCCGTCATTATCAATATCGGCCAGGGTGGCCGGTGAGCCCCATAATTCCATGAGGTAGGAATATGCACCCAGCATATAATAGGTGGCGGCATGTGCCTGGCCTGAGAGGCCTCCTATAACGGCCCTGTAATTTTTCAGTATATATGTCCCTTCGGTGACTATTTTTGTCTGCACGTCCATGTCATGCTGGTATTCCTCGCTCACCCTGCGAGCATAGGCCTGCGCATATTTGTTTGTCTTCCTTGTCTCTTCCAGCTGCCTTTCGGTCTGTTGCCGCAGCCTCTCCTGCTGATCAGCCGATTGTTTTACCGCCGGCGGTGCCTGGAACATTATCAGTCTCCCTGTATTATGGTAATGAAAGGAGGCAAAGATATTGGGATGCGCCAGCTGGAACTCAAAAACATTACGTGTCTCGGGTTCAGACATAGGGTAGGGATTACCTGCATCCAGGTTCCAGCCATAGGGGAAGTTGCGGTTTGGATCGGGTCCACCGAGATCATCCTCATTGATCCTCCCGTCGCCGTCATTATCATATCCTTCGGAGCCTATCCTGGTAAAGCGTAGTCCCTCGAACACGTCTTCGGCCTCAACGAACCTTCTTCCGCCGGATGACAGCCTCAGTTCGCCGTCAGGATCCTCACGGTACATATATGACAGCTCACCGTCGCCGTCAACATCCTCTGTAAGGTCTTCGTCATACAGACCATCACCGTCATTATCTTCCGGCCTGTAAGTCTCGCGCGGATTATTAGCTGTATTGGGATATTTAACATATGAATCATTGGCATCCACATTCAGTCCCGGCAGTATATAAAAACTATTCTCATTAACCATCTTATGCACATAGGGATCATATTCGTATCTGCTAAGCAGGTACCATGCCAGGTAAAGAGAGCATGTGATGCCGTTTACTTCGTTGCCATGGATGGCACCGTCTACCCACATGGCCGGTTTATCAGTGTCACTGCCTGTTGATTTATTTGTTATGGTAAGCAAAAACTGGTCGCGTCCCATCCTGCTTTTCCCTATTGATTCGATATCACAGAGGGCGGGGTACTGTTTCTGCATCTCCTTCATTATGCCTGTCCACTCCTCATATGTATAATATTTCTTCCAGTTAATACTGAAATCCATTTCACCATGTTCGCCGCCTGCGCTTTTCTGCAGCCTGTCCTGTGCTGTCAGCGCCTGCCCTGCCAGAAAGGAGAAGATGAAAAGAATTACTATTCCCGTATATCTGTATTTTGTTTTCATGATTGTCTCCTTATTTGATTCTTATTTCTTTTACTGCCGTACCGCCCTTGAGTGATGATAACACTACCTTAAGGGACGTATTGTCCTTTACCGCCACCAGCCATTTGACCTCTTTTTTTGATGGCTTGTTTTTTATGCCGGGGATCTTTTTTGTCCCGCCCAAACTGCCCAGTTCTGTATAGGCCTGTCCCTCCAGGAACTCGATATCATCCCTGTCTGCAATAAGCCATACCACATCCTCCCTGTTGCCCGGCAGGTTTTCTCCCTCTGCCAGGTTGGTTGACAGCGCTCCAGTATTCTCTATCACAGCTGTTATTTCAACAATATGGTATTTGCCCTTGTTTTTGCCCTTTTGTATTATATATTCATCATCTTTCCTCGTTACTTTTCCCTCACTGGTATTGCCGCTATGGATAATACTGGTTTTAATATCAGCGATAGCCAGCTCAGGTAGCAGTCCGGCTCTGAACAGTTCAAACTGCCAGTGCTTTTCGCACACATCCAGCAGTGGTTCACCCGGGAAGGCATTATTCCTGGCATACTGTGATATCCATCCACCTGTTTCGCCTTCTCCCAGCTGCGGGTGGTTGAATTTTTTCCAGTTGACAAAGAGCTCACCGTCATATTTCTCGTCCTGGTAATTAAGCAGTGCCCTCTGAATGGCGATACGCCTGTTATCACCTTCGGGTATTTCCAGTCCGGGTACATCAGCTTCCGGGTTCCACAGCTCCGTTGTTATGGAGTATATACCATACTGGGCATAGAGCCAGTCGGTAGCCATCCCGTAACTGTAGCGCCTGTCGCGACTCTCACTATAACTCACCCTCCAGCCCCTGGGCAGCTTATAGCCTCTTGCTTTTGAATAGCTGTCTGCATCAGTGCCGGCAAGTTCTTTTTTGTATTTATCAATATTATCGGGGTTCATCCAGGCCTCCGGCACTTCTTCCCCTATTATTTCAAGATATTTTTTGCCCATTATAAAGTCAAAGACGGCAACATCAGTGGGATTGAGCCTTGGGTGGGGTGCCGTCCCCATAGGCCGGTAGGTGAACCCACCCGATGTGTGGTAAAACTGGGCCATAATAATATTCCTGTAATTAGTAAAGAATTCAGCCACCGCGTGGGACTCGGGTGCTGACAGGGGATAATCGCCTGAACCGCCTGCAAAGCCATCATCTGTCCACCAGCCTTCAGGATAGTTACGGTTAAGATCGATACCCGACTCAGAATCTTCACCCCTTTTGCCGTCATTATCGTTATCAATGTCTTCCCTGATAACGGAATATCTTTGTTTATCTGTTTTCTCATCCTGGCCTATCCTTATCATCAGCCTGGTATCTTCTTCATCAATGACATATCTTCCCTCATCATCTATATACCTGAAAGAAGTGATAAAGCCGTCACCGTCAATGTCATCCGGACCGTCCTCATTTATCTCTCCGTCCTCATCATCATCCTTATACATTGAATTACTACGCTGTGCTATACCTTTTTCGACGCTGTTAAACACACCATCTGGATTGATCATAGGGCAGATATAGAATGCTTTGGAATCGATAAGACCGGTAATATTATCATCATTACCATAGCCACTGACCAGCTTATCGATAATATACAGGCATACTTCCGTGCCGGTATATTCATTGCCATGTGTAGATCCGCTGATAAAATGTCCCGGCTTGCCCTGGTGGTTTTTCATGGCGGGAACATTATCAATATTTTCCTTTCGTTTGTTTCTCAGAACAACATGACTGTCAATTGTAGTACCTGTTTGCATATTAGATATCACAAGTACATAAAGGGGCCTACCCATGGTGCTTTCACCAATGGTCATCAGCTCGGTGATGGCCGGGTAGGCAGCATTTACCTTTTGCAGGTATTCAACACTGCCTTTATAGCCGTGGTAATTATCAAAGCTGATGGGCACCTCCTGGGCTTTGACTATTGCTGTGCTTAGCAGCAGGGCAATAATAATGCCCGGAAGGGCATAAGGGTTTTTCCGGGTTTCTCTTAACATGATAAGTGTTTTAATTATATCGTTTAACGATTTTGCACCAAACATTAATAAAGTAAAAGGAATTTTATGACAGATCAATGCCAGAGGAGTGTTTTTAACTTTTTTTCACAGTGTGGGCACTCATATTTTTTCTGTATCAGTGTTTATATTTTCCTTCCTGCTTTGAAAAATATTAGAAGATCCTGCGCCGCAGCTGATTATTGACTTCATCCCGCTGTCCACTGTAGTGTTTGTGCGTATAGTTTTTTTCTTATGCACATGATAGATATTACCCGAGGTGGGATTGGGGCCTGTAGGCACAAAAACAGTGAGGTACTCACTATCCTCATGATCATCGGTTATAAAACCGGTCATCAGGGTTCCCGAATTGAAAATATCAACCAGCACCACCTCCCTGAAGAATGATTTGTTCTTGCCAAAAAACTGCATTACTGTTTCCCTGGCCATTTTGTATCCGGGTATTTTCGACAGATACTGTTCTTCGAGGGCAGTTCTGAAAAAATGTCCCACGCTGGTCTGTATAAAGAGTCCGAGTAGAAAGAAGAGCAGGATAATAGCTATCACGGCCAGTATGTATAAGCCTGTTATTAGTAGTTCGGACTCTGTATTAATCAGACTTACCACGGGTTCGAGGAATCTCTGAATAATATTTATGATCCACCTGAAAAAAATAATGATCAGTACCAGTGGCAGTATGGCCACAACACCACCTAAAGCTGTAGTGCGGAAAAAATTCCGCAGTCTTTTGATAAATTTTTTCATCTTTATTATTTTATTTCCTGTGTTGACGGGGCCTTTTCACTCAGTTCATATTCGCTTATAAAGTACACGACCTGTATTTACTGCGAATTTAATCAAAAAGCCGCTTATCATGTAAGGCTTATTATTATTGTTTTTGACCTGAATTTTAAGGCCTCCTTAGTTAATAACAAATATTAAATTAAAAATATTATCTTTTGTAGGTGATTTTCTTAAAATCAAATTATTATGAAGAATAATGAAAATGATAAGGGAAGTGCTCCTTTCTGTCCCACAATATTTGTTGTGTCCGGTGGGAAGGGCCTGTCGGGGATCAATGTGGTCCGGTCTGTGCTTATTCAGTTTCCAAGGCATAAGTGTCCGTTGAAAGTGGTGCCGGATGTTAACTCAAAGGAGATGATAGAGGAAACAGTGGAGAGGGTGAAGTCAAAGAAAGGAGTTATTGTGCACACCATGGTTGACCCTGATATGCGAAGGGAGCTGATCAGGACATGTGACAGGGCCGGTGTCAGGAATTTTGATATTGTAGGTGGTCTTTCCGATTACCTGTCGGAATCGCTCAGCACTGAGCCAATAAGCAAGCCGGGATTATACCGCACGAGTAACCTGGAATACTTCAGGCGGGTGGAGGCCATTGAATTTACCATGAAGCATGATGACGGGCTCAATGCACACAGGGCATGCAAGGCAGATATTATTCTTACGGGTGTATCACGTACAGGCAAGACACCTTTGAGTATTTACCTGGGTATGTTCGGGTGGAAGGTTGCCAATATACCTTTGATACCCGGACACCAGCCTCCCGATGAGCTCTTTATTGCAGACTCGAGGAGGGTCTTCGGTCTAACCACAACAACCAACTATCTTATAATGCAGCGGACCAACAGGGTCAGGGAGCTGGGACTCTCAGCCGATGATGATTATGTTAATCCGCGCAAGGTGCGCATGGAGCTTGAATATGCCCATGCCATATTTGAAAAGGGCGGCTTCTACACCATTAAAATTACTCACCGCCCCATTGAAACATCTGCAAATGAGATAATAAGTGTTCTTAATGAACGCTTTGATGGTGATGATATACGTTTATAACTATAAGCCTGTAGTTCCACTCCGGTCCGGACCGTGGGCACCATGATTATCACAGGCCCGGACCAGATACGCCTTCGTCTTTACTTCCACTCCGGAAAGCGTCCCGGTGTGGTTGGAGCGCCCATCTCATCCAGCTTATTATCAAAAGCATCAAACTCCTTCACCAGTGCTTTTATCTCATCATATACAATTTCGAACTCCCCGGCTGCTATATCATAATTCTTTTTAGCTATGCCTGTTATTTCTGATGTTGATCCGGATACACCGTACACTGCTGCTCTTACCCTGTTACGCAATGAATATACCGGGTCAAGATCAAGACTGTTATAGTCGCGGTCACCATTAAGCGCCACCTCTGCTTTTTCAAGCTTTTGTTCCAGCTCCAGCACCTCCTTCATCAGCTCTGTGGCCTGCTGTCCGCCGAAGGCCTTGGTGGCTGCTTTCCAGGGTTCAATCCTGTCACCCATATCACTCAGTGCCGAGGAGGCTGCCCTCAGTGCATTGTCAAGCTTCAGGGCCTTCAGTTTGAAATCGCGCATTGCTGTCCTGTCCATAGACGGTATGCTGCGGTTATCCAGCTCAAGCACCTTAAATTCTACCGGTCCGGCCAGCTCGCTTATCTCTCCACGTATATTCTGTGACAGGCTGACCGTATATTTGCCCGGCAGCACAAAAACATTGGATGAGGGGAGTCCGCTCGTGGCCTGTGCCTGGCTGCTTCTTACCGCCAGGTCGGCAGGATATTTCAGGTCCCATATAATCTTATTCATCCCCTTCTTTACCGGACTTCTCAGCTCCCTGATAAAGTTACCGTCTTCATCGCTTATAGTGAATACCAGGTAGGAGGGCAGCTCATCCTGTTCAGCCTTATATTCTTCGAGGCTGGGATAGGGTATGTCTTTCTTCTCTTTAAAAGCCCCGGCTTCCCTTTTCTTCCTTTCCTGCTCAAGGCTTGTAACGCCTTCTTTCACCATATAAGTAAAGACAGCACCTCTGTCAGGGTTGGGAGCACTGAAGTAGTCCTCGCCCTGGAATCCTTTTTCCCTGCTTCCCAGTCCTCCCAGGGGTCTCCAAGTATTAAAGATGAGGGCCTCCTTCACTTTAAAGAGGTGGGCCGGTTTGTCCATTATCTCAGCCTTTATCTCCCTCATCGGGGCATAATTGTCGAGCACATAGAAACCCCTGCCGAAAGTGCCCAGCACCAGGTCGTTCTCCCTCTCCTGTATGGCCATATCCCTTACGTTGATAGTGGGCACACCTGCCTTCAGCTGTTTCCAGTTGCTGCCCCCGTCAAGGCTTACAAAGGCCCCGTATTCGGTTCCGGCAAATAGGATATCTTTATCCACATGATCCTGCTCCAGTGCATAGACGGCCCCTTCGGGGAGGTCGCCGCTTATATTGGTCCAGCTACGTCCCTTATCGTCGCTTCGGTACACATAAGGAGTGAAGTCGCCGCTCTTATGGTTATTGAACGCGGCAAAGACAACATTCTCATCATGCTTTGAGGCTATAAGGTCATACACATAGGTATATTCGGGCACTCCGGCAAAGCTGTTTATCTTAAACCAGTTCTCTCCTCCGTCCTCTGTTACGCTTATCTGGCCGTCGTCAGTGCCGGCATAGAGCAGGCCTTCCTTTAGTCTTGATTCATCCAGGGAGACAACAGATCCGTAGCGCGATGTCGATCCGTTCTTTGCCACTGCATCCATCGGCCATACCTGTCCCATCACAGGCCAAAGGTTACGATCGATATTCCTGTCGAGGTCATCGCTTATCACTTCCCATGAGTTACCACGGTTGCGGCTTCTGAAAAGCTTATTGGATGCAAAATAAAGTGTTTTGTTATCATGCGGGCTTATCATCAGCGGGGAGTCCCAGTTAAAGTTATATTCTTTTTCCCCCTTGCCGGGTTGAGGCACTATACTGCACACCCTCACCGCTTTTTTCTCAAAGCGCACCAGGTTGCCGTACTGTGATTGTGCATAGACGATATTGGGATCTTCCGGGTCGGCCACCGATTCAAATCCGTCGCCTGTCACCGTAACTATCCAGTCAGAAGACACTATACCATGGTCACTCAGTGTTTGTGAGGGACCGACCATGGAATAGTTATCCTGTGTGCCGCCCATGATATTATAGAACGGGAAGTCATTATCAACGCCCACCTTGTAGAACTGTGTAACAGGCAGGTTGGTAAAGAACCTCCAGGTATCGCCATAGTCGAATGATTCATATAGTCCACCGTCGCTCCCTTCCATCATATGTGCAGGGTTATCCGGATTTATCCACAGGCAGTGGTTATCTATATGCTTGCTTCTTTCACCCCTGGTGCTGAATGTCTTGCCCCCGTCTGTTGTAAGCAGGGTATAGGTGTTCATTATATACACCCTGTTTTCATCTGCCGGGTCGGCAACAAGCTCCTGGTAGTAGTTTCCACTTGATACTGTGCTGCTTCTTTTCTCCCATGATGCACCCCTGTTTGTTGAGCGGTAAAAACCACCCTGGTTGTTCTGTGCTTCCACAACAGCGTACATTATCTCCGGGTTAGCCGGAGATATTGCCATTCCTATCCTTCCCATGTCTACGGAAGGCAGTCCCTTGTTAATCTCTTTCCATGTCTTGCCTGCATCAGTTGATTTATATATCCCTGATTCGGGGCCTCCACCCAAATAAGTCCACTGCCTTCTCCTTCTCTGGTGCGCTGTGGCGTAGAGGACATCGGGATTGCGGGGGTCCATATGTATCTCGTTGAATCCGGTATGCTCACTTACATGAAGTATGCGTTCCCAGCTTTCTCCCCCGTCGGTGGTTTTATAAATACCACGGTCTCCGCCGGCGCTCCACACCGGGCCGTAGGCAGCAACATAAACCACATCGGTGTTACGGGGGTCGATGCTTATCATCCCTATATGTTCTGACTCTTCCAGTCCCACCATCTTCCAGCTCTTACCTCCGTCTATGGATTTATACAGGCCGTCGCCGTAGGATACTGATCTCTGGTTATTATTCTCACCGCTACCCACCCATATAACATTATGGTTGGAAGGATCCATTGCCAGGCATCCGATGCTGTATGATCCCTGGTCATCGAATATGGGTTCGAAGGTAACGCCGCCGTTTGTTGTTTTCCATACACCGCCGGCAGATGCTGCCACATAAAATTCCGAATGGTTATCGGGGTTAACTGCCAGATCGGAGAGTCTGCCCGATGTAAGGGCCGGGCCTACGCCCCTGAATTTAAAGGTGCTCAGTGACACGTCAGCAAAGGGGTCCTCTGCATTTTTATCATTATCTTTTTTTCGCTGGGCCTGTGCAGCGGGCATGATCATCATCAGTGCCATCAGGCCGGTGATTATTTTCACGGTAAATCTTTTCATAAAAATGGATTTTGATTTTGGGAGTACTAAGATAGTTAATATTTCGAGAATGTTCCCGTTTTAAGGGGAGTGTAATAGCAGGTAGCAGGGACCAGAATCGAACACAATCCAAATAAATTTGATTAGGTATTAAAATTACATTATTTTTGCCGCACAAATTTTGGCCCCATAGTTCAAGGGATAGAATAGCGGTTTCCTAAACCGTAGATCCAGGTTCGAGTCCTGGTGGGGCTACAAGCTCATTTAGCCTTTTCGCTTTATTGTGATAAGGCTTTTTTGTTGCACCTGTGTGGATATAAATAAATCTATAAATATTCAGGTTATAGGGGCATCTATAATCGTAGAGGAATTAAAAGCAATGGCGAATAAAATTGGCTGCAGCAGGCGAGCACCAATCCTCAAGTGACGGTTGCGTTTTCAGTTGCATACCTTATTTACTATTTAAAAGATAGTACCGTTAATAAGATCCAGAAGTATAACAGAAAAGGTAGATTGATTAGAGTTATTAAAAAGCAAGAACCCTGGCTAATCCAAGACTTGCTAACCTTTGCTTCTGGTCTTCTGGAGCCAAACCCTTGGGTTCCTTCCGGTGTTTATAACCGCTAATACTTCAACTGAGCTTTCTGGTTCATTGATGTAAAAATGCACCATAAACGGAAACTTTTCAACAATCATGCAGCGGATCTCTTTGTATCTTACGGCATAAATATGAGGGTCTCTGCCAAGGCTGTCGATTTGTTTAACAGTAGTGCTTTGAAATCTCTCCCCCAGTTCAGGTTGTTGCTCGCTATACCAGTTGGTAGCTTCCTGAATATCGATAAGCGCTTCGGGGTCGATCTTAACATTGAATTTTTTCATCTGGCCTTGAGATCTTCTTTAGCCTTGTCCCAGTCCAGAAGCCTCTCAGGATCTTTCCTGACATTTTTAAAGCGCTCATTTACCAGTTTTTGATGAGCCTGCGGAATCTCATAGGCCTCCTTCTCCTTCTTCGAAGCATAATCGAGCAGGTTCTGAATAGCTTTAATCAGGTTTACATCGTCAACCTGTTTAAACTGCTCTATAATAATGGCTTTCTGCGTTTGTAAGTTCATAATAAATAGTTTTTACCCGGCGTAAGCCTGTTTTGCTTTAAAATCACGGATCAGTGCATCTACCACCAGGAATATCTGCTTTTAGCATCAGCCGGCAGCTTAGATACATCGCGTAGTCTTTTAAGAGTATCCTGGTCTATCTCCAGGTCGGTTTTACCAACCAGGAAATCAATTGATACGTTTAAGGCATCAGCAATACGCATAATTACTACTATGGACGGCTTAACTTCGTCACGCTCATACCTTCCGATAAGATCCCCCGAAGTCCCAGCCTGCTTCCCCAGTTCACTCTGAGAAAGCTTCTTTTCTTTCCTCAATGCCGTTATATGTTGTCCTAAAGTCATACCTATATATCATTAAAAAGCCACAAATACTAAGGTTTATTCAAAAATAGCTGATAAAAATATCATAAACAAATAATATGTGATATGTTTATGGGAATGATTACGCTACGTAACTTCCTAAGGAAGCCCTGTTTTGCTCTCCGGAGCTGCGGAGCGGAGGCGGATTATCAGTGCCAGGCTACAGTGCACAAAGCGCTCAGAATGCGTGAAAATAGAGTACAGTTATCAAGTTTCTGTTACATAATTAAGCAGGCCGGAATCATGGAATTATACCGTACGCTCAAATTGGAGGTTTCCACAGGTGAAAGCCCCACAGGATTATTCAGATGACAACCCTGATTCATCCCGGATTTTTTTTGGCAATTTTGAAACAACAACATGGTATGAATGATCAATCCATTCCTTAATAAGATCCCGGCTTAGATTACTAAGGAGGTTTATCCCGTTCCAGTGTTTCTTATTGAAGTGATAGGCAGGGGTAACCTCAGGGTAGTGCTCACGCAATTCGAGGGCCAGAACAGGGTCACATTTAAGGCTTAATCCCCTCTTTTCTTCAGAAAGATCAAGCAGGGCAAACATTTTGCCGGCCACTTTAAACACAAGTGCAGTATCATTAAAGGGCAACCCTTCCGTAACTCCTTTCTTTGACAGACAATATTCACGTACCTCTTCTACATTCATTGGCGGGCTTTTGTAAAATTGCAAGCTCCAAAATAGGTAATTGCCTTAAATAATGCAATTAATGAGATAGTGCTTGTGCAATTATAAGAACAGGAAAATAACGGATACCAGGTATTTTAATATTTGGGGTTTTTTACAAATAGTTGTTTTTAATTTGATTTTTTTGTCTTATTAAAAGTGTAAGTTATTCCGGCGGATGCATAATTGAATAAAGAAAAATTGTAAACTTCATCATTATCTGCACCACCTTCAAGAATCCGGTATCCTACCCTGGTTCTGAAGCTATCAGACAACTTAAATGTAGCAGCAATCAGAATATCTTCTGCTCTGCCCTGTGGCGCGGCCAGTGCATCGCCATAAAGCAGGAGACCGAATTTATTATCAATATTCCATAATAGCCTGAAGTTAATTATTGGAACAAATCCTACGTTGGTTTTCTCAGATACTAATCCAGGCGAAGAAAGTGCAATTTTCGCATCTCTGATTTTAGCAGTGAGACCTAAGCCAAACTCTAAGCCGGGTTTTTTCACAATATCGTAACGATATGTCAACCTGTAAGAATTGAATTTATAGATGCCTTCAAGCTCCGTATTTGCCGGAAATTCCACTCCTTCAAATAAAATATCCTGTGGCATACTGCCTTCTGATTTTGTTTCCAGGGGGGCATATAACAAAGAGAGTGTATGGCGCGATTTTATGGTGTAACTCAATCTTAACCTGTAGAAAAATGCGGTTTTTGAACTCAGATCGTCCTTTAAGGAGAAGGTTGTCCCCTGATCTCCGGGAATGCGTACATTATTATACCCGGTAAAAACAAGGCCTGATTCCAAATCAATCTGAGCCTGGGCTTTTACGGATACTGAAAGTGAAAAAGTCAGAAGTAAAATGGAAATTGAATAAATAATAGCTTTCATGTTTTCTCAGTTTATATTTAATTTTCAATGTGAATTATATTTTCGTTGAAGAAGGTAATCCATAGACAGCTTGCCGGCCCCATAAATAAAAAGAAAGTCAGGATGGCTGTTAAAAAAGCTACCACACAAATAACAATTAGTTCCATTCTTTTATGTTTAAATTAGAACATAATTATCTCAGTCCCAGTTGCCGGTATCTTGACCCGAGTGTTTCTGAATAGGCTCTTTTCATTTTATCAGACAGGAATGACTTTTCGATCCAGGCAGCTGCGAGGGATTTGCTCCTGATCATCCGGTCGAAAGCGCCGTCAATTTGTTTATCCCTTAAATCAAGGCCTTTTCCGAATTTTACAAAATGGTCTTTCCCGAGTTTCCGTTTTTTACCTTCCATTGTCAGGGCAAGCTCTTCCCTGTCTTCCGGCAGTAATATTGAAACATTAAGAAGGTCATAAGCCGGTGCCAGTATCCAGCCGGATGAACTTTTTATCATGGAGAAATTCTTTAAGTGCATATCATTATTACCGATCAGAAAACTGAATAATACAAGCTCGAAAAGGAATAGTTTATCCAGCAATGTATTTGCGGAATATTCATGCAATGCCCTGCCTATTTTTTCCATTGAGCTCTTATATTTATCAAAGGCCCCGGTTATCTGGAACATGTCTATCATATGGATCTTTGTTCTATCCCGGGATCTGTCAACCCGCCTTGTTATATATGACAACTCACCCGATTTCAGCCGTATGAGTCCCGAAGGAACCACATTAATATTATATGCTTCTGCAATACGCATTGTCAGATGCTCATTTTGCGGCATTTCCGGATAAAAGTCCGATGGGGGCTTGAATATATAATTACCTCCCAGGGCACCTACTACCGTGAGCCTGGAAGCTCCGGCACGCTGTGTATCCTTTACCAGCGACATCGACAGCTTGGCCTGTACCCCTGGCACGGTGACACTGCTTTCCACAACAGCTTTTGCCAGATCGGCCATCTGATCAATAGAGTAGGGTATGACCGGGACTGCTTTAGTGCCAAAGAATTCCACTGAACACTTTGGATGGAAATCGCCTTTACCATCCAGCGGCTCATAACAATATAAGCACCTGTTATTCATTTTCTTTAACTATTGGTACTACACTTACCGCACCTATGCAGTCGCGGCAGCAGGCCAGCAGCAATCCCATACGGTCAGCCTGGTTAATCTTCCAGTTCCTGGATGCTATATCAAGCAGCCATCCTTCAGGTATCAATCCGTCAAAGAAGGGGAATAAGCGCTTTGCACTATATGGCTTATCGTTTACTGGCATAGTAAAGGTTATGAATTCTCCGGGCTGATACTTAATATACTCTTCGGCATACTGAAAGATATATTCCCCATCATCTGTTTCGGTGAGTATACCTGCCAGCCGGTCATTATAATATACCCTGCCCTTTCTCATGGTTTCAGTTCTTTGCTGTTAACCGGTGCCAGTTCATGTCCGAACATCCGGAGAACAAGGTTCGCCTTTTCCAAATTGAGGTTTGTCTTACCCTGCTCAATTTTCCTTATCACTGTTAATGCCACACCCGTTCGCTCAGCAAACTCCTCCTGTGTCAAACCCACTTCCCTTCTTCTCTCCTTCACGAATTCTGCAAACCTTTTCATTATATGTATTTAAATATAATTTCTGCTAATATAAGAAAATTATATGTAAATAAATATAATTAGTATTAAATGTTAGTTATTATATGTAAATGCATATAAATAAGTCCCTGCATATTTTAAAGATGCGGGAGCTCAGGGTAAAAATTATTATGGGCAGAGCAAAGATTATTTTTTCATTTTCTGTGGCTTAATCATTCTTTCAGGGGAGAGGATATGGTCAAGTTCTTCTTTTGAAAGCAAGCCTTTTTTGATACATAGTTCATAAACGCCGGCATCAGTTTCGAGGGCCTCCCTGGCCAGCTCTGTGGCCGTCTCGTAACCAAGTACCGGGTTCAGGGCCGTTACTATTCCTATACTGTTCTGCACCATCGCAAGGCATCTTTCTTTGTTGGCTGTTATCCCGTCAATGCAACGGTGCTTCAGAGTCAGCATACCGTTTTTCAGCATCTCAACGGATTCGAATATGCTTTGCACGATAACAGGCTCCATAACGTTTAGCTCAAGCTGACCCGCCTCGGCAGCCATGGTTACGGTAAGATCGTTACCTATAACCTTGAAGGCAATCTGGTTGACAACCTCAGGGATAACCGGATTTACCTTACCGGGCATTATAGAAGAGCCGGGTTGCATGGGTGGCAGGTTAATCTCGTTTATACCGGTGCGGGGACCTGATGATAAAAGCCTAAGATCATTGGATATCTTTGACAGCTTAACGGCCAGTCTTTTTATTGCCGATGAGTACATCACAAAGGCTCCCGTATCCTGTGTGGCCTCAACCAGGTTCTCCGCGTTCTTCAGATCCAGGCCTGTTATCTCCCGGAGCTGGTCAACCACCTTGTCTGCATATTCGGGATCGGAATTAATACCCGTACCAATGGCAGTGGCACCCATATTGATCTCAAGGAACAGGTTTACATTTTCCTCCAGTCGTTGTATTTCTTCTTCAAGGGTAATGCCCCAGGCCATAAAATTCTGTCCTAATGTCATAGGAACGGCATCCTGCAGCTGTGTGCGTCCCATTTTCAGAACATCCTTGAATTCATCCCCCTTGCTTATAAAGGATTCAATAAGCTCCTTTAAAGTATCTATGAGCGTTAGATTATTATTATAGAGTGCGATTTTTATGGCGGTAGGGTAAGCATCGTTGGTTGACTGGGAGAGGTTAACATGATTATTGGGGTGGCAGAATTCATATTCGCCTTTTTTCCTACCCATGATCTCCAGTGCCCTGTTTGCTATTACCTCGTTTGCATTCATGTTTGTTGATGTGCCTGCCCCGCCCTGTATCATATCCACAACGAAATGAAACTGGTATTTGCCATTCTGTATGTCGGTGCATGCAGCTATTATAGCATCTGCAATCTCCTTATCCAGCAGACCGAGTTCATTATTGGCCTTTGCTGCCGCTTTTTTAACCATTACCAGCGCCTCTACCAGCACGGGATAGAAATTAAGCGAGACACCGCTGATATTGAAGTTTTCTATTGCCCGCATTGTTTGTATGCCATAATAGGCCTGGTTGGGCACATTCCTGTGACCCAGAAGGTCATGTTCCTCGCGTATTTCGCCTGCCTCATACTGCGCTGCCACATTGACCATACGGTTATTGGCATGGCGCATCCTGCGGGAGATAACCTGGGCAATATTCGACATTATCTTTAAGGCAGGGAGACTGTGCTCAAGGAAGTATTCTTTTTTTACCAGCAGCACATTCGTTTTTTCCACGGCCCTGGCACTTGTTGAATGCTTGCTGTCGCTGGCCCAGCTTCCCTCACCCAGGAAGTCGCCCCTGGTAAAAAACGAAAGCCGTTTTTCGTTTCCGTAAATATTCTTCTTGAACAGTTCAACTTCGCCTTCATAGATAAGGAAGAGGTCTTTGCGTTCCCCGTTTTCCTCAAATAATAATTCGTTACGCCGGTATGTATCTTCCTTGATACTTTCCGAGAGGGTCTTAAGCTCCTGTTCATCCAGACCCTGGAACAGTTCTATTTCCCTTATAAAATTCAATACCTTCCTGTTATCCATCTTTTATTATTTTTTATACCCGGTAAAATTATAAAAGAAATATTAATCATACATACCTTCTGGTGTTTCCCCCATCAGCCATACCATTTATTCCATCAATAATTTTACGAAATAATCAGATTATTTTGGGAGATATATTCCCGTGGGATTAATTGGATTAACTAATAAAACTGTCTGCAGCAGGCGGGCTATAACTAAGCACCTCCCTGTAAATCCCGATCTATTTTCTTCGATATGATCTTATCAGATTATCAGTTTCATGCCAGCTGTTTCATCGATTTTCTGAATTCCCAAACACTCTCCCCGGTATAATATGCTGCTTCATTGACAGAAATTAATCCCTTGCCAAGGGCAAAATATACCAGACGTAAGAATCGTACAGGCTTTTCCTGGCTCAAAAACCTTCCTGGTTCATTATTGTCTTTATGATATCCTCTAGAACGATAATTAATATTTAGATTTCTGAAGACATAATTATTTATGATACCTAATCTAAGTGCAGTCAGGAAAATTGCTGAAATTGAAATTCCCCATCTTTCTTTGATAAGAATTAATTCGTTCTCGTAGAAATGAAATCGTTCATAATGCAGTTCCTTTTCTGCTATTTCTGATGGATATAATACGGCACTGGCAAAGACATGACATAATTTCTCCTCAACTTTGTGATCCATAACTTCCGGGAACATCAGAGAATGATGAGCAAGTTCATGAAGAGCAGTAAATCTTTTACGACAATTATTCCTTTCATATAAATTGCCGTTAAGAACAATTACTTTAAATCCATTCACTTCAGCAGATAATCCATCGAACTTCACAGGGGCATCAATCTCAATTACCTTATAACCCTTATCTTCCAGCATAGCAACTACATCAGGGATAGGATCATAGCCCAAATCCCAATCTTTACGCAATTTCCTTGCGGCTTCTTCAGCATCTTCAGGAGTAATAATATCTTTATTGAATTCAAACCAGGCAGGCTTTTCTTCCAGGTTTAGTAAGTTTTCCAGTTCCAGGTATCTCTCAAGAAGGGTTCTGGATTTTTCTTCAATAGCTGCTTTTTGGCTTGCTGAGATTCTGGATGAATGCCTACGATAATCAGGATTAGTAAGTTCAACATTTACAGTTGGTTCAGCGTAGAAATAATCCACAGGCACATTTAAAATGCCTGACAACTTTACCAGCAAAGTGCTGTCAGGCTTCATTACACCCTGTTCGTACTTATTTAGAGATTGTTTGGTTACAACATTGCCCAAAGCATCAGCGAGTTTCTGAAGTGACATTCCAGCCATCTTGCGGGCAGATGATAATCTTATTGCAAAAGTATTCTCCATTGGTTTATGTATATGGTTGCATGGTGACAAATATACAATAAAAATATTAAATGTCAACAAAAATATATGTAGAATATAGAACTCTCAATTTCGGCGACCCACAGGTGGTGATTGTTAAAACCCGGTTTTGCCCTTAGGGAATTATCTGTAAACTTTATTGTAATTCAAATCTCCGGCAAAACATCTATTTCAATATTAAGTTTATTAAATACCCCTGAATTTCGTATATTACATTTATCAGGATTTGAACAAAAAACGGATACAAATCATTAGTATTATTAGGGCATTGTTCAAAAAAAAAGCTAAATATTAACCTAAAACAAAATAATAATGACAAAAGACAAAGACTCAAATAAGAAGGTATATGATACTAATATCAAAGGCGCCCAGAAGCATGGGGGTGGTGCCGGTACAAGCAACAAGGACTGGTGGCCGAATAAGCTTAACCTGGATATACTCCGCCAGCATTCATCAAAATCTGATCCTATGGGTGAGGACTTTAACTATGCTGAAGAGTTTAAAACCCTTGACCTTAAGGCAGTAAAGGATGATATTTTTAAACTGATGACCGATTCACAGGACTGGTGGCCTGCCGACTATGGCCATTACGGTCCCTTATTTATCCGTATGGCATGGCACAGTGCCGGCACTTACCGTGTTAACGACGGTCGCGGTGGAGGCGGATCGGGCTCACAGCGTTTCGAACCCCTGAACAGCTGGCCTGACAATGTCAACCTCGATAAGGCACGGCTGCTGCTATGGCCGGTAAAAAAGAAATATGGCAGGAAGATATCCTGGGCCGACCTGATGATACTGGCGGGTAACTGCGCACTGGAATCGATGGGCTTCAAAACCTTTGGCTTTGCCGGCGGACGCGAGGATGTATGGGAACCTGAAAAGGATATCTACTGGGGCTCCGAAGCCGAATGGCTGGGCGATAAGCGTTACTCGGGCGACAGGAACCTGGAGAACCCGCTGGCAGCAGTGCAGATGGGACTTATTTACGTTAACCCGGAAGGACCGAACGGAAAACCCGATCCTATTGCAGCAGCTGTCGACATAAGGGAAACCTTTGCCCGCATGGCAATGAATGACGAGGAAACAGTTGCTCTTATTGCCGGTGGTCATACATTCGGTAAATGCCACGGCGCCGCTGATGCTGACAAGCATATGGGGCCCGAGCCTGCAGCAGCAAGCATTGAAGAGCAGGGACTGGGATGGAAGAACACATACGGTACGGGTAAGGGCGGACATACCATTACCAGTGGCATTGAAGGTGCATGGACTAAATCACCCGCAGAGTGGGATAATAACTATTTTGAGAACCTTTTTGAGTATGAATGGGAACTGACCAAAAGTCCGGCAGGTGCCTTCCAGTGGAAACCAAAGGGTGATACCGGAGCAGGTACCGTGCCCGATGCACATGACCCGTCAAAGAAGCATGCACCCATGATGCTTACAACGGACCTGTCACTTAAGATGGATCCTGCTTATGAAAAAATATCAAGGCACTTTTACAGGAACCCGGATGAGCTTGCCGATGCCTTTGCACGTGCATGGTTTAAGCTTACTCACCGCGATATGGGTCCGAAATCACTCTATCTGGGTCCCGAGGTGCCGGAAGATGAGCTGATCTGGCAGGATCCGGTACCTGAGATCGATTATGAGCTGGTGGACGATAAAGATATTGCGGGACTAAAGGATAAGATCCTTAACTCGGGACTGTCTGTTTCAGAACTGGTAGCCACCGCATGGGCATCGGCTTCAAGCTTCCGTGGCTCGGATAAGCGGGGCGGGGCCAATGGAGCACGCATAAGGCTGGAGCCAATGAAAGACTGGGAAGTGAATAATCCTGAACAGCTGAAAAAGGTACTGGATAAGCTGGAAGGTATACAAAAAGAATTCAATGATGCTCAATCCGGCAATAAGAAGATATCTCTTGCTGACCTCATCGTGCTGGGAGGATGTGCGGCTATTGAAAAGGCGGCAAAGAATGCGGGACATGATATAAAGGCACCTTTCAGGCCGGGACGCAATGATGCTTCACAGGAGCAAACAGAGGTGCAGTCCTTTGCATATATGGAACCTCCGGCAGATGGTTTCAGGAATTATGTTAAGAAAGGATATGCAGCATCACCCGAGGAAATGCTGGTTGATAAGTCGCAGCTGCTTACCCTTACTCCACCCGAGATGACTGTGCTCTTAGGTGGCATGCGTGTTCTGGGAGCCAATTACGATGGTTCTGAGAACGGGGTCTTTACAGAACGCAAAGAGGCACTGACAAATGATTTCTTCCTCAACCTGCTTGACCTGGGTACGACCTGGAAAACGACTTCCAAAGAAGAAGAGCTGTTTGAGGGCCGCGATCGTAAGTCAGGTGAACAGAAATGGACCGGTACAAGGGTGGACCTTATCTTCGGATCAAATTCGGAACTGAGGGCTCTAGCCGAGGTTTACGGAAGCGAGGGTTCGCAGGAAAAATTCCTGAACGACTTTGTGAAGGCATGGGATAAGGTAATGAACCTGGACCGATTCTAAACCTGCAGACCTTTTCCTCTTTATAGGTATAATCTAATACTGATGGAAGGACTGTGATACAAAGCTCAGTACCTCAGGCAGGGCAGTGCGCCAGTAGGTCCAGGTATGCCCGCCGTCACGCACCCTGTATTCATGAGGGATTTCCTTTTTACGCATGGCAATATGTACCAGGCTGTTACCTTCAAAAAGAAAATCATCATCACCGCAGTCGATATACCAGCGCACTGACTTAATCTTTTCCGGTGCTAAGTTTTCTATCAACAACAGGGCGTTGTGTTTTTCAAAATAATCACGGAGCTCAGTGTCAGAGTAATCAGCATTATCCCCGGCAAATCTTTCCTTGAATGCATCAAAGGATAAATGTCCTATATATGCACTTAGCGGACAGGCTGAAGAAAACATTTCAGGGCGGTGAAGAGCATACATAAAAGAGCCTCCACCACCCATTGAGAGACCTGCCACGGCGCGATAACGTTTTTCGCTTTTTATCCGGTATTCATTCTCAACATAAGGTATAAGTTCTTCAAAAAAGAAATCTTCGTACCTCCACTCATTGGCGATATCATTTAAGTAACCGCGGCCACCTGTATGGGCATCTGGCATAATTATTACCATGGGCGTAGCTCTACCCTCTTTTATGGCTTTATCTGCTATATGCCGCACTTCCCCGAACTGAATCCATCCGGTCTGGTCATCACCGGCCCCGTGCAGTAAATAAAGAACGGGATAGCTTCTTTGAGAGTTTTCATAACCGGGTGGCAGATAAACGGCATATTTGCGCTCACTGTTAAGTATTGAGCTGGTAAATGAAAGGTTATCGTATACTTTACCGTTCTGACCTTCCGTGGATACACAAAAGAACAGGCTGATAATAAGCAGGCAGGAATATTTCATAACAATGTATTTTAGTTTTAACTTTTTCGGGGAAGCTTTCAGTATTTCAAAGTTATGAAAAACCGGTATGAATAATGAAAAAACAGGTATATTATTTACTGTTTCAGGAAAACCAGGTATTATTAATCGAATAAATCCCTGTGTTAATGTTTCTTTCAGCATAATTTTAATGGAAAGAATTTGTATTTTCCCGGATAATTTTAAAACAAGAGTTATGGGATCATCGAATAAGATCAACCGCCGTAAATTTTTAAAGAGGGCATCAGTTAGCACCCTGGGGGCCGGTATGGTCTCGGCCGGATCATTTGCAGCCGCTGACAGGGTAAATACATCTGAGACTGCAGTAATAAAAGAGTACAGGACCTTTGGTAAAACGGGATTCCGGGTATCGGATATCAGTAGCGGGGCCCCGACCAATGAAGCGGTATTAAAGGCTGCTCTCGATAGCGGGGTTAACCTGATAGATGCCGGCGAGGTGTATATGAACGGTAACTCAGAGAGGATTATAGGACGGGTGCTGCAGGATCATGACCGCAGCAGGTTTTTTGTAAACAGCAAATTATATACAGAGGAAGACTCTTTTCCTTCAAAGAAGGAGGTGATTGAAAGGACCGGACAGGTGCTTGAGAGAATACAGAGCGACTATGTTGACGGCATGATGATACATTCGGTTGAAAACACCAGGATACTGAAGGATGAAGCTTTTCATGCCGGGATGGAGCAGATGAAGAAGGAGGGAAAGGTAAGGCATGTTGGCCTGTCATGCCATGGCAATAACTGGGCCTACAATACCGATGAAAACCTGGAAACAATACTTATGACTGCCATTGATGACGGGCGCTTTGATATCATCCTGCTGGCTTATAATTTCGTTAATGCCGGAATGGCAGAGAAGATACTGGATAAGTGTGAGCAGAAGGGGATAGCCACCATGATAATGAAATCAAACCCGGTGCATATATTCGGCCTGCTTGATAGCAGGATGCAGAAGATGGTTGACGAGGGTAGGGAGGCTGATAAATTCACGCAGGCTTATTACGAGAAGTATAAAACAATGAATGAGCAGGCCAGGACTTTCTTTGAGCGTTATGGCATCAGGGGAGAGAAAGAGCTGAAGGAAGCAGCCTCAAGGTATGTATTGTCAAACCCCAGGGCGCACACCACGCTATGGGATTTCCAGAGCTTTGATGATCTTGAGGGGATGCTTGGACTGTCAGGACAGACACTGACACTAAAGGATGATCTTGTATTGAATGGCTACATGGATGAGCTGGGACACACTGCCTGCCGTATTGGTTGCAACGACTGCGAGGCCGCATGCCCTGAAAATATACCTGTCAATAAGATACTCCGTTATAACTATTATTTCTCTGTCAAGAAACAGGAGAAAAGGGCCATGGAGAAGTATGCCAGGCTTGAGCTTAACAAGCCCTCTGAAACTTGCATAAGCTGCGAGGGCTACTGTGAGCAGGCCTGCAGCTACGGCGTCTGGACCAGGCCCCTGCTGGCTGCCGCACAGAGTAAGCTTGAATTAATTGTGTGATACTGGAGGTTAAAAATGAGGGAACATGCGCTCCTGATGTTCCCTCATATAATCTTATTTCTTATATTTCTCAAACCAGTGATGCAGGTATAATATTGTTCTGATATAGTTTGAGGGATTTGATGAGGTGCCGTGGAACTCATCATTGAACCTGAGCATGGCTGTCGGAACCTTTTGTATTTTCAGTGCCTGGTAAAATTCCTCTGTCTGCGAGATGGGTGTCCTGAGATCCTTTACGCCGGTCATAAGCATGGTGGGTGTTGTGACATTGCCAACATACATCAGCGGTGAGCGCCTCAGGTGTTCTGAGGGATCCTCCCAGGGCATCTTCTCAAAATTACGGTACCATGACACACCGTCGGTGGTGCCGACAAAGGACAGCCAGTCGATTACAGGATAGTTGGATGAGGCTGCAGCAAACCTGTCGGTATGCCCCACTATCCATGCTGTAAGCACACCGCCGCCGCTGCCTCCGTAGACGAATAGATTATCTTCATCGATATATCCTTTGGCTATGACTTCGTCCACACCTTTCATCAGGTCATCAAAATCCTTGTTGGGATAATCATTCTTTATCATATTACCGAACTCACTGCCGTAGCCTGCCGATCCCCTTGGATTTGTGTACAGGACGACATATCCTTCAGCAGCATGTATCTGCCACCTGAAGTTAAAACCTACACCGTACATGCCATGGGGTCCACCATGGATTGAAAGTATCAGCGGATATTTTTTTCCGGGATCAAAATCGGGTGGTTTGATTATCCAGCCCTGTATGTCCACATCGCCGGTCGACTTATACCATATTTCCTCTACCTCGCCGAGTTTAACGTCTGTAAGAACATCATCATTGACGGCTGTCAGCTTCTTAAGTTCCGGATCGCTTATCGGGAATGAGAAGACATCACCCGGAAGATACGGGTCGGAGACAGTAGCCACGGCAATACCATTATCGCTGACAGATGAAACAGATAGCATATGGGTGCCTTCGGTTATCTGCCTGACCTTTCCCCTTAGCGGGATAAAATACAGGTTGGCTGTGCCTTCTTCACGGACATTAACATAAACACCCGAATTATCTTTTGCCCATTTAACTGCAGAGGCGCTGCGGTCAAAGTCGCCCGATATCATTCTTGATCCGCTGCCATCAAGGTTCATCAGGTAAAACTTTGAATTGATATAGGTATCATCGGTCCAGTCGTACCCGGTATATATTACATGTTTGTTATCAGGAGACACCAATGGGTTGCCGTCTGGACCCTTCCTGTCAGTAAGCTGCCTTATATCTCCTGAACCCACATTTACTGCATATATTTCTGATTCGCGGTACTGGTATTCGGCATTTTCCACGCGCAGGCTTGAGAAAAGTATCTCTTTCCCGTCGCGGGTCCATGAGTAAGCACCCCGTCCATGATGCCAGTCGCCATGCGTTACCTGCCGTGCTGTGCCGCCTTCAGCCGGTACCACAAATATGTGGGTATATCCATCCTCAATAAAGCCGCTCCTGTCTCTCCTGTATACGAGGTCTTCGATAATTCTCGGGGCGGTTGTCCACTGCGCTCCATCCGGTTTTTCCGGCATTTTTATGGGCCATCTGTCCTTGTCGGGCACAAGCATTGTGAATGATATATGTTTCCCATCGGGCGACCATTTAATGCTTGACGGGCTATTATCGAGCCTCGTTATTTGTGTTGCCGGTCCTTCAACACCCATGATCTTTACGAATATCTGCGTGCCCTGCGGCTCCCCTTTTTTGGTAAAAGCTATCTTTTTGCCGTCGGGTGACCACAGGGGGCTGTTTCCTTCCATGAAGTAACGGTTGTTACCGCCATCAGCCTCCATTATCCACAGATCGGTCTGGGATCGGTCATCATATTTATTTACCCAGCGGCGTCCGTATATGATATGGCTGCCATCTGGTGAGATCTGGGGTGAGGATACTGATTCAATATCGAAATAATCTTCGATCTGCAGTTTTGCATTATCCGGCTGTGCAAAAGTGCATGTTACTGACAGGGCAATAATGCCTGTCATCAATAACATTAATTTCTTCATGGTTTTTGAGGTGCTTAGGGTTATAAAAAAATTTGTTTACAGCAAGATAGTAATTTTCAGGCTAATGGCCTAGCGTGCCTGCAGGTATTTATTGGCACCGCCGTCCCGCAGAGGATTTTGGTTATGGCCAGACTGCAGATATTTATGGGCACTGCCGGCCCGCAATTATTTTTGTGGACTGCCAGCCTGCTTTCCGGTGATATTTAATTCATTGCTGAGATTAGTATGCGATAACTTTTAATGTTTTACCTTCCGGTACGATTTCTTCAGGCTCAAGGTTGTTGAGTAATGCCATCTCTTCAATTTTATCCTGCGGCACGCCCATATTGCTTAAAGCCTTTGCAAGAGTGACGGTATTTCCCACTCTTCTGATCCGTATTCTCATGGCCTGCCTGTTTAATTTTGAAGGGTCGCTAAGGCTTGAGAAGGTATTCATGTTGGTCCTGAAAGTACCGGCGTAGGTATTATAATCAGTTTCAGAGGTAACGCCGTGAAAGACATAGTATTTGTTATTGTAGTCAATGAAGCCTGACATTATCCTGTTTGTTTGTGTCTGTCCTGTTGCCTGATCCTGGTTTAGCTGCTGGGATACGGTAATTATTGCAGGCATCCCGTTGATGCTGGTGTTGCTTCTTTCCTGCTGATCCAGTCCCAGTTTCTCAAGCGTGGTATTTACAGCTTCCTCCAGTGATGATGCGGAAGCCATGGTAAATACCATCAGGGCCTTACCGTCGGAGGGGGCCATATTAACCTGTGTTGGCATATTTTCAAACTGCCATCCGGCAGGGAATGAAAAGCTGAATTTCAGTTCGGGATGATAAAATGTATTATCCTCAACATATCCCTGCCTCGGGTCATCGCCATATACCATTCCGTCAATCATTTGCAGGTAGCTGTCGGCATTTACTTTCCATGTGTCCATGGCAAGGCTGTCCTGCCATTTTTTTGCTTCCTGCATTACGTCCTCCTGGCGGTTTTCAGGGTTGGGATGTGTTGATAGGAAGGTGGGGACACCACCCTGTTCATCGGGGAGGCTCATTTTATTCAGAACCTCGAAAAAATCAGCCATCATGTGGGCATCATAACCTATCTGTGACGAATAGGCCACACCCAGGTCATCGGCCTGGCGCTCATCATCGCGGCTGAATTTAAGGAAAAGCAGCTGCATCCCCTGCATGGCATATTGTGCATATGAAGCAAACTCCTCGGAAGCTATCATGCCGCCAACCAGCAGCAACTGTCCAAGTGTCTGCTTACTCTGCCTGCTGACCGAGTGCCTGGCTGTTATATGTCCCATCTCATGACCCAGCACACCAATCATTTCAGCCTCGTTATTAAACTGTGCCAGTATGCCACGGGTAAAATAAATATACCCTCCGGGTACGGCAAATGCATTCACCACGGGGGAGTCTAGTATCTTAACGTGGTATTTCAGATTGGGACGGTGTGATATCTTACCCATCTCATCAGCTTTGGCCTGTATAAAGGAAAGAGCAGCTTCATCCTCATATACACCAAAGGTGGCTGTTACCTGCGGATCATATTCAGCTCCCTGTCTTATCTCCTGTGCTTCAGATACTATCATTAGTTGCATTTTGCCTGTAACGGGGTTGACGGCACAGGACACTGCCATAATGATAATAATGAGCATCAGTGCAGTTTCTTTAATCAAAGTCAATGGTTTCATTTCGTTTTCTGTTTCTTACGTTTAAAATTTTAATTACTTTGTTTATGGGATCGCGGCTAAGTCCATTCCCGTTTTATATTATATCAGCAGCAAGATTTATTTCTTATAATGGAATATGCAAAAGAAAGCTCCCTGGCTTGTTTCTGGGCAAGAAAACCGGGTGAGACCGGCCGCTTGTAAAAATATGAATAATAATAATTCCATCATGATGAAGTCAGGATAAGGATAAAGTAAATAATTCTTCAAGGTAATTAAAATGTTTTACATCTGCCACAAAATATCTGGTCAGCTTGTAACTAACACAGCGATGTAAATTTATTATCTGTTTTCTTACCAGGGTCTTACAGCCTTGCCTGTGGCTTGCGGGTTTGGCATCCATGCTTAAATCTGCTGCTGCCCCGGCGGCAATTATTGTGTTTTTAAAAATATTTGAATTGGAAAATATTCAAAAATTGCTTAAATTATACGCTTGACAATTTGTTGATCATAAAAGAGTGTTACCCAACATAATAAAACGCGATTAAAAACATGGATAATCCCTTAAAACGATAAATAGAGCCATTATAAATCAGAAAATTTGAAGACAAGAAATTAATTGAAATTAGAGCGGATTCCGAAAAGCTTTACGAGTAGGAAAATTTATAAAAAAAGAGGTAAATCATGAAAGTTCTTATAAAATTATTCAGTGTACTATTACTAATGTCCTTGTTAAGTGGATTAATGTCATGCAGTGATTCAGGTGAAAGTACAGATCAAGGTCTTGATCCATTTAGCAATGGCGGAAATGAAAGAAATATGATAGTTGTTATCAGCGATTTTCATCTTGGTGCAGATCTTGCTTATACCGAATGTAAAGACAACCTTAAAGCTTTAGAAAATTTACTATTAAAAGTAAAGGCATCACCAAATGTTAAAGAACTCGTTATTAATGGAGATTTACTTGATGAATGGTTTGTCCCAGCTACAATTAATCCTTATCAAGGAAACGATCAAGCAGATTTTGTACAACGCATAGCGGCTACTAACAAAGGTGTAATTGATGCCTTTAACGACATCATTAATGAAAATAAAATTTTAGTAACTTATGTACCAGGAAACCACGATTTAACAGTAACCGAAGCAAGTGTTGAACTTATTCTTCCTGGCATCAATCAAGAACGCAACCCTGAACTTGGATTAGGAACTTACTCTCCAATAGGCTATCCTAAAATAGCAATTGAACATGGGCATCGTTATAATTTCTTTTGTGCACCTGATCCTTTTTCGAATCAAGATATCGCTCCGGGAACAATATCGCCTCCGGGATACTTTTTCACCAGAATAGCTGCTCTTCATATGTCGCAGGGCTATCCGGCGGTAGCAGGAGATACTTTACCACTTGTTACTCTAAATAATTCCGGAGATGAAAGCCAAGAAATGTTATTTGCATATTGGAAAGTCTGGGAATGGGCTATAAATTATCTTAAGATAGAAAATAAATTTGATGAAAATATAATTGTAACTAATTTTGATGGTTTTACCGAGACCTACTCCGTTAATGATCTTGTACCATACCAAACTACCCCGGGCGAAGTAATTGATGTAACTTTATTTAATGGTATTCAGGACACATGGGATCAAAGGCAAGAACATAATAGGGTTGCTATTCCTATTCCTACAGATCGTGCAATTGCCAATTCAGCATCTGAAAGTGAACTGGGTGAACAAGCTAAGATACAGTATTTTAAAAATCCTAATTCAGATGTAAGAATTGTCGTTTTTGGACATACACATGTCGCGAAAATAGAATCTTCTCTAGATCACAATGGTCAAAAGTCGATTTATGTTAACTCTGGCACCTGGATTGATCATAATACCTTAGCTTCCACCAAAATGGAATTTGTAGTAATAACTCCACAGAGTGACGATGAACATTCTCAAACTCATGTAAAACTTTATAATTATGAAGGGGAAGTGGTTACAAAAATGGCTGAAGACTCATTACGATATTAGCGGTAAACAATTGTATAAAAATTTTCAAAATTTGCGTTAAAATTCTATTGATTGGATTAATTACGTTGGGTAACACGCAATATACGTAAGCCGGGAGATGTGGGTAAATTAAACTTTTGTACTTTTACTCAAAATCGCAACGGTTTGATAAGTTGGAGCTTCGAAATCCCGGCCTACGCATATTGCCAACCGATAAAAGCAGTTGAGCAGAAGATTTGGAAGACAAAAGAATGATTAATTTTTCAATAATATTTATATAAAACATCTCAGTCATATGAACGATTTTGAATTTTATAATCCCGTTAAGATACTTTTTGGAAAAGATAAGCTGCAGGAGATCAGTAGGCATATACCCGGAGAGATGAAAATAATGCTTTTATACGGCGGGGGCAGCATTAAGAAGAACGGTGTTTATGATGGTGTAATGAAAGCGCTGGAAGGCCGTAATATTACTGAGTTTTCAGGCATTGAGCCCAACCCCACCTATGAGACATGCATGAAGGCAGTGGAACAGATAAGGGAAGAGAAGGTTGATTTTCTGCTGGCTGCCGGCGGAGGCTCAGTTATTGATGCTACCAAGTTTATCGGTGCCGCAGCCGTATATGAGGGTGATGAGCCCTGGGATATCCTTGCAAAGGGCAGGGAGATAAAAGCATCATTGCCTCTTGCTGATATACTCACCCTGCCTGCCACAGGCACCGAGATGAATATGAATGCCGTTATCAGCAGGGTTTCTGACAAGGAAAAGCTGGCTTTTAAATCGCCTCACTCGTTTCCCAGGTTTTCGGTACTGCTGCCTGATGCCGCCGGCACCCTGCCGGAGCGGCAGGTGGCCAATGGTGTTGTGGATGCTTTTGTGCATGTGATTGAGCAGTACCTTACCTACCCGGTCAATGCTCCCCTTCAGGACAGGATGGCCGAAGCTATTCTTTTAACGCTTGTGGAGGAGGGTCCAGGTGTATGCAAGAATCCCGCTGACTACGAAGCAATGTCTAATCTTATGTGGTCTGCTACCATGGCTCTCAACGGAATGATATCATGCGGTGTGCCGGGCGACTGGTCCGTGCACGATATTGGCCATGAGTTAACGGCACTGCATAATATTGATCATGCCCGTACACTGGCAATAGTCCTGCCGGGTATCTGGCATGTGCTGAAAGAGGAAAAGAAGGATAAGCTTGTTCAGTATGGTGAGAGGGTATGGAATATTTGTGAAGGAAGCGATGATGAGCGGGCAGATAAGGCCATTGAAAAGACGGTGGATTTCTTTGAATCACTGGGTGTAAAAACCCGTTTCAGCGACTATGATATACCTGCCGGGACGGTTGATAAGGTGGTTGAGCGATGGGAAAAGAGAGGATGGAATGAGCGGGGAGACAGGAAGCTTGTCACTCATGATATAGTAAGAAAAGTTCTGGAAGACAGGTTGTAATACATGCTCTCTGGTTCAGTCTATTAATAAATAAAGGCTTACAAGCCTTACGAGTATAGGTGTAATTTTTGTCCCTGTAATAGCCCGAAAAAAGCTATTATATCGCTTTTTATCCTATGGTTTTCTCAAGGTAGATTGTAGCTGTCTCTTTATCGTGCTCAATTTTAAAATTTCGCTTTTTGAACATCGATATTATGCGATGGTTATCTGAATTGGTTTGAGCTACTACTTTCTTCAGTCCCCACTTCTTCGAGATCTCCAGGCAATAGTCGGTCAGCTGGCTTCCTATTTCCATATTCTGCCATTTGTCGGCCACAAGGATGGCATATTCAACCGTTTCGTGTTCGGGGTCGGCTATAAGCCTTCCCACGCCAACAATCTTTTTCTTTCCTTCATCCTCTGTTTCTGCCACTATTGCTATTTCACGGTCATAGTCAATATAACAATAGCGGGTTGCCACCTCATGTACCGAATAGCGGAAAAAAGAATTGAAGCGGGAATAAATCGATTCGCGTGAGCAGGAGTCGAGCAACTCAAACCACATATGCTCATCCTCTGGTCTGATGGGTCTGAGAGTGAATTCATGCCCCTTTATTGCCAGGGGCTCAGACACATATTCCTCCGGATAGGGTATGATGGCCAGGTGATCATATTTTTCTTTGCCTTTGACAACTGCATCTGTCCCGGACACAATACGTGCATCCACAGCCACCATTCTGTCAGACCCTGCCAGCAGCGGATTAATATCAAGCTCTTTTATTTCAGGGTAATCGGCAGCCAGGTAGGACAGCCTTATCATTATTTCCACCAGCTTATCAATATCCACAGGTTTTGATCCCCGGTAGCCCTTGAGCAGGGGCCATATCTTAAGCTGCTCCAGCATTAGCCTTGCAAGACGTTCATTGAGTGGAGGAAAGCCAAGAGAACTGTCTTTAAACAGCTCGGCAGTGACCCCGCCCGCCCCCGTCATTATTACGGTACCAAAGACAGGGTCACGTTTTATTCCCATTATCATTTCCACCGCACCCGGCATCTTTATCATGGGCTGTACCGTTACGCCTTCTATGTGTGCTTCCGGCTGTGCTGCACTGACATTTTTAATAATATTTTGATAGGCAGAGCGGGCTTCCCTGCTATCGTGAATATCCAGTATTACCCCTCCTGAATCACTCTTATGGGTAATATCAGGGGATAGGATTTTAAAAACAACGGGATAGCCTTGTCTGTCAGATATTTGTACTGCCTCATCAGCCGAAGAGGCATTTTCAGGCATGGATACAGGTATACCATATGCCTGAAGCAATTCCTTGGATTTTTCCTCAGACAGTATTGTCGATTCCTGCTTTATTACCGGACTGAAGATTTTTCTTATTTTATCCCTGTCGAGTGCAAACTGAAGAGGTATATCCTTAGGTGTTTCGTATAAAATCTTCAGGTTTCTCGAATATTCGACCAGGGTCATAAATGCCCTGACGGCCTGTTCAGGTGTTGCATAGCTGGCAACCCTGTAATCATTTAAAATTCTTATGCCTTCTTTCATCTGTTCGCCGCCCAGCCATGAGGCAAGTATGGGTTTGCTGGTTGAGGACTGCAGCTCACCGATAGCTTTTGCAGCTGCCTTTACATTGGTCATGGCCTGCGGTGTCAGTATTACCAGCAGGGCATCAACATTTTTATCCTCCAGTACTATGGAAGCTGATTTTGCAAGTCTCTTATACCTGTCGTCCCCGATCACATCGACAGGGTTACCGTGTGACCATACAGGAGGCAGGCTGGCATTTAGCTTCTCCATGGTTTCATCGGCAAGTTTTGCCAGAGTGCCGCCTGCTGCAATAAGGGCATCGGTGGCCATAACACCCGGTCCGCCCGCATTGGTTACTATGGCCAGCCTGTCGCCACCCGGTATCTTATCCCGACCAATAAGTGCAGCGCAGTCAAATATCTCACCTATATCATAAACCCTGGCGATACCTGTTCTCTGAAAGGCGGCATCATAAATGCTGTCTTCAGAGGCCATAGCTCCTGTATGTGAAGCTGCTACCGCTGCGGACTCAGGGAAGCGCCCCGCTTTATATACAATGACAGGTTTGGTGCGTGCAAAAGCACGGGCGGCCGACATAAAATTCCTGGCATTGGTGACAGATTCTATATAAAGGATTATGAATTTAGTGGAATCATCCGATCCCAGGTAGTCTATCAGGTGCCCAAAATCGACATCTATGGCATTACCCAGGGAGATAAAAAATGAAAATCCTATCTTTTCTTCTTTTGCCCGGTCAAGTACGGAAGTACATAGGGCACCCGATTGTGATATAAAGGCTATGTTACCTTTCAGGGGCAGAGAAGAGGCAAAGCTGAGGTTCAGTTTAAGGGCCGGTATGATAATGCCCAGGCAGTTGGGCCCAATGATCCTCATATCAGGATAGTTGTTCTTTATATCCCTGATCCTGTCTTCCAGCGCCTTCCCGTCCTGACCTGTCTCCCTGAATCCTGCCGACATAATAATGATGCCGTTGATACCCATCACACCACATTCACTGACCCATTCCGGTACTTCGTTTGCTGCGCAGCATATCACTGCCAGGTCAGGCTTGCGTGGCAGATCTCTGAGATCATTAAAGCATGGTATACCCATTACCGCCTCACTGGTCCTGTTAACAGGATAAATAACACCTTTAAAGCCGCTGCCAATAAGGTTTGTGAGCACCTTACCGCTAACACTGTTAGGATTTATAGATACACCGATAAGAGCTATCCTCTCCGGCTTAAAGATAGAGTCCAGATTATGGCCTGTCATATATAGAAAGTATCAGCAGGTGGCACTGAGCAACCCGGTTTTGTTACATCCTGAGTTTTTTAAAGTCTTCTTTCATCCTTTCGAGATCAGCAAGCCATGATTCTATATCCTCTTCATGCTCAAGCTCATCATTAAGGATATTGATAGCCATCTGGTGTGTGGAGTGATCTTTGTTTTTAGTGAACTCGGCTATCTGCTGGTACCTGTCTATTGCGCAGCGCTCACCTTTAAGGTTCTGGTTCAGTATTGCTTCAACGTATGGGTCTGTTGGTTCCTCATAATCGCAACCCGCCAGCTTTATCCATTCTGCAGGATTAAGTATCGGTGTGCCTCCTATCTGAATAATTCTATCGACAACCATCGTTGCATGGTTAAGCTCTTCATCTGCATGAACAAGCAGTTCAGGTTCAACCTCGCTTCTCATCGGTCCTTCCATAACCCTTGCACCTATCCAGTACTGGTAATATGCCAGCCATTCTTCAGCCAGTGCTCCATTAAGCATTTTAATAAGTTCTTCTGTATCTACCTGTAAGATTTTAACAGCATGTTTTCCCATAATATAAGTTTTTGTTGGTTTAAAAATATTCTTGCGTCCTTGAATCTTATAAAATTAACTAATCAAAACTGAACTCCCAATTTTTTATTGAATATCTTAAGAGTTTGTTCTATCTGTACATGTAAAGTAAATATGATCAGGCCTCAACAGCTACAGACGGCAATCTATTTTTAAACATGTAGTAAAATATTATTTCTGAAATAGTTTTATTTAACTTGCACCTCTTGAAAAGCTGTAAATATTTAAATAAAAATAAGATAATAAAATGAAACGAATTACTATTCTTAGCGTATTGATATCACTTGTGATATTCTCATCCGGCTTATCTGCGCAGGAAAGGAAAGTTATAAGTAATATTATTGAGATAGGCACTACCGATAACCGCTCAATGGAACATCTTGATATACTGAGCAACCGCTTTGGTGGTCGACTGGTAGGCTCCGATGCCTATGAGAATGCAGCCGAATGGTGTGCATCGAAATTCCGTGAATGGGGAATGCAGGTTGAGATGCATGAGGCAGGCGAGGTGCCTGTGGGCTTTAATCGCGGACCCTGGTTTGGCAGGTTGCTGAGCGAAGAGGGCATGATTCTTCATTTTGCCACACCTTCGTATACATCGGGGACCAAAGGTGTACAGCGCGGACATGTGCTTATTGAACCCAAAACAAGGTCTGAGTTTGAGAGGATGAAGGGCAAACTAGATGGTGCATGGGTGCTTATTTCGGGTATGAACAGTGGATGGCCTGTAGATTATTCGGCAACAGGCGACTCACTAAGAGCATCCATTATCGCTGAGAATGAAGAGATAGCAGAGAAGAATCGTGAGATAAGGATGGCTAATCGCAACAGGACTGAAGATGAGCAGGAAGAATTACTGCCGATGATAGAGGAACCTGCACTTTTCTATAAGGAAATGGTGGAAGCCGGCATACTGGGAATCATACAGGCCTCAACGGTTCCTATCAGGGCCTTATATGACAGGAAGAATATAAATAACAAAACACTAACCTTCGATAACCTGCCTACGGTGCCTGATATTAAGCTGGATGAGCACCAGTACAGGAAGATAGAGCAGATGGCAAAGGAGCGCAGGTATTTTCAGCTTGAGTTTGATATAAGGAATCATTTTAAAATGGGACCGGTGAAATTTCATAATGTAATAGGTATTATACCCGGCACCAAATACCCTGATGAATATGTTATTATGGGAGGTCACCTCGATGCATTTGATGTGGGTACAGGCGGAGTGGACGACGGCTCCGGTGTGACACCTCATATGGAGGCGGCCAGGCTTATTATGGAAGCCGGAGGCAAGCCGGACAGGACTATTATCGTGGCTTTATGGGCGGCTGAAGAGTTTGGCCTGCTGGGATCAAAAGCATGGGTAGAGGATAATATGGATAATCTGGGCAGTATATCTAACTATTTCAACCGTGATGGCGGACCCACCGTGGCCAACAGCCTGAGCGTGCCTGCTGCCATGTATGATGATTTTGAGAAGGTGTGTAAGCCACTTAATGATATTAACCCTGACTTCCCCTTTACCCTGAAGGAGAGTGAGCCAAGGAGAAAACCGGAAAGGGCCGGTGGCTCGGACCATGCCTATTTTGCTATTAACGGTGTGCCGACAATATCTTTTGGGACGGCCGATCCGAAGGGATATAATTTCAGCTATTATGAGATATGGCATACTGAACGCGACCTGTATAATAAAAGCATACCCGAATACCAGGAGCATACGGCGGTTGTGACAGCCGTTGTTATTTACGGACTGGCAAACCTTGATCATGTATTGTCGAGGGAGGGATACTTCAGGGAGGAATAACTGCATATGAAAAATCGCATACTAGGTTCATCGGGTATTGAGGTATCCGCCATAGGTCTCGGTTGCTGGGGCATGTCAGGTGCTTATGGCGAAGGCAGCCGTGAGGAGTCAATTGCAACAATACATGAGGCTGTTGATTATGGTATTGATTTCATTGACACTGCTGACGTATATGGCGAAGGTCATAATGAGGAGCTGATAAACGAAGCGCTGAAAGGCAGGCGCAACAGGGTATTCCTGGCCAGTAAATTCGGATTTGTGAATGATGAGAATGGTGATCTGGCTGTGAACGGGAGCCCTGAGTATGTACAGAAAGCATGTGAAGCAAGCCTTAAAAGACTGGGGACCGACTGTATTGACCTTTATTACCTGCACCGGGTGGATAAAAATGTTCCGATAGAGGAAACCGTTGGTGCAATGGCCAGGCTGGTGGAACAGGGAAAGGTTCGTTTTCTCGGACTGTCTGAGGCAGCCGGCAAAACCCTTGAAAGGGCGGAAAAGATTCATCCCATAGCTGCAATGCAATCGGAGTATTCCCTTAATTCGCGTGATGTTGAGGAGGAGGTAATACCGTCATGCAGGAAAAACAATACTGCTTTTGTTGCATTCAGTCCCCTGGGCAGGGCACTGTTAACAGGTTCAATTAAGAAAGAAGAGGATCTGGCTGAAGATGATTTCAGGCGTAACCTGCCCCGATTCCAGGGCGACAATTTCAAGCGCAACCTTAAACTGCTGGCTATCATAGAAGATATAGCCTCGAAGAAAAATGTAAAACCCTCACAGCTTGCCCTGGCCTGGCTATTGCACCAGGGAGAGGATGTGATACCCATACCCGGCATGAAAAGACGTAAATATATCAGGGAGAATGCCGGTGCTGTTGATGTGCATATCACTGAAGATGAGATTAACGCGCTTAACAGCTTGTATGATAATATCGCGGGCGAACGCTATACAGAAAGCAGCAAGAGGTTTATTGACTAGATACCTCTTCCTGGTAACTTTTACCCGTGAATGTTTCCCTGGCGCGGTCAAGGGCAGTGCCGGTACCCAGAATATTGAGTATGTCCCCGGTTCTGATGAAGGTGTCACCCTTGGGAACAAACATTTCATTTTCCCTTTTTACCATTATCAGTATTGCGTCCTTGTGAAATGAGATCTCCTTCAGCTGTTTTCCATCCATCGCCGGATGTGTCACCAGTATCTCCTCAATGGTAAAATGTTCAAAGCTGTCTACCAGTGAATGATATGTTGTGGGCCTAATAATAAGGTTTTCAACGGTGGTAGCTATTACCCTTACTGCATCTACCGTCTCAATATCCAGGCCTTTCATTTTTCTTTCCATACCCAGGTTATTGGCCATTGAGATAATCCTTTCGTGCCCCAGCTCCTTCCTGAGCATATTACATATTTGAATATTTGTGTCGTCAGAGCCGGTATCGACAAAGACCCAGTTGGCCGGGTCGAGGTCTGTCTTACGGAAGGAATCAGGATCAAGTCCGTCTGCCATTACGGCTGTAAATCCTTTTGACAGCAGGTCTTTGTATCTGTCGCGGCTCTTCTCTATGATAAGTGACACCTTATCATGCATTTTAAGGCGGCGGCTCAGAAGTACACCCTTACTGCTGCCACCTACTATTACTGTCCTGTCAGGAGGCGATTCTACCTTGCTGTTTATCATGCTGAACAGCAGGGGGGAGACAAGGCATGTGATAATGGCAAGTATGATAAACATGGAGTTAATGCCGGGTGTTATAACTCCCAGCTCAAGACCTATGGCCGAGGCTGCTATGATAAGGCTCAGCCTGGTAGACAGCAATATGCCCCCCGATATGGCCTTTCTTGTTCCGAAATGCTGCGACCACTGCAGGGCAGGGATAATCTTTATTGCGTACATTAATACCAGCAGTATCATCAATATGGGGAAAAGCGAGGATTCGAATTCCCTGAGTGCCTGGGGTTCAAATTTCACTCCCACCATAATGAAGAATATGGGAATAAAGAAACCGTATCCCATGCCGTCAAGCTTAACCAACAGCAATGAGCGTTCCTTATGAAGAAAGGTTGATAAAAGAATGCCGCTGAGAAAAGCTCCGAGAAGTACTACTTCATTACTGATAAGCTGGCTTATCACAACAAAGATAAAGACAAGCATGGAGGTGCCCCTTATGCTTAGCTGGGATGCTGCGTGAGATAGCTGGAATGATATTTTTTTGAAGATGCGCAGATGCCTGAAACGGTTACCAAGCCTGTACATTACGAAGAACAGGAGAAAAAGAAGGAATATAAGCAGTATCTCGCTCCTGAAACCGTTCTTTAGTATATAGGCGGTAAAGGTAAAAAGGATGATACTGAGTATGTCTGCAATGGCGGCTGATGTGATTATCATCTGACCGTATGAGCCTGTCGTTTCCCCCCTGTTTTTCAGTACCGGAAGGATAATGCCCACCGAGGTGGTTACCATTATCAGTGCAAAGTACCATGTATTGCTTATGCCCACCAGGGGGGCCAGACCCTCTGATCCGGCATATGATATTAACAGGCAGAAGATAAAATAGAGGATGGCCATCAGCAGGGGATTGCGGACAAAACTTTTTTTACTGATCTTCTTCCTTGGGAAGGATCCTATTATATGATCCATATTTATTTCGAGACCGCTGAGGAACATAAGGAAGATAAAACCTGTCAGGGCAAGAAACTCCAGTATCTGTATGCTCAGTCCGTCAGCATGAACAAGAAGGTATCTTCCCGCAAAATAGCCAAGAATGATCTCAATGACCACCGTGGGCACCCTCTTCAGCCTGAACAGTGATATTGACATGGGAATGGCCCAGGCAAGTGCAAGTACAACCAGCAGGGGCCAGTAATCAAAATGAAAGGAGATACTTAAAAAACGGTTCATGCAGATTTGTTTTGGAGAAATATACTAAAAAATCAGGGAAGATGATGAAAGAAATAAAATCGGTGCAGGCCTTTATGGTAAAGCTAATGACTAATAGCTGAGAATAATCCCCCATGCTATACAGAAGATCAACAATCTTTGTTAATTAACTATAAAACATATTGAGAGAGACCTGCATTAAGGATTACTTTTGATATGTTTGTTTGCAAATCAATATACCCAATTAATTATGAAGAAAATCTTATTTGTTTTATTAGCAATTATCCCGCTTGTTCTGGCCGGACAGAAAAAGCCGCTTGAACATTCTGTGTACGATGAATGGAAAAGTCTCAGCAGCTCACAGATAACGGGTGATGGCAAGTATATAAGTTATGAGATTAATCCCCAGGAGGGTGATGGCATGCTGTTTCTTTATAACAGGAAAGATGGCAGCCAGCAATCTTTTGAACGGGGTGATAATGCCTCATTCTCGCCCGGCAATAACTATTTTGTTTATAAGATAGTGCCTCCTTACAGTGATACCAGGCAGGCAAAGAAGGACAAGAAGAAGCCCGGTGAGATGCCAAAGGATAACCTGGGAATAAAAGTGTTGGGCGATGCTGACCAGGTGGTCATTGAGAGGGTGAAATCCTTTAAGCTACCTTCGGATGAAGGTGACTGGATGGCCTACCTGAAGGAGAAACCATTGCCGGAGAAAAAGGAAAAGGAAGGCGAAGAAGCTGAAGAAGCCGGAGCGAAAAAAGAGGAGGAAGAAAAGAAAGAGGCTCCCGCGAACGGAGGCCGTGGGGGAAAGAAAAATGGCGCTGAAGGCACCGAGCTTGTAATTCTTAACCCGGTAAGGCAAGCGGAGCATAGCTTTAAGGATGTTATTGAATATGAGGTGGCCGCTGAGGGCACTGTTATTTCATATGTACAGCTTGAGAAAGACACGGCAGATATAAAGACTTATACTGTGTCTGTGTTTGATACCGGACAGGAAGAGAGCATGGAGATATTCAAGGGTGAAGGCAGCCTTAAGAACCTTACAGTGTATAAGGACGGTAGCCTGGTGTCTTTTATATATACATCCGACACTTCGGAGGTGAAAGTGTATGATCTGTATCTCTGGGACCGTGGAGAGAGCGCAGTGGTAGTGAATGCAGAGGCTGCAGGGATGCCGGAAGGATGGTCTGTTAGCGAAAACGGAAACCTTTCATTTTCAGATTCAGGGGAGAGGCTGTTTTTCGGAACGGCGGAAAAACCCGAAGAGGAGCCCGAAGATACCCTGCTGGCCGATGAGAAATACAGGCTTGATATATGGAGCTGGCATGATCCCCTTCTGCAACCACAGCAGAAAATACAATTGAAGCGAGAGAAGGACAGGACTTATGATGCTGTTTACCATATAGAAAAGGAAAAGATGGTACAGCTGGCCACAGAAGAGATACCGGGTGTAAGGTATTTTAACGATAAGGACGGTGACCATGCCATAGGGGTGTCAAACCTTAAATACCGTATGCTCAGCTCATGGGATGCCAACAGGTATGCCGATTATTACCTCATCGATGTAAATACAGGCGACAGTGAGCTTATACTGGAAAAAGCACCCTCCTCAGTTGAATTTTCACCCTCCGGTGAAAAGATGCTTTTCTGGAGTATAGATAGTAAGAGCTGGAAGGCACGAAATACTGAGGGCGGTGATGTAAAGGACCTTACATCGGGGCTTGATGTGATGTTTCATAATGAGCTGCATGACAGTCCGAGCGAACCGAGACCCTACGGTGTCATAGATAAATGGGTGGAAGGAGAGAAGTATGTGCTTATCTACGACCGTTATGATATATGGAAGTTTGATGTTAGCGGTTCCGAAGAGCCTGTTATGGTAACCGGCGGTTATGGAAGAAAAGAAGACATTAACTTCAGGTATACCAGCCTTAACCCCGGAGGACGGTACAGGGCCTATACGGGAGGCGGTGATGAGAGTGAATATCTTGAAAAAAGGAAAAAATATATCTGACGGCCTTTGATGAGAAGACAAAGGATGCCGGGCTGTTTATTACAAGGATAGACAGGACAGCCGAACCGGAGAAGATAATAATGCAGCCTTATTCCTTCAGGTCCTTCACGAAAGCAGAGGATGAGGATATAATAATTTACCAGAAAGGAACTTTCGAGGAATATCCTGAGTTATATGTCAGCGACCTTGAGTTTTCAGACCCGCTGAAAATATCAGAGACCAACCCGCAGCAGGATGAGTATATTTGGGGTACTTCTGAACTGGTGGAATGGACTGCCTTCGACGGACAGGAATTACAGGGCATACTTTATAAGCCTGAAAATTTTGACCCTTCAAAGAAATATCCCATGATAGTGTATTTCTATGAGCGCAGCTCGGATGGTCTGCATAACTATAACACCCCTGCTCCCAGTGCCTCCATAATAAACAAGATATATGCCGTAAGCAACGGCTACCTCATTTTTGTTCCGGATATACCATATGAGATTGGCTATCCGGGTCATAGTTCTTATAATGCTGTTGTAAGCGGCACGCAGGCCCTGCTGGAGAGACATGATTATATTGACCGCGATAATCTGGGTCTGGATGGACAGAGCTGGGGCGGATACCAGATAGCTTACCTGATTACCGAGACTGATCTCTATGCATGTGCTTTTTCAGGTGCTCCGGTAAGTAATATGACCAGTGCCTATGGCGGCATTCGCTGGGGATCGGGCATGAGCAGGATGTTCCAGTACGAGCAGACGCAGAGCCGGATAGGCGGCACCCTGTGGGAGAAACCGGTTCAATATATTGAGAATTCACCGATATTCTTTGTGCCCAAGATCAAGACCCCTGTTCTGATTATGCATAATGACGATGATGGTGCCGTGCCATGGTACCAGGGTATAGAGTTCTTTGTGGCATTGAGGCGACTGGGCAAGCCGGCATGGATGCTGAGCTATAATGACGAGGCTCATAACCTTATGAAGAGGCCGAACAGGAAAGACCTGTCAATAAGGAAGATGCAGTTTTTTGATCATTACCTGAAGGATGAAGCCATGCCTTACTGGATGAAGCATGGTATAAGCCAGAAAGAGAAAGGTAAGATAGACGGCTATAAGCTGGTGAAATAATAACAGGTGCAGGTCTTTGATCTGCCCTTAAAACATAGGCCCGGAGTAAATTATTTTATTCCGGGCCTTTTGGGTGTACCTTACATCGCTTGTCACAAGGTATGAGAGTACTATTCATACTATCTGACAGAGGGTATTAAATCTATACCCTCGGCCTTCTTTTTCCTTTTCTGTGCTTTTTCTTAGCGCTGCTCTTATAATTCGGTTTTGAAGAGGGCTTCATCTTTTGATTTTTTATCTCAACAACAACGGGCTGATCCTCGTAGACAGCACCCTCAAAAGCCTGCAATAGTTTACTGTCCCATGCCCTGTCTATCTCGAAGAAGGAGAAATTACGCTGTACATCTATCTTGCCAATGGGGATATCCCTTTTTCTCATTGCTTCATTAATCAGCGCAATAAGCCTGGCAGGATCCATGCCTTTCTTGTTGCCTATATTGATATAGATATTTGTATAGTCTGATTTTGACCCCTGTTTTTTCTGCCTTATATCACCTCCTCTTTCGGATGAGACATTCAGGTCGGGGGCATTCTTGTAATATTCGAGGAAGCGGTTAAACTCAACCGAAACAAAATGTTTTATCAGCTCTTCCCTGTCGAGCCACTCAAGCTTCTTGTAGATATCAGGCATAAATGATTCTATCTTGGATTCATCAACCTGCACCTTTTCCACCTTGTCGATAAGGTTGAACATGCGCTTTTCACATATTTCCTTACCACCGGGTATCATCTTAAGGGTGAATTTCTTACCTATCAGGTTCTCCAGCTCTTTTATCCGCCTGCCCTCGCGTGAGTGCGTTATGCTTATAGATATACCCGACTTGCCGGCACGGCCCGTACGCCCGCTCCTGTGTAGGTAGACCTCGGGGTCATCAGGCTGGTTATAGTTAATAATATGCGTGAGATCATTGATGTCTATGCCCCTGGCAGCTACATCGGTAGCTATCAGCAGCTGCAGGTTCTTTTTGCGGAAACGCTGCATCACATGGTCGCGCTGCGCCTGTGATAACTCGCCGTGCAGGGCATCGGCATTATAGCCGTCCTGAATAAGTTTGTCAGCAACATCCTTTGTCTCGTTCCGTGTGCGACAAAATACAATGCCGTAGATTTTTGTGTTGATATCAGCTATTCTCTTAAGGGCGGCATAGCGGTCGGCAGCCCTTACAACATAATAGTGATGATCGACATTCTCTGCACCTGTGTTCTTTTTACCTGCTGTTATCTCCAGCGGGTTATTCATATAGGTGTCGGCTATGCGCCTGACATCGTTGGGCATGGTGGCTGAAAAAAGCAGTGTCTGTTTACCGGCCGGGGTGGTTTCCAGTATGGCGTTCAGATCTTCCTTGAACCCCATATTGAGCATCTCATCAGCCTCATCAAGTATAAGCCATGATATTTTGTCTATCTTCAGGACTTTTCTTCTTATCAGGTCAAGCGTCCTGCCGGGTGTTCCGACCACTATCTGCGCACCCTTTTTAAGTGCCTGCATCTGGGGTACAATGCTTGCACCGCCGTAAACAGCCAGTACGGATAGTCCTTTCGTATAGCGCGAATAGCTGTTCAGGTCCTCTGTTATCTGCATGCACAGCTCACGGGTGGGACATAGTATAAGCGACTGCACAGAGCGGTCATCAGTATTGATCTTCTGTATGATAGGCAGACCGAAGCCTGCCGTTTTACCGGTACCTGTCTGCGCCAGTCCTATTAAATCCTGTCCGGATGTAAGAATGGAAGGTATAGTTTTCTCCTGGATGGGGGTGGGTTTTTCAAAACCCAGTTTGGTGACAGCTCTTAATAAGTCCTCATTAAGACCTGTTTCTTTAAATATATTCATAAATGTGAATTGGGCTGCAAAGGTACTGCTAATATTTTGATTATTTACGTTTTATCAGTCATTTAATAATATTATTATCCTGTAAACTTCTGTGGCTGCGGCTGATCCCTGTGTTACGGTGTGAGTACAGACCCGGCTCACCAGAAATCATAGCCGTTTTTCAAATCTGATCGTAATGATGCGGTGCAATTGCCTATCCTCACAGATTGAGAGTAATTATTTTTCATGAAAAAGGCATCAATAAGAAATTACTTTATCTTTGGGCTGCAAAGCCAACTGTAATGAATTATATTGATATTATCATCCTTGTCCTGTTAGCCTGGGCCCTGTTCAGGGGTTTTAAGAACGGACTTTTTATTGAAATAGCATCAATAGCTGCCCTGGTGCTTGGCATATGGGGCTCTATACGGTTTTCCTGGTTTACACAGAACAAGCTGGTTGAGTATTTTGATATGCAGGGACAATACACGGGATTAGTGGCCTTCATTATTACATTTATTATAATAGTTGTACTGGTTCACTTCCTTGCCAAAGCGATGGATAAGCTGATGAAGGCCGTGGCCCTGGGATTTATTGTGCGTTTGCTGGGAATGCTGTTTGCCGTTTTAAAGACCATACTGATACTGAGCATCATTTTTGTTGTCCTTAATACCATCGACCAGAAGGCACAGTTTCTGCCGGAGGATAAGATATCCGAATCAAAATTTTACAATCCCGTTGCAGATTTTGCTCCACTGCTCTTCCCGATTATTGAAGGCGGTGACCTGCGTAACAGCTTTGATAAGCTCCGCGACCGGCAGGAGAAGAAAAATGATGCAGATCCCCTGATATAGAACCAATACCAGAGTGGCAACACTGATTACCTGCAGGCACGTTGAAGGGTGCTTATAATATTAAGGCCGCAGCAGGCGGGCATCTCTTATCCTATTTTTTTTATCTTTGCACTTTCGGTAAATAAAAAACTTTCAGATGAATTTTGTTGATGAGCTAAGGTGGAGGGGGATGCTGCATGATATCACCCCGGGCACACAGGAATACATGGATAAGGAACGTATAGCAGGCTATGTTGGTTTTGACCCTACGGCCGACTCCCTGCATATAGGACATCTGGTGCAGGTGATATTGCTTAAACATTTCCAGAGGGCAGGGCATACGCCCGTAGCACTGGTGGGTGGCGCAACAGGTATGATAGGCGATCCCTCCGGTAAGAACCAGGAGCGTAACCTCCTGACCGAAGAGGTGCTGCGGGAGAACCAGGAATGCCTGAAAAGGCAGCTGGCTAAATTTCTTGATTTTGAGTCGGATATACCTAACAGGGCGCTGCTGGTAAATAATTACGACTGGATGAAGGATTATAGCTTCCTTGGCTTTATAAGGGATATCGGAAAGCATATAACAGTTAATTATATGATGTCGAAAGATTCAGTAAAGAAGCGCCTGGGAAGTGATACCAACCAGGGCATGTCTTTTACTGAATTCTCATATCAGCTGGTGCAGGGCTACGATTTTTTAAATCTCTACAGGGAGTATGGCTGTAAGCTGCAGATGGGAGGATCTGACCAGTGGGGTAATATTGTGACAGGCACAGAGCTTATACGAAGGAAAGAGGGAGGTGAGGCCTTTGCCCTGACATGCCCGCTGATAACCAAGGCTGACGGTGGCAAGTTCGGGAAAACGGAATCAGGTAATGTATGGCTTGATCCGGAAAAGACATCACCCTATAAGTTTTACCAGTTCTGGCTTAACGTATCAGATGAGGATGCTGCACGCTATATAAAGATATTTACCGTAATGGGACGGGAAGAGATAGAAGGGCTTGTGGCGGAACATAACAAAGCTCCTCATACGAGAATACTGCAGAAAAGACTGGCCGAAGAGATGACGGTGATGGTGCATTCGTATGATGACCTGAAAGCATCACAGGAAGCATCTGAGATATTATTCGGTAAGGGAACAACAGAATCGCTCCGCAGGATGCAGGAAAAGACCTTTCTTTCTGTTTTTGACGGGGTGCCGGTCTTTGACATTGATAAAAGTGTACTGAAAAATAAAGCGGGTATTATAGACCTCTGTACCGAACATGCCGGCATCTTTTCTTCTAAGGGGGAGATGAGGCGGCTTATGCAGGGGGGAGGAGTATCAGTTAACAAGCTTAAGGTTCAGGATCCGGATACAGTGATTGACGAAACATACCTGCTTAATGATAAGTATATACTGGTACAGAAAGGGAAAAAGAATTATTATGTGATAAAGGCCGTATAGCTTCAGGCATTAACGACCGGCATATATCACACTTTTTTATTAGCTTTATCAAAAGAAAAGTTCAGATATTTAATATTTTAATCATCCTGTTCATGAAATTGCTGCGGCTGCTTACTCATTTATATGGCAGCTTTGTTTAATTCATGTTCGTTTCATACGCTTATAGATGAAAAATAAAGCTTATCCCGAATTTCGCCTTGACTCCTTCAGCCTTGTTAATTTTATACTCAGGAACTGGAAGGTTTATTTTTTTACCGGACTGGCAGCTTTTATTATATCGGCTCTTGTATCTCTTTTCATTACCCCGAGGTATGAATCGGAGGTAATACTGTATCCTTCCGGTAATGTAGGTTCGACCGGAGCACAATTATTCGGGTCCGGTACGCAGGAGAGCTCATTCGGCGATGAAGAGGCTGTGGAAAGAATATTGCAGGTATTACAATCGGATAATATAAGGGAAAGACTGGTCGAAAAGTATTCTCTTTTTGAGCATTATGATATATCCAGGGATACCAGGTACCGTTATACACAGCTTAACAGGAAGATGGATCGAAATATCAATTTCGGCAAGACCAGGTTTATGTCTGTGAGACTCACCATAATGGATGAAGACCCCGTAATCGCTGCTGCCATGGCCAATGATATTGCATCAATGATAGACAGCACCTTCAACAGGCTGATAAAAGAGACAGGCCGTAAGCACCTCAGGGTGCTTGAAAAGCAGCAGCAGGAGCAGGCTCTGCTGATAAGCCTGTATGAAGATTCACTGAGAATGATGGCTGAGGCACATGGCAGGGCCGGAAGGCAGTATGCCGGGAGCGACAGCCGGGTGGATAATATGGCTGATTATGGTCCGGCTTACGTAAGACTCAGTGAGAGCCATGAGCAGGCAGTGGAAGATATGGGGATGATACGCCAGAAGATAACGGAGGCAAGGATAGCAGCCGGTGAAGATTTTCCGTATATAATGGTTGTAAATGAAGCACAGGTTGCTGAAAAAAAATCATTTCCGCGCAGGGGCATTATTGTTATCCTGTCAACAATATCTGTACTGCTCTTTGTCTTTTTTGTGATGCTGATAACTGAAGGCATATCATTGAGAAGGGAAACGGGCAAGTCCGTAAAGCCCTAACAGGATATATAACAGTGCCAGATGCTGCCAGGAGAAACAAGAAATAAAAGTATTCATTTATCCGGAACGCAGAAATTAATTATTACGCTGGTGTCCGGACTCCTTTTCCTTGCTGTTACCATGCTGGCGGTTATGAGTGAAATGTATATCATATGGCTTATACCGCCCGCCCTCCTGCTGCTACTGCTGGCCATAAGCTCCCTCGACAGTTTCTTCCTTATACTGGTATTTTTTGTTCCCCTCTCAGTGCAGCTACGCTTTATTGTTCACGAGCCTCCGGCTGATCTTTTCCTGCCAACAGAGCTTATGATCTTTATTATAATGTTCATAATGCTTTACAAAATGGTAAGCGTTGGAGAATATGAGCCTTCCTTCCTGAAGAACAGGGTGAGTCTGCTAATAATCATTATGATAGCATGGATGGCCGTCAGCTCACTTGCCAGCACCCTGTTCCTTGTTTCTGTGAAATTCCTTATTGTCAGGATATGGTTTATCCTGGCTTTTTATTTTCTTGCCCTTGAGCTGTTCAGGCGTCCGGGTTTTTTGAAGCGGACCCTCACTGCATATATACTGGGAATGGCACCGGTGGTCATTTATAATATTATAAGGCTTTCGGCATCCGGACTTTTTAACCAGCTGGCGGCCCATTCTTCTGTAAGGCCATTTTTCAATGATCATACATCATTCGGTGCCGCCCTGGCCTTCCTTATACCCGTAAGTATATGGTTTGTCTATGCCACTAAACCGCGATTAAAAAAGCTTTTATATCTGTTGGTACTCTTGCTTTTTACGGCAGGGATAATTTTCTCCTACAGCCGTGCAGCATGGATCAGCCTTTTTATCGCCGGTGGTTTTGGACTGCTTATGCTGGCCGGTATACCATGGAGGTTAAGTATACCGTCTTTCCTGCTTGTACTTCTGGCAGTGTTGTTAATGTGGCCATCCATCATTCAGAAGATGAATACCATTGATCAGACATCATCGGGCAATATGTCCGAGCACCTGCAGTCAGTGGCCAATATTACCAGTGATGATTCAAACCTTGAACGTATAAACAGGTGGAAAAGTGCATTGCGGATGACGGCTGAGAGACCGCTGACAGGCTGGGGACCCGGTACCTACCAGTTTCAGTATGCCCCTTACCAGTATTCATATGATAAAACATCCATAAGCACAAATTTCGGTACGGGAGGTAATGCGCATAGTGAATTCCTTGGCTCACTGGTTGAAACAGGTGTGCCGGGTCTAATAATCTTCATAATGCTGGTGGTGTTTGCGCTGGGGACGGGTCTCCATGCATGGGATACGATACGAGACAGGGAGCAGCGTTACCTGGCACTGGCCCTGCTGTGCGGATTGCTAAGCTATATAATACACGGGACACTGAATAATTTTCTTGATACAGATAAAATAGCATCCCTTTTCTGGATGTACATTGCTGCCCTGATTGTTCTGGGTAAGCAGCGGGATATGCAGCGGCAGCGGACTGGCGCATTTTGATTAATACAGGTTGGCTGCTATTATTGATACATCATCAAAGAGATGGGGATTATCATCGGGTATACCCAGCTCATCGATCAGTGCCTTTATGTTTTTATCCACCGTGTCTTTATTGGCAATATGCTTTTCTATGGGTGCGGTGCCTATATCATTGCCGTCATCACCTTTTATCTCAGAGAGCCCGTCAGTATAACAGAAAATCTTGGAGGGATTTTTTACCTCAATAACCGTATTTTCAATAAAGGGTATCTCATCAAGCATTCCTATACCAACGCTTTTGGCTTCAAGGGTTTTTACCGATCCGTCGGCAGTGTCATACAGCACGGGCGGATTATGTGCAGCATTAATATATTCAAGCTCCCTGCTGTCATGGTTATAACGTGCCACAAAAAAGGTTATAAATTTTTCCCCGGAGGCGTTTTTCACTACCGCCTCATTCAGTTTATGCATTAGCATAACAAGGTCCATTTCGGCTGTGAAAAGAGCCCTGAAGGAGGCCTGGAAATTGGACATCAGCAGTGCGGCAGAGATGCCTTTTCCTGACACATCGGCAATGCAGAGGCCTGTTACATTATCAGAAAGGCGCAGGCAGTCGTAATAGTCTCCTCCTATCTCATAGTGAGGGTGGTAATAGCCGGAGACAAATATCTTGTCATTATGTGGCAAAAAGTCATTATCGGGAATAAGCATTGTCTGCATACGCTTTGCCAGCTCAAGCTCTTTCTTCAGTGCCTCCTGCCTGAGACTTTCCCTGAAGAGCTTGATATTCTCTATTGCTACAATAATGATATTGGATATTGTCTGCATAAAGTGAATATGTTTGAGCACGGGGCTCATCCCTTCACCTTCTTCTATATCACCTATCAGCACATAGGCCAGTGGTTTTTTATTATTGAAGACCGGGAATATGATATCCACATCAGGTATGCCTATATTATCGGATACGGATACTATTTTCGTTTCTTTTATCTCCGCCAGCTGAGTTCCCGGATCGACATTTCCGGCCAAATCATCAGGAAAACCGGCATTAAGCAGGCATGTCCAGCGCTTGTTTTCAAGGAAGAAGATATATATCTTATCAATATTAAGATCCTGCCGGAGTATGGATTCATATTTTGCAAGCAGATCTTCAGCCGGGAGGTTGGCGTTTATGGACATGGTTATATCCAGGAGGGAGTCCAGCTTGTACCTCGACATTTTAAGCCTGTTCCTGGATGATTTGTTGGTCATAGTGAGAAATTATGCTTTTACCCTTTCAACATATGAATTATCCCTTGTATCAATCTTGATCTTTTCACCTTCGTTGATGAAAAGCGGAACCATAACGGTGCCACCGGTCTCAATGGTTGCCGGTTTTAAGGTGTTAGTGGCGGTGTCTCCCTTAACGCCCGGCTCTGTGTATGTTATCTCCATGACAACGAACTGGGGCAGTTCCACCGAAAGAATATTCTCTGTATCTGCATGCACCACTATCTCTACTTCCTGTCCTTCTTTCAGGAGACTGAAATTTTCAATCATGGACTCATTAACCGTTATCTGCTCATAGTTCTGCATATGCATGAAAACAAAGCCGTGCACATCTTTATAGAGATACTGGTAAGGCCTTCTTTCAACCCTGGCCTCGTTAACTTTTGCACCGGACGTAAAAGTGTTCTCTATAACCTTGCCGCTGGTAACGCTTTTTAATTTTGTCCTGACAAAAGCCGGTCCTTTGCCTGGCTTAACATGCTGGAACTGGACTATTGAAAAAAGATCATTATTATATTCGATGACCATTCCGTTTCTGAAATCTGAAGTATCTGCCATATATTATTACTTTTTTTGTTCTTTTAAATTATTGAATGAGTGCCTGCCTTTCCGGCTCAATTCTTTCAGTATTAAAAATATGCTACAAATATATTAATTAGAAATTAAGTCGTAAAAACTTATTACTGATCCTGTATCCCTATTTACTTCTGCCGTATATATTCTTTTTTGGTATTGTGGCGATAAAGTCCTTCAGGTAGAAAGGCTCAAAATAGGCTGTATCCTCAAAATCCCCCTTATCGAAAGCTTCCTGCGCCGGTTTGCACATATATGTTGACGATGTGCGGAATGATCCGTTAAAAAAAGCTGAAGGATGCTTTATTATATCCCTGCATTTTTCCGCCCCGTCGCCGAAAAAGAGCACCTTGCCCTTTTCCAGTATCTCTGAAAAAGAATTATCGGTGAGAATATGGGCGCTGATGGGGATCACTGTGCTTCCCTTATTATCATAAACGGCTGTATACACCTCCATTCTCCGTGCATCTATCATCGGACAGAAATAATCGTACTCCTTATCTGTTCTGGCACCGTAATACATAATCGCGGTTGTGGGTATGGCTATCAGGGGCAATTCTGCAGCATAAGCTATTCCCTTGGCTGCTGACACTCCTATTCTGAGACCGGTATAGGAACCAGGACCCTTGCTTACAGCCACGGCATCCAGTTCAGAGGCTTGTAAGCCTGTCTTTTTCAGGATATCTTCAATAAAAACCGTAAGCAATGAGGCATGTGATTTTTCCTCGCTGCTCTCCCTTATTTCCAACAGCTCACCCTTATGGCATAATGAAACCGAGCATACGCTTGTGGCTGTTTCTATACATAATATCATATTGCCTGTCAGTTTTCTATATCAAACAGCTTCTCCCTGGGCAGTATTTCGATCAGGGTGCTGTCGGCCAGCTTCTTGCTTATTGCGCTGTAAGGAGCAGTAATAACCTCCGTGCCTGTCTCTATGCCCGAGATAATCTCGATATAGCTGTTATCCTGAATGCCTGTCTTCACTTCCCTTGCCAGGGCGTAGGTGCCGTCGGATGCAAAGACTATTGTTTTCACTTCTTCCTCTGCCAGTGTGATGGCGGCAGTGGTGGTGTCCGTTCTGGTGGTTACGGCCTGTATCGGGACCGTGGTAATATCAGCCCTCGTTTCGGTTTGTATATCTACGGTGGCTGACATACCGGGCCTGAAGGGATTTTTATTTTTCCCGTCGGGCAGGTCATCATAGCTTTCAGGCAGTATAAATATTTTAACGTCAAAAGTGGTTACCTGGTCGGATGAGGCAGCCGTTGTTTTGGCCGAATTGGCTATTTCGGTCACCACCCCTCTGAACATATAATCGAGATAAGCATCTACCTCAATAAGGGCTGTATCGTTTAGCTTGACCTTTATAATATCATTCTCATTGACTTCCACCTGTACTTCCATCCTCGTCAGATCGGCTACCCTCAGTACCTCCGTCCCGCTCATCATCTCCGTACCTACAACCCTTTCTCCCTGTTCAACCAGCAGCAGGGAGATAGTGCCGCTCATGGGAGCGTACATGGTGGTTTTGGTCAGGTTCTCGCTGGCTTCATCAAGTGATGCCTCGGCACTCTTAACAGAGAACTCGGCGGCCTGCACCTCGGCCTCAGCCACGCTGTATGATGCCTGTGCCTGTTCGAATTCAGATTCGGAAATAGTTTTTTGCTCGAAGAGCTGCTTGTTCCTTTTATAAGACAGTTCGGCTTGCATAAACTGCGCTTTAGCCTGCGACAGCCTGGCTTTTGCCGATTCGAGTGCGGCCCGGGCCCTGTCGCGCATAGATATATATGTATCGGGTTTTATCTTGAACAGCAGGTCACCTGCATTGACGTAGTCACCTTCTTTAACATTGAGCAGTACTATCTCACCCGATACATCGGGACTGATCTTAACTTCTTTCTCCGGTTGTATCTTGCCGTTGGCGGTTATCATTTCGACTATGGTTCTTTTCTCCGCTTTTTCAACGGCTACCTTTATCATCAGCTCCTTGCCGAACCAGCCCTGTTTTTTTCCTATTATGGCAAAGACGATAAGAACGGCTACCAGTATGACAAGTATCTTTAACAGATTATTCGACTTCATTTTTTTATGCCTGGTTAAGTTTATTATTTGTTTTGAATATTTTGATTTTACTCAAGTATAAGGGGTAAGCCCCTGTAAAAATCGAGGACTTTTATCTTAAAGATATACTCATATTTCGACCGGGCCAGCTCAGATTCGGCATTCAGCAGCTGTGCCTTGGCTGTATTATATTCCACCGGTGTTATCATGCCCACATTTAGCTTTTGCTCAGTGTATCTGAATGACTCCTGCATCGATTCAACGGCTTTTTTGCTGGCATTATATGATTTTAGGCTTGCCTGCGCATCGGCATATGCCTGCTGTATATCCTTGTATAATTGTTTTTTTGCATTCTCCAGGCTAAATTGGTTATTCCGGATATTTATCCTGGAATTACTTATATTCGTGTTTACCTGCCAGCCGTTAAAAATCGGTATGCTGAGGTTAAGCCCTATACCGTAACTGATATTATCATTTACCTGGTCGCTGAAAGGGTATTCACCGTAAAGCACTCCTTCAACAGGGTCAACACCCAGTATCCTCTGCCTGATGGAGGAGTAGCCGGTGTTGAAGGTGGTATTCATATTAAGCCGGGGGCTCCTCCCTCCCTTTGCTATTTTAAGTTCGTATTCAGCGCTTTTAAGCCTTAGCTCTGCACTTCTGATCTCGGGTCTTATGTTTTCAGCCGTATTATAGATCTCTTTCACGTTTTCAATGATCATCCCGGCTTCGTTTACGCTAAGGTCTGGTACAATTACCTCAAATCCTTCCACGGAATCGAGCTCCAGCAGTTGAATAATATTAAGATATGACAGATCGAGCTGGTTTTGCATATTGATAAGCTGCAGCTCCTCTTTTGCCGCCTGGGCCTGTATCTCCAGAAGGTTACCCCTGGGCAGGCTGCCCGCATCGACCATCTTGCCGGTTTTTTCTATCTGTTGCCTGGTAGTCTCCAGCTGGCTTTCAGTGACCATCACCAGCTCTTTATTCAGAAGTATCTGGAGGTAGGCGAGGGCTACATTCAGCGATATATCGTCTTTAATGCTCTGAAGGTCTTCAAAGCTGGCATCAACATTATACCTGTTCCTGATAATGGTATTATAGTTCTGAAGACCACTGAAAAGGGTCAGACCGGCACTGGCAAAGAAAGAGTTGGATCTTACATTCTGTTCCTCGGTAAACTGGTAAGTCGTTTCGTCCAGTGCCCGTCCGAAAGACCAGTTGTTGGTGGCTGTTCCGTTAAGCGAAGGCAGCAGTCCGAGTTTTGACTGTTCAAGAGTATTCTCCTGCATCTGTGTCTGCAGCTCCTGCTGCTTGATCATAATATTATTATCGACAGCATGGTTTATACATTCTTCGAGCGACCACTGTCTGTCCTGGGCAGTAATACCGGCGAATAATCCTGAAAAAATAATCAATAATGCAATTTTTCTCATTCCAATATGGTAAATGGTTTGCTTTTCAAGCCACTAAGATAAATATTATTGTTTATAATGAAGGTATTATTAGTATGCTTTAGCTTATTGCGAAAAATATATTTTATAAGCCTAAGTATTAAATTATCAATTGCGTATATTTGTAAGACAGACGAAAAAAAATATAAGATATGACTAAAAAAGATTTAAAACTGGAACCCGGTGTACTTTATGGCGATGATGTCACCCGCTTGCTTGACTATGCCAATGATAATAATTTTGCCCTTCCGGCAGTAAATGTTATTGGAACTAACTCGGTCAATGCTGTGCTTGAGACGGCCCGCGATGTCAATTCGCCGGTTATCATACAATTCTCGAACGGCGGCGCCCATTTTTTCGGTGGTAAGGGCCTTACCAAGGAAGATCATATGGGGGCGGTGGCAGGTGCCATATCAGGAGCCCTGCACGTGCATAATGTAGCGGAATATTACGGTGTTCCTGTTATACTGCATACCGACCACGCAGCCAGGAAATTATTACCCTGGATTGATGCCCTGCTGGAGGCGGGTGAGGAGTTTTTTGAGATGAACGAAAAACCCCTGTTCAGTTCACATATGCTGGACCTTTCAGAGGAACCTATTGAGAAAAATATTGCTACATGTAAGGAGTATCTTGAGCGTATGGACAGGATAGGGATGACCCTGGAGATAGAACTGGGCGTAACAGGCGGAGAGGAAGATGGAGTTGATAATGCAGATATTGACAGTTCGAAGCTTTATACCCAGCCCGAAGAGGTGGCTTATGCCTACAGGGAGCTTTCCGCAATAAGCAGGAATTTCACCGTGGCAGCGGCCTTCGGTAATGTGCACGGTGTCTATAAGCCGGGTAATGTGGAACTGAGACCCATTATTCTGAAGAACAGCCAGGACCATATACAGAAAGAGTTCAAGAAAGGGCATAACCCCGTTAATTTTGTTTTCCATGGCGGCTCCGGCTCGGAGAAGCATCTTATTAAAGAAGCCATTGAATACGGTGCTGTTAAAATGAATATTGACACCGATATGCAGTGGGCTTTCTGGGATGGAGTGAGGAAGTATTCTGAGGACAAGAACGGCTACCTGCAGTCGCAGATAGGAAACCCCGAAGGGGAAGACAAGCCTAATAAAAAATATTATGACCCGCGGGTATGGCTCAGGGAAGGTGAACTCGCATTTATTGAACGGCTGAAGGAAGCATTTACCGATCTTAATGCAGACGGGGTATTATAAGTTATAAATATATAATAAGCATACAGCCAGGCTCTTATGGCCCGGCTGTTTTTTTTGTGTTAATAAGTATTCATAGCAGATAATATCTAAACCTGTTAATATCATAATTTTATAGGGTCTATAAGTATTTGATAAGGGTTTATTTAAAAGACCGTATTGAGAAGATTAAAGATAAAAGAAGACAAACTAAGGAGGAGCATGCGCCTGACCCTGATGCTTAACAGCCGGGAGATGAGAGCTCTGAATATTTACTGCCAGCGTTACAGGGTAAAAAACAAATCGCGCTTCCTGCGCGAAACAATAATGAATGCCATCCTTAAAAGATTTGATGAAGACCTGCCCAGCCTGTTTGAAGAAACTGAACCCAGCCTCTTTAAGGAACAGAAGGTGAATATTGAGGATATAAGTCTTAATGAGCCGTCTTCATCAAAATAAAGACTTTTTGTTAATTCATATAAAATGAATCATTGGAAATATTCAGTGTATTAAAATTTTATTATTTTTGCAGCACCTGATAAGGTATGACTGACCCGTGGTGTAACTGGCAACACATCTGATTTTGGTTCAGAAGAGTCCAGGTTCGAGCCCTGGCGGGTCAACAAAACAGCGCAAAAAACCCCTTTAAATCAAGAGCTTAGAGGGGTTTGTTGTTTTTAGGGGACACTACAGGGGCTAGTAAACTGGTTTGAAATTATTGTTTTTCAATACTTATTCTTCATTTTATTGCTTTCAGTATTCTTTCCGGCTGTAACAATACATCTCTCATCAATAGTTTATAAGGAAGCTTTTCCATTTTGCTCTCTTTAAAACCATGAAGAATATTGATAAAAGATTCAGCGGTTAACAGTGAAAGATTTAGTTCGTATTCCAGTTCGCAGTCATTTACAAACTCATCAGAAAATTCCGGTGCTATCAGCAATGATTTTACAACATTGAATTCTTCCTTATTAGCAAGATCCCTGTAAGCCTTAAGCTGACGGTAAACAGAACTGAATTTATTATATCCTTTTTCCTTTACTGATTTACATTCAACAAGTATAATATTTTTCTTTCCGAGATTCAGAATAATGTCAATTTTGTCTTTCGATGTATTGAGTTTCTTTCGTAATGACTCATCAACGTTAAAACCAAGTCTTTTGAAAATCTTTTTTGTAAGATCCTCAAACTTTACTCCCAGATATGCCTCGCTTATAGTAATATTATTATCCTTAAGCTTCTTGTAATCCCTGAAAGCAATGTTTACATAATTTTCAAGATATAGATTCTCTGCATCCTTATAGGATTCAAGGATGTTCTGTATTAGATCGCCTCTTAATTTTATTTCTCTTTTTTCAATAAATTCCTTGATTAGTGATTCAGGAAGAATCTCAAGAATATCCTGTGGTTTTAGATTATAATCTATCATTAATTCAGCCGAAAGAACCTTTTCCTCTTGCAGTTCAAAAAATGATTTCAGGTAATTATTCGAACCGGGAATTGACTCTCCAAGTTCTCTCAGCAGCTTTTCATAACCATCCATTGATATCAGGACTTTCTCATCAAGCTCTATATCATTGAAGTACTTTACAAGATTGTCAACTTTTTCTTCAATTACTGTGCCCCTGATGGGATCCTGGATATTAAGCTTGCTTTCAACCAGTTCGTTAAAATATTTTTTCCTCTCGTTCAAAGTTGTATTCTCTTTATGAATATCTTCGATCAATAAATCCTTAAATGATATTCCACCGGAAATAATAAGTTCTATTTTCTCATCCAGTTGTAATTTCCAGTCTATATTGTGTTTCCTGCAAACTATGTTTATTATAGGCTCCCTGATATTCTTAAGAACTCTCCTGTAATACTTATTAGCAACAGCTTTCCCTCTTATACGCCTCAAGACCCTTACGATTTCCTGTGGTATAAAAACAGTATTATGCTTCCTGGAATAAAACAGTATGCCTATGCTTTTGAGATCGCTGATTAATGTATCTATATCTTTCTTTACGATAGGAATAACTGAATAGTTGATCAGTTTTTGCTCTTCCATCGACAGGCCTAACTGACTGGATAAGGTCAATAATATTGATTGTTCATCCGTTGTTATTTTCCTTTCCTGGTTTCTTTCATCATCATTGCAGAATGCAGTAATAATACATGCATGATAGATCCTGTAGTCTCTCTTTCTCCTTTCTTCAAGTTCACTGTTTTCAGACTTAACATCCTTGGAGAATCTTTTAAGTTTTTTATCGAAATTATTTATCTCCTTTTCATACAGATGATTAAACCACTCTTTCCTGGCAACACATCTGCCGTCACGAATCAATATATCCGAGATAATATCCAATTGAGAGTGTGGATCTACAAATTCAGATCTAACATATTCTGTGAATTCATCCTCTATTAGAGTAAAGATCTTGGATATATTTATGTTGTCAACGTTTTTCAGCTCCTTTGAGCTTTCATCCAGGATCTTCTCTACTTCCTGATGTTTCTTTGGAGTTTCATTTATTATGTTATCAATGATTTTAAGGAAGGAGTTTTTCTCAAGCGAATTTAGCTTAGATAGGATTGTTTCAAGTTTCATAGTCAGGCAATTATCAGATTAAACTATTATCAAATTTACGAAATAACTACAGATAATAAGCAACTAACCTTTAGAATAAGCACTATTTCATTAAAAAATAGTTAATTAAGTGTTGCTAATTAAAGGGAGCTTTCATCAGCAATCCTTCCTTTTATTAAACCAAGATGTCCAGGGATTTTCTTTCTCTTTTTATTGGAACTCTTTTTTAAATTATTTGTTCCGTAATAGTCAAAAGAAAACGAGTTATCCGGAACGATCAATAAAAACAAAGTTTAAGATACTGCATTAGTAACTTTTCCTGGCACGGCTTTTTGACTTTGGATCTTATGCCCCTGGCAGGTATGATTAAAGACAATGGTGGTATCCTTGCATATGGAAAAACCAATGTACAAAGTGGGAGATGGAGATTAGTTTTTATCATTCGAATAACCTGTATTTGTGATTTCCACCTATTATTACGCACATTATTTTTAGCTTGATTATCAACTTTTGCCATTTAATATTGTTAATGTTTTATATGCATAAAAAGGAAAATGAACCATAATGCGGAATGTTAGAATAAGTTTTTTAATACTTTTAATCTTTTTATCAGCTTCAAACACATTCGCTGTTATTGCATTCGGGGAAAGGGTTACGCTGTCAAATTTCAGTTACAATTCTCTATTATCAGATATAGCCGGAGGACCTGCAGATGCCGGTTCAGATCAGGATGTTTGTAATAGTCAGATTACAACACTTGATGGTAATGATCCTGCTCCGGGGACTGGAGAATGGTCTGTTGATAGCGGACCCGGTAATGTTATATTTGACAATCCAAATCAGTTCGACACACAGGTTTCTGTAGATCAATATGGTTCATATATCCTGATCTGGACTGTTGATGACGGCACTGTAACCACTGATGACGTAACAGTTAATTTTTATGAGCAGCCTGTGGCAGATGCCGGCAGCGGTGGTGATGAGTGTGATCTTGATTTTGTTCTTAACGCTACAGGTAGTGCTGGCACGGGTACCTGGACTATGACTGGCGGCACGGGCACAGCTAGCTTCCTTCCCGGTGCCAGTGACCCGAATGCCACAGTGGAGGTCAGTGACTACGGGACAAAGGAATTTACCTGGACGGAAGTTAACGGCAGCTGCTCCGATGCAGCTGCGGTAACAGTTAATTTTTATGAGCAGCCCGTGGCAGATGCCGGCAGCGGTGGTGATGAGTGTGATCTTGATTATGTTCTTAACGCTACAGGTAGTGCTGGCACGGGTACCTGGACTATGACTGGCGGCACGGGCACAGCTAGCTTCCTTCCCGGTGCCAGTGACCCGAATGCCACAGTGGAGGTTAGTGACTACGGGACAAAGGAATTTACCTGGACGGAAGTTAACGGCAGCTGCTCCGATGCAGCTGCGGTAACAGTTAATTTTAATGAGCAGCCTGTGGCAGATGCCGGCAGCGGTGGTGATGAGTGTGATCTTGATTTTGTTCTTAACGCTACAGGTAGTGCTGGCACGGGTACCTGGACTATGACTGGCGGCACGGGCACAGCTAGCTTCCTTCCCGGTGCCAGTGACCCGAATGCCACAGTGGAGGTTAGTGACTACGGGACAAAGGAATTTACCTGGACGGAAGTTAACGGCAGCTGCTCCGATGCAGCAAGAATTGCGGTTAGTTTTTACCGTTTACCTGAAGCATCCATATCCGGCAGCACTGAAGTATGCCAGGGAGGATTATCACTGGAAATAACTATTACGGGCAGCTCCGGTATAGAACCTTATACATTTACATATACTGTTAACGGAGGTAGTTTACAGACTGTTACTACGGTTTCAGGAAACAGCATTGCTATTCCTGTTTCCACCGAAACACCAGGATCCTATGTTTATGAACTGAAAAGTGTTAAAGATTCCAGTCCGGCAGAATGTGAACAAATACAGAACGGTACGGCAACTGTAACTGTTAACCCATTGCCACAGGCCACGATAGCAGGAACGACAAGTATCTGTCAGTTATCCGGTAGTACTGATATAGTATTTACCGGCTCCAATGGCACTGCACCATACTCATTCAGCTACACTGTTAACAGTGGTCCTGTTAGTACTATTACCACTGACTCAGGTAACAGTGTAAATATACCTGTGTCAGGTGATAATGCAGGGACTTATACCTACACTCTTCTTAGTGTAAGTGATGCCAGCAGTACAGCCTGTGAGAGAACTGTGTCAGGTAGTGCCACTGTAACCGTACTGCCATTACCTGAAGCTGATATTTCAGGAAGCACAACTGTATGCCAGGATAGCCCTTCACCTGAAATTACTTTTACCGGATCCAACGGGACAGAACCCTATACCTTCACTTACTCTGTTAACAGCGGGCCTCAGCAAACTGTAAGCACTTCAGCAGGTAACAGTGTTAACCTGCCCGTCCCAACCACTACTCCCGGAGTGTATGTCCATGAATTGATAAGCGTTAAGGATGGTAGTTCTGAGAACTGCGAAAATATCCAGGCCGGAGATGCCACGGTAACTATTAATCCATTGCCTGAAGCCAGTATCAGTGGGAGCGCCGAAGTATGCCAGCTTTCTCCATTCCCCCTTATAACATTCACCGGCACAAATGGCACGGGGCCTTATACCTTTACATACACATTAAACGGTGGCTCTCCGCAGACCATTAACTCGGGGCAGGCTGATACAGCACAGGTGGCAGTTCCAACAGATAACACCGGTGTATTTATATATGACTTATTGTCTGTAAGTGATGCATCCATAACAACATGCAGTCAGATACAGACAGGAACAGCCGAGGTAACTGTTATTTCTGTTCCACAGGGTACAATTACTGGTTCTACTGCTGTTTGTCAGGAGGACCCTTCACCTGAAATTACTTTTACGGGCACATCGGGTACCTCTCCGTATACATTTACTTACACGGTTAATGATGGTCCTGAACAGACCATTACCACTACATCCGGTAATTCGGTTAACCTGGCAGTACAAACATCAATACCTGGCACCTACACTTACAATCTTGTAATGGTTCAGGATGCAGGTACCGTTTCGTGCAGTAATTCTGAATCCGGTATAGCTATTATCCAGGTTGATGAAATGCCTTTGGCCGATGCCGGCACAGATGCTGAGATTTGTGGACTTTCACATGAGCTCTCAGGTTTTGCCAGCACAGGCACAGGAACATGGACCATGACAAATGGTGCGGGTACTGCAACCTTCAGCCCTGATGCCAGTGACCCTAATGCAACAGTAGAGCTCAGTGAATACGGATCAAAGGAATTTACATGGACCGTGGTAAATGGTCTGTGTTCAGATACTGCAACTGTTGAGGTGTCGTTTTATAATCAACTGCAGGCTAATGGAGGGGATGGAGGAGAAGAATGTGATCTTGATTTTGTCCTGAAAGCGGTACCCGGCCCGGGAACAGGCTCATGGTCATTATTGAACGGACCGGGACAGGCAGTTTTTTCACCCTCAACCAGTGATCCGGGAGCAACAGTTACAGTGGATACAACAGGGCTGTACGAGTTTTTATGGACTGAACAGAACCAGTTCTGCCAGTCATCTGATATTGTTGAGGTTCAGTTCCGTGACCTGCCTGAACTCTATGCAGGTAATGATACGCTTATGTGTAAGGACGCCTCAGTGCAACTAGAAGCAATCGGTGAGGGTATATTCCGCTGGGAGCCGGCTGTTAGCCTGGATAATGATACTATCTACAACCCGGTGGCTGGTCCTGATACAACAACGACATATACAGTAAGGCTGACAGACCAGTATGGATGTATTAATTATGATGATATTACAGTTGAGGTTTTTAACCAGGTCATGGCCAATGCCGGACCGGACCAGACACTTGAATATACCTTTGAGACTGAATTAAATGCCCGGCTTGGTGAAAGGGAATCAGGTATATGGGAATTAATACGCGGATCAGGGACTATTGATGATACGAGCGCAGCTGCAACAACAATAACAGAATTGTCCCTTGGTGAAAATGTACTGATATGGACTGTTACAAATGGTGTTTGTCCCGAATCGGCCGATTATCTCAGGATATACGTCAATGAACTGCTTATACCCAGTTTAATAACTCCGAACAGGGATGGGAGGAATGATTTTTTTGTATTGCAGGGTATACAAAATCTGGGTCAAACCGGGCTTGTGGTATTCGACAGGTCGGGTGTAAAGGTCTATGAGAATTCCGATTATGATAATAATTGGGATGGTACAGACCAGAAAGGGAACCCCCTGCCTGAAGATACTTATTTTTATGTAATACGTCCATCAAAAGGTAATTCGCAAAGCGGTTATATAGTAATAAGAAGATAATATGAGGAGATTAGCAAATATTATACTGATACTGTTTATAGGGATAAAAGGCTACGGCCAGTTTAATCCCACAGATAATATGTACCTGTTAAATCCCCTGTTATTGAATCCTGCCTATGCTGGTTCACGGGGAGCGCTCAATGTAATGAGTATATACGGCCAAAAATGGGTTGGCATCGAGGGTGCTCCGCATGAATTAACCTTTAGTATTGATGCCCCGCTTAGCGATAAAAGGCTGGGTCTTGGACTGGTGATCAGTAATGATCAGCTTGGAGTGGTTAACGAAAACCAGCTGGTATCGAATTATGCATATAAGATAGCTGCAGGTAAGAGCACTCTTTCCTTTGGACTGGGAGCAGGTGTAATAATGACCAATACCAATTTCTCAAAACTGGTGGTTATCGATCCCGGGGATGAAAGATACCTGACCGACTCAAAAGTTTTTGCTGTCCCTAATTTCAGTTTCGGCATGTTCTTTGAAAATCCGGTTTTTTTCGCCGGGCTTTCAATACCAAGACTCCTGAGCTTTGAATACGATTATGCCGGCAATAAATATTCACTGGATAATAATTTCAATAATTACAGCTATCATCTGAATGCCGGGCTTAACCTTGGACCTGGATCTGATATAAGCTTTCATCCATCGATAATGCTCAGGTATTCAATGATACCGGAGAACGCAAAATTTCAGTATCATCTCAATGCCGGCTTCGGTTTCTACGACAGACTGTGGCTTGGTGCATCCTATCAGAATCAGGGGACAGTGTCAGGAATGTTGAAATTCAATATTAATAAGCAGCTTGGAATTGCATATGTATATGATTTACAGGTTAGTAAACTGGGCAACTACAGTAAGGGATCCCATTTCTTAATGCTTAGTTATATATTTAAGTACGAGCTTGATGCAGTGAATCCACTAATATTTTAACCAGCGTGGATGCTTTTTACTAAATTTACCGGCAAAATGAATATCAAGCTAATAATATATGTGTTCTTTCTGGTACTGGTTCAGTATGCTGCATCCGGCCAGGTACCAGCCTATAATGTTGAGAAGACTGCTTTCAGCTCCGATAAATACGATGAGTTTTCACCTGTTTTCTACCATAGTGGTATAGTATTCTGCAGTACACGAGATAATAACCTGCTAATAAATTATTCCCCCACTGATAATAACGCACATGTAAACATCTTTTTTATTGATACCACAGAAAAAGTAACATGGAGGAAGCCACGGACCTTTTCCAGGGAACTGACTACAAGGTTAAGCGAGGGTCCTGTTACATTCAGTAAAAGCAGGGATACATTGTATTATTGCCGCAATCAGATAGTTAAAGGAAGAATAAGCAGTGTGTCTGAAAAGAGAAACAGGCTCGGCCTCTATAAAGCGGTACGGAAAAATGATGTGTGGGAAGAGGTCAGCAGTTTCAGGTTTAATAGCGAATGGTATAATATAACCACGCCATACCTGTCTCCTGACGGAAAGAGATTATACTTTGCTGCCGATATGCCTGAGGGCTATGGTGGTTCCGATATCTATTATTCAACACGTGAAAAAGGTTATTGGAGTGAACCTGTTAACCTGGGGCCGGTAGTAAACAGCGAAGGGAACGAAGCATACCCTTTTATTAATGGAACCGGGGAAATGTTTTTTTCATCAGATAATGAAAGAGGATACGGTGGTAAGGATATTTATTATACAAAATCGGTAGATGGTAGTTGGCTTAAACCCGTTCTGCTTGATCAGCCTCTGAATTCGGAGTTTGATGATTTTGGCCTTATTGCTGATGCAACTTTCAGTAGCGGTTACTTTTCCACCAACAGGGACGGCAGTATTGATATATATAAATTCTCAGAAATATATCCACAGATTTTTTATACGGATAAGCAAAAGCCGAATAATTATTGCTTCAGTTTTAAGAAAGAAAGCAATATCAGGTTTGGTTCCTTTAACCTGGAATACCTCTGGGATTTTGGGGATGGTGTAAAGCTGAGAGGTGATGAAGTGAATTATTGCTTCCCGGGTCCGGGTAAATATACTGTTGAACAGTCTGTTATAGACAGTATAACAGGATCTGTTTTCTTTGTGACTGATATTAAAGAATTAGAACTGTTGAAATATGAGCAGCCGGTAATTTCAGTTGAAGGTTCCCTTACAGTAAATAATAAAATATTTGTTAGTGCATCCGACTCTTATTTGCCAGGTTATGAAATAGTTAATTACTCATGGGATTTTGGTGACGGTACCAGGGCCAGGGGGCCAGGATCCGGTCATACTTATAAGAACCCGGGTGAATACAAGGTACAGCTGGGAGTAACGGTAAGAGAAAAGGACAGTCGTAAAATATTCAAGAAGGGTGTTCACAGGATTGTCAATGTCAATTTCGGGGAGATGAAAGGACAAGATGAAAACCAGGACACTACGGAAGTTCTAAGGGCAGAGGCAAGTGAACAGGTAAGTGTTAATCAAATATTTTCAATATTTCGTGAAAAAGGAGGAGATGCAATAAGCAGGGTAGTAGTATTTACATCGGAAACCCCGGTGAATACAGACAATACCAGGTATGATAATTTACGTGACTTTACTTATATAAAACAGATTTACTCTGAAGAGGATGGCCTTTATGAATATGTTATAGATGAGCAGCTTAACATAATGGATACATATCTGACGTTCAGAAAAGCATTAAGCCTTGGTTATCAGAATACCAGGGTAGCTATCTTTAAAGCTGAAAGTCAAACAGAGGAAAGCCTGATAAGCCTTAAAAAGGTCTTCAAGCTTTCAACTGATGACTTTTTTAATGAAAGAAGTGATCGCCTGTCACTTGATATACTTCATTTCCTGGACCAGCTCGTGAGGCTAATGGAAGATAATGAAGAGCTAAGGTTATTTATAGGAGTGCACTCAGATAACACAGCTCCCCCACAGACAAATCTTCGTTTAACCCGCACCAGGGCTAATACCATAAAAGAATATATGATACGGCAGGGAATTGCCAGGAGCAGGTTAACGGCCAGTGGTTTTGGAAATAAGAAACCCCGGGCCTATAATATCAACGAAGAGGGAAGATCCGCTAACAGAAGAGTTGAAATTATTTTCATGAATGATTAATGCAGCTGCGGTTGATAATCAGTAAAGGGTAAGCAATACAGTATAAAACAATAAGGCAAAAGACTCCCTGGCTGTCTTCAAAACCATCCTTTTGCGCGACCGGCTTGTTTTATGGTCTTCAAGGGCTATGATGCCTGTCTTATAATCACCCCCCATAATGGTTTTATATGTTAACCATGTCCTCCTGGAATGAACACCAAGACTTACTATATTAATTGTTTTAATACCGGTTTCATTCTCATTTAAATAATCCTTTACTGCAATCGCACTCACCAGAGTTCTCCTGATATTTACCCTTTCACCAGGTATAGCGGTAATAGCGGATGAATCAACACCCATGGATATAAGTTTGTTTCTGGCTATCTCAGCATAGGAGACACTGTTGTTTATTTTCCTGTTCCGGCCACCGGGCTCACCTATATCATAAACGGAATTATACTGGTAGCTTATCACCTGTTTTCCGTCAATAATTATACTCTTAACATAAAGATTCCTGTCACCGAAATTTCCATGCCTGTCATTGTCGAACTGAATGCTTATTGAATCAATATTCTCAGTTTTCCCATACCACCTTAACCCATATTTCTTCTTTCTTTTTTGCGTTGTGAATCCGGCGGTAAGAGAATCATTGACATAAACATTGAAATGCGCAGCATGAGCCCCATGCATTTCGCTCCCGGCATTTATTTCAATCATGTGATAATCGGAATTCTTACCCTGTTTCATTTCATCTGGCAGGTAAAAAATCAGGTAGCCGTTCATGGCCATCAGGTAATAATCCGGCGACCTGAGACCCGATGTATAGATGTGGGAGTAATTACCATCAATATATTCGGAATAGGATAATTCCAGGGCATACGGAGGCATCCAGCCCTCAACTACCATTGCATTGGCCTTAATTCTCGAAGATGGGGACAGGTAATCATAAATATGTGGATTGATCAGGACAAAAAGTGAACTGATTGCCAGAAATACTGTTACTATATATAAGAAAAACCGTAAGCTCTTTAAGGATCGGGACATACCTGAGTGTTATAAATACAAATATAGGGCTTAGTATAAAATATTTGGAAACAAATTAACATGGATTTGTATGAGAAATAACAGCCCCGGGACTAACATTCCGCGAATATTATCTGTATGGAGAGAGAACGATAGCCTGGAAGCATCGTCTGATGGAAAAGCTCTGGCAGAAATCGAAAAAAATCTTGTTGAAAACAATACCGACCGTATTGGCCAGTATCTCGATAAGGACAATAACAGAATAAGAATATATCCTTTGCCGCCGAATCAGGAAGCTCTCTGGTTTTTACACCAGATGGATCCTCAGAATATTTCGTATAATGTTGCGCTTGCTGCAAGACTCAATTCCGATATTGATACTGAGATACTCCGAAGGGCACTGGCAGAACTGACCGGAAGGCATGCACAACTCCGTAGTCTGTTTGCCGGCCTGAACAGTAAAGAGCACTCTGCATATATAATTGAACTGGAAAAAACAGTCCCATACCTGGAGGAGATAGAAGCAGGAGATATTGAATCCGGCAGCCTTTATGAGTCGATACATGAAAAATACAGCATGCCTTTTTCACTCGAAGAAGGCCCCCTTTTGAAAACCTTTTTGTTCAGGACTGAGGATCATAGTTATCTGCTTTTTAACATCCATCATATAATCTGCGATTTATGGTCTCTTAAAATAATGTTCAAAGAGTTATTTGATATATATGGCTCCTTGTTGAAAGATGAGGATCATGGCCTCCCGGACAATGATTTTGATTATGCCGATTATGTTATCGATCAATATAAGCTACTGGCAAGTAGTGATTTAAAAGACAAAAGGGACAAGTGGACAGAAAAGCTGCATGCTTACGAAAATCCACTGATCCTTCCTTATGATTATGAGAGGCCTGAATTACAGACCTTCAAAGGATCAACACATACTTTTTCTCTTGACGGTGAATTATTTGATGCTGTTAACAGATTATCTCTTGAAAGAAGCATAACCCCGAATATCTTTTTATACACGGCCTGGGAATTGCTTATGGCCAGTTTATCCGGACAGGACAAATTTCTTATTGGTACAACCGTCTCGGCAAGGACAAAGGAGGAGTATAAGAACTTATTCGGGTACCTGATCAATATATTACCGCTGAGATGCGATATTAAGGCTGATAAGAGCTATTTACATTACCTTGAAGAGAACAGGAAAAACTTTTCAGAAATAAGAGATATCCAGGATATTCCTCTTCCATTGGTGGTAGAATCAGTTTCCCCACGCAGGGATCCATCGCGACCCGTTCTCTTCCAGGTGCTTTACAACTTCATTAACAGGAGAACGGCAGGTAAGCTGCTGCATGTTCTGAATTCAGATAATGATAAGCCCGGAAGATATGGAGAATTCAGTGTCAGTCCCTATCATATTAACGACCAGGAGGGTCAGTTTGATATGACCCTTGACATACTCCATGACAGTAATATGTTTAAGTTTATTTTTAAATATAATACCGCCCTCTTCAGTAAAGATACAATATCTGAATATGAAAAACTGTTCCTTGAGATAATTAATGATATGGTAAAAGACCTGGAGGCTGTACCTTCACTGGCCGGCAAAAGCAAAAATGCCGTAAACAATGAAAAAGTACTGATAACAGGGACGTTTACCGCTGAACCACTTGCTCCCTACCTGGAATTCTGGAAGGAAAAGGCAGGCATGGCTCTTGATTTTGAGTTTGCAGGTTACAATCAGGTATTTCAACAGCTGTTGAATCCATCGGGTGACTTCAATACTAACAGGAACGGGTACAATATTGTACTGCTCAGGTTTGAAGATCTTGCCGACCGTAATTCTCCGGATTCATTAAAAGTGATACTTGATAAGAAACTAAATGAATTTATAGCAGGAGTCGATACAGCTGCCCGGATAAACAGGAAAGGCCGTTATATAATATCCATCACAGCTCCTTCCACTGAAATGGCATCTGATCCGGAGATATACGGATACCTCTCTGAATGGGAAAATAGAATAATAAGCAGATATAGCGACAGCAGTAATGTTTTTATTATCCCGTCAAAAGAATCAATAGAAAAATATTCAGTTTATGATTACTATGAACCCCTGGGCGAAGAACATGGTCATATACCCTACAAAGAAGATTACTTCGTATCCCTTGCCAGCCTTCTGGTCCGGCGTATTCACTCATTTGCAAGCAGTCCGCCAAAAGCCATAGCTGTTGATTGTGATAATACACTCTGGAAAGGAGTGGTAGGTGAAGATGGCTGGGACGGAATACAGATAGGTAAAGCCGAGATGGCAATCCAGGAATTCCTTATCGGGCAACATTCAAAGGGGGTGCTGATATGCCTGTGCAGCAAGAACAACGAGGATGATGTCTTCGAGGTCTTCGAAAAGAATGAAAGTATGAAGCTTAAGAAGGAACATATTTCCTTTTACCGCATCAACTGGTTGCCCAAGTCCCAGAATATCCTCAGCATGAGCAAAGAGATCAGTATTGGTGAGGACAGTTTTGTTTTTGTTGATGATAACCCGGTGGAATGTGATGAGGTAAGGCAGAACCTGCCGGCAGTGAATGTTATTCATAAGCCGGAAAATATTTCAGATGCCGCCTTCCTTATCAACTCATGGACCTTTGACAGGGCCAGGATTACCGGAGAGGACCTGAAAAGGGCTAAAATGTACAGGGATGAGGCAGACCGGAGCAAACATAAATCAACATTCGGCAATTATACAGAATTTATTGCCAGTCTTGATATTGAGGCCGACATAAATACCTTCAGAAAAGAGGATATACCGCGTATCTCACAGTTAAGCTTCAGAACAAACCAGTTTAACTTTACCACAATAAGGAGGGATGAACTGCAGATGCAGGAACTTGCTGCTGATGATGGATATGATTGCTTCCAGGTAAGGGTGTCCGACCGCTTTGGAGAATACGGGCTTACAGGTGTGATAATAGCATCAAAAGGAAAAGAATATACCATAGACTCATTCCTGCTGAGTTGCAGGGTGCTGGGCAAGGGCCTTGAACACGAACTGGTCAGGTTCCTGGGATCAAAAGCAAAGGAAAGTGGAGCGGAAACTATTGTATTCAGGTTCAGGACAACAGCAAAGAACATACCTGCAAAAATGTTTCTTGACCAGAATTTCACTGATTTTGCTGTTGAAGCAGAGGGTGGGTTCGACTACCGCGTACCCGTGAGCTACGCTGAAGAGTTGGTGTTCAAATATGTTCCGGAAGAGGATAGTGATGATGATGGTGCTGAGAAAAAATCAATTCCTAAAAGTCCCCACCAGGCCATCCGTGAGAGAAATGAGCTCTTCAGGATGATCTCTGAAAACCTGTCAACTGTTGACAGAATCAGACAGGCGGGAAAAAACAGTGGCAAGCCGGAAAAGAATCAGGCAGTCAGGGCAAAAAAGGAGAGTGTTGGTTCAAAAGCCGAATTAACAGATATTGTTACGGCAACCTGGAAAGAGGTTCTTGATATGGATGAGCTGGCTCCTGATGATAACTTTTTTGATCTTGGCGGCCATTCGGTGCTGATACCCCGCATTGTGATCGATCTGGCAAACAATCATAATATTAAAATAAATATTGTTGATATATTCCAGTACCCTACTATTAACGAACAGGTTGCTTTTATATCTGACACAGGTAAAGATAGTGAGCCCGTCAAAGAAGAAAAAAGAGAGGATAGAAAAGCTGAATCTGAAGATATAGCAGTTATTGGAGTGGCAGGAAGGTTCCCGGGTAGTGAGAATATTGATGGATTCTGGCAAACCATAATTAACGGTAAGGAACAGGTGGTAAGGCATACCAGGGAAGAGCTTGAAGAAAAGAATGTGCCAAAAGATTTACTTGATAACCCGAGGTATGTATATTCTTCACCCAGACTGGATATAGCCGACCGCTTTGATTCATCATTTTTTGGTTTTACACCCAGGGAGGCAGACTTTATGGATCCACAGCACAGGATGTTCCTGGAAGTATGCTATGAGGCAATGGAAACTTCCGGCTACAGGAAGGAAAGCCTTGATTTTCCTGTAGGAGTTTTCGGTGGATGCGGTATGAACGATTACCTGGTAAAGAATATCCTTCCGAATACCTTAAAAGGGAAGGGCGTGGGTCACCTCCAGACCATTATCAATAATAACAGCGATTACCTTACCACCAGGGCTTCGTACAAGATGAACCTCAGGGGTCCCAGCATAGATCTGCAGACAGCATGCTCCACATCGCTGGTTGCTGTACATATGGCATGCAGGAGTATTATTGACGGTGATAGCAAAGTAGCCCTGGCAGGTGGCTCGTTTATAGCATTCCCGCGTGATGAGGGATACATGTATGAACCCGGCGAGATCATGTCTCCCGACGGTCATTGCAGGCCATTCGACAAAAACGCCGAAGGCACTCTCTTTGGGGAAGGGGCAGGCGTGGTAGTACTAAAAAGACTCGGTGATGCCGTAGAAGATAATGATAACATTCTGGCAGTGATCAAATCAACTGCTATTAATAATGATGGCTCACAGAAAGTTGGATATATGGCTCCCAGCGTAAAGGGTCAGTCAGAGGTTATTCAGTCAGCCATACGTAAATCGGGTATTGATCCGGATACTATTTCCTACGTTGAGACTCATGGTACGGGAACTAAAATGGGGGATCCCATAGAGATATCCGCACTTTCACAGGCCTACAGCAGGTATACCAGCAGGAAAGGCTATTGTGCACTTGGATCGGTGAAGGCAAATATCGGTCACCTCGATGCCGCAGCGGGCATATCCGGACTGATCAAGACAGTGCTCTTGCTCAATAATAAGAAGTTGCCGCCAATGGTCAATTTTACCGAACCCAATCCAGAACTGAATATAGATCAAACACCGTTCTATGTAAATAGAGAACTCAAAGACTGGGAAACAAACGGTTATCCCCGGCGTGCAGCAATAAGTTCATTCGGTATAGGAGGTACAAATGCTCATTGTATACTTGAAGAAGCTCCCCTCAGACAAGCAGAGGAATCGGCACGGAGGATCCATTTTATCCCGCTCTCCGCAAAAAACAAGACTGCCATGCAAAGGCAGGTAGAGAATTACGGGTCATTCATCAGTGAGTCAGGTCATAATATAGCAGATATTGCCTTTACCCTGCAGCAGGGAAGAGAACACCTGCCTGCCAGGACCGTATCGTGGTTCGACAGTGAAGAAGGGGACAGGGATATCTTTGCAGCCGCTAAAGACAGGAAGGTGACAGGAATGTCATCAATGTCAGATCCCAGGGTGGTGTTTATGTTTACCGGGCAGGGATCACAGTATATAGGTATGGCAAAAGGTCTGTATGATAATTTCAGCCTCTTCAAAGACCAGGTTGACAGGGCTGCTGAAATCCTTAAACCCTATGGTATTGATGTGCTTAAGTACCTCATGGAACCTGACACAGATGAGCTGCGGAAGGAGCTGAACCAGACAGCCATTACACAGCCAATGCTGTATGTAATCCAGTATGCCATTGCCAGACTACTGCAGGACTTTGGTGTGAGGGCTGATGCCCTGATAGGACATAGTATAGGGGAACTGACCGCGGCTGCACTTGCAGGCGTATTTACTTTTGATGAAGGGCTAAAGCTTGTCTATGAGAGGGGAAGGTTAATGCAGGAGCAGGTGGCCGGGGCTATGCTGTCAGTACAGCTGCCTGCAGAAAAGCTGGCATCTCATTTAATTGAAAAAACAGAGATATCGGTTGTAAACGCGCCGTCCTCAACAGTGGTCTCCGGAAGCTTCGATGCTATTGACGGCCTGGAGGGTAAGCTAAAGAATGAATTCCCGGATGTGCATATTACAAGGTTAAAAACATCACATGCATTTCATTCATACCTTATAGAACCTGCCGCAAAGGAGTTTGCAAAAATTGTCAGTAAAATAAAACTGAACAAGCCACAAATACCCCTGATATCGAATATTACAGGGCAGTGGGCTGATCAGAACCTTATAACTGATCCCTCATACTGGGGAAGCCATATAAGGTCAAAGGTGGATTTTGCCGGTGGAATGCTGGAACTGCTGAAGGATAATAACTCTTTCTATTTTGAAGTGGGGCCGGGCTCATCGCTCTCAACACTGCTCTCACTCTATAACGGTAACAGGATACCGGTAACAGGCACTACAAGGCATCCCAGGGATAAAGCCGATGATCTTGCAGTATTCCTTAAATCAATATCTTCTGCATGGGTACAGGGTGTTAATATTGACTGGTCATGGTACTACCAGGATGAGAAGAGGGCCAGGATCGCTATGCCTACATACCCGTTTGAAAGGAAGAAACACTGGCTGAACCATGTGCCGGTGAATATGGAAAGCCCTGACCGCTATAACTTACCGGACGGTTCTGCTGATACTGATCCACAGGAGGCCGGTCAGGAAACGAAGACCGAATATTTCCATGAAAGACCCGAGATGGAAAATGATTATGTCGGAGCTGAGACGGATGAAGAAAAACACCTTGTGGACATCTGGCAGGAATTGCTGGGAATGGGCGGCATAGGGGTTAGCGATGATTTCTTTGCCCTCGGCGGTCATTCACTGCTTGCAGCATCAATTATAAACAGGATCAATGACGATTATGAATCGGACATAAACATTGATAAGTTTTTTCAATATCCAACTATCAGGGGTCTTCTCGAAAACTCAAGCCTTTCATTAAGCAACAGGGAGCAAACTGAAAATATACCGGAGATTGACTATTCTTCCGCCCTGCCGCTTTCACCCAGTCAGGAAAGAATGTGGATAATTAACCAGATTGAGAATAATAACCCTGCATATAATATATCATTTACATATAACTTCGGGGGACAACTTGATACAGATGTTTTCAGGAACTCCATTGACATCCTCAGCGGCCGGCATAAAATACTGAAAAGCAGGATAGTACCGGAGGACGGAAAGCCGGTTGCCTATATTAATGATGATCAGCCTGCTGAAATAATGGAAATTGATCTTTCAGATGTACCGGTAGCGGAAAGAGAGAGCAGGGTACAGGAAATAATAACTGAGAAAAGCAGGGAGACATTTGATATGGGAAACGGCCCTCTTTACAGAACATATTTTCTTCGCCTGAGCGAAAGGGAGACGATTTTCCATTTTGTTATTCATCACATAATTTTTGATGGATGGTCATGGGGTATCCTTACCAGAGAGTTACCGGAAATATATAATAGCCTTCTGTCAGGCAGGGAACCAGAGCTTGATCCAGTAAGCCTTGATTATTTTGAATACTCGGAAAAAGCGGTTTCAGAAGATACCGGCAGTAAGTATAAAGAATCAAAAAGGTACTGGAAAGAGAAGCTTGAAGGGATTTCAGGTAACATAAACCTGCCGCTTGATTTCAAAAGGAAAGACATCCCCAGCGGTGAAGGCGGACGCGTAGCCTTTGATATTGAAAAGGAGAAAGTTGACCGTATAAGGGAATACCTTAAAAAAGGAAACAGTACACTTTATATGTATTTTCTTTCAGTTTTCGGACTGTTGATGAGTCGCTATTCCGGCGACAAAGATATTTGTATAGGCTCGGCCACGGCTAACCGGACCGGATCGAAGCTGGAAAAAATAATAGGGCTCTTCATTAATACGGTTGTACTGAGACTACAGCCTGATGAGGAGCTTACCTTCAGCGATTTTCTGAAAGAAGTCCGGCAAACAGGGATTGAAGCCATATCACACCAGGACCTGCCTTTTGAGGAGCTGGTGGAAGTGTTACAGCCCGAGCGGCAGGTTAATGTAAATCCCGTGTTCCAGGTACTCTTTGCCTGGCAGAATGCTCCCAGACCACCCATAGAGATGGAAGGCATAAAATCTGAAAGAATATCGCAACAGGAAAGTGTCTCTCCACTGGATATATCGTTTTATGCATGGGAGGAGAACGGAGCAGTACAGTGTGAGATTGAATACAGTTCGGATATATTCAGGCGCGAAAGTATTAATGCGATGAAAGATAATTTCATTGCCTTGCTGGACAGGGTAGCTGAAAACAGGGACTTACCAATGAAAGAGCTTTCAGTGCTTTCAGAGTATGACAAAGAGCTACTTGAACAGTATAACAACAGCTATTTTGAATACAAAAATGTCCCTGTAATTAAAATGTTTGAAGGGGCGGCGGCCGGATACCCTGATAAGGTTGCCGTGGAAGATGTTACAGGAGAAAACCTTACTTATGCGGAACTTAACGCCAGGGCTGATATGTTTGCAGCTTACCTGCTCGACAAAGGACTGAAGAAGGGCGATGTGGCGGGCATAAGCCTGGAGAGAAACATAGATATGCTTACTGCACTGCTTGGCATAATGAAAACAGGTGCTGCCTATCTGCCTCTTGACCCGGCTTTCCCCGATGACAGGCTGGCTTATATGATTGCTGATTCCGGTGCTTCGCTACTTGTACTGGAGAAAAAATTTGCAGAACGTTTCGCCGGCCAGGATGTAAGCACCGTTTTGTTTGATGAGGAAAAGGATAATATTCTAAAATATAAGAATAGTAAGCCCGGGCTTGAGATTAATAAGGATGATCTTGCGTATATTATATATACATCGGGCTCCACAGGTAAACCCAAAGGGGTAAAAGTTCATAATGAGGCCGTCACTAATTTCATTACCAGTATGGCTGTTACACCCGGACTTAAACCGGAAGACCGCCTGCTGGCTGTGACCACCCTGTCTTTTGACATTTCGGTCCTGGAAATATTCCTTCCGCTTACGGTGGGCGCTTTTATATTAATTGCCGATAATGAGCATGGGTCAAATGCTGATCTTCTGATAAGTCTGATGGATAAAAATGATATCTCCGTATTACAGGCCACACCCGTTACATGGTCCCTGCTTACAGGCAGTGGATGGGAAGGTAGCAGCTCACTTAAAGCATTATGCGGTGGTGAGGCCCTGCAGCCTAATCTCGCAAAAAACCTGATCCCGCTGGTCGGGAGTCTCTGGAATATGTACGGACCTACCGAAACAACGGTTTGGTCAACCTGCCAGCAGATAACAGATCATAACGAAATATATGTTGGTAAACCGGTAAATAATACCACTATACATATTCTTAACGGTCAGCAGGAGCAACCACCGGGTGTTGTTGGTGAAGTATGTATCGGCGGGCTTGGAGTAAGCAGGGGTTACCATAACAGGGATGATCTGAACAGGGAGAAATTTATCCGCCTGGACGGTGATCTTATATACAGGACAGGCGACCAGGGCAGGATTACCAAAGACGGAGTGCTCGAAATATTCGGACGGAATGATAACCAGATTAAATTCCATGGTTTCCGGATCGAACCCGGTGAGATAGAGTTTCATCTCAGCAGGCTAAAGGATGTTAAGGAAGCAGTGGTTAAGTTGCATCGATTCAGCGAGGCTGATGAGAGGCTTATAGCTTTCCTGAATGTGAATGAATCATTCGTGTTTAACAGGGATGAAATAGCCGGAGAGCTCGAAAAGGAGATACCATCCTATATGATCCCGTCCCTGTATATGCTTATGAGTGAATTCCCAAGGACTCTTAATGGCAAAATTGATAAGAGGGCATTAGTCTATGATCCTGAACTGGCAGGCTATGGTCAGGATACGGATACGGATGAAAGGGAGCTAACAGGTGATGAGGAAAAACTCCTGTCTCTGTGGCGCGATGTGCTTCGTATAAACAGCATAAAAGCAAATGAGAATTTCTTTGATGCAGGTGGCAACTCACTTCTGGTGCTAAGCCTCCTGAACAGGATAGAAGAGACCTTTGGTGTGCGCCTTACCTTTGTTGACCTGGTATCAAATCCGACCGTAACATCACTGGCCAAACGATTGTCAAACCGCACTGAGACTGCTGAGGCCGCGATTAAACTGAAACATACGGAAGCAGAAATTGATCTGCCGCTTACCATTAACCAGAAAAGGATATGGACAATATGCAGGATTAATCCCTCGGCAGTATCTTATAATATTCCCATCTCTTACAGTATTGAGGGAGAATTAGACAGGGAAACATTTGAGAAGGCTGTAGAGTCTGTATTCAATAAGAATTATACCATATTCTCGGTGGTTAACGAGGTGGATGGTAATCCGTTTATTGATATACTGCGTCATAAACCCGGCATTGTCTTTGAAGATTATTCATCACTATCCGAGGATGATGCATCAAAGAAGACTGATGAATTGATAATAAAGGATTCAAGAACTCCTTTTGATCTCAGGGAAGAACCGCTCTACAGGGCTTACCTGCTTAAGATTGCTCCGGATATTCATGTGTTCCATATGAATATCCATCATATAATATTTGATGGCTGGTCATGGCATGTTCTTGTCCGGGATCTGCAGGATTCCTATAATGCGCTGAGAGAAGGCAGGGAATGGACTTATCAGAAACCGGAGTTCCAGGAGTATGACCTTGCTGTATGGCAGGAAGAGAACCCAAAGCGGATAAACACTGACGCTCTTAAGGAGTACTGGGCAGAGAAGCTGGAGGGTACCGGAACAATCCTTGACCTGCCGGTTGACAAAAAAAGACCCGAAATAATGAGGGGAACGGGTGGCAAACAAACAGTAAGGTTTACACCCGAACTATCCGGAAGATTTCGCGAAATAGCAAAAGGGAGGAAGGCAAGTTTGCATTCGGTCTTAATGTCAGTATTTGGGGTAATGCTTCAAAAACTGTCGGGAATGAGCGATTATTGTATTGGCACACCCCTGTCCGACCGTCCTCACTCATCTCTCGAATCGGTATTCGGAATGTTTGTGGACACTCTTGCAGTGAGAATGAAAACAGAGGCAGGAATGAGCCTGAACCTTTTGATTGACCTTACAAACAGTAATATACTGGAGGCAATCAGGCATAAGGAGCTTCCCTTTGAAGAGATAGTGAACACTATTAAGCCAGAGCGTGTATCCAATGTTAACCCAATATTCCAGGTTAGCTTTGCATGGCAGAATAATATAAATACTCCCCTCAGATTAAAAGATGCAAGGGTGGAAAGGATCGTTAAGGAAGAAGGTGTTTCTCCCTTTGACATTACACTCTATATGTGGGATAATGGTGAAATCATAGAGGGAGAGCTTGAATACAGTGATGAGATATTCAGTCATGCAACAGGAGGGTTAATGAAAAATGCCCTCCTGACACTGGCTGAAACACTGGCAGGAAATCCCGATAAGGATATAGAATCGGCAGGTATCATATCAGAAGAGGATAAGGAAATGGTAATGGAGTTCAATGAAACCTCTGTTGATTATCCCAAAGATAAAACAGTAGCCTTATTGTTCGAGGAACAGGTCAGGCTCTATCCTGATAAAACGGCTCTGGTATATGCAGATGAACAGTATACCTTTAAAGAGCTTAACAGCCGGGCAAACAAGCTGGCCCATCAGCTAAGGCAAACAGGTGTGGGCGCAAACACCCCGGTTGCACTTTATGCCGACAGGTCTGCTGAGGCAATTATAGGGATACTGGCAATATTAAAAGCCGGAGCAGCATATGTGCCGGTAGATCCCGAATACCCCGGGAGCAGGGTCAATTATATTCTTGAGGACTGCCAGGCTGAAATGGCACTTGTGCAGGAGAAATACCGCGATTATGACCTTAACGGCATTCAGAAGATTATTATTGGCCGTGATGATGAAACGGACAGTGATATAAGCAATCCCGAAGTGATAAACAGTGCTTCCGACCTTGCTTATATAATGTATACATCCGGCACAACAGGGAAGCCCAAAGGCAGCCTGATAAGACAGTACAGCATATCAAGACTGGTGATTAACCCCGATTGGATTGACCTTGAAAGTGATGTCAGGATATTGCTCACCGGAGCCCTCGTTTTTGATGCAACAACTTTTGAAATCTGGGCCGCCCTGCTGAATGGAGGAACATTGCATGTGGTTGACAAGGATATTATCCTGGATCCCAAATTGCTTGGTGAGGAGTTAAAGGCTAATGAAATATCAATACTGTGGCTCACATCCGGTTTGTTCACTCAGATTGCTGAGCAGGGCACGGAGATATTCTCTGGTCTGAGATACCTTCTTGTAGGAGGGGACGTGCTTTCGGCACCCCATATTAACAGGGTACGGAATAATAACCCGGGATTAAAAGTACTTAACGGGTACGGACCGACCGAGAATACAACCTTCTCAACTATTTACCACATTGAGCGTGATTATACGAGTAATATACCCATCGGCAAACCAATAAGTAATTCAACAGCATATATATTCGATAAGAATATGAACCTTCTGCCTGTTGGTGTAAGAGGTGAATTGTATGTGGGAGGTGATGGCGTTTCAAAAGGTTATCTCAACCGGGAAGACCTGGATAAGGAGAAATTTATTGAAAACCCTGTTAAAAAAGGTGAGATACTATACAGGACGGGTGACTACGCCAGATGGATGCCTGACGGGAATATCGAATTCTTTGGAAGGGTGGATAACCAGCTCAAGATAAGAGGATTCAGGGTGGAGCCTGAAGAGATAGAAGCTGTCATAAGTGATGTTGCAGGAGTGGTCGAAACAGTAATTAAACCTGTTAAAGTAAATAATGATACCAGGCTTGTGGCATTCCTTAACGTGAGCGAATCGTTCAACCTGGAGAAACAAGGGCTTGTCTCCTACCTGAGGGATAAACTGCCTCCGTACATGAATCCTTATGACTTCGTAATAATGAGCGGCTTCCCGAAAACCATAAATGGGAAAACTGACAGATCAGCACTAATATACGAGCCGGGTGCAGCAAAAAGTACACATGACGGAGAAAAAGAAGTTGAAATGAATGATACTGAAAAGGTCATTTATGATATATGGACTGAAGTGCTGAAGACAAAGGATATAAGCCCGGAAGATAATTTCTTTGATATCGGAGGGAATTCACTTGTCGCAATATCCTTATTCGCGAAAATAGAATCCGCTTTCAATAAGGAACTGAGACTGCGTGAATTCTTTGACAGCCCAAGGATTAAAGACCTTGCTGAACTAATCGATTTCAAAGAAACCGTGGCATCGGGTCCGGAAGAGAATGACAAAGGAGAAGAAACACAAATAATCGAGGGAGAAATATAAATGATCAGTCACAGGGTAAACCCTTTGTATTCTGTGACAAAACAAAAAAGTTTCAGGAATGAAATCTCAAAATACTATACTGTTTTTGTTCATACTGCTTATAGGGCTTTCAGCTTGCCAGGAAGAGGATAATCCCCTTTTCCAGACGGGTACGGTAACAGATATTGACGGTAATATTTACAATACGGTGAAAATAGGGACTCAGTGGTGGATGTCTGAGAACCTGCGAACAACAAAATTCAACGATGGCAGTGATATTGAGACCACCACACCTATATCAATTTCAATAGTTTTTATGGATACTGCAGTGTATCAGTGGGCTTACCTTGGCAACGAGGCCTTTGCTCAGATATACGGAAGATTATATACATGGTACACGGCGACTGATGAAAGGGGCCTTTGTCCCGACGGCTGGCATGTGCCAACTGATAATGACTGGACTACACTTACCGATTACCTGGTGGAGAATGGATACGGTAATGACGGTGAGGGCGCTGATATAGCAAAGGCCATGTCGTCAAAATCAGGCTTCCTGCAAACAGGTATTGTTGGAGTACCGGGTAATAAGCAGACGGCAAACAACAGTTCCGGTTTCAATGCCATGCCCGGAGGAATGCGTACACTCACCGGCTTATTCATGTTTGCCGGGGGTGATGCTTTTTACTGGACTGCAACGGAGTCGGATACCACCCAGGCATGGAACAGATTAATTGATTTTGACCTTAACTTTGTACAGGGGAATGCCGAGCCAAAGAATTACGGCTACTCGGTAAGATGTGTGGAAAACTGAAGAGTAATGTGATGATATTAAGCGGGCATTAACTTAGCGAAACGACCTTATGAACGAAGTGAATATAATTTTAGACGTATGAAACGTCCATTAAAAAATCATCATTATTTCACATTAAGAGTATGATTATTTTTTAATGGTAAGTTCCATGTGGCAAATGAAATAAATTAAATATAATCACATGAAACACTTTATAAACAGCACCAAAGGTGTGTCATGCCGGATGGACAGGTCATATGAATACCTTGAAGCAAGACCATCTCCTCAGCTTGACATATATTACGGAAGACTGTCTGAATTAGACGAATATGTTTCTCTCTTACAAAATGTACTGGGTGATGATGAGAACAGGAGGGTTCAACAGTTGAGGAACAGAAATGATAAACATGTTTATATCCTTTCGCACAGCCTGCTCAGATTTTTATTGGCAGGTAAGCTTGACAGGGATCCATACAACATTGTATTCATGCATGATAAAAATGGGCGCCCATATATGCCGGGAGGAGAATTGTTTTTTAATATTTCCCATACAAAGTATGCTTTTTCTATAGCAATTGCCAGGACTTATGTGCCAGGTATCGATATTGAGAGGATAGACAGGAATATTGATCATGATCAGATAGCATCCAATTACTTTAGCTATAGCGAAGTAGATTATATTGCAGGGGACACGCGGAGAAGAAATGCCTTCTACATGCTCTGGACCAGAAAGGAATCATTGTTAAAATCAATCGGATCGGGCATTGTGACTGATCTTACCAGGGTTGAGGTGTCGGGAGATAAAAATATTTTACCATCAGTATTATTCCCTCATGATAAGTTCAGTCCGGTTTTTGAGAAGTATTTTATTTACTCACTCGAACTTGATGATCATTACCTCAGTGTAACAATTCCGGAGAAAAGAAACCTGGAGGTTGTCAGATTTTCATGCAGCATGATAAATGATGTTGTTGGTGCAGTTAAAAAAGAATTTGTTAATTAACAGTGCGAAAAGACCTAGCTGAGTAATGAGAGCATCACACCGCGTTGCAATGAATACAGGTTTTCTTTATGGGAAAATGCTTATCACACTTGTGATAGCATTGTTTTCCACAAGGCTGATACTTGGTGCCCTGGGCGAGGTAGACTACGGTATCTTCAACCTTATAGGCGGGGTAATTGCAATGCTGTCTTTCCTTAATGTTGCAATGACTATATCCACGCAGAGGTATATGTCGTTCTACCTGGGTTCTGAGGATGCCTCAAAGCTAAGGTCGGTTTTTACTTCAAGCACTTCGCTGCACCTTATAATCGGGTTATCCATTGTTATTTTACTCGAAATTGCCGGTATCTTTCTGTTTAACGGTTTTCTCAATATTCCTGAAGAGCGTATAGGCACAGCCAGGACTATCTACCATTTTATGGTTGTCAGCACCTTCTTTACAATAAACGCCGTACCGTATGATGCAGCAATAAATGCCCATGAAAACTTTCTATTCGATGCAGCGGTAGGAATAATTGAATCAGTGATTAAACTGGTAATTGCCATAGTACTGGTGTATACCGCCTCTGATAAACTTGTTTTATATGGTTTGCTGATGGCCCTTCTTACCATCCTGGTAAGGGTAATCAAAGGTTCCTTTTGTATCAACAGGTACCGGGAATGCAGTTTTACGACCCGTCTGGTCATAAAAGGGAAGCTGATCAGGGAAATGATATCATTTGCCGGCTGGAACCTTTTCGGTTCATTCTGTACTATTGTGCGGAACCAGGGCATCGCAATAGTACTCAATCTCTCGTTTGGTGTAATAATAAATGCTGCTTATGCAGTTGCTCACCAGGTAAATTCACAGCTTATGCTATTCTCCGTGAATATGCTGCGCTCCCTTAATCCCCAGATAATAAAGAGTGAGGGAGGGGGCAACCGCTCACGCATGCTGCGTTTGGCTATGCTGGCCTGTAAGGTCTCTTTTTTCCTGCTGGCCTTCTTTGCCATTCCTCTGATTATTGAAATGGAATATGTTCTGAACCTGTGGTTGAAGGATGTTCCTGAATATACTGTCATCTTTTGCCAGCTGATGCTTCTTCTCAGTATGGTACAGTTGCTGACATATGGACTTGGAACAGCAATACAATCCGTGGGAAGGATAAAACTGTTTCAGTCACTCGTGGGTACAACCCTTATTCTTAACCTTCCTGTTGCAATAATTCTGATTAAACTTGGCTTTGAGCCCTATTCAATACTTATAGGCTCCATTGCCCTTGAAATGATTGCAGGGATGATGAGAGTAATTATTGCCAGAAAGATTACAGGCTTGTCAGTAAAACAGTATCTTCGTGATGTTCAGAGCCGTGCAGTACCGGTTGCCATATTGGCGGCAGGGATAGGCCTGGTACCGCATTTTCTGATGGAAACGGGTTTTTTAAGGCTCGTCATAACAGTACTCAGTACTACGGGAGCATTGCTGCTCCTGGGAAGGTACCTGACGGTGAACAGCTATGAGTATGATAAGATAAAGGAAATAGTTGTGCCGGTTGTACTTGGAATAAAAAGTAAGGTTTTGGGCTTTATGCCTGCCGGGATAAATAAAAACAAGCAGACAAAAAGATATGACTGAATCCAGTGAATTATTAAACAGGGTAATAAACAACAACTACTGCATAGGGTGCGGGGCATGTGCTTCGGTGGCCGGTTCACCCTTTGAGATGAAGATGGATGAATACGGCAATATAGTGGCTGTGGACGGCAGTGATCCTGAAAAGAGCAATGCAAAGGTTATGGATATTTGTCCATTCTCCGGTAAAGCTGCCAATGAGGATATGATAAGTGACAGCCTTTTTTCTTCAGCCCTTGCACAGGATAAATGGATTGGTAAATATATCGATTGCTATGCAGGCTATGTACGTGAGGGCCTTTTCAGGGAAAAAGGAAGCTCAGGTGGTGTGGGTAAATGGCTGGGTTATACCCTCCTGGCTGAAAAAAAAGTTGACTACCTTGTTCAGATCCATGCAAACGAGCCGGGTAATCCGGGAGACCCGCTTTTTGATTATAAATTCATCTCGAACAAGGATGAGGTGATAAAAGGCTCAAGATCATCATATTACCCCAGTACAATGGTGGAGGTGATCAGGAAGATCAGGGAAAAGGAAGGAAGATACGCCATAACGGGTGTTCCATGCTTTATAAAAACCCTTCGACTACTTTCCCGCAGGGATAAAGTGCTGGCAGAAAGAATCAAATATACCATAGGAGTGATATGCGGTGGCATGAAAAGCGCAAATCATTCAAAACTGATTGCATGGCAGTTGGGTGTGAAGCCCGGGGACCTGGTTGCAATCGACTTCAGGCGGAAATACGATGACAGACCAGCAAGCAATAAGATATACCAGGTATGGTCATCAGCTGATGATAAAGATAGATACAGGGATGCCGCACAGATATTCGGAACGGATTGGGGATCGGGTTATTTCAAACCAAACGCATGCGATTTTTGTGATGATGTAGTAGGTGAAACAGCGGATATAAGCATAGGTGATGCATGGCTAAGTAAATATGTGAATGACCCGAAAGGCACATCTGTAGTGGTAATACGCAATAATGATCTGGCCGCACTCTTCAAACAGCATATAGAAAATGGTAATATTAAGATGGACAGGATAAGTGCAGAAGATGTCAGAAGATCACAGGAGGGTGGATTCAGGCACAGAAGGGAGGGTCTGTCCCACCGGCTGGCCGGTCTGCAAAAAACAGGTAAATGGCATCCGCCGAAAAGGGTTAAACCCGGTGACTTCGGGATAGACCGGAAGAGAAGGAAAATATATGAGCTAAGGGGAAAAATATCAAAAAAAAGTCATATAGCGGCACAAAAGGCACTTGAAAATGATAAGCTCGAAATCTTTTTCAGGGAAATGCTGCCTCTTAAAAAGAAATACCGCTCTGCTTATTACGGGAAGAGGTATATACGGGCCCTGAGAAGAATAAAAAAGATCATACTATCCGCTAAGTGAAAAAAAAAATAGTAACATGAAGATCGGCCTCTTAACATATCACTCTGTATATAATTTCGGCGCCAGCCTGCAGTTATTTTCAACTATATCCTATCTCAGAAAGAAAGGACACGAACCTGTAGTTATAAACTGGGTGCCACATGACCTTGAAAAAAGGTATGACAGTAGTATACCTGAAGAACAGGCCATGGCTCATAGGGAGTTTGCTAAAAAGAACTTCCGCTTAACGGAACTATGCCGGACAGCAGCTGAGGTGGCTGAGGCGGTTGAGAAGAATAAAATTGAGTTTATAATAACTGGTAGTGATGCCGTTTTGCAGCATTCAACATTATTATCACGGCTAACTATGACCTCACGAGGTCCGGTATTAAGAAAGAAGCCCGGCAGCGATGTGTTGTATCCCAACCCATTTTGGGGCTCTTTTATTCCCCTGCTTAAAAAAGAGATACCTGTTGTCATCATGTCTGCCTCGTCACAGAATACAAGGTATGGCCTCATAAGAGGAAAGCAGCGAAAAGAAATGGCAGAGGCGCTCAACAGGTTCAGTATGGTAACCGTAAGGGATGAATGGACAAGAGCTATGGTAAGATACCTGAGCTACAGTAAAATAAGACCTGAAAAAACGCCCGATCCGGTATTTGCTTATAACAGTAATGTTGATAATGGCCTTACAGAACAGAAACTGCGTGACAGGTTTAATCTACCCGGTAAATACCTCCTTGTGAGCTTCAGGACAAAAAGATGCATATCTGCAGTCTGGATGGAGCGCCTGAAGAAAATAGCAGGGGAAAACAATATGGAATGTGTTGCCCTGGCTATGCCTGACGGAATAAAATTTGAGAATAATTTCAACAAATCAATTGACCTTCCCCTTAACCCTGAAGACTGGTATGCCCTGATAAGATATTCGGCAGGATATATAGGGGAGAATATGCACCCCGTTGTTGTAGCATTACATAATGGCGTACCATTTTATACCTTCGATTCATACGGTATCGTGCGTTTTAAATTTCATGTTGTGGGCAGGTCGAGTAAGATATATGATATACTTGCTGATGCCGGACTCCTGCAGAACAGAAGCGGTATACTCAGCAGGGCATATAAGATGCCGGATCCACAGTATGTGATGGATCGAATTACAGGCTTTGATATTGAAGCCTGTAAGCGCTTCAGCCTCGAGAGGCAGGATAAATACGAGGAAATGATGGAAAGGATATTAAACTTAAAGGAGTAAGCGAAATGAAGAAATTTCTTTTTATCCTTCTTCTTCTGTGTTCAATACATTTCTGGGGCCTTTCCTTTCTACCCCGGCAATTCCACTATATTACCGATACGGTATCGCTGCTTATAATGGGATTTGCATTTATTTCAACCCTGGGGCAGGAAAAACTGAGGTTCAGGAATGCCATTATCGTCTTTTTTGTGGGTATTATTGTCAATATTGTTGCAGCATATATTTATCACGGGCAGAGAATAATAGATACATTTCTGATTTTCGGAAGCTTCTATTTCATCCTTTTCTATTTTATCCTGCACCAGCTTAAGATAGAGCGCAGGTACCTGGAGAATGTAATAATTGTTTTTGCCATACTGTACTCGGTTTTTTACCTGGTGCAGTTCTATGTCTACCCGCTTGAAATAGTCGACAGCCAGATGAAGGTGGACAGGGGTACCATACGTCTCAGGATCATAGGCAACGGCTTCCTTGTTCTTGCATATTTCATGCTGCTCAACAGGTATATGATGAAGCAGCGCTGGACAAATATCATATTGCTGGGCTTCTTCTTTATAATACTTCTTAAAGGCGGATTCCGAACACTCACCTTTATGACCATCCTGCTTACAATACTGATGTATGTTAAGCTGGCAAAGTATTCAAAAAACCACCTTCTCACAGCTGTACTGGCTATAGTATTGCTGGCAGGACTGGCACAATCGAGGACCACCTCGGCGATAATAAAAAATATGATCTATACCACTCAGGACCAGGTGAACCAGGGTGATGAGTATATACGCCTGCGGCAGCTCGATTTTTTTGTTAACAGGTATATGGAAAAGGGCCTGTATTACCTGACAGGTGGTGGTTTTCCTGCCGGAGAGAATGATTATAACCAGAAGATGCGTTTTTTCCAGGAAAACTATGGGTTTTACTGGGTTGATCTGGGAATTATTGGTTTCTACTTCGTGATAGGGGCACTTGCACTGATAGGGCTGCTGTGGTACTCACTAAAGGCAAGCTTTATTAAACTAAAGCCGGAATATTCATATCTGAACTTTTATTTTTTATACCTGATACTCGTATCATTTACAACAATGGAGATATACAGGGCAGGTGTTTTTGCTGTCGAAGGTCTTGTCTTATACCTGATTGACGTTTCTATAGACGAAAAAGATGAACAAACAGGTAATAAAGAGGTTAATACTATATAAACATGTAGTATAAACCAGTAGATCTGATGGATAAAATCGCCGTATGTGTATGTACGAGGGAAAGGCAGGAAGGGATTAAAAAACTTCTTCAAAGCCTTGAGGAGGCAGAAATCCCGGAAGATACATCCCTTGATGTGATCGTTGTTGAAAACGATACCGTCAACAGGTCTGAATCAATAATCAATGAGTTTAAGTCGTCTGATAAGTTGTCGGTCAGGTATTACCTTGAACCTGAACCGGGTCTTGTAAATGCGCGTAACAGATCTGTTAAAGAGGCAGGTGACTGTGATTTTTGCTGTTTTGTAGATGATGATCAGGTTGTGGACAGGATGTGGCTTACTGAACTGATAAAATGCCAGAGAGAATATGATGCCGATGGTGTGTGGGGCTCAAACCCTCCTTTGTTTGGAAGGGATGTCCCTCCTTATATACGCAAGTTTCATACGCCTAAGAAGTTCGCTTACGGAGAAAAGGTGCGTACAGCCTTTACTAACAGCCTGATGATCAGAAAAAGCCGGCTCGACAGTCTGGACGGACCCTTCGACCTCAGGCTGAACTTTACAGGCGGGGAAGACCGCTTTATGACATATAATATTACAAGCAGGGGCGGTATTATTGTATGTAACCAGGACGCAAAAGCATATGAAGTGATCCCTGAATCCAGAACCGGAATTGATTATGTCAGAAAACGATCATTCAGGATCTCCAATACTAACGTTATTGTAAAAACCCTTGAGAATGAAAAATATTCAAAGTGGCAGGCCTTCCCCAGACTTTTCCTGCGCCTGATTAATGGCCTGTTACTGCTTGGGCCCTTTTATCTGTTTGCCGGAAAGGATAAACTTAAGGGAATAATAAAAATATCAAACGCAAGGGGTGGATTGGCATTTATTCTTTTCGGATCTGAGAATGAGTTCTACAGGAGAAATTAATATATGTAATAATAAAGCTAACCCGAAAAAACCGGTAAAAGGATGAATAAACTGGCAGTTTGCATACCCACCTTTAAAAGACCCGCGATGCTGGAGCATTTGCTGAATAAACTTATTCAATGCAATATTGATGAAAGCCGTATAGAAAGTGTAACCGTGATTATAGTCGATAACGATGCTGATGGCTCAGCCGCTGAAGTGGCAAACAGGTTTACGGGCACCAGCCTTAAACGTCCATTTGATGTCAGGTATTTTACCTACCCTGTAAAAGGGCTGTCAAACGTAAGGAATGAACTGGTTAAAAGATCAATGGATGAAGGCGCTGATTATATGCTTTTTATCGATGATGATGAATACCCGCATCCTGACTGGATAATTGAACTGCTGCAAGCCCTTGAGACTAATGATGCAGATATGGCGCGCGGACCTGTGATACCTGTGTTTGAAGAGGGAATCCCTGATAGTATAAGGTACTGGTTCAAAAGGAAAGATTATAGAAATAACCAGAAGATAAAAGCCGTGGCAACAAATAACCTTATCCTTAAGGTTGAATCACTTAAGAAATTGAAAATTCGCTTTGACGAAAGATTCAACTTTACAGGTTCCGAGGATGCCTATTTTGGTATGCAGATGTATGACAAAGGTGCATCGCTGTACTGGACAAACAGGGCAATGGTCTATGAATTCGTTCCGTATGACCGAACGAATCTGTCATGGTTAATGAAAAGAAAACACAGGGGGGCCACAAATTTTATATATAAAATGAGGATAGAGAAGAAATACGGAAAAATGATGTATAAGTTTATGGTAAGTGTTTTCTATATACTAAGTGGAACTGCAGGACTGGTATTGTTTCCCCTGCCGGTTAAACCAAGATATTGGGGCCTACTGACCATTTCGGAAGGAATGGGGGGATTGGCCGGACTAATGAATTACAGGCCCGAAGGTTATTAATACAGCTGACAGTTTATTGAAAAATACAATTTAAATCCATGGCTACAGACATTTTTATTGTTCAGAGATTCTATTATAATTTCAGGGAGGGGTTCTTTGAATACCTGTCTGATAAAAAGGTGAATTTCAGGCTGGTTAATTCCATCACACCAAGGGGAAAGGTAAAGGTACATGATGGTGCCGGCGAGCTCGACTTTATTGTTAAGACACCTGTAGTACATTTAGGAAACAGTTACGTATTATTTCCCTTCCTTTTCCTTAACCTTATACGGCATAATCCGCGTGTTATAATAACTGAAGGCGGCCAGAATACCGTTAATAACCTGCAGATTTTAATATATAGCTTCCTTTTTGGCAAAAGGTTTATTATCTGGGACCTGGGGAAAGGATATGCTGATTTTGGCAATTCCCTCACAAGGAAGATATATATGAGTTTCTACAGGCTTCTCCTCAGGAAATCATCGCTGGTGTACGGTTATCATTCACAGAGCCTCGAGTATTTCAGGTCCCTGGGCGTCAGAGAAGAAAAGATCATTGTTCTTAATAATACCATAGATACAAGGAAGATAAAATCGGTACGATCCCTGGGTACTGTAGATAACCCCGGGGAGGTGGATCAGGACGATAAGGGTAAATACACCTACCTGATCTTTGTCGGTTCGCTGGTAGATAACAAAAACATTGAATCGCTGGCAGTGTTGATGAGAAAGCTGGGGGATAAATATTTCCTGATAATAGTGGGTGACGGGAAACCCGCTTACAGGCAAAAGCTTGAGGAAGAATTCAGGGATGTTAAGCATATCTTTTTGGGTTATAAGAAAGCCGATCAGCTGGCCCCGTATTACCGGCTTGCATCTTTTTCAGTCCTGCCCGGACTTGGTGGTCTGTCAATTAACCAGTCGATGGCCTACGGTGTACCCGTTGTTTGCAGGAGCGCCGATGGTGCAGAAAAAGACCTGGTTAAGAATAATGAGACCGGCTATATATACAAGGATATTGATGATGCGGCAGAATTCATTAAGTCCAGGGGAGCAGGTGAGTGGGAAATAATGGGAAGGAAGGCTGAAAAACTGCTTTATTCCGAACACAGCGTCGAAAGTATGATGGGAAAATTCATCTCCTATGCACTGATTAAGCAATAATAATATATGTGAAATATAATGAGACACCTTAAAACAATACCGCGCCAGATAATAAGCATTATTAGATACCCCAGGCTTTTCCTGCTGGCCGAAAGAACAGGCCGCGAGAACAGGCTGGGGCCGGCCGGCAGGTTCTATCATCACCGGCAGATACACCTGGGCAACAGCATCTATATAGCACCCGGGTTTCATATCTCGGCCTATAAACTGCGTATAGGCAATGGTGTGCAGATTGGTCCCGGATTATTGATCGAATGCCATGACCATACCTTCAATATTGTAGGCAAAACATTATGGGAGTTAAGAAAAATAAAAAATTATTCCGGGGTGAGTATTGAGGATGATGTATGGATTGGTGGTAAGGTTTCAATACTCAAAGGAGTAAGCATTGGAGAGGGTACTGTGGTTGGGGCCTCAAGTGTGGTAACACGCTCTCTGCCACCATATGCCATCTGTGTTGGCACCCCCTGCAAACCCATAAAAAGGCGGTTTACCGAAAAGGAACTGGAGGAGCACCTGAATCAGGTTCCCACTGCCTACAACGCTGAAGAAGTGAAGGCATTATGGAAGGAGTCAGGGCTTTAATAATAAGAAGCCTTAGAATTAAAAATTATTAATTATTACTGATAATGAAGCAGCTGACACAGAATATAAAGAAGAAAACACTCTCCGTTGAAGAAGTGCCCATGCCGGCATGTAAATCAAGGGGTGTGCTTGTACGCACAATATACTCGGCCGTAAGTGTGGGTACCGAGGTAATGAAGATGAAAAACGCGGATCTGAATTACCTTCAGATGGCCAAAAAAAAACCCGAACAGGTTAAAGAGGTAATAAACACCCTGAAGCAACAGGGTCCTATGGCTACCTACAGGAAGGTGATGAACAAGCTCGATTCATTATCGCCTCTGGGTTACAGCCTTGTGGGTGAGATTATTGAGACAGGTGCCGAAGTGAATGATTTGAAGGTTGGTGATATTGTTGCATGTGGCGGTGCAGGATATGCAAACCATGCAGAGGTGAATTATATACCCCTTAACCTCTGTGCCAGAATACCTGAGGGTGTAGACCTCCGCTCAGCTTCATTTGCGACAATTGCCTCAATAGCAATGCAGGGATTCAGGCAGTCACAGTCGCAAATAGGCGAGAATGTGGCGGTAATAGGATTGGGTTTGCTGGGACAGATCCTTGTTCAGATTATTCAGGCAAACGGTTGCCGGGCCTACGGATTTGATATATCGGCAAAGAAATGTGAAACAGCCATGAAAAACGGGGCTTATTATACTGCCGTGGCTGACAGTACAGATTTTGATGGAGAAATAGCTTCCCTTACCGGGGGACTGGGTTGTGACTCGGTAATAATTACAACGGGCACATCGAGTAATGATCCTGTAATACTCGCAGGTAAGATCGCCAGGGATAAAGCAAAAATAGTAGATATAGGGATCACTAAAATGGATCTGCCCTGGGACCTCTACTATCATAAGGAACTGGACTTCAGGTTTTCCAGGTCATACGGTCCGGGAAGGTATGACCCCAGCTATGAAGAGAACGGGATTGATTATCCCGCCGGACACGTTAGATGGACCGAGCAGAGGAATATGATGTCTGTACTGCAACTGCTGAAAGACGGGAAAATAGATTTCGGGAACCTGATAACACATGAATTTGATTTTGTCGATGCAGGGAATGTCTTTCCCGAAATAAAGGAAGGAAAAGAAGATTACCTGGGTGTGGTGCTGAAATATAACGGCAGCCCCGATCTGTCAATTAACACTATCGGAAGGGCAACAAAACCTGGAGGTACAGGTAAGACACTTAAAGCAGGTGTAATAGGAGCAGGTAACTATGCCAGTACAATGCTGCTTCCATTTCTGGCGCGGAAGGCCTCAATGGTGGGTATAGCAACCTCAACAGGCATCACGGCCCATGATAAGGCAGGAAAATTCGGCTTTTCATATGAAACAACAGACTACAGGAAACTGATTTCCGATGACAATATAAATACACTGATAATTGCAACCAGGCATAATCAACATGCATCAATGGTAACCGGGGCTCTTAGGGCAGGTAAAAATGTCTATGTGGAGAAACCACTTGCAATAAACCTTGAGCAACTGAAAACTGTGACAGAGACTTTTAATAAATCGGACGGCCTGCTTATGGTAGGATATAACAGGCGTTATTCCGATTCAGTAAGGTACCTTAAAAAACAGCTTACAAGAGGTGTGGCCTATTCGGTCTATTACCAGGTGAATGCCGGCTATATACCACCCGATAACTGGTACCAGTCGCCAGAGCAGGGAGGAAGAATTATAGGCGAAGTATGCCATTTCATTGATACACTGCAGTACCTGCTCGATGCCGACCCGGTAGAGGTATACGCCTCATCCGGCGTGGTGGAAGGAATGCCAGCACAGGATAACAGCCATATAAGCCTCAGATTCAGTAACGGTTCATCCTGCGTAATAGCCTATCTTGCTGATGGTGATAAGAACTATTCCAAGGAGAAGATTCTGTTAACGGGCCACAGGACCAATATCGAATTCGATAATTTCCGGACGGTGCGCGTGCATAGGAACGGAAGAACACGGGCAAAAAAATTTGTTACTGCAGATAAGGGCCAGAAAGCTGAAATGACAGCACTGACAGATGCCGTTGAGAAGAACAGCATGCCGGTCAGCTTTGAATCACTGGTGTTGAATACCTATGCAACCATCAAAGCCCTCGAGAGTATAAAATCACATAAATCATATAAAATAAGTCTGGACGAAATATTATGATTGGATGGTATTACGCAAGGCTAAAAACTATGTCCGGCCCTGAAATAATCTACAGGCTGAGACAATGGCTGCGGCAAAAGGCTGAAAAAACTATTTTAAGTTTTTTTGTACCACAGGGTAAGCTGCTGTCTGTAAGTGAAATATTTGATATTGAAGTTCCGGCCGGTGATGGGGAATACCGTCCTGTGCTTGAAATATTCGGAAAAGAATTCAATTACCTGGAAGAGAAACCGGACTGGCACCGGGATATTTTTTCAGGCGAGAGCTTTTCCACTGGCTTTTCCAAAGAAATAAATATCAGGATCAATCCCCGGGCCTCGGCAAAGAACGTATGGGAAATAAACAGGTTGCACTTCCTGCTTCCGCTGGCAATCCAGTACCGGAGAACAGGCGATAGATCTTACCTGATTATGCTTATTGACCTGCTTGAATCATGGATAGATGAAAATCCTTACCTGAGGGGGATAAACTGGTACAGTAATATTGAGGTTAATATACGCCTTATAAACTGGTTTTTTTGCTGGCATATAATAAAGGCAGGCAACTTGATGGAAGAAGATGAACGCTTCCGGGTCTTTGCTTTGGAGAGGTGGATACCATCTGTCTACCAGCATTGTTATTATTCATATAAGAATCCCTCCAAATACTCATCTGCAAATAACCACCTTGTATCTGAATATGCCGGTTTATATATGGCCTCAAGCCTGTGGAAATTCAGTGAGTCGGATAAATGGCTCCGGCTTTCGGCCAGAGGGCTGGAGCGTGAGATCAGCTTGCAACACTCATCAGGCATTAACAGGGAGGAGGCGGCTGAATATATACAGTTTATTACCGATTTCTTCCTTCTTACCTATGTTACGGCTGACAGGTCAGGACAGCCTTTTTCTGAAAACTACAGGAATGAGCTTAAAAAGATCTTCAGGTATATATTCAACTTCCTTGATATGGAAGGCAATTTCCCTGATTATGGTGATAATGATGAAGGGAAGGTGTTCAGGGTAAATCCTGCCGGCGAAGAGAATAATTTCAGATCACTCCTGAGCTCAGCAACCGTATTATTCAGGGAACCTGAGTTTAAATCTAAATCCATTGGCTATGACCTTAAGAACTATCTTCTCTTTGGGGAAAAAGGAAAGGAGATATTCGGATCGGTCGCTGATATACAAAGTACCGAATCTTCGGTATTTTACAGTGATGAGGGACATTTTATTTTCAGGGACGGGCTGGGATCACACGAAATATACCTGCACTTTAATGCAGCAGCCCTGGGATACCTGTCGATAGCTGCCCACGGACATGCCGATGCACTGTCATTCGTCCTGAATATTAACGGTAAGCCATTTATTACCGACCAGGGAACCTATACCTATCATACCGATATGGAATGGAGGAAATACTTTATCGGGACACTGGCTCATAATACGATTCGTATAAACAGGAAAGACCAGGCTCTTAATGCGGGTCCCACGCTATGGCTTAAACACTATAAGACATTTATAACAGATATTAATAAAGATGACGACAATGAGAGTGTTGAGGCTTATCATAACGGTTATATGAACGAAGGAGTCATACATTACCGCAGGATAACCTTTAACAGAAGGGCTAAGGAATTTGTTATAAAAGACAGGATCATACTTAGCAGGAAAGCTGAAGCAATGGCTGAAATACCTTTCCATTTTCATCCCCGCCTCAGGGTGGAGCATGACGGGCCAAAAACCTACAGGATAAGTGATGAGCATGGAAGGGGACTATTTCTCAGTATTGACCCCAAACTTAAAACATCAGTGGTATGCGGACAGGAAAAACCTGAAAAGATTGGCTGGTATTCCGGCTCATTCCTTAACAAAGAACCTTCCTCTGTTGTTTACTCTAATTGTAAGCTGACAACTACAACTGAATATGAACATAAAATAAAAATTATCTGATATGAATATAAGTATTTTCGGTCTTGGATATGTAGGATGTGTAAGCCTGGGATGCCTGGCTCAAAATGGCCATAATGTAATTGGTGTTGACATTAGTAAAACTAAAGTAGATCTGGTGAATTCCGGCAGGGCCACCATTATTGAAAAAGGTATAGACCGGATAATGGATGATGTACATAAGGCCGGCCGGATAAGGGCAACCATGGATACGGCTGAGGCAATCGAAAACTCAGGGATATCTATTATTGCAGTGGGAACACCCAGTACTGAGAATGGTCATCTCGACCTGCAGTATATCTTCAATGTAACGGAGAAGATAGGAGAGGCCCTCGGTAAAAAAGATAAGTTTCATATCATTGCCGTAAGGTCAACCATTATGCCCGGAACCTGTGACAGGATGGCTGATATACTGGAGAAAGCCTCGGGTAAAAAGAGGAATATCGACTTCGCTATTGTGGATAACCCTGAATTCCTGAGGGAGGGAAGTGCTGTTAAGGACTATTATAATCCTGCTGTTACACTTATCGGTTCTGATAATAAAGAGGCTGCAGAAACAGTGGCTGAGATGTATCGCCAACTGCCGGGTGAGATAATAATTACCGATTTGAAGGTGGCTGAGATAATGAAATATGTTAATAACACCTTTCATGCACTTAAGATTTCCTTTGCAAACGAAATAGGTAATATATGCTCTGAGATAGGCATCGACTCGCATAAGGTTATGGATATCTTCACCAGAGATACCCAGCTGAATATTTCACCCTATTATTTTAAACCGGGCTTTGCCTATGGAGGTTCCTGCTTACCCAAAGATCTTAAGGGTTTACAAACGATGTCACACGACCTCTATATTGATACACCCCTGTTAAACAGTATACACAGAACCAATGATATACAAATTGAAAGGGCGGTGAAGCTTATATTCAAGTACTGGAACAAGAAGCTGGGATTTATGGGTATAAGCTTTAAGGCCGGAACGGATGATCTGCGTAACAGCCCGGCGGTAACAGTTATAGAGACATTGCTGGGTAAGGCATGCGATATATCTATTTACGACCGTAATATAAACCTCTCAATCCTTACCGGTACCAATAAGGAATATATCGACTCAAAAATTCCTCATCTGTCTACCCTGCTGATTGATGATCCGGCCGAACTGGTTGAAAAATGTGATGTCATTATTGTCACAACCGGTGAGCCCGAGTTTATTGATGTCCTTGATAAGATTGAAGATAAGATAATTATTGACTTTGTCCGCCTCGACGAAAGGTTTATCGGACGTAAGAACTACATCGGTATTAATTGGTAATATATGAAAGGTAATAAGGACAGCCATATACTTTTTATAGTTGAGAACCTACCTGTTCCTTTTGACAGAAGGGTATGGCAGGAAGCTACAACCCTGAAGGCATCAGGGAAAGAGGTAAGTATTATATGCCCGGTAATGAAAGGTTATACCAGGCGCTACGAAAGAATAGAGGGCATCGATATCTACCGGCACCCCCTGCCCTATGAAGCGAGCGGGGCCCTGGGTTACCTGGCCGAATATGGTACGGCACTGTTCTGGGAGTTTGTCCTCAGCTGGAAGATATTTTTCAGGAAAAGGTTTCATGCCATACACGGCTGCAATCCCCCTGACCTTATCTTTTTGGTGGCTATCTGGTTTAAGATCTTTGGTGTCAGGTATGTTTTTGACCATCACGATATCAACCCTGAGCTATATTTTGCCAAGTTCGGGAAGAAAGGTTTTTTTTACAGGCTGATGATGCTTTTTGAAAGATTAACTTTTGCTGCAGCCAACTATAGCATAGCCACCAACGAATCGTATCGTAATATTGCCATCAAGCGGGGTAGAATGCCCGCTGAAAAAGTAAGGGTTATACGTAGCGGCCCCAGACTCGACCGCCTCAGGATAGTGCCCCGTGATAATAAATACCTGAAAGGCCGGAGATACCTGGTGGGATATGTTGGGGTTATAGGCGAGCAGGAAGGGATTGACCTGCTGCTTGAATCGCTTGACCATATTGTAAAAAAGAGACAGGATATACAGTTTGCTATAGTGGGAGGGGGAACAGACCTGGAAAAACTTAAAAAACTCTCGGAAGAGATGATTCTGACCGGGTATGTGGACTTTTATGGCAGGGTGCCCGATGACCTGCTAATAAGTATACTTAATTCGGCTGATATATGTGTCAATCCTGATAAGCCGACCGAGATGAATAACCTCTCGACCATGAATAAGATAATGGAATATATGGCGCTAAAAAAGCCTGTTGTTCAATATGACCTGAAAGAAGGCCGCTTTTCGGCGCAGGATGCATCATTATACGCCGAATGGCATAATACAAAGGATTTTGCGGAGAAGATAATATACCTTGTCGACAGGCCTGAGCTGAGGAAAGAGATGGGAGAATACGGATATAACAGGATAATAAATGAATTATCGTGGGATTATGAAAGTACAAGACTGCTTGATTTTTATGACCGGGTGTTAAATCTAAAAAGTAGCTGAACAGCTTATGTTATTCAATTCTGTCACTTTCGCCATATTCCTCACTGTTGTGTTCCTGGTATACTGGGGTTTACTGGGCCATAGAAGGAGATCACAGAATATATTTCTTCTGATTGCCAGCTATTTCTTTTATGCCTGGTGGGATTGGCGCTTCCTGCTCCTGCTGATAGGGATCTCCCTTTTTAATTATATATGGGGCAGACAGATAGAAAGAACAGGGCCGGGGAAAAATGCGAAAAAATGGCTTGTATCAGGACTTATAGTCAATATCGGGGTACTTGTAGTATTCAAATATTTTAACTTTTTTATTGATAGCCTTATTGACCTGGCAGGCTTGATGGCTTACTCCCTTCCGGAATCTTCGCTAAGAATCATACTGCCCCTGGGTATCAGTTTCTACACTTTTCTGTCAATAAGCTACCTGCTCGATATACGAAAACAAAAACTTTCGGGTAACCAGGATATAATTAATACCTTGCTTTCGCTCAGTTTCTTTCCGATAATACTTGCCGGTCCAATACAAAGGCCGGTCACGCTTATACCGCAAATAAAAAATAACCGCGAATTCAGTTATGCTATGGTTAGCGATGGCTTACGGCAGTTATTGTGGGGTCTCTTCGTAAAAGTAGTGATAGCTGACAACCTGGCATTCTATGCTGATGAGATTTTTGGTAACCATACAGAGTATACTGGCAGTACACTGCTGCTGGGAGCTATATTCTATTCGGTTCAGATATATGCCGATTTTTCTGCTTATTCAGACATGGCAATCGGTACAGGCAAGATGATGGGGTTCAGGCTAATGCGGAACTTTGCATATCCTTACTTCTCACGTGACATAACGCAGTTCTGGAAACGATGGCATATCTCGCTTACTACCTGGTTCAGAGACTATGTATTCCTGCCTGTTTCATTCTCGGTTTCATATAAAATAAGGAAACCCAGGGTATTATTTATTAAAACCGACATGTTTATTTATATAGTAGCCAGTACAGTAACATGGTTTCTTACCGGTCTCTGGCACGGAGCAAGCTATAATTTCATAATATGGGGCATGATACACGGTGTATTCCTGATAATATATTTTATTCAAAAAAAGCCCAGGAAGAGACTGTTAAAACGCCATGCAGTATCAAATAACTCATTGCCAATAGTTGTGGCGGAGACATTCATTACCCTTTTCGTAGTTCTCATAGCCTGGGTGTTCTTCAGGGCCGTCGATGTTGAACATGCCGCAAGCTATCTGTCTGTTATGTTCTCAGACTCACTTTTCACAATACCTGAATTCCCGTTTATGAAGATGGCACTCGTTATTGTAATCATTAGCCTGTTGTTTTTCTTTGTTGAATACCTTGGCAGGAACGATGAGTACCCTTTAGCCGGAATGAGGAACAGGTTTGCACTGGTACCGAGGTGGATCATTTATTATTTTATCGGTATGATGATATTCTTTTTTGCGGGCGGTGGACAAAAATTTATTTATTTCCAGTTTTAGGCATGAAAAAGTTTTTGATCAAAATATTAATATTTGTTTTACCTGTAATAGCAGGAGCTTATGGTATCGATAAGATCCTCTCAGAAACCCTGAAGCGCTCGGGTAACTATGCCGAGGGAGAATATCCGGTCTGGAATGCTGTCTTCAGTGGCGAAGCTTGTTCTGATATTCTTATCTATGGATCATCCAGGGCCCTCTTTCATATTGACCCGGCTGTAATTGACAGCTTACTGGATATGTCGGCATACAACCTGGGAATAAACGGTCACACTTTCATGCTTGAATATTACAGGCACGAACTGCTCATTGAGCAGGGATGTGAACCTGAACTGTTAATACAGACACTTGATGCAACAACACTGGTTAAAGGTGATAACCTTTATAATCCCGACCAGTTTCTTCCGTATATGCTGAATAATGATCATATGAAAGAAATTGCTCTCTCTTTTAACGGGTACAGTGATTATGATTTTAGAATACCTCTGGTACGGTATTTTGGAAAGAAAGAAGCCTTTCTAGAGTTCTGGAAACTGCTGCTGTTTCCTTCATTTAATTACAGCCTTAGGACCAAAGGTTACCGGGGGAATGAAAAGGAATGGACCGACGACCTGGAAGAGGCAAAAAAACAGTTTGGCTCTTATACTGTCCAACCCGACAGCTCACTGCTTAATCTTTTCAGGGACTTCCTTGATGAATGCAGGGAAGAAAACCGTAAGGTTATCCTTGTTTATACCCCTGAATATATAGAAGGACAGTCATTTGTTATTAACCGTGACGAAGTTATGGACCTATATAAGGATATAAGCAAAGAGTATAATATACCCCTGCTGGACTATTCAAAGGATGAGATATCCAAAAATATTGATTACTTCTATAATACTACCCACCTCAACAAGGAGGGGTCACGGTTGTTTACAAGGATGTTATTTAACGATATTCTCAAAAGAGGTATAATTAAACAGGCTGAACCAGGTAACTAACATAGCATATGCCATTTAACAGTATTGAATATATAATTTTTCTTATCCTGACCACCCTGGGTTTCTTTATTACGCCCCACAGGGCGAGGTGGCTGTGGTTGCTGGCAGCCAGCTCTTATTTCTATTCGCAAAGCAGTATCCTGTACCTGGGTATTTTTATCCTCATCCTTGTATTTAATTATTTTGCATCCTTGCAGCTTGGAAAAAGGGCAGGCCATGGTAAGAAGAGGGTTTTTATAATTACCATATTGATCAATATTGCCATACTGGCCTTCTTTAAATACAGCGGTGCTTTCGATAGCATACTGGAAGATTTAAGCACTTGGGACGACTCCTTCTTTGCATATATAGCCTTTCCACTGGGTATATCATACTTTGTCTTTACATTGCTGGCATATCTTATTGAACTGAAAAGGGGCAAAATAGAAGCCGAAAAACATCCCGGGATCTTTTTAAGCTCCTTTATGTTCTTTCCCAAGATTGCCCAGGGACCGATTGAAAGGCCTGGCAATATTATGCCTCAGTTTCGCGAAAGGCACAACTTCAGCCTTGACAGAACAGTATCTGCGCTTAAACTTATAGTCTGGGGTCTGTTTAAGAAGCTGGTTATAGCCGACAGGCTGGCAATATATGTCAACACCGTTTATAATAACCATGATTACCATAACGGCACGTCACTGATGGTAGCAACAATATTTTATTCCTTCCAGATATATGCCGATTTTTCTGCGTATACTGATATTGCCATAGGATCAGGACGGCTTATGGGCTTTGAGCTGTCAAAGAACTTTAACAGGCCATATTTTGCCGCCAGCATAAAGGAATTCTGGAACCGCTGGCATATAAGCTTTTCACTCTGGTTAAGGGATTACCTTTTCCTGCCTCTGGCTTACTGGTTTGCGGGTAAATTCCGTGGACTGTCAGATTTTACCCGTGCAGTGGAAAAACTGATTTATGCCCTGGCTATAATTATTACCTTTTTCATCTGTGGCCTGTGGCACGGTGAAGGCCTGAATTATATTGTCTGGGGTTTATTGTTTGGAGTGGGCCTTACATTTGCCAATTATACCCGTAGTCTGGGCCGTAAGTTGAGGAAAAGGGCCGGCATATCAAGGAAGTCAGTGGCATTGAAGGCTTTCAATGTGCTAATTACTTTCGCATTTGTATCTTTCGCATGGATCTTTTTCAGGTCGGAGAATATTTATATGGCAGGAGAAATAGTTGGTAAAGTAACTACCCAGCATGGCAGTATGTTTACAGGAAAACCATCGGATATAATTTTCTCGGTGACCGGTATTGTCGTTCTTCTCGGAGTAGAACTGAGACAGGAGCTTAAGACTGGTTCACACCTGCCTTTTGAGAGTGGGAGATGGTTGCCCGAACAATTGTTTTATGCAGTTTTGATAGTGTTAATACTTGTGCTGGGCGTTTTTGACGGCGGACAGTTTATATATTTTCAGTTTTAGAATGATATGAACAGCAAACAAGAAAATATACCATCCGGTAAAAAGTGGGCTTTTACCAAAAGAGCCCTGGTTTTTGTTTTTATTGTCTTTCTGGCTGACCTTGTGGTCGGTTTGGGGCTTAGATATTACTATTTCAGACAGGAGAGCGGACAGCTTTACCGAACAACATATTCTGTCGACAGCACAGAGGCCGGGGCCATTATTTTTGGCTCATCAAGGGCAAACCATCATTATAAACCACCAGTGCTGGCCGATAAGCTTGGTATGGAAGTATATAACGCCGGCAGGGAAGGAAATTTCATGTTTTATCATTACGGGGTGCTGTCGGCTGTTCTTGAACGCCATACACCGGAGATAGTGATACTCGATTTTGTCAGGGGTGAGTTTATGTATAAGAGATCAAGCTATGACAGGCTGTCGAGCCTTCTGCCCTATTACCGCACACATCCGGAAATGAGGGAGACAATACGCCTGAAGAGTGACTATGAACCGTTGAAACTGGTTTCTCGTATATACCCTTTTAATTCAATGATATTAACTATTGCGGCGGCTAATGCAGGGCTTTATGATTCTGAGGAAGTGGAAAATGGTTATATACCATTATATGGCGAATGGAAAGAAAAAATTGATACCACGACTGTGCCTGATCTCTATAACATTGACAGTGTTGCGGTTGAGACCTACAGGTCATTTCTTTCAGACTGCGTCAGCTCAGGAGTTGAGGTATATGTATTCTGTTCCCCCGTATTTATTAATTACGCTTATGACGACTCCTCTGTGGAAATAGGACGGAGGATAGCGGATGAACTTGGTGTAAGATTTTTTGACCTTAGCAATGAACGCCAATTCATATCCGATCCCTGTTTGTACTGGGATGTTTACCATCTTAACGACAGAGGTGCTGAACACTACTCGGCTTTGGTAGCCGATATCATTTCCGGTGATGATAACAGAAAGATAAGTATTAATATTGAATAATTTTTAGTCATCTATGGATACACAGGCTAATATAAACGAATTGATCAAAGAGCTGAAGAAGAGGAATATCGAACTGTCCTTTGCAAACGGCAAGCTTAAGTACAGCGGTCCCCAGGAAAATATTGACAGCGGGATACTGTCGGGCCTGAAGGAGAATAAGGCACGCCTGATTAAATATTTATGGCCCGATGATTGTCCGAATATGATGCCAATAAACACTGAGGGAAGCAGGGTTCCCCTGATCCTTCTGCATGCAGGCGAAGCAAACTACAGCCTTAGTCAGCACCTGGGTAAGGATCAGCCCTTTTATGGATTCTTTTATATCGGCTCCGAGGGAGAAAATATACGATACAAGAATATTGAATCATTTGCAGCAGAATATGTAGAACAACTACGTAAGATAATGCCTGAGGGCCCTTATATCCTTGGTGGCTTCTCAATGGGAGGTATACTTGCTTATGAAATGGCCGTTCAGCTTGATATGATGGGAGAAAAGGTGCCGGGACTGATACTTGTAGATTGCGAAATTCCACGCTACAGAAAGGACCTCAGGGCAGGTAGCAGGCAAAAAATGCGTAATATATATGATTATTTCTACTACAGGGGTAAACATTTTATGTACCGATTATTTAGTCCCTTTAAGCTTGAGATGCCGGCAAAGTTCCGAAAGCTGTATATACTGTGGATCTATTCCCGACTGATGAAAACATATGCCCCTGAAAAAAGGTATGATGGCAGCATGTTGCTTTTCAGGACCGAGGCCAACGACTCACCAAACATGTACCTCGGATGGGATAATCTTGCTGATAATATTGACCTTGTAAGCCTGAAGGGCGATCATAATATCATGTATGCCGATATCGATAGCCTTAGTGTGCTGAAAGAAAAAATCTCAGCGCTGACAGCAAAAATCAATTCTTAGTATAATACTTTGAGTACGTGGCATAAGGACTCTTCTTTATGTCAAGGTCGTTAAAGACAATATCATAGTCATCCACCAGGTATCTTTCAAGAGTTTCTATTGCTGTCTGGAATGTGCTCTTTCGGGTATACTTATTCCTTGCAACAACAGCCACGCGGTTTGAATACCTTAGAAGCTGGGTTGCATCGGACACAAGGCCAAGAGGTGAACTGTCGATAATTATATAATCAAATTCTGATTTGAGGTACTCAAAAAGCTTGTCCAGTTCACCCTTCTGGATAAGCTCGGACGCGTTGGGCAGAACCGGCCCTGCGGTTATAACAGAAAGATTTTCCTGGTCGGTCTCCCTGATAATTTCATTTATACCAGTACTATTGCTCATATATGTGGATATACCTTTCTCATTTTCAAAGCCAAATTTCCTGTGCATTGTCGGCCTTCTCAGGTCACTGTCAACAATTGCTGTCTTGTATCCTACAGATGCCAGGGCTATGCCCAGGTTATATGAGATAAAACTCTTTCCGTCCTTTGGTTGTGAAGAAGTGACCAAAATAACCTTATCCTTGTCATCCTTAAGTTTAAAGATTAGATGGCTCCTCATGCTGCGGAACGATTCCGCAATAGCTGATGAAGGTGCCGTGGCAAACACATTTTCGGTATTCAGTTTATTACTGTATATTTTGTTCAGCACGGCATTGCCTGACCTTGCACTCAGGTCCCAGGTGCTGTTGATCTTATCATCAAACATCTCCCTTAGCAAAAGGTAAACACTGGGGACCATAAGTCCCAGCATAAATGCCAGCATATAATTGGTGCGGTCTTTTGGTTTGATAACCTTAGATGAATTAAACCTGGCTGCTTCGAGGATCTCATAATCAGGAAAATTGGAAGCAAGGGTTATAGCTGCTTCCGATCTCTTCTCCAGCAGGAATGTATAAATGGCATCATTAAGGTTGAATTTACGCTCAATGCCTACCATATTCATCTCGGTCCGGGGAAGCCTGCTTATCTCTTCCGAGAGCTTGTCCTCCCTGTACTCAAGCTCATTAATACTGAGGTTCAGGGTGTTCAGGTTATTTCTTGCATTTTCCGTAATAAGCTCTTTTTGAAGCCTGATCTTATTCTCTATCTGGTTGAGGTAGAGGTTCTTCTCTGAACTGCTGTTAAGGAGCTCCGACCTCTGTGAGTTAAGATCGAGCAGCTCAGTTATCAGATCATTCATTATGGGATCGGTAATATTGGCAGATACCGGCGGCACAACACCTTTCACATCATTATTTGTCTTGAAATAGTTGATTACGTATTCAAAATATCTCTTCCTTACTTCAAGCTGTGATCTTTCCTGGTCAATCTGATCAAGTTGGTCGTAGATCCTTTCTCCCTGGAAACCAAGATCAGTAACCTGGTTGTCCGACCTGAAATTTCTGAGCATCGATTCGGAAGCCACCAGTGAATCTGATATCTCAGATAGCTGCGAATCAATAAATTTAACCGTGTTAAGGGCAATCTTATTCTTCTTTGCCAGGTTCTCCTCCATGAAAGCATTGATATAACTGTTGAGGAAAGTGATTGATTTGTCAATATTCTCGCCCTGGAAATGAAGCTCAATAATAGAGGCCATGAACGAAATCGGACGGATATCCAGTCTGTTAAGGTATGACATAGCAAGGTTGTCAGGATGGAAGAACCTGAAGAAATAATCTTTCTCCCTGTTTGTGTCAGCCGGTTTTCCTGAAGGCGAATGTGCGATGGAGAAACTGAAGTTGTTACCTGTCAGTGTCCTGTTATAATAACCTAGTGTATCAATTTTAAGGACAAGCTCCTCCTGCAATACTTTGTCATCGATATAATTATACAGATTTACCGTTTGCTCGGGAACTCTCAGCAGGTATGTTGAGTCGGAGATGGGGTATACATACATCCTGCAGCCTATAGGCTGGGTATGCGACTTATCCATCGTCACCTTAAAGGGGGCCATTTCGTATATTTCACTGGTTTGTTTTAGAAAGCCCTGGTTCTCACTATAATAGGCTATCTCAAAATTCAGCTTGTCAAGGGTTTTCGCTATCAGCGAGTAAGAGGAGAGATTATTTACGTCATCCTCAATATTTCTCCTGGGAGCAATATTATTTGAGGCCCCGAATATATTATCAGATGCCAGTATAGTTGTCCTGCTTTCCTTTACGGGTCCGATTGTGGAGTTGACCTCGTAGACCTTCGTGGAATACTTATTATAAAAATGGGCTCCGGCAAGGAATAATACCAGGCTAAAAATGTAGAAGTACTTAAGCCCTAATATCTTGCCGACATAATGTTTTATGGGATTTGTTTCCTTATCCGGATTGTTTAAGTTCATTTCCTTTTTTTTTAATTGCCTGCCGAGACACCGGCAAACAATAATATTGTGATCAATGTGCTCAAAGTCCCAAGAATAGTATTAATCGTGGTGTTCTGGTAGGTAGCCGATATTCTTTTCAGTGGTTCAACAACCACTATATCATTAGGTCTCACATAATACTGCTCCGTACCTGCAATTTTTGAGTTGGTCAGATCAATATTATAATGCGTGATCCGGCCGTTCTCATTCCTGATCAGCACTATATTCTCGCGGTTCCCGAACCTGGTCAGCCCTCCCCCGAGAGCTAAAGCTTCATATATATTGATCTTATCATCCGAAAAGGAATATGCACCCTGTGAATTTACTTCGCCCAGAACAGTGACCCTGTTATCTATGTATTTTATCACTGCTTCTGACCCTGGGACATAATCCTTTAACAAATCAGTCATTTTTTTGCTTGCCTCGCCTGTAGTCATACCTGAAAGACTTACATCACCAATAAACGGGAAATCAATATTACCTGATTCATTAACTGAGTACCCAATAATATTGCTCGTATTATTGGCATTTATCTCATCAACGGCATTAAATACCTGGTTAGCTTCCTCATCTATACTCAATACCCTTATGTACAGTCGATCGTGGGGGGCTATAAGCTTCTCTTTCATTGGGTTCACATAAGGTGCCTGAAGATCATCAATATCATTGAAGTACTTAAGTTTTTTAGTTGGCACACATGATGTTACTGCAATAATAAGTAAAGATCCAAGAGTTAGTCTAAGGGTTAACCTGAAATTCATGATCATAGTTGGCCATATTTTTGTATGCTTATTTATTATACAATAACATTATTACTGGGCAATTGTTTGAAAAAATATAAAATTCATTTTCACAACCCGATCTGCCATTGCAGATAGTAACATTTTTCAGCCAGCCGCAAGCCCCGGGGCTTGCCCCGGGATTTAATACCATTTATTAAGGGGGAAAGTGAACTTTTTATCCCTTTTACCCGTTATAGCTTTTGTGAGAAAGGATAAATGTCTGTTTGATTTACAAATACCTGATCAGTATTAGTGTTTAATCCTAAAAGAATTGATATGAAAATACTTCAGGCACTTTTATTGTTTTTTTTAACCGTATTGACCGGATATGCCCAAAAGTACTATATAAGCAATTCGGGCGATGATTCCAGTGAAGGAACCAGTCCCTCCACTGCATGGGCAACGATAAACAAGGTGAATAATAGTTCCTTTCAGCCCGGCGACAGTATTTTTTTCGAACGGGGCGGACTTTGGCGTGCAGCTCTGGTTATGGCTTCATCAGGTTCTGAGGATTCATATATTTATTTTGGTCCTTATGGCGAAGGACCGAGGCCTAAAATATACGGTTCAAATATCACATCATGGACCAGCCACTCAGGAAATGTCTGGGTATCTGAAAATACCTTTGAAAACCCCGGCGAATCGTATGCTGGTGGGGTATTCTTTGAGAATAATGACACTACCCTCTGGGGCCAGGCCCAGAAAAACCAGGTAAGCGATCTTGCATCCGATCGTGACTGGGCATGGTTTGAGGGCAGGATATATATCTACAGCTCGTCTGACCCGGCTGCTGCGTACACCAGTGTTGAGGTTAGCCAGAGGAATTTTTGTGTCTATTATGACGAGCAGGACTACCTGGCATTCGATAGCCTGGACATACGTTACTCACGGCTTGCAGGATTCAAGGAGAGATGGCCCTTTAATGCCGAGATAGGCCTTGAGATCAAGAATTGCCATGTAAGCCATATAGGAATAAAGGGTAGCAGGGTGGGTTATGGAATTGAATTCTGGCATTCCGAATCCCATGTGCATAATAATATCATTCACGATTGTGGGAGAAGAGCCACATCAACAAGGCCACAGGATGCCCCCACAGGTAGATTACACGATGTGCTTATTGAATATAATACCATATATAATTGTTATCATGCGGGTATAGGTATTGCAGCAGAGACTGATGCAAGCTTTGATAACCTAACAATCAGATATAACCTCATTTATGAAACAGAGGAACAGCATACCGATGCCCCGGAAGGGTATGCGATGGCTCATATAGGAATTACAGGAAAGGAAAATGCCAACAGGTTTACCAACGTTATGGTATATGCCAATATAAGTGTGTCACCCACCCAGCCTTCAATTATCCTCAACCATGCGCAGGATATAAAGATCTATAATAATACAATTTACGGAAGCAATCAAAATTCCGATGAGTTTAACGGACAGCTTTACATGCAGGGTACAACAAACAACTGTGAGGTAAAGAATAATATATTCTATAATAATAATGATTTCTCCAGGAATAATTTCTGGCCATGTATATATTCTACCTATGAAACTGATCTTGCATCCATTGATGTTGACTATAACCTTTACTATATTGAGGATGAGAATAATATGCTTTTCAACCTCCAGGGTAGCGGGGGCGCCTATTATATGAATGATTGGAACTCATATTTAAATACCATAGGATGGGACGCCCACAGCCAGGAGCCACAGGATCCCATGTTTGTTTCACCCACCGATTACAGGTTGAAAGACGGGTCACCTGCGATAGGCGAAGGACTGGATGTTGGTTTGGAATACGACTTTGCGGGTAACTTTTTTAACAGCCCGCCCAGTCTTGGTGCAATAGAAGGTAATGTGGTTAGTGTTCCCGGCCTTCTTCCCGATAATGGGATAGAAATATATCCCAACCCCACAGCAGGCGATTTCCACGTTGTTCTGCCCGATTACCTGAGTTACGGCGAAGTAAGGCTGAGGGTTTATAATCTCTCCGGGACGCTCGTTCATGATTCTGTCAGGGAAGCCGTTCAAAAAGACCTGTATTACAGGCTTAACCTTGCCACGGGGATTTACATAGTCGAAATAAGCAAGGATAGAGCCATTATTGCCACAGGAAAGATAGTGATAGGGAAAGACCCGAATCCTCGATTGTAAAAGTGGGAGCCCGATCCCCGCTGAGATTCCGGAGGGCGGATATCTGCATTACCTGTAAGGCCGGCTTACGTTCAGCGGCCGGAGGGCTTAAAGAAATTATTCATGTGATTATGTTTTATTTATTTCATTGGCCACATGTCTGCCAAACAGGCAGGGAACTTACCATTAAGAAGTACTCATACTCTTAATGTAAAATAATGATGATTTTTTAATGGACGTTTCATGCCAGTAACATCCAGATAATTTAAAATTAGCAGTGCTAATGATACCAGGGTGGCCTCAGGCGTAATTTTAACCTTGTTTTCTGGCTGAGATCATAAATACCCATTGTTTTCATAAGCTTCTGAAGCTTGTTTTTAGAATGTGGATTAACAGGAATATTAGAGTTCTCAGGTGAGAACTCCTTTATTATAAGGTTATAAAGCTTATTCCTTTGCCTGTCCCTCTGCCTCCTGGGTGTTGAAAGCAATGTCTCCAGAAGTAAATGTGACGAATAGGGTGAGTAAACTTCTCTTCCCAGGGAACTCATCTCTGTTTTTGCCTTTGCTGCCCAGTTACCTATTCTTTCTTCCCAGTAGAACATATCAAGCACATTATAACCGTAATCCCTGAAATAATGTTTGCTGTTGTCAAGCCACTCCTGGTATTCCTTTTCTACGAATCTGTCATTCATATAACCGTAGAGGTAGGCGAGGTCTTTACCATTCACCTTGCGGTGGTATTCAAAAACATTCCTGGCTATCTCGCTCAGACTGCCGTTAACAATGATATGGTCATTAAAGAATTCACCCAGTTTCTTTGGATAACGGGGATAATCAATGCTTTCGTCCATCAACCTTTTCTCATCTGTATCAAGATCCCTCCTGTCGGTTATTACCTTGAATTCCTTGTTAAAGGATTCTGTAAGCCTGAGGGGTACGGTAATGTCATAATGGTCATCACTCATGTGATCCAGCTTTGAGACATAATACCTGCAGTCGACCCCCACACTGGCCAGAAAAAGAGTCCTGCTGTCATAGCCACCCGTAACGCCCATGGATAACTTCTTTCTCAGCGATGCCGCCTTTATGAAACCGGTGAGCATCTCCCTGGCTAACTCTGAGGCCCTGGAGACAGATACAGGCTCAATGGCCTTATTGGGAAAATATCTTTCTACCTGTTTCTTATTGAGATCTATAGAATGATTGGCAAATAGGTGGTGGATATTCTTTAAATGTGTTGTGTCGGCTATATACTCCTTCCTTCTGAGGAATTCTGATGAGGAATAAAAGCTGATGGCATCCGGTGAAGTGTGGGGGACTACCCGGACCGACCTGCCAAGTAGTTTTGGTGTTGATCCCAGCGAAGTAAAGTTACTGTCATAATAAATCTCCTTTTGGGCACCGGCATCATTTAAAATTCTCAAATCATCACCCGAATGATAAATTATTACAAAATGACCTGAAAAATGTGAAAGTGATTCAATGAATTCTTCAAAACTGCTGGACCGTGACAGAAGTTCCAGTATTTCTGAATTGCCTAGTTCAGGCTTGCGGTAATCATATAGGAAACCAAGAAGGTATAGCTCAAGATCTCCGTTTCTTGTATGATAAGTTTCAAGCTCAGGATGAAAATAGAGCCTGTAAGAATCAATGGATTTTGATTCCCATGGGAGATCAAAGTCCTTTGAACATGTAAGGATGAACTGTTTCCTGTATCTGTCCGGCGCTACAGTGCTCATGTTTTATTTATAGTTTGATTCTGTCTAAACAAAAGTCACCTGTAAAATGTTTTAATATCTGGTGATTAATTATTTTCAATTTAACTGTTATTATTTTATCTAAGCATTGATTATGGAAGATCTTAAAGAACTTATACTTGACTACGTAAAGGAAGAGTACATAGAAGATGAAGATGAAGAAGTGACATATGACACACCGCTTATTACCAGCGGCCATGTCGATTCATTCTCTATGGTTTCCCTGCTGGTCTTTCTTGAGAACAGGTTCAAAATAAAGATACCGCCCGAAAAGGCTACTCCTGAAGTCTTTGATACAGTTAACAGTATTGCTGATCTGGTCATGGAATACACGGGTGTCGAAAATTAATAATCTATAAACCTGTTTTCCTTACAACTGTTCTGAATGTCCTCAGAAGGATTAGGAAATCGAGCCTTAGCGACCAGTTGTCAATATAGGCCAGGTCCATCTCCATCCACGTTTCGAACTTAATGCTGTTCCTTTCAGGCTTTATCTGCCAGAAGCATGAAAGTCCCGGTTTAACGGACAGTCGCCTTAACTGCCAGCGCTTGTACTGTACTATTTCACTGTGTATAGGAGGTCTTGGACCTATAAGTGACATTTCTCCCTTGAGAATGTTTAGCAGCTGGGGAAACTCATCAAATCCGGTATTTCTAAGGAATTTGCCCACACGGGTGATCCGGGGATCATTCTCAATCTTGAAAACAGGACCGTCAACTTCGTTCTGTTCTTCCATCTTCTGACGCAGTTCTTCTGCATTCTGTACCATTGTTCTGAACTTATAGAGCATGAATTTCCTTCCTCTTAAACCCACACGTTCCTGTTTGAATATAACAGGTCCTTTTGAATCAAGCTTGATGATAACAGCTAATAAGAGAAGGAAAGGCGCTAACACGAGCAGCATTGTGAGCGATATGGTTATATCAAAAAATCTCTTTAGGCTTATTGATATAGGATCATATGGCACATTGATGAATGTAAGGAAATTCTCGCCTGCAAAATCAGTTCTTATTCCATTATTAATACTTTTATCTTTACTGTTCATACGAAGCCTGAAAGTAACGCCAAGTTCTTCGCAGGATCTGATTACTGTTCTTACTTCTTCGGTATTTATGATGCTTTTATAGAAAAGTACCTCGTCAATAAGATCTTTCTCCATTAGATCATCAAGCACCTTGATGTAATCTTTGGATAGCATGATAATCTTATCCTCCCACTTTTTTCTTAGGAGTTCTGACTCTGTGAAAATTGCATAAACCCTGTAACCCCATTCCTTTCTGAGTCTTATGTTGTTAATGAAGCCATATGCGGACTCATCGGCTATGATAACAAGATTCCTGTAATTATAACCTTTCGACCTGTAGCGCTTAAATGTTATGTATTCAAGTAACCGGACTGAATAGAGGATAAAGAGTCCGGTAAAACTAACCGTGAGCAGGAATAAAAATGTAACCTCGTTAATCCTGAACACTAAATGGGTCAGACTCAATAAAATGGCAAAGAGGATAGTCGATTCAAGGTACTCAACAAACAATATACTGTATCTTTTCGTTCGTGGTATCTCTGTTATCTTGATAAGATAGAGTATAATAAGCCATAATGGGGTAAAGATGATATAAAGGTTCAGGATATTTGTGTCACTGAAGAATAGTCCTGCTTCAAGCCCGGAAAATATTGAATACGATATCTGGAATGAAAGTGTAATAGCTGAAATATCAAGGAATCCAAGCAATAAATTCAGGATTATTCCTTTCTTGATTAAAGGTAATATACCAGCTCGGTTTAGCCTTTTGAATATCTTAGCCTGCATGGGAATAATGAATTAAGATAGCTTAACCTCTTTTACGAGAGAGAGAGATTTTTTTTATATCCGGATGTTTTAGCCACAGCAAAATAAATCTTACCGTTTGCTTCTGTAATGTCCTCAACCCTGAACCCTGTACTGACAAATAATACTTCAGCATCTTTCCCTTTCAGGTTCTTTTCTGATAAACTACCATTCAATTGGTTTATCAGCCTGTCAATGGCACTCAGAATGACATCTGATCCGTTACGGTTATTACCCTGTTTATCTTCATACTCAAACAGGTACCTGTGGTAATCAGGATTGCCGGAGAATTTTGCAGAAGGTGTTTCAAAGCAACCGGTAAAATAGCATCCATCCGGCATGTTGGCATACAGGCTACTAAGAAAGGATCTGACATCTTTCTTCTTTGTAAGGTTGTGTATATCAATTACCATCTCGGTATCCTTCAGGTCTTCCTCTTCGAAGAAATAATGGTTTGAAGGGGAAAGCATTATGCAATTGTTTACAGAGTTCAGCCTGTGAGTATTGAGATAGTCATATACATCACCATGCCCATGTTTTGTGAGAGTATCCAAAAGTGTACCGGATACCTGAACGCCCGATGTTTGCCTATCATATGAATTAATTAATGACGAATCTGTTTTTTGTTCTAAACTATTCTCTTTGAGGTGTAGATATTTTTCCATATATGTCTGGTTTTTCCATTTTTTATTACCATCAAACTCCATACAATACCTACAACAATGATTGAAGAAATTAGTTTACAGAAGAGAGTAATATCGTCCGGAAGAACCGTTAGAAAAACCGTTAAGAATGGCTGTTCAACAACTCAAACCATCACTTGGTGTAAGATATCAGGGAGTTCATAAAGTTTCAGGAGCGTTTTATCAAAAACCACCCTTATTTATTCCTTCTTGTATCTTTGTGCTGCATATAACACTCTGCATGCATGAGCTGCACCCTCAGCATAAACAGTGTTCGCGATTATGGACGGTATTAATTTATGTGTTATTTGAGATTGTTTCTTACCTGCAGCCCTGCCTTGGTCTCCGTACCTCAGCGAAAGAGAGGCGGATCAACAAAACAAGGCTAAAAACCCCTTTAAATCAAGAGCTTAGAGGGGTTTGTTGTTTTAGAGGCCGGGAGGGGCACGGTGCTTTGTTGCCTGCTCGTAGGAGTAGGTGAGTTTTATAAGGGTGGGCTCAAGGCATTCTGTCTCCGTGTCGCCCCACCTGCCACTGTTGGCTGCAAACATCTCCAGCCTGTCTGCCACATATTGAGAGCCTGCACCTATCCTGATAATATCTTCCAGGGTTTTTATTGTATCATTCTTAACATATCTTGCAAGATATGATTCGAGGTCGGTGCGGAAATCCTAGCCCCTATTTACCTGTGCATAAACTATTTATTAACAACAAGTGTCCCGAAAACTACTTCATCCTTGTAGTAAGCCCGGATAAAATACATTCCTGTTTTCCAGGCGGATGTGTTTAAAACATATTTGTTGTCAATTATTGCAGGAACACTATGCTTAAGTAATTGTCCCTGGCTATAAACTTCAAGTTGCCATTCTTCATCAACCGTTTTTTTAACAGTGCTATTGTCTTCATTGGAGACAATAGTTATTGTTGCCTGTTCAGTTGCAGGATTTGGATATATATCCAGTGAGAATAATCCACCCATGCCACAATCAACAAAATCAACAGCCTTTTTTGTCCAGTTTGTTGCGGTCCCACAATCATTATTTCCACGTACTTGGAATAAATATGTTCCATCCGGTGGGGAACAATCCATGGTGCCCCAAGTAGAATATATTCTGAATTGTGTGAGAGTTTGAGTTTCACTCAGATTGGTGAGTTTA
>JAXHLX010000028.1:0-182122 GCA_034521735.1 Bacteroidales bacterium
AACTAATATTGATTAAATTAAATTAACATGAGATGCATATTGTGTATTACAGTGATTGTATTTTATTCATGTGCAAACGCAAACATTAGTGATTGTCCGGTTGGTAAAGCTATAGATTATCCAATTGACAGTTTGCAACAATACAACGATTACGAATATATAAACGATACAAATTTTAAAACCATTTATTGTCTGGATGCAAGCTGCCCACCGTGTATTGAAGAATTATACAAGCTGAATTTATATATTGATAAGCTTAATACAGATAACAATACATATGTGGTCATTCTTTCAGGTAAGGATTCAGAATTCACTCAATCTCATGTAAATGACATTGGTAGTTTTAATTTCCCCATTTTGTACGATCCTTTAAATAAATTTTTTAAGGACAATGATCTTGGTATATTAAAACTTAGAAAATCATAACTGTATTCTTGTGAGTCCTGATAATATTATTAAGAACTGCGGGAACCCATATTTGTCCAGAAAAGTTGAACGAGAAAATAAGAGAATTATTAAAAGACATTTTAAAAAAATAAAAGAATGAAATTTAAATTTGTTAGTCTATTATTAATCACGATAGTAGTTTCATGCCATCAAAATGAAGATTACAAAATTAAATACTTTAGTGGTTTTAATACTGAATTGAAAAATACCGGTGAAAAGGTGGGACCCATTAATCATTTTCTCGAGCCAAGAAGTATGGTTAAGATGGATTCTTTAATAGTGATTTCTGATTTTAAAACTGACAGTGTTTTTACAATTATCTCTTTAAGCACCTATAATATATTGGATTATGGTGGATTGAAAGGAAGAGGCCCAGGAGAATTTAATAGTCCCGATCTTAGTAAAAGGTTGTTTGAAAAAAATTAGTTATTACAGATAAGTTCATCACAAAAACATACAACCTTGATAGTCTTATTAATTACCAAAGTTATATCCCGGATAAGAAGATCGTCTATCCCCGGAATTAATAATTCCCTATAATTTATTTTATATAAATAATAATTCAATAATCGGTTCTACGACGTCAGGAAATTACAGGGCTTTCCTTTTTGATATTGGTAAAGGAGATATTGTAAAAACTGTTGATGATATCTTTTTTGAACAACGTAGTGAAAAAAACAGGGGACATCTTGGGCAGATATTCTATGCTGAAAATGATTATAATTTTGAACATGAATGTTTTGTTAGTGCATTACGCATGTTTCATAGGGTAGATTTATATAATTCAGATTTAAGTCTAAGATTTTCAATCATAAATGAGAACGAATTTGATCCGGTTTTATCAAACGATCCTAACAGGTATTTGACAGATGCAACAATGTTTCATTACGTGGATGTATATACTACATCAAAGTATATTTTTGCATTATATTGTGGAAAGGACTTTAAATCAGCTACTCCCGGTATCGGTAATGAAATGCATGTTTTTTCATGGGATGGTGATGCCCTGGCAAAAATCTTTCTGGATATTGGATTAAGCAGGTTTATAATAACTGATAAAAAAATCGTAGGGATAAATTGGTATGAGAATCAACCTATAGTAGTTTATAACCTGCCTGATCTTTCAGGATAAAATGAGAATTTTAAAATCTATATGTAATCACTATATGAGGCAACTAAAAGTGTTTGTAACAGTAATTATAGTGATCATATTAATTTTGATTAGCTTACTGTTTGATAAATCATATTTTGTGACGTCTATGTCAATGAATGGATCCCTGCTTGCCGGCGACGTGATAATTGTAAAAACTCTACCGGCGGAAATTGAAAGAAATGATATTATTGTATTTAAAAATCCTCTCTGTGAGAAAGAATTGCTGATAAAGAGGTGTATTGCAATGCCTGGAGACAAGATTCAAATAAATAATTCCAGGATATTTATAAATGATAGTATACAAAAATTACCAGATAACGCTTTACAATTATTTAAGATTTGGTTTAAAAAGAAAGAATTTAAAAACATAAATATATTGTTGAAGAGTATTGGAGCCGCTGTTTATAATTGTGGATCAGAACAGAATAGGGGTTATTTTATAGTTAACTTAACCCGTAACCAAAATGAATTATTAAATCGGATTGCCTATATAGATTCAATATCCTGGTTTTTACAATATTCAGAAATATTTACAGCTATGATTTTTGGCAAATACAAAATGGATGGACACCAATTAATCTTGGACCTGTAATAATACCAGGGAAAGAACAGATCATCCCAAAGAATGCATATATTCCTCCACTTTGTGAAAGGCTTATTGATGGATTCAGGTTAAATTGTTCTAAAGACTTAGATGACAGTTCAAAGTTGAAGGATTTTCAATTGAGTAGAACTGAGTTTAAGAGTGATTATTATTTTATGATGGGGGATAATCGTAGTTTTTCAATTGATTCGAGATATTGGGGGCTGGTTCCCGGTAATTTATTTATTGGTAAGACTTCCCTGATATTACTTTCCATAGATAGTAATGAGGCTGGGTTAAAAAAAATTCGCTGGAAAAGAATACTGAAAAAATTGTAATAAAATGTGCTTTTTTTACCATTTGATGGTTAAATATCTCGATTCTCCATATTGGAAAGGTATTAGGTTCTGTCCTGGGATTTTATACCATTTATTAAAAACTAACCAGGTAATATTTTTATCCCTCCTGTTTTGTGCGGCCTTCTGCCGTCCATTTTTAACTTGCTATAATAAAGGTGATTAAGGTAAGGTTGTTTGGTTATTTGGGTGTCTCGTGTTATTTTGGAGCATGTTTGTGCGCAAAAAACGGAACAGAAGTGGGAGCGTGAGTATCCAGATCATCGATAAATCCTATGGTACCTATCGTGTTTTGAAAACCATTGGCTCATCCAATGATGAGGACGAGATAGATCGACTATATAGATCAGCCATGGAGGAGATCCCCCGTATGTTTGACCAGCTAACTCTCGGTCTTGGTGAAGAGGATAAGGGGCAGATTCACGCAGTAGAAGATCTCGGGAACGATGATATCCGGGTAGTTGGTCCTGAGCTTGTCTTTGGCCGCATCTTCGACAGGATCGGCTATAATCAGATTCCGGAGTCATTATTCAGGGATCTGGTCATTTCGAGGATCACCCATCCTGGTAGTAAACTGAAATTAGTTGAGTATTTGCATGAGAATAAAGGAAAGGAGATTTCGGTGTATAGTATATACCGGTACATGGATAAGCTTAGTTCGAGGTATAAGGAGCAGATAGAGGAGATTTCATTCAATCATACCAAGCATGTTCTGGAGAACAAGATCAGTATCGTTTTCTATGACATGACCACGATTTATTTTGAGAGCAGTGATGAAGATGAGATGCGTATCAGGGGTTTTTCCAAGGATGGAAAACACCACCTATGTATTCCGACGATAGCCTGCCAGTGATTCCGATGATAGCCTGCCAGTTTTAAAGATCGATTTCTGTGGCAAATATATTCATTTTTTTAATTTGTTTTTTCTCATTGTGTCACCATCTAATTCGATACGATGAGACGAGTAAACTATACGATCCTGTATTGCATTTGCAATGGTGCTTTCTCCAATTAATCCATGCCAGTCCTGCACTGGGATCTGGGAGGTAAATATAATTGAAGCCTGATCATATTTATGTTCAACGATATCTAAGAGTGCTTGTCGCTGTTCCCGGTCAAAAGGAGACAAACCAAAATCATCCATAACAAGCAATTGAGCATTCTGTATCTTCTTTAAGAAGGAGACATAATTACCCTGCAATCGGGTAAGTTTTATTTCATCCATTAGTCGGGCAGTATTAAAATACACTGTCTTGTAAAGCATGTGACAAGCATGCATTCCCAAAGCTTGAGCCAGCCAACTTTTACCGATCCCTGTAGGTCCTGTAATAATTATATTTTCACATTTTTTGATAAAGTCAAGCGTTGCCAGCCGTTCAAATAAGTTTCGGTCAAGTTTCCGGGGATGGGTGTAGTCAACATCTCTGATTGAGGCTTGTATTTTAAACTTGGCTTTAGCTTTCAGGTTGGCGATTTTTCTGTCTTGCCGGTATTCCCATTCCTGATCCACAAGCATCGCCAGATACTGATCTGTTGTGTACTCCTGGATGTTTGATAATTGCATGTTCCCATAATGGGCTTCAGCCATACCAAGCAGTCTCATCTGCTTGAGCTTTTCGATTGTTGTGTTGTTGTTCATAATCTCTGTTTTTATTTGTAATTACTTGCTGGTCTTAAATTCTTATGTGGCTTTATTTTATGTTCGACGGATTCCGGGTTGGTTTCTATATCTGCTCTGTTTTTCAGGATCGTTTCAATGATTTTCATTGAACATATATGATACTCCAAGGCTTTTGTACATGCTTTTTCTATCCGATCCCTAGGATAGGCATTGCTTAATGATATAATCCCACGTGAACGTTTATAACCTATTTCCGGATAGGGTTGCTGATCAATAAGTTTTCCAATATACTTTGCCGTGTTTTCCCCGATTCCTGCTGCCTGCTTTACAAAAAACTCCCTGCTCCAGGAAAGATAATACTGATGTGTAGTGGCCAGATGCTCCTTGATGGTTACATAATCACCTTTACGGAAGCTTTTTGCATGCGTGGCAATGCGGTCTTTGTTGTAATATATTTCAACTGTATCAGTGGTATGCTGTACTTCAACATGCTTTCCAATATAGCGATAGGGAACACTGTAGTAGTTCTTCTGTTCGCTTAAGAAGATAAATCCCATCTTCTGAACTTTTGCCCGGTTGTAGGACTTAATTTGATATGGCTCTTTCGGCAGCTCTGATAAATACTCTTTTTCTATTTCTATAAACTGCTTTAATCGGCTCACCTCTGTGACCTGCATTTTATAGCGATTGTATTTTTCAAGCAGTGAACGGATTTGGTTGTTTAAATCTGTCAAGCTAAAAAAGGTCATATTCGACATGGGGTAATATATCCGCTGATAAACAAGTTTTACTGCAGATTCTACCAAAGCTTTATCCTGAGGAGAATACGTCCTTGTAGGATTAATCACACAACCATAATGCTCCCCCATATCCCGGAAAGTCTTGTTAATAACTGGTTCGTATTTGCTGCCTTTGTTTACTGCTGATTTTAAGTTATCAGGTACGATGGCTTGAGGGATGCCGCCAATGTATCGCAAACAGTTATCCATGGATTTTACCAACGACTCCCTGGTTTGGTCATAACTGGCTTCAACATAGGTATAATTACTGGCAGGCAATATTCCAACAAAGACATCTACCTTCCGGATCTCACCGGTTTGCTTGTCTACGATCGAAAGCTTTTTCCCCGCATAATCAATAAAAAGTTTATCCCCGGCTTTATGAGGAAGCTTTCCACTACTCTTCTTGCTTTCAAGCCAATCACTGAATAACTGGCAAAACTGCGAGTAGCTGTAGTAATCAATATATTCTGTCTTGTAGCGGTGCCAAAGATGTTGGCGCGTACAGCCTGGCTTTTTTAACTCCGCTACAAAGCCAGGAAACAGTGCGTGTAAACGGGCATATCTTTCTTTATCTAATGCCTCCTTCGAGGGAAACAACTCCTGTAGATCCTTCTCGTTGAAGGTTAATAGTTCCTCATAACTATAGCCGCTGGAGTTGAGTTTATTTACATATTCATTGACTGTGTTTCTGTCAATGTCAATCTCAACGGATATTTTCCGGTTTGATACATTTTTGCTCTTAAGCAAAATTAACTGCTTGATTTTCATAATGTCTACTTGTAATGCTGCCATTTTTTCTCTGATAGGGTTTAACAAACCAGAGAATACAAATAGAAATCGATACTTTAAAATAAAACTGGCAGTGTTTACTTCGGAACGAAGTTAGGCCGGCCGGCTGCCCCCCTCCATTATTTTGGCAGGGTTTGTATCGGAATAAAACCCATTAAAAATTGGCAGGGTATGCCGGAATCAGTGGCCGGGTATAATCGGAATTGGTGGCCGGGTTTGGGCCGGAATATCTACACCACCTACCTCAGATATACCTTGGGTTGTTAGTTGGGATCAAAGGGTATCCAATAGGCTACGAGATTTTTGAAGGAAATACTTTTGAAGGGTATACACTGATTCCTGTGTTGGAACACTTCCAGGAGAAATTCAAACTCTCTAAACCGATAGTGATTGCTGATGCAGGGTTATTATCAAAAGAGAACATAGCCGGGTTAAAAGATAAAGGCTATCAATACATTCTGGGAGGTAAACCAAAGAATGAGGCTGAACAGCTTAGATTGCAGATTACTGAAAGAGCCTGGAAGGATGAACAAACGGATGAGTTCCCAAGGGAAGATGATAGCCGATTAATAGTTAGCTACTCATCCAAGCGGGCAAAGAAGGACCAGGCTAACCGGGAAAGAGGATTGAAACGTCTGGAAAAGCAGTTAAAGTCAAAGAAACTTACCAAGGGGCAGATTAATAACCGAGGATACAATAAATACCTGAAGCTGTCAGGAGATGTAGACATCAGCATTGATTACGACAAATACCAGGCAGATGGTAAGTGGGATGGTATAAAAGGCTACATTACCAATACTGACCTTTCCCATCAGTATGTCATTAACAATTACAATCAACTCTGGCACATCGAAAAGGCATTCAGAATTTCAAAAACCGATTTAAAGGTCAGGCCAGTATACCACAGGTTGCCAAATAGAATCGCAACTCATATCTGTATTTCGTTTGTTGCATACACACTCTATAAAGAGCTGGAAAGGTTATTATACCTGAAAGCCCCTGAGATCAGCATGAACAAGGCAATAGAGGCTACCAGGAAAATGCTGGAGGCTACCGTGGAAATGTCGGATAACTCAAAGAAAACCATTATGTTAAGAAGGAATCCAGTTCAGCAGAAAATCATGTCCATCCTGGAGGAAGTGAAATAGGGTGTCCCATCGCACAAAACAGGAAAGGTATTAGGTTCTGTCCTGGGATTTTATACCATTTATTAAAAACTAACCAGGTAATATTTTTATCCCTGGCTTAATCGGTATACATATTAAACCGTGTAAGTAATAGTTAAACTTTTCGTATTTAGCTCTAATTGTATCCCCTGTTAACTGGTTTCAGCTTTTGCGCTTTTGTTAAAGTCGGGTACCTCATTCGGATAGGCATTGGTTCTGAGCTTTTCGGATACTTCCCTGAAGGCATTGACTGTATATTCAACATCTTCCATGGTATGTACTGCCGTTGGTATAAGGCGCAGCATTATAACGCCTTTGGGCACCACAGGATAGATAACAATAGAACAGAATATGCCATAATTCTGCCTCAGGTCATGTGTTACCTGGGTGGCCTCCGGTATACCGCCCTTAAGGAATACTGGTGTTACAGGCGATTGAGTCTTACCAAGGTTAAGACCTGCATTTTTAAGACCTGACTGCAGGGCATTGACCACCTTCCACAGCTTCTCTTTCAGATCGGGCCTTGACCTAAGCATCTCCAGTCTTTTTATGGCACCCACCGTCATGGCCATAGGAAGGGATTTGGCATATATCTGTGATCTCATATTATACATAAGGTAATTAACTACCTGTCTGTCGCTGGCCACAAAGCCACCAATGCCTGCCATTGATTTGGCAAATGTTGCAAAATATACGTCTATCTCATCCTGTACTCCAAAATGCTCACCTGTGCCGGCTCCTGTCTTTCCCATCGTTCCGAAGCCGTGGGCATCGTCAACAAGCATCCTGAACTGGTATTTCTTTTTCAGTGCTGCTATCTCATCCAGCTTACCCAGGTCGCCTGCCATACCGAAAACACCTTCTGTAATAAGAAGTATGCCTCCGCCCGTTTCCTTAGAAAGCTTTGTGGCCCTCTGCAGCTGCTTCTCACAATTGGCTATATCATTATGGGGGAAGACAAATCTTTTACCCATATGCATCCGCAATCCATCCAGTATGCAGGCATGGGACTCGGAGTCATATACAATAATATCCCTTCTGTCGGCCAGGGCATCAATAATTGATACCATTCCCATATAACCGTAATTAAGCAGGTAGGCAGCTTCCTTCCCGACAAAATCAGCAGCCATGGCTTCATACTTCTCGTGCATGGAGGTCTGCCCGGACATCATCCTGGCACCCATAGGGTAGGCCAGCCCGTATTTTTCGGCTGCCGCCCTGTCTGTTTCCCTGATCTCAGGGTTATTGGCCAGGCCCAGGTAGTTATTGAGACTCCATGTCAGGACTTCACGTCCATTAAATTTCATCCTGGGAGAGATCTCTCCTTCGAGTTTAGGAAATGTAAAATAGCCATGCCCGGCTTCCTGGTACTGACCGAGTGCTCCTTTATTATTGTTTATTTTTTCAAATATATCCACAATCTTATAGGGTTTAAATTAATTTTGGTCACAAAATTAGGTAATAGGTCTGATAAGTAAATACCTATTTATACCCAATTTGAATTACGCCAGCCATTTCCCCGAAGTCCTGCTTCGGGTACGGGTTTCATTATTGCCGCTGCGGGGAGGAGCTGCCAGCTGAAACAAGCGGCAGGGTCACAGGTTTTGGTTATTGCCGCAACCGGGGGGGATGACCAGGGCAACGCCTGCCGGTGGCGATTACCATTTGCAGTGGCACTGTTTTTGATTGTTGTCGCAGCAGGGGATATGAACAATACGGGATTTGATGGTGGCGATTACCGGCTGCCGCGACTTTTAAATTATAATCAGCTGAAGAATAAACGTTTATTTTATGCGTTTAATTAAGATAAATATAAAAAAATAACTAATTTTGCACAACATTTTTGCTTATGAGGAAAAAGGGATATATATTATTGATAATAGCAGTTTTAGCTTCATCATGCGGTGAATATGAAAAGCTATTGAAGAGCAGTGATTATGAGCTCAAAAAGAGTATGGCAAAGGAATATTACGAGGAAGGTAAATATGTCCGTACCTCGGAGCTGCTGGGACAGATACTGCCACGTTACCGTGCAACTGCCGAGGCGGAGGAGCTTAACTGGCTGAATGCCAATACCTATTATAATATGCATGACTATATTATGGCAGCTAGTGCCTACGCGAATTTTTCTACTACATATCCTTACAGTGAGCATGCAGAGGAAGCAACCTTTATGACCGCTTACTGTGATTATATGATGTCACCGCGCCCGCAACTCGACCAGGCTTATACAATGAGTGCTATCGAAGCCTTTACATATTTTCAGAGGCGTTTTCCTGCCAGTGACAAGGTGGATGATGCCCGGGAGCTGATAACGGAGCTGGAGGATAAGCTGGTAGAGAAATCATATATCAATGCAAAGCTATACTATGATCTCAAACAGTACAGAGCTGCTGTTGTGGCACTGGATAACAGCCTGAAGGATTATCCTGAAACCAAACATCGCGAGGAGCTAATGTTCCTTAAGCTTGAGTCCAGTTATCTGTATGCCCTGAACAGCGTTGCTGACAGGCAGCAGGAACGGTTCCAGTCTACACTGGATGAGTATTATTCATTTATTGAGGAGTTTCCGGATACCGGATTCAGCAGGGATGTGCAAAGGATATATGAAACTACGGCAGGTTTTTTAAATATTGAAGAAACAATAGAATAAATTATAAATTAATGGATTACAGGAAAACTAACGCACCCGTTACTACTATTACCCGTGACAAACCCGATCTGGCCAGACCAACGGGTAATATTTATGAATCAGTAATGATCTGTGCCAAGAGGTCTAACCAGATATCTGTGGAGATAAAGCAGGAGCTGAACCAGAAGCTTGAAGAGTTTGCTTCGTACACTGATAATCTGGAAGAGGTTTTTGAGAACCGTGAGCAGATAGAGATATCCAGGTTTTATGAGAGACTGCCTAAACCAACACTTATAGCCTTGCAAGAATTTGTGGAGAATAAGATATATTACCGTAAGCCTGACCAGGAGGCAGCGAAACCTGAACAGCTTTAATGCTTAAAGGAAAAAAAATATTACTTGGCATTACCGGTGGTATTGCTGCCTATAAAGCAGCTGTATTAACACGCCTGCTTATAAAGGAAGGGGCAGAGGTGCAGGTAATAATGACAGCTGTGGCACGTGAGTTCATTACCCCGCTTACCATGGCCACCCTTTCAAAAAAGCCGGTGCTTGTTGATTTTTTCGACCCCGAAGATGGTCGGTGGAACAGTCATATAGACCTTGGCAGCTGGGCTGACGCTTATATTATAGCACCTGCCTCGGCCAACACAATAGCAAAAATGGCAGGGGGCATAGCTGATAATCTTCTTTTAACAACTTACCTGTCAGCAAGGTCAGCTGTCTTTATTGCCCCGGCAATGGACCTTGATATGTACAGGCATGCAGCCACACAGGCAAATTTAAAGAAGCTGGAGGAGAGGGGTGTGCTTATTATTGATCCCGGTACCGGCGAGCTGGCCAGTGGACTGGAAGGTAAGGGGCGCATGGCTGAACCTGAAGAAATAGTAAGTGACCTGACCGGATACCTGGCTAAAAAAAAAACTCAAAGCTGAGGGGCAGAACCATCCTGGTTAATGCAGGTCCCACCCACGAAAAACTTGATTCTGTACGTTATATATCAAATCACTCATCCGGGAAGATGGGACTGGCTATTGCCGGTGAAGCTCATTTAAGAGGCGCAAAGGTTACTCTGGTGCTTGGACCTGTAAATGACAGACCTGCTTTCAGGGATATTGATATTGTAAATGTGGTTTCCGCCTCGGAGATGGCTGATCAGACCATAAAACATTTTAAAGACTGTGATATAGCTGTTCTTACAGCTGCTGTTGCTGATTATACACCTGTTTCGGTATCAGATGGTAAGATGAAAAAAGAGAATGAGGATCTGACCATCCGGCTTAAGCCAACAATTGATATTGCTGCTAAACTGGGAAGCATGAAAAGAGAGAACCAGTTACTGGTAGGCTTTGCTCTTGAAACGGATAATGAGAAGCGGAATGCAGTGTCCAAGCTTGAAAAGAAAAATCTTGATCTTGTAATCCTCAATTCTCTCCGTGACCGGGGAGCAGGTTTTAAATACGATACCAACAGGGTGACGATGATAGACAGAGACAATAATATTGAGGATTTTGAGTTAAAATCAAAGAAAGAAGTTGCTGTTGACATTCTTAATAAGATTGAGACAATATTATAATATATGAGTCTGCTGAGGAAAAGTTTGTCTTTTATTATTTTGCTGTTTGTTTTCGGACACGGAAGCTTAAATGCACAGGAACTGAACTGCAGTGTACAGATATCGGCCCAGAGGATACAGGGTTCAAACAGGCAGGTTTTTCAGGAAATGCAAAAAGCAGTGTATGAATTCATGAATAACACGGTTTGGACCAATCATGTTTACAGTTACAGTGAGCGCATAGATTGCAATATACTTATCAATCTTACCGAACAGCTTTCTGCCGATGAGTTTCGTGGCACCATACAGGTAATGTCAAGAAGACCAGTGTATAACACCACCTATAATACCACCATGCTCAACTTTGTTGACAATAGTTTCCAGTTCAGGTATGTGGAGTTTCAGCCCCTGGAGTTTGACCCGAACAACCACAGGTCCAACCTCACTGCAGTGCTGGGTTATTATGCTTACCTTATACTTGGTTTTGATTATGATTCTTATTCGTCTTTTGGCGGAACAGAGATGTTCGAGATGTGTGAGCGCATTGTCAGTAATGCCCAGAATGCACCCGAACCGGGATGGAAGCCTTATGATGGCTCGCGTAACCGCAACAGGTACTGGCTGATAAATAATATCCTTAACAGGGAGTATTCAAATGTCAGGAATTTTATTTACAGTTATCATATTGAAGGGCTTGACCAACTCGAATCGAATATCACTGAGGCACGTACAAATATGGTGGAGACAATAAGGCTTCTGCAGGATGTGTACAGGAAGAGACCGGATCCTTTTATGTATTATCTGACCATTGTTATGGAAGCCAAGAAGGAGGAGCTGATAAATATATTTTCAGAAGCATTCCCGGAAGAGAAAAGCAGGGTAGTGGAGATACTGTCTGAGATCGATCCTGCCAATAAATCGGATTATGAGAAGATACAGCAATAAAATTTCTTTATTATGCTGAAAAAGTTGCTTGTACGTAATTATGCCCTGATAAGAGAACTGGAGATAGGTTTTGATAAGGGCCTGACTATAATCACCGGCGAAACCGGTGCTGGAAAGTCCATTATCCTCGGGGCCCTGTCTCTTATACTTGGAAACCGGGCTGACTCTTCAGCACTGCTTGATAAATCGTCAAAGTGCATAGTTGAAGGACAGTTTGACCTGGGAGCTGATCAGATGGCTGATTTCTTCAGAAAGAACGAGCTGGATGAAATGGATCCGGCAGTTATGAGACGTGAAATAAGCCCTAATGGGAGATCACGGGCTTTTATCAATGACAGTCCCGTTACCCTGGATATAATGAAAGAGATGGGAAACAGGCTTATAGATATCCACTCTCAGCATCAAAGCCTCCTGCTGGGCTCCAACACCTTTCAGCTCAGCGTGATTGATTCATTTGCCGGCCATAATAAGCTGCTTGAGGAATACCGTGCACTGTACCATGAATACACAAGCCTCAACAGGGAATATAAAATGCTGGCAGATAAAAGAGAAAGGAATGTCTCCGACCTCGATTATTATACCTACCAGCTTAAGCAGCTTGATGAAGAAAAGCTGGTAGAAGGTGAGGAAAAAGAACTGGAGGCTGAACAGGAATTACTGATGCATGCCGGTGATATAAACGAAGCCCTGACAGGTTCGTCACTAATTCTTAATGGTGATGACCTTTCTGTCATTAACCGCCTGAATGAGATGCGCCGACTGCTTGAAAGGATAGCTGATTTTTATCCGGATGCCCGGGAACTGCTGCAGAGACTGGAATCAGTGATAATAGAGCTTAATGACCTTGGTAACGAGACTGATCAGCGGGCATCCGCCATCGACAGTGATCCAGGCAGGCTGGAACAGCTAACACAGCGCCTCGATACACTCAACTCACTGATGCAGAAACACAGGGCTGCCGATATAAATGAGCTTATAGATAAAAGAGAAGAGATCAGGGGTATTGTTTCCGGTATCGGAACCAGTGATGAAAGATTTTCGGCGCTGGAAAAAGAACTAAAGAATATATTAAGCCACCTGAAAGAGCTGGCTGACAGTCTGGGTGAAAACAGGAACGCCCATATCCCTGCTATTGAAAAAGAAATGAACAGCTTATTAATGCAGATGGGCATACCCAACGGCCGCTTTGTGATAAAGCTGGAGAAGAGTGATGCTTTCACTGAATATGGCAGGGATCATGCTGAATTTCTTTTTTCAGCCAACAGGCAGGTGCTACCCGAGAATATAGGCAGGGTGGCTTCGGGCGGTGAACTGTCGAGGGTGATGCTTAGCCTCAAATCATTGCTCACGGATAATAAAAGTTTGCCTACCATAATCTTTGATGAGATAGATGCAGGGGTATCAGGTGAGGTAGCCACAAAGGTGGGCAATATGCTGTCATCAATGGGTGAGAAGATGCAGGTGATAAATATAACACATCTGCCTCAGGTGGCTGCACATGGCACAATGCATTACTATGTCTATAAAGAAGATGAATCTGATTCAACCATTACCCGTATTAAATTGTTGAATAAGGAAGAGAGACTGAAAGAGGTGGCGCGTTTATTGAGCGGTAATGAGATTACCAGGGCCTCCCTGGATAATGCCAGGGAACTTATCGAAGGAGTGGGTTAAGTGTATGATGGCAGGCCGCTTGCATTTATTATCTAAAAAATGAAATAATGGTAGAGAATCTGTTAAAAGGTAAAAAAGGCATAATCTTCGGTGCCCTGAATGATAAGTCCATTGCCTGGAATGTGGCCATGAAAGCTCATCAGCAGGGAGCTGAGTTTGTACTGTCAAATACTGATGTTGCTCTCAGAATGGGAACAATAGATGAACTGGCCGCTAAGACAGGGAGCAAGGTTATAGCTGCCGATGCTACAAGTACCGGCGAGTTGAAAATACTTTTTGAAAAAACACTGCAGGAATTCAATGGTAAGATTGATTTTGTCTTGCATTCCATAGGTATGTCGCCGAACGTAAGGAAAGGCATACCATACACAGATATTAATTATCCTAATTTCAGTAAGACACTCGATATATCGGCCCTGAGCTTTCATAAGATACTGCAGACCGCCTATCATATGGATGCGGTAAATGAATGGGGCTCGGTCGTGGCCCTCACATATGTGGCCGCCCAGCGTACCCTGGCCGGGTATAATGATATGGGTGATGCAAAAGCATTGCTGGAATCTGTTGCCCGTAGTTTTGGGTATGTTTATGGACGGGATAAGAAGGTAAGGGTTAATACCGTATCACAATCACCTACTCCTACAACAGCCGGGAGTGGAGTGAAAGGAATTGACTCCCTGCTCGACTTCTCTGACAGAATGTCCCCCCTCGGCAATGCAACAGCTAAAGAAGCCGCTGATTTTATCTGCCTGCTCTTCTCGGATCTTACCAGGAAGGTGACAATGCAAAATCTGTATCATGACGGTGGATTCTCAAGCATGGGAATGAGTGAGAAGGCTATAGAACAGTATAATAAGAGCTTTGAGGAATGTGACTGAGTGTGTTGTTTAAATCATGCTCCTTTATCATGAAACAGGCAATCCAGAACTTTGCATAACTTAATATTGCTGCCAGCCCATTCAGGGCACTCTCCTAAAACAGGTAGTTGAGTCCTATATAGAAGCCGATATTGCCATCCTGTTCATTCAGGGCCTTTCCAAAGTCGGCTGATATAATGAAGTTCTGGTTCATGACAACCCTCAGTCCCAGTCCGGTACTCATATGCATTTTTTCTGCACCCGGTTTGAAATAATCATCCTGCTCATCTAAACCCATAACTAATTGCTCAGGTACTTCAAAATCTATCTTGTCTGTCACCATCCCAAAATCTCCAAAGCCTACAAAACCAATATAGAAATTCTGGTTTATAAGATTGAACCTGATGGCTTTCCACCTGAACTCGGCATTTGCATAGAAAAGCCCGTCACCAATGATCCTGTTTCTCAAAACACCCCTCAGATTCTTGCTGCCTCCAAGTCCTTCTGATGTAGTCCCGGCAAGCACCGATGTTATTATCTGATTCTGGTGATACCAGGGCACATCACCTGCTATTGTTGTCTGGTAACCAAGCCTGTAGGCAAAAGAAAGATCCTCAGGTATAATGGTGAAATACTGCCTGTATATGGCAAAGAATTTTGCAAATCCTTCATCACTGATAAATGAAGGGGAGGCTTCGATCCCTGTTTCCACCCATATGCCTTTCATGGCGTTGGCTTTGAAATCGCGACTGTCATATGTCACACCTGCTTTTATTGTTGTAATGAATCCGCCGTCTGCTTCTTCCGGACCGATAAGTCCCCAGTCAATATATTTGTCGTAAAGGCCGTCAACATCAGGTAAGAGATTTTCATCCTTTCCTTTATTAAGCCTCTCTACATCAACAGGGCCGAATACAAAATTCTTAAGCTCCAGGCCTGCATTCCACTGGAAGTTTTCACCGGCCAGACGGCCCTTGATATCATTCTTAAACCTGAACAGCTTCCTGTCAGTATTATAAAACATTCTTGTTTTGTAGATACCTGCATCCAGGTCGCTGTCAGTCCATTCTTTATTATACACGGCTTCATATCCGTTAAAGCCGTAAAAGTCGTATGCCTGATCTGTAAGATAAGCAAGGTCGGAAGTAATGCTTATCCCGGGTATGAGCGTTTCGGAATCAAACATTATCCTGTATGTACTGCTGCCCTTGGTGAATCTGGATACTTCAAAGTAGAACATTTGATTGTAAGACGGATACCGTGATCCGTCACCATAGTCAAATAAATTGAGTACAACACCGTACTGGAATCCAAGATCGGTGCTGTAGGTTACTGCGGGTACGCCACCCAGGTTCCATCCTGTTTTTATATTTTCGTCCTGTGAAAATACAGACAGACAGCTTGTTAATACAAGAAAAAGGGTAATAGTTCTTTTCATCGGAGTAAAGGTTCGTTTTAAGTGATTCCCAAAAATAAGAAAAAATATTTATTACCTTAGTCCTGGTAAAAAAAGCAGGTATGGGAGAACTTATTATCAGGAATATTAAAGGGCTTGTACAGACAGAGATGGTGCCGCGTGAAAAAGCCGCAGGGGAAGCTATGTCTGAAGTAAAAACCATTGATAATGCCTGGCTGTATATTAAAGATGGTATTATTGATTCATTCGGGGCCATGAACAGCTACCCCGGTGATATTAAGGGTCCGCGTATCATCGATGCGGCAGGACGCTTTGTACTGCCTTCGTATTGCGACTCACATACTCATATAGTGTATGCGGGGAGCCGTGAGATTGAGTATCGCGACAAGATAAGGGGGCTGTCATATGAGGAAATAGCAAAAAGAGGGGGAGGGATACTTAATTCATCTAAACTATTGCAGCAAACATCTGAGGATGAGCTTTATGAACAGTCGATGCGAAGGGTTAATGAGATTATATCACTGGGTACCGGAGCTGTTGAGATAAAAAGCGGTTACGGTCTGACAACAGAGTCGGAGCTTAAGATGCTGCGGGTTATACGGCGGATAAAGGAGACAACTCCTCTTACCGTCAGATCCACCTTCCTGGGTGCCCACACTGTGCCTGCTGAATACAGGTCTGACCGCTCAGGGTATGTGGACCTTATTATTAACGAGATGATACCTGCAGTGGCAGGGGAGGGACTGGCCGATTTTATCGATGTGTTCTGTGATAAGGGTTTTTTCACACCTGAAGAGACAGCAAGAATACTGATGGCAGGTATCAAACATGGGATGAAGCCAAAGATACATGCCAACGAACTGGCATATTCAGGTGGTATACAGACAGGTGTCATGTATGATGCCCTTTCGGTGGATCACCTTGAGTTTACGGGTGAAGATGAGATTGAAGCATTGAAGGACAGCGACACTATGCCAACCCTGCTGCCGGGTGCATCCTTCTTTCTGGGGATGGTGGATCCCCCGGCAAGAAAAATGATAGAGAGCGGCCTGCCCCTGGCCCTGGCAAGTGATTATAATCCGGGCTCATCACCTTCCGGCGATATGAAATTTATTATGTCGCTGGCATGTATAAAGTTGAGAATGCTGCCTGAAGAGGCATTGAATGCAGTAACACTCAATGGCGCTTATGCCATGGGCCTGTCCCAAACGCACGGGTCTGTTTGCAAAGGCAAGGTGGCGAATGTTTTTATCACAAAAGAAATACCCTCCTTTGAGTTCCTGCCTTATGCCTATGGCAGTAAGCTGGTGGATACTGTGATACTGGGAGGTGAAGTGATAACAAATGATGAGAGATAACAGGGACCTGACTTGTACCATAAGGCTGAGAGATAACAGGGACCTGACTGATAACACAGGCTGAACGGTAAATAACCAGCCCTGTCACTGCGCGGTAAGCCGGAAAAAGACTGCAGCAAGCAGGAAGAAATAAGAAATGATTTGAATAATATAATTTTAAATACACTATGGCTAAACAGATAATTGAATGTGTACCTAATTTCAGTGAAGGAAGGGATATGTCAGTGATAAAAAGTATCACCGACTCCATTGAAAGAGTTGAAGGAATTAAGCTTCTTGATGTTGATCCCGGGAGGGATACAAACAGGACGGTTGTGACCTTTGTGGGACCGCCGGAGGAGGTTGTGGAGGCTGCATTCAATGCCGTTAAGACAGCATCGGAGCTGATAGATATGACAAGGCACCAGGGACAGCACCCCCGGATGGGAGCAACAGATGTTTGTCCGCTGGTACCCGTTTCCGGCATATCCATGGAGGAAACGGTAAAGTATGCCAGGCTGCTGGCTGAAAGGATAGGCTCTGAATTATCCATACCCGTTTATTGTTATGAGAATGCGGCCTACAGTGATGAGAGAAAGAACCTTGCCAACTGCCGCTCGGGGGAGTATGAAGGATTGAAAAAGAAACTTGCCGGTCCCGCTGGAAAACCCGATCACGGTCCAGCCGTCTTCAATGCCCGTGCCGGTGCTACAGCTGTGGGGGCGCGCGATTTCCTTGTCGCCTACAATATAAATCTTAACACTACCTCAACAAGGCGTGCGAACGCTGTGGCTTTTGATGTGAGGGAAAAAGGAAGAGCAAAAAGAGAAGGGCACCCTCTGACAGGCAAGATAGTGCGTGATAAGGAAGGAAACCCGGTAATGATACCGGGCAGCCTGAAAGAAGTGAAGGCAATAGGATGGTATATAGAAGAGTATGGTGTGGCCCAGATTTCAATGAACCTTACCAATATATCTGTTACACCCCCTCATATCGCTTTTGATGAGGTATGCCGCAGTGCTGAATCCAGGGGGATGCGTGTAACAGGCTCTGAGCTGGTGGGACTGATACCTCTTTCGGCCATGCTGGATGCCGGCAGGTATTTTCTCAGGAAGCAGAAAAGGTCAACGGGTGTGCCCGACAGCGAGCTTATAAAGATTGCAGTAAAATCACTGGGTCTGAATGAGCTTACTGAGTTTAAGCCGCGTGAAAGAATAATTGAGTACAGGATAGAGGATGAGGATAGCAGCAAGCTTGTCTCCCTTGATCTTGAGTCTTTTATGAATGAAACAGCTTCCGAGTCGGTTGCCCCGGGAGGCGGCTCGGTGGCAGCTTATATGGGAGCATTGGGTACGGCACTGGCTTCCATGACGGCCAATATATCATCCCATAAGAGGGGATGGGATGAGAGGTGGGAGGAATTTTCTGAATGGGCTGAGAAAGGCAAGCTTATACAGAATGAACTGCTAACACTTGTTGATGAGGATACCATGGCTTTTAACTATATCATGAAAGCTTTTGGCATGCCGAAAAGCAGTGAAGAGGAGAAGAAGGAGAGGAAGGAAGCGATTGAGAAAGCTACAAAGAATGCCATACTGGTGCCTTTCAGGGTCATGGAGATAGCATACGGGGCATATGAGCTGATTGAGCAGATGGTTAAGGAAGGCAATCCCAATTCAGTTACAGATGCAGGTGTGGGGGCCCTGGCTGTGCGTTCATGTATCAAAGGGGCCTATCTTAATGTATGTGTTAACACGGAGGGACTGGAAGATAAGCAGTTCGGGAAGGATATAAAAGCCAGGGCTGCTGAGCTGAATGCTAAATCGGAAAAAGCAGAGCAGACGATTGTTGAAAAGGTGCTGGACCGCTTATAAGTTTCTTCTTCCGCGGTAGCGCGATTTGCTGACCCTGTTTTTCAGCTTCCTGTTGATAAGCTTCATAAAGAGGTAGAGGACTATTAATATTCCTATTATTATTAATATGGGAAGCAGTTCATCTTTCATATGTTTGAAATTTTATTCACTTCGTTCATAAGATCGCTAAGCTGATTTTATGGTCGTTTAATAATGCATCACCGCTTTAAATTCTTTTTATTATCCTGAGACTGTGTGTGTATTTATTCGTGTTTTCAATATATATGCCCTGGTGATCAATCATATCTATCCTTACTTTGCCTGAGCAATGTATTATACGTTTTCTGTCCAGTAGCATACCGACATGAGTGATATTCCCCTGCTTATTATCAAAGAACAGCAGGTCTCCTGCCCTTGCTTCTTCCAGGAAGCTTACCGCAGTACCCGTTTCTGCCTGCCTGAAGCTGTCGCGGGGCAGTGAATGACCATGAAGTTTATAAACCAGCTGGGTGAGACCTGAACAGTCCATTCCACCGGCTGTCCGCCCTCCCCACAGATAGGGGCAGTTGAGAAATCTCATTGCCGTTACAGTTATATCCTCTGTCAAAGGTGTTGTAATTATCCGGTCCTCTGCCCGGAACCTTTTACCTCCAATGGTAAAAGTATTTATCTCCTTGTTGATATTATATATTTCAGACCCGGCTTCAAGGTAAAATATGTCACCCTCCTCGGAGGTGAATTTAGTTCTGCTGGCAAGCACCCCTGGCACGCCATCTGCTTCCCCGGCTTCGAAAAACAGGTGATGTTCTCCGTCTATCCATCCCTCGTATGAGTCAAATTCATTCCTGACCTTCAGCCATTCAGCCGATCTGTCTGTTATAAGATATTTTTCGCCGAACAGCAACTGGCTTCCCTGCTCACTCCTGTGCGAGGGGCCCAGCCTGAGGGGGACGAATATATTAGCACATATAAGCCTGTCCATAAATATAATTTGTTGAGGGTGTAAAAGTATAAAAAATGTTTAAGCTTAATGAGCTCAATCTTCATTTACGGCTCTGACTGCCGGTTTTCTTGAAAATTCCTTTATTTTTGTAATTGATGTTGAACATCAGGTAATTATTAAAATAAAGAAAATGTCGCTGATTGATTGGTGGTCAAAATATAAGAAAGGTATATATCTTGGTATATTGTTTGGTTTGTCAATGGCCCTTGTTACTTATTTGCTTCCCCGTGAGGGCAAATTCAGATATGAGTACCAGAAAGGTCGGCCGTGGATGCACGAGGTGCTGATAGCCCCGTGGGATTTTCCAGTGTATAAGACGGAAGATGAGCTGAGCAGGGAAAGAGCAGAACTGCTGACATCCTTCAGCCCCTTTTTTAACTACGACACTGCACTGGCTGATTATGAGATCAGCAGTTTCAATGCATATTTCAGCGAGCTGAGACTGGGCAATACCGTCACTTATAATGAGCTGATGGCCCCGGATTATGAACTTATACGTAATGGCCTTATATCAATACTCAGGGAGGTATATGAAACAGGTATATATGAGCGTAATGAGTTAACGGAAAGCCTGCTGAGCGATAATGAAAGCATTAAGCTGGTAAAGGGAAATATTGCAGAGGAGGTACTACTGGAAGACCTGTTTACCCATAAGGAAGCTTATGAATTTGTAAGGGAGAGAAAAACAGAGCTGAGGAATGAGCTGTCTGCAGATATTGATCGCGATGTATCTTCTTTTATGAATGCTATAAGCCTTGGTGATTTTCTGGAACCCAATGTAAGCTATAATGAAGTAAAGTCAACGGCTGAAAGAGAGAACCTTCTTAAAGAGATAAGCCTGACGAGGGGACTGGTACAAAAAGGTGAGCTGATAATATCGAGGGGTGAGCTGGTCAATGACTGGCGTTTCAGGGTGCTGGAATCTTTCAGTCAGGCCTACGGTGAAAAAATAGGGGTATATAATTCATGGTTGTTTATCATGGGACAGGTATTGATAGTAAGTGCCTGTTTCCTTATATTGTTCCTCTTCCTGTTCCATTTCCGTATGGAGGTGCTTGAATCATTGCAGAAAACGCTTTTTATCCTTATCCTTCTGATAGTGTTCGTCGGCCTTACAAGGATAGTGACCCTTTTGCCGGAGGTGAGCGTTTACCTTATACCCTTTGCCATAATACCAATAATAATCAGAACATTCTATGACCCCAGGCTTGCCCTTTTCATATTGTTGGTAACCATGATGATAACGGGTTTTATCGTTCCCAACTCCTTTGAGTTTATCTTCCTTAATTTCCTGGGAGGGGTGGTGGTTATTTTTACACTGTCCAATACCTACCGCAGGGGTAAGCTGTTCTTTTCAGCCACAATGGTTTTCCTTACCCTCTCACTCGTTTATTTTGGTATTGGTATTATACAGGAGGGTGATATTAAGGAGATTGAATGGCTTAACTATTCATGGTTTGCCGGCAACGCGGTGCTTATACTTTTGAGTTATCCCCTTATTTATTTATTCGAAAAGACCTTTGGTTTTCTTTCCGATGCAACTCTTTTTGAGCTCTCAGATACCAACCAGCCCCTGTTGCGCCGACTGGCAGAGGAAGCACCCGGTTCATTCCAGCATTCAATGCAGGTGGCAAACCTTGCAGAGGAGGCTGCAAGAGTGGTTGGAGGCAATCCCCTGCTGATAAGGGCCGGGGCCCTGTACCACGATATTGGCAAAGTGGCGGATTCAGAGTTTTTTACAGAGAACCAGTCGGAGCAGTTCAATCCGCATGACAGCCTCGAACCGGGAGAGAGTGCAGAAATAATTATTGGGCATATCAAGAAGGGTCTTGAGCTGGCAAAGAAGTCGGGACTGCCACAGCAGATAATAGATTTTATCAGGACCCACCAGGGCACTACTAAAGGCATATTATTTTTACCGGCAGTTTCAGGATAAGTACCCTGAAAAAGATCTTGACCTTTCTGATTTTACTTATCCCGGACCAAAACCATTTACAAAGGAGCATGCCATCCTTATGATGGCTGATGCCGTTGAAGCATCATCACGAAGCCTTGAGGAATACAGTGAGGAATCTATAAGGAAGCTGGTTAACTCCATCATCGATTCACAGATGAAAGAAGGGCAGTTCACCCTTGCACCTGTTACTTTCCGGGATATATCCGATATCAAGGAAACATTTGTGAAAAGGCTTACGACCATCTACCATGCCAGGATAGCCTATCCGGATAAAAAGGAATGATGTCCCATTACGGCCTTTGGCCTGTCGGTACAGAAAGTGTATGAGGCTCCGTCAGGAATTTAAGGTGAGTTTTTATCTCATATCTATTATATCCACACCGGGGTAGGCTTCAGGGTCGAAAGTAAAATAAGCGGCCGGATATTCTTTATCCAGACTGTATTCTGTGATATCAACAAACAGGTTTATACCGTCTTTTCTTTTGTATTCTGCCGATACAAGCCTGTGCTGCCTGTCTATTACCAGTTTGATAATGCTGAAATCAGTGTCTGAGGGATCTTCAGGGTAAAGATCTATGGCATAGCCTTCCTGTGATTCTCCTGTCAGTCTGTATTTGAAGCCTTCCCTGTACATATCAAACAGGCTGGACGGGGAAGTCAGGAAAGTGTTGTCATCCGGGTCGGGTACTGTTACTGTTACTTCTTTTACTTCGGGGGCAAGTGTCCAGGTGGCATTACCGTCAAACCAGATGATATTATCAGGTAATTCGAGTCTATACATATCATTATGTATAATGACCTCACCTTCTGATTCCTGCGTTTTCTGTTCAACCCTGTCCTCAACCCTGAGATTGAACTTCATGCTTACTGCAGGTGCTGACAGTGCAGGCTCTGAAAAGGCATCAAGTATTATCCTGGCCTCGGGGTCTTTCTGTGCACTGATTAATGGACACATAGTCATTAAAAGTGATATAAATAATAGTCTCATCGGCTTTTTATTCTAATCCACTCAAAATACGTTCCAAACTGTTCATATCCGTAATCATTACCTCACGGGCTTTACTCCCTTCATAGGGTCCCAGTATGCCGGCAGCCTCCAGCTGGTCAACAATACGGCCCGCCCTGTTATAACCGAGCGACATCTTTCTCTGAATAAGGGATGTTGAACCCTGTTGTGTCTGTACAACCAGCCTGGCGGCTTCATCAAAAAGGCTGTCCCTTTTTTTGAGGTCTACCTCATGGAAGCTGTTATCTGTTTCACCTTCGTACTCAGGCAGTATATATGCTTCTGTATATCCCTGCTGTGAGGCTATAAATTCAGTCAGCCTGTTCAGCTCGGGTGTGTCAATGAATGCACACTGTGCTCTTATAAGCTCCGTGCCGTTATAAATAAGCATATCACCCCTGCCCACCAGTTTTTCAGCCCCGGTGCTGTCCAGTATGGTGCGTGAGTCGATGGATGATGATACCCTGAAAGCCAGCCTTGCAGGAAAGTTTGTTTTAATAGTTCCTGTTATAATATTTGTTGAAGGCCTCTGTGTGGCCACTATCAGGTGTATCCCCACAGCACGTGCAAGCTGCGATAATCGCTGTATCGGTCCTTCTATCTCTTTGCCTGCTGTCATAATAAGATCGGCAAATTCATCAATAACAAGAACAAGGTATGGCAGGTACTTATGCCCGTTCTCAGGGTTGAGCTTTCTTTTTGTGAACACCTCGTTATACTCCTTTATGGACTTAACCCTTGCCTTGCGCAGCAGCTTATACCTTTCGCCCATTTCTATGCACAGGGAATTAAGTGTGTATACTACTTTCTGTGTTTCTGTTATAATGGGATCATCGGTGTCAGGCAGTTTGGCCAGGTAATGCTTTTCTATTTTATTATATAATGTCAGCTCCACCATCTTGGGGTCAACCATAATAAACTTGATCTCAGCCGGGTGTTTACGGTATAAGAGGCTGGCAATAATAACATTGAGACCGACTGATTTACCCTGTCCCGTTGCTCCTGCAACCAGCAGGTGAGGCATCTTCTGCAGGTCTAGCATCAGCAGTTCATTGGTTATGGTACGTCCGAGTGCAATGGCCAGTTCAAATTTACTGTCCTGAAAAAGCTTGGTCGAGATAAGCGATTTCATGGACACTATCTCCGGTCTTTTATTGGGCACCTCAATACCTACCGTACCCCTGCCCGGGATGGGTGCGATTATCCTTATACCAAAAGCAGAAAGGCTAAGGGCTATATCATTATCCAGCGATTTTATTTTGGCAGTCCTTACACCCCTCTCCGGCACCACTTCATACAGTGTGACAGTAGGTCCCACAGTGGCAGATATATGCCGTACCTTAATATTATAGTCCAGCAGCGTCTTTACTATTGTCTCCTTTTTTTCTATTATCTCGGAATCATCAAATTCTGCATCGGATTTGTGATCTTCAAGGAGACTGATAGGTGGCATTTTGAATGATGAGAGGTCCAGTCGCGGGTCATAGCTTTCTTTCATCTTTTCCACTTCTTCAGGTGAAAGCTGGTCATCTGCCCTGGCTTTTGTGATGGATATGCTTACCCCGTTACTGTCTACACCGGGCGATACCTCATTTATTATAGGATGGCCGGCAACATCTTCTGCTTCTTCGGGCTCATTATCCCCTGCGGCCGCTTCCGGATGATCTGCACTGTCCTTGTCTTCTTCAGTAATAATTTCATCATCACCGGGCCTGTTGATATGGAAGTCGGGTTCAGGTTTTTCTCCTTCCTCCCCGGCATTAACATCGCCCTGTATTTCTTCCTTTTGCTTTCTGAGTCGGGGAAATACGAAGGCCAGGCTCTTTAGTGAGGGTTTAAGGTTAAACACCAGTAACAGGTATGATAAGCTTATAATTAATAACAATATTCCTGTACCCAGCTTTCCCAGGAAAGCATTGAGCCACTGGCTGACAAAAAAACCGTGTGCTCCTCCGGGTCCGCTGCCAAGCATGCCGTTGGCATGGCCGAAAATATAGGACAGGATAACTGAAAATATTATTGTTCCCAGTACCAGGTTGCGGCTTATATTAAGAGCTTTTATTTTTTTAATGTGTAATAATCTGAGACCCAGCGCGGCCAGCAGGACAGGTATAAAAAAAGCTGCCAGACCAAAGCCTTTATTGATAAAAATATCGGCAAACCAGGCCCCGCTTTTACCCGACCAGTTATTAACCTGTATCTCGGCGCCTGATATTACATTTGCTGCATCGAAACTCTGATCAGCCTTCCACCAGAAGAGGTAAGCTATGAAAGCAAAAAAAAGGTAAACGGCGAATCCTGTAATAAGCAGTCCGGCAATAAAGCTGGTTTTCTCATCCCTGAAAAAAGAATTCCTGTTATTCTTGCGGCCCGTGGCATTTTTCTTGCCTTTCTTAGCTTCTTTTGTATTTCGTTTTTTCATCCTTGGACATCAGTATTATCAGGAAAAAATCTCTTATCTAATAGTAACATCAAACACCCTTGTTTTAGTGTGATAAAGGTAGCAATTTTATGTTGATGAATAAACAGGGCGGGCTGAATCAAAGATTCATCATACTGACAATAAGATCATCCATAGACTTCCTGTCAATTCTCCTGTAGTTTTCTTTTTTCTCAAAATCTTTATCCGGAACATCCCTGATATAAATTGCCTGTGCATCAAACTCAACAATAATATCTCCCATCAGAAAAAAGAAATTCATTAACACACCATCGATATTTTCAAAGGGGCTTGATAAATTAGGATTGTCTATGTCTATTTCATTTGTATACCAGAGTTCATAGTTAAAATCCCTGCCAGGCAGACTGATAACAGCCTTTTTGCATTCAAAATCAAGGATGGTGGATACCTGGTCGGTATATTCTATGTTCATGTCAGACATCGGGTCAATGCCGGGCGGTATCTCATCGGTTGTTCCCATATAATAATACTTCATACCCATAACCCTGAAGAATGTCCTTATCTCCTTGTTTTCCGGATCAATAATATTATATACCCCGTTATTGCCAATGGGTGACATAATCTCCATAAGTATCTTATTGTCCTTGAACTTAACAACCATATTATCTGGCATAAGATCATCCGGAAGCACAGCATTCCTGTCTACATAACGTATCTTATAATGAATTTCGCCTTCATCGATAGATTTAAAAGCAGACCTTTTACATCCGGATAGCCCCACCAGGATCATACAAAACAAGCAAATAATAACTTTCTGTCTCACCCGGAATACATATTAGGTTTTTTAATTAAATGTAAAAGTAATAATTTTTTGGCATTAAATGAGCAAAAGGTTTTAATATAGAGGTACTCGTATTTATCATATTATTATAAGTTATTGTTTTTCTACTTAAAGGCATGATATTTTCCGTAAAAATTATAGTTTTGTGTTTTCCTCTTTTAGAGGGAAATTTAATGTGATTAACAGGTCTATAATTTATATAATATGAAAAAACTGGCAGTTGTGGCACTGGGAGGCAATGCATTGCTTCGTGGTGACCAGGTTGGCACTATTGAAGAGCAGGAACAGAATACCACAGATACACTTGAAGCCCTGGTTCATCTTATCAGGGATGATTATGATCTTGTCATAACCCATGGTAATGGTCCGCAGGTTGGTAATGTACTAATGCGTAATGATGCAGGGGAACAATTATATAATATATCGCAGATGCCTCTTGATATTTGCGTCGCTGATACACAGGGAGGCATAGGGTATATGATTGAGCGTGCTCTGCGTAATGTTCTGAAGAAATATGGTATTGAAAAAGATATTGCATGTCTTGTTACACAGGTTGTTGTTGATAAAGATGATCCTGCTTTTTCAGACCCTCAGAAAAGAGTGGGAAAGGTGTATGATAAGGCCGCTGCGGATGAGCTGCACAAATCAAAAGGCTGGATATTTAAGGAGGAAGTAAAGGTGGAGGGCGGATACCGCCGGGTTGTTCCTTCTCCAAGGCCTGTAAGGGTGATGAATGAAAAAATCATTGAAGACCTGGCCAGGCAGGGCAATATTGTCATCGCATCCGGTGGCGGCGGCGTGCCTGTATATATCGATGAGAATAATGATATCAGGCCATCCGAGGCCGTGATTGACAAGGATATGGCTTCCTCATTGCTTGCCTCAGATATCGGGGCCGATGAGTTTTATATACTGACTGATGTGCCGTATGTATATATAAATTTCAAAAAGCCGGGAGAGAAAGCTCTTGAGTTTCTGAATTATAAAGATACCATAAAATACATGGAAGAAGGTCAGTTCACAAAGGGCAGCATGGCTCCCAAGATTGAAGCTGCACTGAATTTTATTAAATCAGGAGGACTGAAATCAGTTATAACAGAAGCCTTTAAGCTTGAGGATAAGAGTTATGGAACAAAAATAACAATGGAATATGATGACTGATAGTTTTGCCGCTTCGGATTACCTGCCGGGGAGGGACTTCCCGCTTGCCGGCCCCGGGGTGTAATGTCAGCCTGTTGCGGCGTAGATCAGCAGATAAGTATATTGAATAATTGAATTGGTACGCCTTACTTAGATTGTTTTAGAAAGTAATTAATTAAAAACCTAATATTAAATGATATGGCCTATAATTTAAGAAACAGAAATTTTTTAAAGTTATTGGATTTTGAACCCACTGAGATAATGTTTCTGCTTGATCTGGCAAAAGATCTGAAAAAAGCAAAGTATGCCGGCATAGAGCAGCAGGGACTGAAAGGCAAAAATATTGCGCTCATCTTCGAGAAAGCTTCTACCAGGACAAGGTGTGCCTTTGAGGTGGCCGCACTGGATCAGGGTGCTCATGTATCCTATTTAGGTCCCAGCGGATCGCAGATCGGGAATAAAGAGTCTATGAAGGATACGGCCCGGGTGCTGGGACGTATGTATGACGGTATCGAATACAGGGGCTTTGGCCAGGACATAGTTGAGGAACTGGGTAAGTATGCGGGTGTGCCTGTATGGAACGGTCTTACCAATGAATTTCATCCGACACAGATACTGGCTGACTTTATGACCATGCTCGAGCACAGTGATAAGCCGCTGAATGATATCAGTTTCTGTTACCTGGGTGATGCCAGGAATAATATGGGTAATTCATTGCTGGTAGGTGCAGCCATGATGGGGATGGATTTCAGGGCTGCAGCACCCTCTGCAATCCAGCCTTCAGATGAGCTTGTTGAGACCTGCAGGAAAATTGCATCTGAGACAGGAGCAAAAATAACTATTACCGATAAGGTTGATGAAGCTGTCAAAGGGGTTGATTTTTTGTATACCGATGTGTGGGTCTCTATGGGTGAGCCCGAGGAAGTATGGGAGCAGAGGATTAAGCTGCTTAAGCCATACCAGGTGAATAAGGAATTGCTGGCAAAGACAGGCAACAGCAATGTTAAATTCCTGCACTGCCTGCCGGCTTTCCATAACAGGGAGACTAAAATAGGAGCAGAGATATATGAGAAATACGGTCTTAATGGTATGGAAGTGACTGATGATGTTTTTGAATCAGCACATTCCGTGGTATTTGATGAGGCTGAAAACAGGATGCATACTATTAAGGCCGTTATGCTGGCTACACTGGGTTAGATACCCGGCTGCCGGACCTGTTGGGGCAGCTTTTATGCCGGTGCTATTCCGTGTGGCTGCTTTTATGCTGGCACTGTTCCGCGGTGCGGCTTTTTGCCGGCGGCTATTCGCTTATAGCTGCTTGATAAAGAGCATTAAATAAAGATACCCCTGATAAAATAGAAGGTGATAATAAGGGATGTGACCAGCTTTAATCCTATGCCTGCCATAAACCCTATCAGGCTTCCTATGCCTGCCCGTATGGCATAACTGAAATTGCTTTTATACATCAGTTCTCCGACCACTGCTCCTATGAATGGCCCAAGGATTATGCCGGCGGGACCAAAGAAGAGGCCGGCTATCAGGCCGATGGTGGCCCCCCGTATACCGTATTTTGTTCCTCCAAACCTTTTTGTTCCCCAGATGGGTACAATATAATCGAATACGGCAACAAGTACAGATGCTGAACCCAGTATAATAAGGATGTTAATACCGAATTCAGCAAAGCCGGTAAAATGAAGTATCAGTAAACCAATAAAACTAAGAGGTGGGCCGGGTAGAACAGGCACCAGACACCCTATTAAACCAATGACCATCAATGCAATAGCCAGAGCCAGTAGTAGATAATCAGCCATTATGTAATTAAAAATTGCCCTTGCGGACAAAAGACCCTGTTGTTAGTCCTGCTTGTCACCAAGATCCTCAAATTCAACATTAATGAACTCATCGCTTGCTTTAGAGTCATCTTCCTTTTCAGTATCCGTAGGTATATTTTCAGCCTTATCAACTGTTTCACCTGTTTCTCCTGTCTCACCTGTCTCACCTGTCTCACCTGTCTCACCCGCCTCAGAATTCCTTATAAACGAGAATACATCTTCAAGGCCATTACTGAACTTTTCAAAATCCTCAGGATAAAGGAACAGCTTGTGTTTTTCATAAAAAAACTTACCGTCCTTGTTAAACCTTTTTTTGCTTTCCGTAATGGTAAGGTAAAGATCGTTCTTGCGTGTTGCTTTCACATCCAGGAAATAGGTCCTGTTTCCGGCTCTTACAATCTTTGTGTAAACCTCTTCCCGTGCCCTTGATCCATTCTCATTGTTTTTGCTTAACTCACTCGCTTTGGCGTCGTTCTCTTCCTTCATAGAGCTAAATTTAATTTGGTAGTTTTATTAGGGTTTCAAATGTAATAATTATTTTCATATATCAAAATATGGTGTATATTTCCTGATTTGTCAGCCAGTGTTTTGTCTGAAGCAGAAAAAGAGTATTTTTGCATTTAAATTATTAGGGTTCTTTATAAATGATAAGCAGGAGATTATTACGTATTAAAGCCTTGCTCGTTCTGTATGCTTTTAACAGAAAGAAGGGGGACAGTCTTGAAGCAGCAGAAAAGGAATTATTGCTGAGTATAAGAAAAAGTTATGATCTGTATCATCTTCTGCTATTGCTGATAATAGAGATTGTTGAAGAGGCGGAGAGGAAAATAGAGATAGCAAGACAAAAAAAAGTGCCCACTGAGGAAGATCTCAACCCCAATACCAAATTAGTTGAAAACAAGCTGGTGAAAAAACTGTCAGATAATCAGCAACTGAAAAAATATTCGCTGAGTGCTCATCTTTCCTGGAACGACTACAGGGATGTGCCCAGAAAATATTTTAATAAATTAGAGCAATCCGTTTTGTATAAAGAATATATGACCAGCGGAAAAAGCAGCTTTACCGAAGACAAAAAATTTATTGCAGGCATGCTGGACATGGTGCTTATGGAACCGGATGAGCTTGAGGCAGCACTTGAAGAACAAAGTATTTACTGGAATGATGACCTTGATTTTATATCCATTATGGTTGATAAGACATTGAGGCAGATCAAAGAGACTTCGACTGATGATCATAAGCTTATGCCATTATACAGATCGGATGATGATGAGATATTTGTAAAAACCCTGTTAAGGAAAACAATTATTAAAGGTGAATTATTAACCGATCTTATTGACAGGAATACAACAAACTGGGAAATTGAGCGTGTTGCCCTTATGGACACACTGGTAATGAGGCTTGCTGTAACAGAAATTATTGAGTTTCCTGAAATACCTGTTAAGGTAAGCCTTAATGAGTATATTGAGATAGCAAAATTTTACTGCACATCAAAAAGCAGTACCTTTGTAAACGGGATACTCGATAAGATCGTGAGAGAGATGAGAGAGAAGGAGATGTTCAGTAAAAAGGGGCGCGGACTGGTAGGAGAACCGGTGTCCGATGAGTGATATGATGATTGAAATATTTTAGCATATGAGACTATTTATTATATATATCTTTTTGAGTCTTGGCTTGTTTTCATGTGTGAATAATAAGCCGGATGATGACAGTGCAGGTGATGAAACAGGTGGTACAGCCCTTATTGAGTTTAACAAGTTAAGTCATGATTTTGGCAAAATCAGTGAGGGAGAGCTTGTAGCCTGTGTATTTAAGTTTGAAAATAAAGGTGATGCGGATCTGCTGATAAGCTCTGCAACAACAAGCTGTGGCTGCACTGTTCCTGAGTTTGATGACAGTCCGGTACCGCCAGGAGGTAGCGGGCATGTGGAAGTAGTGTTTGACAGTGCATTCAGACATGGAATACAGAATAAAACAATAACCATCAGGTCAAATGCCAAACGGCCGGTGGTCATTCTTAAAATAAAAGCAGAAGTAATAACTAAAAATTAGAATTTAATAATGAGTAATTTAGCGTTTTTGTATTTAATGGGACCAACACCTGAGGGATCGAACCCCCTGGTATCTTTTTTGCCTTTAATCCTTGTTTTTGTGATCTTCTATTTTTTCATGATAAGGCCACAGGTAAAAAAGCAGAAAGAATTAAGTAATTACAGGAGCTCACTGAAAAAAGGAGATAAGATAATTACCACAGGAGGGATATATGGCAGGGTAACAGATGTCAAGGATAATACCGTAAGCGTTGATGCCGGTGACAATGTTCTGTTAAAGATTGACAAGAGTGCCGTATTGAAAGATGCAAGTGATATTGACCAGAAGAGATAAGCTTGTGGGATAAGCTGAAAGGAGAGTCTTATGGACCCAGGTGAAAGTTCAGGCATTGAACTGAAAAAATTTTTCAGTAGTCTGAAAGAGAAACTGTTTAACAGAAATGTTGCTGTTTTCTCTTTCTTCTTGTTGCTTTCATTTATTTTTTGGTTTATCAATGCACTTAGCAAGGATATAGACAGTACGATAAACTATCCGGTAAGATATATCAATTTTCCGGATAATATGGCTCTTGTAAATGAATTGCCGGACAGGATGAGTCTTGATATACACGGACCCGGATACTCTGTACTGAAGAGCAAGATAAGCGGCAATCGTGTACCCCTGGTTATAAATGTGAGCAACTGGGGCCGTTCTGTCAGGGAAGATGCTGCAGGGCAGGAGTTTTTTATTTATTCATTTAACCTGAGAGAGTCCTTTAAAAGACAGCTCAGAGGCGATTTTGAAATCAATGCCGTAAGGCCCGATACGCTTAATTTTATCTTTGGTAAAGTAATAAGCAGAAAAGTACCTGTAAAGCCTGACATAAAAGTTATGCCTCAGAGACAATTCATGGTGAACGGCGATATTACAGCCGACCCTGACTCGGTTACCCTGAGCGGACCGAAAACAGTTATCGATACCATTGCTTTCGTCAGTACTGTATACCACGAATTCAACCAGGTTAATGAGAAGCTTACAAAAAAACTTGATATTGAAACCATCAGTAAGGTGAGCATATCACATAAAAATGCGGAAATAACAGTGCCGGTGGAGCAGTTTACCGAACAGATAATGGAGGTGGACATTAAAATTCTGAATAAGCCGGATACAGCAAATGTAAGACTCTTCCCGGATGCAGTAAGTATACATTTTAATATTGCTCTGAGTGATTACAACAGGATTCAGGAAGTACCTGTTGAAGCCGTGGTTGATATGAAAAATATTGATATAAGGACAGTTGAAAGCCTGAAGGTTGAGATTGTAAATCTCCCTTCTTTTATTAGTTCAGTAAGGTATAATCCCAGAAGGGTGGAGTATATTATTGAGAAGAAATGATATTCAGCTTGGGTGTGACAGGTGGAATAGGAAGTGGCAAGTCCACTGTGTCCAAAATCTTTAAGGTACTGGGCATACCGGTTTTTTCAGCTGATGATGAAGCCCGGATAATAATGGATAATAATCAAGCCCTCCAAGACTGAACTGACGAATATTATAGGGATAGACCTGTATGCATCGGGTGAACTGGACAGGGTGAAGATGGCATCAATAATTTTCAATGATGATAATCTGCTGAACAGGGTTAACAGACTTGTACATCCTCTTGTGCTTGACAGCTATGATGAGTGGCGCCGGCAGCAGGATGCTGATTATCTTATCTTTGAGGTTGCCATTTTATTTGAGGCAGGGGCCGAAAAGCATGTTGACAGAATACTGGCTGTTACTGCACCACTGGAAGAAAGAATAAAAAGAGTTATGGAGAGAAATAAAATGAGCCGGGAGCAGGTTATGGAGAGGGTCAATAAGCAGATGCCTGATGATGAAATAGTAAAAAGATCAGATTACCGGATAAACAATTCCGATGACAGTATGATTATACAGGAAGTATTGGATATACACAGTGATATCTTATCACAGCTCAAAACAGGTTTGTATGGGTAAATATGCCAAATGGATTGGTGGCGGTCTGGGCTGGTTTCTCGGCGGACCGCTTGGTGCACTTTTCGGTTTTGCCGTAGGATCAATGTTTGACGGTCCGCGTCAGGATATAACAACCACAAACTACAGGGGACGGACGTATAAAACCACAGCCGGCGATTTTGGCCTCAGCCTGCTCGTACTGGTGGCCGCAGTGATGAAGGCCGACGGCAAGGTTGTGAAGTCGGAGCTGGATTATGTTAAGAATTTTTTCAGGATACAGTTTGGAGAGGAGACAGCAGCCGAGGCACTGCTGATGCTGCGTGACCTGCTGAAACAGGACATACCTGTTGCAGATGTGTGTCGCCAGATAAGAAATAATATGGAATATGCATCGCGACTGCAACTGATGCATATGTTGTACGGGATATCCTTGTCCGACAAACATATGGACCCCGGGGAGATGGCAGCCATTGAATCCATAGCCTCCCATCTGAATATCTCAGGGAATGACAGGGACTCAATAAAAAATATGTTTATCCCTTCCAATGACGCCCATTACAGGATACTGGAGATAAGTCCGGAAGCAAGTAATGAAGAGGTAAAAAAAGCGTACAGGAAAATGGCCAGGAAGTATCACCCCGATATGGTAAGCCACCTGGGTGAAGACTTTAAAGAGATAGCACATGAAAAGTTTAGCAAGGTGAATGAGGCATATGAGAATATTAAGCTTAGCAGGAATATGTCATAATAGAAAATTATATTAATCTGAAAAATAATACAAATGGTTCTGAAAGACTTTATGGCAATAGCCGGATCACCAGGGTTATACAAGTTTATTGCCCAGGGTAAAAATGCAGTGATAGTGGAACACCTGGAGACAGGTAAACGCTCATCGGCACATGGTGCAGACAAGGTCAGCGCACTGGAAGACATAGCGGTGTTTACGGAAGCCGGAGAAGTTTCCCTGGCCGCGGTTTTTGATAAGATTTATGAAAAGGAAGATGGAGCATCCTCTATAGATTATAAGTCTTCAGCAGAGGACCTGAAGTCCTATTTCGGGGATATACTGCCTGATTATGACAGGGAGAGAGTTTATGTTTCAGATATAAAAAAGATTATACAATGGTATAATATTCTGCATTACCTGGATATGCTGGAAAAGGAAAAAGAGGAAACAGAGAAAAGTGCAGATAATGATGAAGCGGATACACCGGCCGGTGATAAGACTGATACTGATGCAGGAAAAACCGGACCTGCTGAAGATGGAGGAAAGACGGGCAACAGCGAAAAGGCAGAGGACAGTGAACAGGCAGATGACGGTGGAAAGGATAATGATTAATAGCTGATTGCCGGGTTTTAGGCCCTTGGGCATGTGATCCTTATACTCCTGCCGGAAATATCCTGTTTTACAATATAAAAAGCCTGTCAGGAAATGCTTATCTTGGGTTGATTTTCTTAAACTATAAAACAGCTCATGATGAGAACTCTTTCAGTATTATTTTTTGTTTTTCTAAGCTCTCTGCTCACAGGACAGGATTTTTCATTTGAAGATGCATTCCGTAATATGGAATACAGGAATGTCGGACCCTGGCGAGGTGGACGTGCTACAGCGGTTGCAGGGATCGAATCACAGCCCGGTGTTTTTTATATGGGAGCTACCGGCGGGGGTGTGTGGAAGACAATGGATTATGGTATAAGTTGGGAGAATGTTTCTGATGGGTTTTTTAAAACAGGTTCAATAGGCGCCATCAGGGTGTCTCAAAAAAACCCTGATATAGTGTATGTTGGTACAGGCTCGGACGGACTCAGAAGTAATGTAATCATAGGGAAAGGAATGTACCGTTCCGATGATGCCGGTGAGACATGGGACTTCCTGGGACTGGAAGAGGCAGGGCAGATCGGGGCAGTGCTTATCCATCCTGAGAATCCCGATATATCTTATGTGGCTGCCATAGGTAATCCTTTCGGTCCGAATGAAGAAAGAGGTGTTTTTAAAACATCCGACGGGGGTAAGACATGGCAGAAAGTGTTGTATATATCAGATAAGACAGGTATCACAGATATAGAAATGCATCCCGGTAACCCTGATATTATATATGCCGCTGCCTGGACAGCCAGGCGGAAGCCCTGGACCATAATATCCGGTTCAACTGAAGGTGGTGTATTCAGGTCCGTTGATGGCGGTAATACATGGGAGAAACTGGAAGAAGGGCTGCCCCGGGGTATAATCGGGAAGGCTGACCTTGCCGTATGCGATGCAGCCCCTGATAACCTGTACGTACTGATGGAGGCAGAAAAAGATCAGGGTGGATTATTCTTTTCGGATGACAGAGGCGCTGGTTTTGAGCTTTTGAGCAAGGAAGACTTACCTGCTCGACAGGCCCTTTTATTATACCAATGTGGATGTTGATCCAGGCAACCCGGATATAATACATGTAAACTCAACAGGCTATTATAAATCAGAAGACAGGGGAGATAGCTGGAGAAGAAAGTCAACACCACATGGTGATAACCATGATATGTGGATCAATCCATCCAATCCGGATATAATAGTACAATCGAATGACGGAGGAGCCAATGTAACACTCGATGGGGGCGAGTCATGGTCAGCCCAGGATAACCAGCCTACAGCTGAGCTTTACCAGGTAAATGTTGATGACCGCTTTTCATACTGGCTCTATGCCGGACAGCAGGATAACAGCACATTGGCTATGCCCGGCAAGGCAGCATGGTCCTACAGGGGTGCACCCCCGATTATGGCAGTGGGTGGATGTGAAACCGGTCCGGCCGTACCCAAGCCGGGTAATCATAATATTGTCTACGCCAATTGTAAGGGACGCTTCGGGGTTTATAATAAGGTGACGGGACAGGAAAAGCAGTATTATGTCGGTGCCCAGAATATGTACGGTCATAACCCGGCAGACCTGAATTACAGGTTCCAGAGAGTATCACCTATAATCGTTTCTCCTCATAACCCTGATGTGGTATATCATTGCTCACAGTATGTGCATGTTACACGCGATGAAGGTATAACATGGGAAACAATATCTCCTGATCTCACCGCCTTTGAAGCTGATAAACAGGTGATATCCGGCTCACCTATAACAAGAGATATTACCGGCGAGGAATTTTACAGCACAATATATGCCATCGCAGAATCGCCAATAAAACAGGGGGTGTTATGGACAGGTGCCAATGACGGCCCCATACATATTACAAAAGACGGTGGTGACAATTGGAATGATGTTTCGCCTGCTGCACTGCCACCCGGAGGAAGGGTACAAACCATAGAAGCATCGCCCCATAATCCCGCAAAGGCTTATGTGGCAGTGTACAGGTATATGCTGGACGACTGGAGACCGTATATCTTCAGAACAGTGGACTATGGAGAATCATGGACACTGCTTACTGACGGAGAAAACGGGATACCGGTGAATGAACCCGCCAGGGTCATAAGGGAAGATCCCGGCAGGGAAGGTCTGTTATATGCCGGAACAGAACATGGTGTTTTTGTTTCCTTTGATGATGGAGCTTACTGGTACTCACTGCAGCAGAACCTGCCCGATGTGCCTGTAACAGATATCAAGGTGTACAGGAAAGACCTGATACTGTCCACAATGGGACGTTCGTTCTGGATAATGGATAATATCAGCCCCCTGCATGAATTTGATCCTGCCGGCATGGTTCAGGAGCCTGTGTTTTTTAATACCGTTGATGCCTACAGGTCACCTGAAAGGAGAGGCTTGTATCTCGATTACTATCTGCCTGAGGAAGTTGAATCGGCCATTATAGAGATACAAAATATGGAGGGTGAACTGCTAAAAACCATTGAGGCAGATACTTCCTCCGGCTTTCACAGGATGATATGGGACCTGCGTGTGGATGTTGAGCTGCCGGAAGACGTAAGCCGCAGGAGGTTTCGCGGACCCAAAGCAGTGCCTGCAAGATATACAGCCGCACTGGTAGTGAATAATAAAAGAATGAGTTCAGGCTTTGACCTGCTTCCCGATCCGCGTATCATTGAAGAAGGAATGACTTTTTCTGATTACCAGGAGCAGTTTGAGCTGTCAATGGATATTATTGGGCTGTTCAGTAAAACATCAGAGCTGATAGCCGGTATTAACGAGATGCTGGAACCCTCTGAGGACGCTAAAGATGGAAGGACAGGGGAGAGCAGGAAGCAAGCCCGTATAAAGGATGAATTAAAGGAAATAAGATCAGAACTGGTAACAAGGGATGATATAAGATATCCCCAACCTATGCTTTCAGACCAGATTATGTACCTTTATTCAATGATAAGCAGGGCTGACCAGAGACCCGGTAATTATGCATATATCAGGTATAATGAGCTGTCAGAGATATATAATACACTTAAAGAGCAATACGAAAAATACTTCTGATTTGAATGATAAATGATAGTTATTGAAAAGGTAATGGATTAATTGTATTCTTTTTCTTAAATTTGTTAGGGAAGTGAAAAGAATTAAACTCCTGCAGTGGAGTAAGCAAACCAATTAATCCATTTATGACTAACTCTGCCAGATTTTTAAGAGCTTTATTACTGCTGGTAATATTTTCTGTTCTTTTTGCAGGATGCAGGAATAATCCTCCCGCCATCAGCCATAACCAATCATCGGATACAATAAGTATTGCACACGGCAACTCACTGAACCTTGAATTCAGGTTCAGGGATGACAGGGATCAGCTGGATTCTGCTTTGGTGATGCTAGATGATGAGGAATTATATTCAGGCAGCGACAGCATATATGTCCACAGGCTGAATACATCCGGTATGAAGGCGGGTGGATATATATATACCCTTATTGCAGAAGATGCCGATCAACAGGTAACAGAAAAAACCGTGTTATTGAATATCCGGGGCGTAGCCCCCGATCTGGCAGGTTTTGAAGTATCCGGTGCCGGTGCAACATACATTGATGCAGCCTTTGAGATAATAAGTGACGGAGGTATTGAGATATCTGAGAAAGGCATTTTATACTCAGATGCCGGCGGGGCAGAAGAAAAGGAGAACGAGGTAATATTAGATGACACCCGGTACATGACAGATGGGATTATTGATGGTTTTCCCAGGGATAGGGAGCTGCGACTGAGAGCCTACGCAAAAAACAGGGCAGGGACAGGCTATAGTGATTATCTGAATATAAAAACGAAAGATGGCATACCCCTTGTCCGCACCGGGGATGTAAGAAATATACGTTCTGTCACTGCCCATGCCGGTGGACAGCTTGTTACCAACGGCGGAGAAAAACTTATTGCCTATGGTATATGTTATTCAGAAAATACCGAACCCGCCATTGATGATTTCGTCAGTTATGCTTCCGGGAACAGCAACTACAGAGTTGAGCTGGATGAGCTTATACCTTTTACAAAATATTATTACCGGTCTTTTGCGAGAAACAGGTTCGCAACAACATACGGCCGGGTAAGTGAGTTTGAAACAAGCGGACCGCCAACTGTGAAAACCGGTGAGCCCGGAAGGATTATGGTCACTTCTGTACGTATGAATATTGAGGTTGTGGATGATGGAGGTCATGAAGTGACTGAAGCAGGTGTATGCTATTCAATGTTAAAGAATCCGGGTATAGACGGTAATGTGTCTGCTTTTGGAAAAGGGACAGGAACATTTGAAGATGTGATAGCTTACCTGGATCCCGGATCAAAATATTATTTCAGAGCATATGCAGTTAACAGTGAAGGTGTTTCATATGGGGATGAAATAAAAATATCTACCAAACTGGGCATACCTGAAGTGGTAACAGCCGGAGTGAAAGATATCGATTACAGCTCGGTTACCGTTACTGGTGATCTGAAGGATGACGGGGGACTGGATGTTATAGAGAGAGGTATAGTATGGGATACCGCCGCAGGGCCGACCAAACAGAATAATTATGCTATAATTGAGGGTGGCAACGGCAAATTTGATTACAGGATAGAGGGACTCGAAACAGGACGGAAATATTATACCAGGGCATATGCCAGGAATGAAAAGGGGTATGTCTATGCTGATGCCCTTGAATTTGTACCACTTATAAAAACAGATATGGCAGAGGTGAAAGGCGGTAGTTTTTTAATGGGTGATGAAAAAGCCGATGATATGGCTCAGCCGGTACATGAGGTGAGGCTTGATTCATATAGTATAGGTAAGTATGAGGTAAGCAATGAGGAATTTGCCATATTTCTGAACAGCCACATTGATAATATTGTATTTGAAGGTGATAGTGATATAGTGGTTTTGAACACACACCCTGTTTATTTCCTTAAAGTGTATGGTGAGGATTACAACAAGACAGGCTTCCGTGTCCATATATATTATGAGAATGGAAGGTTTAAGGTGATTGAAGGTGCAGAATCCTTCCCTGCCATCCTTGTTACATGGGAAGGGGCACGTATGTTTTGTGAATGGGCAGGGGGAAGACTCCCGACCGAGGCAGAATGGGAGTTTGCTGCACGCGGCGGTAGCAACAGTTCCTATACCTGGTCAGGGGGTGATGACCTGGATGAACTGGGATGGTACTACCGTAACAGCAAGGGTGCAATGTGTGAGCTGATGCCCAACGGGCGGGGACTATACAAACGAGGGCAGCTTAAACCCAACAGCCTGGGGATATATGATATGTCAGGTAATGTAAGCGAGTGGTGTAATGATATATTTGATGCTGATTATTATGCCGTATCACCTGTGGAAAACCCTATGGGCCCGGCGAAAGGATCATCCAGGGTCATCAGGGGCGGCAGCTGGGCTGACCGGGATGATAACTGCACCGTTTATACAAGAATAAAAAGTTTCGATCTCAAGAGAGGATATGATAATATCGGGTTCAGGCTGGTAAGACCCGTAAAAGACTGAGCTAAGATCCGGAGAAGACTGGTAAGACCCGTAAAAGACTGAGAGCTTATTCAAGATTCTTGGCTTCCTGCCATATCTTATCCATCTCCTCCAGGCTTAAGTCATGAAGCGATTTGCCCTGTTGTATGGTTTTTTCCTCAAGGTAATTAAACCTGGCAATAAACTTTTTGTTGGTCCTCTCAAGAGCTGATTCCGGATCAACACCGTATAAGCGGGCGGCGTTGATAAGTGAGAAAAAAACATCACCGAATTCAGATTCAATCTCTTTCTCTGTACCCTCTTCTATCTCTTTCTTTAATTCCTTAATCTCTTCATTGACCTTTTCCCATACCTGTGTCCTGTCTTCCCAGTCAAATCCCACACCTCTCACTTTTTCCTGTACCCTGTTGGCCTTCACAAGGGCCGGCAGTGAGTCAGGTACACCTGACAGCACCGGCTTATATTTGTCAGCCTCATTTAGCTTAAGCTTTTCCCAGTTCTCTTCCACCTCGGAGGCGCTACGGGCTTCCGTATTGCCAAAAACATGAGGATGCCTGTAAATAAGCTTTTTGTTTATACCCTCCAGTACATTACTGATGTCAAACATATCCTTCTCTGAAGCTATGCGGGCATAAAAAACTATATGGAGCATGAGATCGCCCAGTTCCCCGCAGATAGCCTTGTAATCATTATCGAGTATGGCATCAGCCAGCTCATATGTTTCCTCTATGGTTAGTTTTCTTAATGTTTCGTTCGTCTGTTTCATATCCCATGGACAACTTACCCTGAGTTTATCCATGATATCAAGTAATTCTTTAAAAGCCTTAAGCCTTCTGTCCGCTTCCATAATCTGATAGTCTAAAATAGCATTCCTGGTTTTTTGTTATTTCCCGGGCTGGCAACCCTTATAATATCACCAACCTGTATGCTCAGCAACTCTGAGGCATCTGTTCCGTTTATGCCTATCTCCAGCAGGTTCAGTGAATTAAAAACCGCAAGCAGTTCCCCGATAGATTCACTGTTATAGGATTTGCTTATATGATCAATAATATTTGTGTTTGACCGTATTGCGATCCGGAATTTCTTCTTATCAAAAACCCTTGTAAATAAGTCCTTTGTAATATTTGAGACGGCATTGCCGTAAGTGTCAATATATATTATGCTGCCTGAGATAGCATCTTTCTCAATAGTGGCCCTGAACGGAATCATCTCCCTGATTTCTTTCTTTTCAGTACCGGCACTGCTTATATCGCCGGTGCTGATGATTTTGGCAGCTGCCTCTGCAAATACCTGTGCTTCATCAATATGTTCCGCTTCCTTTCCACTGTCAAGCAATATTATCTTTTCAGGAGCTGAGTTAAGTATTAAATGAAAAATCCCGTTATCTGCGCCAATAAAAAAATGATCCTTGGCTTTTACGATAACATGCGGACTTTTTTCACTGTATTCCGACTGTACTGCTATTATATGAACTGAGCCAGGGGGATAATGCTCGAAGGTATTCCTTATAACAAAAGCACTTTTCTGTATATTAAACGGGCTCAGACCTGTTGCATTATCAATGACAGGGGTGCCCGGACATAAACTTATAAGCTTACCTTTCAATATGCCGTGATAATAATCAAATGCTTGCCATTCAGTAGTAAGAGTAATTACAGGCATCCTTAAAAACTTATGCTGTGGATGATATTCTTGTAAAAAAATAGCTTACTTTGTATGATTCAAACCTAAGGTTTTTTTTTGAGAATTCACAGGTTTTATCTAAAAAGGACTAAGCGTGTATGGTGGAAAAAATTATTGAACTGGAAGATATTGATTCCAGGTTTTTTTTTGGCTCAGATAATGTTTTGTTTGACAGTATACGGGATTATTTCCCAAAACTAAAAATCATTGCAAGGGGAAATACTGTTAAAGCTATAGGTGAGGAGGATGAGGTTGCCAGATTTGAAACCAGGCTTAAGGAAATGCTTGCATTCTTTGAGAAGCATAACAGTCTTCAGAAGGAAGATGCTGAAAGAATACTCAATGACCCTGATCTTTTTAAAGCAGCCACTGATGGTGTGCTTGATGAGAACCTTGTTTATAATGTAAATGGCAGACCAATAAGGGCCCGCACGGTTAACCAGGCCCATCTTGTTGAGGAATACAGGCTTAACGACCTTTTACTTGCATACGGGCCGGCAGGTACCGGTAAAACATATACGGCTATCGCTCTGGCTGTAAGGGCACTTAAAAACAAGCAGGTGAAAAAGATTGTACTGACCAGGCCAGCTGTTGAGGCAGGGGAGAGGCTTGGTTTCCTCCCCGGCGATATGAGGGAGAAGCTGGATCCTTATCTGCAGCCTCTCTATGATGCGCTGAAGGATATGATCCACTTCCGTAAGCTTGAAGCCTGGCTTGAGGATGGTACAATACAGATTGCACCCCTGGCATATATGAGGGGAAGAACACTGGAGCATTCCTTTGTCATACTTGATGAAGCACAGAATGCAACAATTAGCCAGCTTAAGATGTTCCTTACAAGGATGGGGGTTAACTCTAAGTTTATCATGACAGGCGATATAACACAGGTCGATCTGCCTGATAAGAGGAAGTCAGGTCTCTTTCAGGCAATAAAAATACTGAAGGGGATAGATGGGATATCCATTATTGAATTCGATGAGAGGGATATAGTCAGGCATAAGCTGGTAAAAGATATTGTCAGGGCCTATGATGTGGATGAAAAGCAGGGAGCCTGAAGATAATGAAACAGATAAGAAGGTTTAGCATAACAGGCGGATCACAGGGATGATCGGATGATGTAATAAAATTCAATTTATTATTAATAAATAAATTACAGAAAAATGTCACAGGCAATAAAGGATACAAATTTTAATTTTCCGGGACAGAAAGACGTGTATCACGGAAAAGTCAGAGAAGTTTATAATATAGACGATGACTACCTTATGATGATTGTTACAGACCGTATATCGGCTTTTGATGTAGTGCTGCCACGGGGCATACCCTACAAGGGGCAGGTGCTGAATCAGATAGCCTCTAAATTTCTGGATGCTACCGCTGATATTGTTCCTAACTGGAAGATATCCGTACCGGATCCCAATGTAACATTCGGTCATAGATGTGAGCCTTACCCGGTGGAGATGATTGTGAGGGCCTACCTGACAGGAAGCTCATGGCGTTCATATAAATCAGGAGCGAGAAGTATTTGTGGTGTGCCGGTACCCGGTGGTATGAAGGAGCACCAGGGCTTTGATAAGCCAATAATTACCCCTACAACAAAAGCTCAGCAGGGCCTGCATGATGAGGATATATCAAAAGAAGAGATAATAAGCAGCGGACTGGTACAGAAGGATGAGTATGAAATGCTTGAAAAATATTCAATGGAGCTGTTCATCAGGGGCTCGGAGATAGCCGCCGAGCATGGTCTGATACTGGTAGATACAAAATATGAGTTCGGCAAGAAAGACGGTACCATCTATCTTATTGACGAAATACATACCCCTGATTCTTCAAGGTATTTTTATGCTGAGGGATACAGGGAAAGATTTGATAAAGGACTGCCGCAGAAACAGCTTTCCAAGGAGTTTGTCAGGGAATGGCTGATGGAGCAGGGATTTCAGGGACAGCCCGGACAGCAGGTGCCGGAAATGACAGATGAATTTGTCAGGGAAGTTTCTGAACGTTATATTGAATTATTTGAAAAGATCACAGGTGATCAGTTCATCAGGGCCGATATATCGGATGTCGAGAAAAGGATAGAAAAAAACATTACTGAATTCCTCAGTGACCGGCAGAAATAGAAGGAATAAGTTTTTTTATACCGGGATATTCCGAATAATAGACATGATAAGACCATGATCAGGTATTTTTATGCCTGAAATAGCAATGCTTTTTCTTTTTTCTGACAGAACCAGTCTTTCTTTACTATTCCTGTTTTTAAACATATTCCAGAAAGTAGTATATTTCGTTGGTAACGATGAAAAAAATCTCCACCTTGGAATTTATTTTTAATGAGGATGATTTTAATATTATTAACCAACAGGATACTTATAATAAATTTCCAGGAATGAATAAAATTATTGAAAAAAAACAGCTGAACAATAATGTCGTTAAGCTTGTAATAGATGCTCCACGAATTGCCCATAAACGAAAAGCAGGGCATTTTGTTATTGTTAAGATTGATAAAAAAGGGGAGCGAATACCCCTTACCATTGCTGATGCTGACACTGAAAAAGGTACAATCACCCTGGTGATACAGAAAGTGGGCGTAACATCACATAAATTATGCCTGATGAATGAGGGTGATACCCTGACTGATGTTGTGGGTCCCCTGGGCCATGCCACTGAAACAGAAAATGTCGGTACTGTTTTGTGTGCAGGGGGAGGAGTGGGCATTGCTCCCCTACTGCCTATAGCACGGGCTTTTAAAAAGGCTGGCAACAGGGTGGTCAGTGTGCTTGCAGCCAGAAATAAGGATCTTTTGATACTCGAAGATGAGATGAAGGAATGCTCGGACCAGCTTGTTATTATGACGGATGACGGATCCTATGGCAGGCAGGGACTGGTAACCCATGGTATGGAGGAAATACTGGATAATGAAAAAGTGAACCTGGCAGTTACAATAGGCCCGGCCATTATGATGAAATTCGCCTCCCTTACCACAAAAAAGTATAATGTACCGACAATAGCCAGCCTTAACACTATAATGGTTGATGGTACAGGTATGTGCGGGGCCTGCAGGGTAAGCGTTGACGGGGAAACAAAATTTGTATGCGTTGACGGTCCTGAGTTTGATGCTCATAAAATTGATTTTGATGAGATGATAATGAGACTTGGTGCTTATGAAGACCAGGAGAGAGAGGATTATGAGAAATTTCTTGAGTCATCGGAAAAATAATACCGTCGCAATTATTATTACCTGAAAACCAAAAAAGTAATATGGAAACTATAGAGAATATATTAAAATCAGAACGTCAGCAGGCCTGGAGGGAAGAGCTCCGGAAAAGTAAGAAGGCAAAGGAACGCACTGCCATAGAAAGAGTTAAGATGCCCGAAGAAGATCCTCATGTCAGAAATAAAGATCATAGGGAAGTAAATAAGGGACTGAGCGAAGAGATGGCTTTAAAAGAAGCGCAGAGATGCCTTGATTGTGTTGACCCCACATGTATAACAGGATGTCCTGTTAGTATAAATATTCCTAAATTCATCAAAAGAATTGAGCAGGGAGATTTTCTTGAATCAGCAAAAGTGCTTAAGGAAACAAATGCACTGCCTGCAGTGTGCGGAAGGGTTTGTCCCCAGGAAGTACAGTGTGAGGCATCCTGTTTCTATGTGCAGAAACTGAAGAAAGACCCTGTGGCAATCGGCCATCTTGAAAGATTTGCTGCTGATTACGAAAGAGACAGTGGTAATATTTCAGTGCCCCATGTGGAAGAGAAAAACGGTATAAGGGTTGCTGTTATAGGATCCGGTCCGGCCGGACTGGCAGTGGCAGGTGATATGATAAAGTGGGGCTATGATGTAACAGTCTTTGAAGCATTGCATGAAATAGGAGGAGTGTTGAAATACGGGATACCGGAATTCAGGCTTCCTAATGAAATTGTGGATGTGGAGATCGAAAACCTTAAACAGATGGGCGTCAAATTTGCAACAAATTTTATTGTTGGCACTACAGCAACAGTGGCTGACCTTAAGGAAGAAGGATTTGAGGCTTTCTTTGTGGGCTCAGGTGCAGGACTGCCTAAATTTATGAATATCCCGGGTGAGAATTACAGGAGAATATTTTCATCAAATGAATACCTTACACGTGTTAACCTTATGAATGCTGCCAACCCTGATTTTGACACTCCTGTTTTCAGCGGTAAAAAAGTGGCTGTTATAGGTGGAGGGAATACTGCAATGGATTCGGTGCGTACATCAAAGAGGCTGGGAGCTGAAAAATCAATGATTATCTACCGCAGATCCATAGAGGAGATGCCTGCACGTGTTGAGGAAGTGAAACATGCACAGGAAGAAGATATTGAATTTATGAATCTGAACAGCCCCCTTGAGTATTTTGCTGATGAGAAAGGCAATGTCAATAAGATGCTGGTGCAGAAGATGGAGCTGGGTGAACCGGATGCATCCGGACGAAGAAGGCCCTTACCCATGGAAGGATCTGAATATGAGGTGGAGGTGGATACCGTGGTGGTTGCCATTGGTGTATCACCCAATCCCCTTATACCTGCCAGTATGCCGGAACTTGATGTTACCGACTGGGGAACAATAAAAGTGGATCAGGAAAGTATGCAGTCCTCAGTTGATGGTATATTCGCAGGTGGCGATATAGTGCGTGGAGGTGCAACTGTGATACTGGCAATGGGTGACGGACGTAAGGCAGCATCAGGTATGCATAAGTACCTGCAGGAAAAGGTGAAAAAATAATACTGCTGCTTAAGTACCTTATTATTTATTATTTAATTGTGTAAAATCATATAAAATTTATAAAAATGGCAGAACTGACTACTAAATATCTTGGATTGTCACTGAGTAATCCTCTTATTATAGGAAGCTCCGGTCTGACTGACTCTGTTGATAATATTATTGAGCTTGAGAAGGCAGGGGCCGGTGCCGTGGTGCTTAAATCCCTGTTCGAAGAACAGATAATGCTTGAAGTGGATGCCAGTCTGAAAGAAGCATACCGGAATGATATGATTTATTCTGCAAAGTCTGAAACTCTTGATTATATTGATGTACATATCAGGGAGCGAACAATGTCTGCCTATATTAAACTTATCAAGGATGTTAAAAGCAGGTTGACAATACCCGTGATTGCCAGTATTAATTGTGTGTCGGCAGCTGAATGGGTAAAATTTGCAAACCAGTTTGAGGAGGCAGGTGCCGATGCCCTCGAATTGAATATAGCTATACTACCCACAGATGAGGGTTTGGATGCCGCTGATATTGAGAAAATATATTTTGATATTATTGCAAAGGTTAAAAGCCGTGTAAATATACCTGTTTCCGTTAAAATAACTTCATGCTTTACCAACCTGGCGACCATGGTTAAGAAAATTTCTGAAACTGGAGTTGATGGAATTGTTATGTTTAACCGCTTTTATACACCTGACTTTGATATTAATAATTTTGAGGAAAAGTCTTCGGACACATACAGCACACCGGCTGAAGCCGGTGATGTGAGAAGGTGGATGGGCATAATGTCTTCCAGGGTTAAATGTGACCTTGCGGCATCAACGGGCGTTCATGGCCCTGAAGATCTTATTAAACAGATACTGGCAGGGGCAAAAGCCGTACAGGTGGTGTCGACCATCTACCGCAACGGACGGGGACAGATACAGAAGATGCTGGGCGGACTGAATGACTGGATGGAGGATAAAGGATATAATTCCATAGACCAGTTCAGGGGCAGGATGAGCCAGGAAGAAAGCTCTGACCCATCGTCCTATGAACGTATACAGTTTATGAAGTATTTCAGTGAGATAAAATAGTCCTGGCTGACTATACACTTTAATGAGCATAAACCCGGGGTAGTTGTCTTATTTGTAAATCTGTTCTGTCAGAAATAATTTTGGCAGATGATTTGCTGGATATTTTTTTACCTTTGTTGCGCTTTGTAAAATAACCGATAAATGAACAGCATACTGTTGAGGCTTTATGTGAGTGTACTGTTGATTACAATAATGTCTGCCGGACTCTTCTCACAGGTCAGGATAGAAAAATCAAATGATAAGGTAATCATTGATGGACAGGCCTATTATATTCATATAGTTGATTCATCCCAGACCCTTTATTCAATAGCAAAAGCATATAATGTTTCAATCGAAACAATCAGCAGGGAGAACCCGTCTGCTGTGTATGGATTGAGAATAGACCAGGCTTTAAAAATACCTGTTGTGGAGGAAAAGAAGGAGTTGAAACAGGAGAAGGACAGGCAAAGGTATAATTATCATGTATTACAGAGGGGTGAGTCAGTATACTCACTCTCCCGTAAATATGATATTCCTGAAGATGAGATAATAAAATCAAACCCGGGTATCAATATATATGATATGCCTGTGGGTACAGAGCTGGCAATTCCAAAAAAACAGTTCAGGGAACAGGCACATTATTTTCAGACAGATGAACCGGGTATCGTACTGCACCGCGTACAGGAAGGGGAAAATTATGCCACATTATCGAGGCAATATGATGTAAGCATAAGGGATATAAGACGGGTTAATAAAGGATTATTATTTCCAAAAGAAGGAGAGATGATAAGAATCCCTCTTATGGAAGAAGAGGAGGAGGCAGTTGTTGAGACTGATACCTCTGTTATTGATGATGAAAGGCTAACGTATTTATTTGAGGGTGAGGAGACTGATTATACCGCTGTTGAGAATCTCAAGGGGAAAGTGAATGTAACACTTATGCTGCCACTGATGCTTGATGAGAACAGTAAGCGTACATATATTGATTCTTCTGAGTATAATAGTGATGGCAGGAGAATTTATAAAATAATAAAACGGCCTGATAACTGGATTTATCCCCGCAGTGAACTATTTATTGAGTTCTATGAAGGAGCCCTGCTTGCCGTTCAGGCACTGATGCAAAAGGGACTGGATGTGGAATTACAGGTTTTTGATACCATGCGTGATTCCTTAAGGGTTGCCCGCTTTATGGAGACAGGCCGTCTACGCAACACAGACCTTCTTATAGGGCCGGTGTACCCGGATAACATGGAGCAGGTCGCACCCTATGCCCGTAAATACCGGATACCCGTGGTCTCACCCCTTGCATCACAGAACACGGAAGTGCTAAGGACAAACCCTTACCTTTTCAAGGTGCAGCCCTCGCCTGATGTTATACAGGATGCCATGGCCGGTAAGATAAGTGAATTTTATGATCATAACCTTGTTTTTATTCATGCTGATACGGCCTGGAGTGCCGACCTTTCAAGGGAGTTTAAGGATAAAATATACCGTAATCTCAGACTTAAGATCCCTTTTAACGATGTAAGCTTTCGTGAAGTGTTTTTTACCAGCCGTTCATCATATGGCGATACAATAAACAGTATTGACCATGCGATGAGCACGGAAAAACCGAACCTGGTAATACTGGCCTCTGATGATGAGTCCGTTATGAGCGAGGTTATTGTTAATGTACATGGACTATTGCGTAAATATGATATCAAACTGATAGGTTATCCGGATATAAGATGGCTGGATAACCTGGATCCGATGTACTTCTACGAGCTGGGTATAATAATTTTTACTCCTAACTGGGTCGATTACAGGCATGCTGATATAAAAGATTTCCTGAAAAGATACCGGGAGCATTTTAAGATGGAACCCCCGGTGCGCAGTTATGCCTGGCAGAGCTACGATATGATGTATTATTTCGTCAGTGGTCTGGCACTGCACGGATCCGAGTTTATGTACCGGCCTTCAATTCACAAACCTGACCTGCTCCAGGTTGATTACAGTTTTGACAGAACCGGCCTGATGAACGGTTTTGAGAATAACAACCTTTATCTTATTCATTATACCCCTGAGCTGAAGGTAGAGTTTTTAAATAAAGATCTGCGCTAGGGGAATAAAATACTCATAATAATTGTCTTATAGTTGTGTATGGTGAAGTATGATTATATCCATTCTGATGAGATGGACCTGGTCCGGAGCACATTGAATGGCGATAATAATGCATTCAGTGAGATCATCAGGAGGTATGAGAATATGGTAGCCAGAACCGTAAAGAATATGTTGGGCGATACACAGCAGGCTGAAGATGCAGGTCAGGATACCTTTATACGCCTGTATAAAAGTTTGAAGGATTTCAGGGGTGAATCAAAGCTGAGTACTTATATACAGCGTATTGCAATAAATCAGTCACTTAATGAGATCAGGCGCAGGAAAAGGCTGCTCTCACTGTTTTACCGCTCTGATGATAAAGAAGATATGACTGAGATCGATCCGGTATCATATAATGATGAGGATAGCAGGGATATAAAGGACAGTGTAAACCTTGCGATCTCAAAACTTGACCCTGATTTCAGGACTGTTGTTATTTTGCGCAGCATACAGGGCTATAGTACTAAAGAGACGGCTGACATACTGGAGGTGCCCCTGGGTACTGTGTTATCGCGACTGTCAAGGGCAAAACAGCAGTTAAAGGAATTATTAAAGGAGATATAATGGATACTATGAAACACGGTAAACTAAAAGATCTTTTATTGCGTTCGTTGAGCTCCGAACTGGAAAGTGATGAACGTGATATTATTGACAGAGAGATTGTCAGCGATCGCAGATTCAGTGAAGGCTTTCGTGAAAGGGTAATGAGCCGTATTGTATCAGGTAAAATATATATTAATGGTAAACGGGAAATGATCAGGTCATTTGATAAGGTTTTTATGAGGGTGGCCATTCCGGGTGCTGCAGCCATACTGCTGCTTGTCCTGAGCCTGTTGCTGAGCCAGGGATCATTATCGTATGACACCCTGCTTGGGTATTGATAACCAGGTGGATGGTGTGTTAATCAGCCTGATGGGTGAATAAAAAATGATACAAAAATTTTCATCGAATGGAGTGAATATGAACCTGGATAAGCGATCTTATAAACGATGTGAATAAAATTTTATAACGTATGAAACATAGAATAACAATAGTAATAATAGTAACCCTGCTTCTTGGATTTGTTATTGGCATGCTGACATCTGCCCAGCTCAGGCATCAGAGGATGAGGCCCGTACGTACCTTTGCATCTGAACAATATTTCAGGGAGCATTTTTATAGGATAGTGGAGCCTTCAGAGGAGCAGAAAATAGAACTGGATGGTATAATAAAGTCATATGCCGATGATTTTAATAAGCTGAACAGGCAGTTCCGGAATGATTTTGAATCCTTGATGGATGAGCAATGGAGAGTTATTAAACCTGTTCTGAATAAGGAACAGATAGAGAAGCTTGAGGAGTTTGAACGTAACAGGCGTAAGGCTATGAAGGAATTCAGGGATAAGAGGGGGACGGGCGACCGCGGCCGCCATGACAGAGATACAAACAGAAGTTACCGCAGGGATTCAGACAGGGATACAAGAGACCGCAGGGATTCAGACAGGGATACAAGAGACCGCAGGGATTCAGACAGGGATACAAGAGACCGCAGGGATTCAGACAGGGATACAAGAGACCGCAGGTATTATGACCGTGATTAATCCTCGAGATTGAAAAACAGATAATCAGTAATTATCGGCAGGTCATCGGGATCTATATTATTGGTTATCAGTACGTCCCTGTCGTCATTAAACAGTTCAAGGAAATCGGTTTTATCCATTTTACCTTTTGTGATGCTCTTTTTGTAATTCTCAACAGCTTTGACCCTGTCTCCCATACATAAGGCCAGGTGACCGGCATTGATATAATCATGGCCGGTCATTTTATCACTCGTTATTTTATCAAAATACTTTTTTGATTGTTCATATTTACCCTGTACAAAATAACACCAGGCTATGGGTTTCAGTATCCTTATATTATCCGGGTCATTATATTCAACCTTGAAATAATACTTTAGCGCCGCATCGAAATCATGCAGATCAAGATGGCAGTGACCTATCATTACAATTGTGTGCATGTTCTGGGAATCCATCTTTTCTGCTTCAAGGTAATATTGCAGTGCCTCACTGTGATTGCCCAGTCGCCTGTTACAGAAACCGATCTTTTTAAGAGTCCATATCTTCCGGTCAAGCATCTCGGCTTTTTTGTACATAGCGAGCGCTTCAGCATAATAAGCATTTTGCTGGTAACAGTACCCGGCCTTTTCATAAAGCTGGGCTTCACCGCCTGTTGTTTCTATCATTTCGAGGTACAGGTCCAGTGCTTCATTATAAAAATCTTTCCCAAAATAGTAATCCGCGAATGTGGACATTCCTTCACTGTCTTTAAGAACCATATTGAACAGCTTGGTTTTATGAAAATTAAGAGCACCCCGGAAAACATCATCGAACTCCTTTTTGTATGGGGATAATTTGAAAAACCTGTACAGGTCCTGCAGATACTGTGTTACATTCGTTTTAAATGATTGTGTAGGATCAAGGTCCAATTCACTGTCCTTCATCTGCTCCAGTCCCTCAAGCTCCATACGGAAAACTTTAAGCATCATTTCTTTCTGGCTGGCAGGCAGGTGCTGAAGGTTAAGCACCAGGCTGAATTTATCGGAGTTGCAGATAAAAGGGGTTTTGTATAATGCTTCGGCCAGCTCGTTTGTGCCTTCAGCCAGCACCTCGTCCCTGAACAATACATCAATGGCTTCGTGATCAGGATGAAAAGGCATAAACCAGTTTGGTATGGTCCTGAAGAAATCAAAGTTTTTAAGGTTGGCGAAAGCTGACATATAGACATCAGCACCTTCCATCTGCAGCTTTGAGAATTCTTCCATGGTTTTGTACAGGTCTTCCGATTCCTTGAACATATCGGACCAGTCCGGATTCTTACCTTCCATCATATCTTCGGGAAGCAGCTTGTCCAGGTCAAGCTTGTCTTCAATTTTCGGCCTTAGCTCTGCCACCCTGGGCAGTATCTCATCATGTAATTTCTTGCTTATTTTTTCCGTTTCGCCCGACCTGATAATCTGAAGTATTGTTATTTTAAGGTGATCCCTGAAGTCGTCGTCAACTGACAGCTCCCTGAGCAGTTTTTCTGTCTCGGGATAAACATGTATCCGCTTGTCATAATAGTAAAGCACAAGCAGCAGGCCTGCCAGTGCCCTTTCGCTGACCTGCTCTGTCCTGTCCCTGTAAAGCGATGCAAGGATATTAACTTTCTCCTGCCCCCAGAATCTCAAAGCACTCAGGGTTACGGCGCTTACAAAAAGGCTCTGTTCATACCATTCAAATTTGCCCTTGTTCATTATGAGCCTGAAAAGTTCTGTTTCGGCCTCCCCGTAGTTGTCGGTCAGCCAGAGATGATTAAAAATATTATTTACCAGCGTCTTATGTTTGCGGGCATAATCCGATTCAGGATCAAGAGAAACAGTGCCTGCCTGGTTAAGCCATTCATCCAGCTCTTCTTTAAATATCAGGTCATCAACTGTTTCTATAATATTTTTACCGGCCAGCTTCTGCTCCCTGACAGTGTTCTCTTTTAACCAGTATGTATGCCATCCGGAGTCCCTGGCAAGTATCTCCTGTTTCACGCTGTCGGCAAGCTCAAGCAGAGACTGCAGCATATGTGTCAGAATCCTGTGCCTCTCAGGATCATGCACACCTTCGATGGTGTATTTAACCATATTCTTGTAGGTGCTCTCAATATCCTCCAGCTGCTGTCTGTGATCCCCGTTGCCTGAGACAGCGCAAAGTTCTTTTATTAACTCAATACTCTGCCTTACCTGCTTGCCGGCAATAAGTTCAGTAATACGGTTATGTTTCTTTATAAGTTTATTTGTGTCCATATAATCCCTTTTCAGTAAAACGGCATGGTCAGTATATAAATTACGCCGCTTATAGGGACTTCAATAATCAGGCCGAATGACGCTTTGGCATGAATGTGCTGCCTGCCGGCCTGATTATACGAAAAAATGACATATGAAATAATGCCGGATATGGTGAATTGCTTTGTTATACACAGTGCCGGGCAACCTTTACCTGTCGGGTCTCAACTGCCTTTTCAGGGTGTCGTCCAGGATACTGCGCAAAAATTTTAACTGTATTCATTTAAGATTTCCTTAACGTCATCAGGCGCTACTCTTCCATATGTTTTATCTCCTATCATTACCACCGGTGCCAGTCCGCATGCGCCCACGCACCTGAGACTTGATATGGAGAATTTCCCATCACCTGTTGTCTGTCCCACCTCAATGCTAAGCTCTTTCTTAAATCCATCAAGCACTTTTTCACCTCCTCGCACATAACATGCGGTTCCCATACATATGCTTATCGGGTGTTTTCCTTTTGGTATCATGGTAAAAAAGGAATAAAAACTGACCACTCCATATACAGTGGCCACCGGCATCTGCAGTTCGTCAGCCACAACTTCCTGTATCTCAGCGGGAAGGTAGCCAAAATGTTCCTGGCATTTATGCAGTACATTTATAAGCTCCTGTTCCTCATTATTGAAGGAGGCGGCTATCTCTTTGATTTTATCAATATCATGCTGTTTAAGCTTTATCTTTATACTGGACATTTTTTCTGATTTTACTATGGTTTGACAATGATTTTCTTTTTCTTATCGAAATAGCTTGTATGCAATAAGTCATGGGCTATTTTACTGTTGGGCTCACCCAGGTATTCGGAATACAGCTTTTTAATGAAGGGATTCTCATGAGATTTCCTTATCACTTTATTTTTGTCTTCCTGGTACAGGGCGGAGGACCTGGCTTTAAGGACTTCAGATTTGCCGTGGTGCTGCGGCTGTCCGCCTCCTCCTATGCAGCCACCGGGACAGGCCATTATTTCTATTGCATGGAACCTTGATCTGCCGGCTCTTACTTCATCCAGCAGTTTCCTGGCATTGCCCAGTCCGTGGGCAATACCAATATTAAGCTGAAGACCGCCAAAATCAATGCTTGCTTCACGCACGCCTTCCATCCCACGCAGTTCTTCAAAATCGACCTTATCGAGTGATTTGCCTGTATGTATCTCGTATGCAGTTCTGGCAGCTGCCTCTATGACTCCTCCTGTTGTTCCGAAGATCACTCCGGCCCCTGTTGATTCGCCCATTGGGTTATCGAACTCTTCATCTTCCAGGCTGTTGAAATCTATATTGGCCTGTTTGATAAAGGCTGCCAGCTCCCTGGTGGAGATGGACAGGTCAACATCAGGATTGCCGTCCTCACTGAACTCATCCCTCTGGCATTCGTATTTTTTGGCCAGACATGGCATTACGGATACAACTACCATATCCTCCCTTTTGATCTTTTTCTGCTCTGCAAAATATGTTTTGGCTATTGCACCGAACATCTGCTGTGGGGATTTAGCGCTTGAGGGTACATCTTTCAGATCAGGGAAATGTGTTTCAAAGAAATTAACCCAGCCCGGACAGCAGGATGTGAGTATTGGCAGTCTGGCCTTCTTATCACCTTTCAGGTGGGCAGAGAGCCTGTTGAGCAGTTCCGCGCTTTCTTCCATGATGGTCAGATCGGCTGCAAAGTCAGTATCAAAAACATAATCAAAGCCGAGCCGGCGCAATGCGGCAACCAGTTTCCCCGTAACCAGAGTGCCCGCTTCCATTCCGAACTCTTCGCCCAGTGCGGCCCTTACAGCGGGGGCTGTCTGTACTACAACAGTTTTTTCCGGGTTGGCCAGATGGCGCAGCACCTCGTTAGTGTGATTAACCTCGGTGAGTGCTCCTGTAGGGCATACAGCCACACACTGACCGCAGTAAGTGCAGCTTGAATGTTCAAGATTCTGTTCAAAGGCAGGGGCCACGGCTGCCATGAATCCACGGTTAACAGCTGACAGTGCTCCCACTGTCTGTACCTCATTGCACATTGTTTCACACCTGCGGCACATAATGCATTTGTCCAGGTCCCTGATAATGGAAGGGGAGGTGTCCACCCGGTAGGTCGACATCTCTGCTATCTCTTCACCCGGAATCTGCCGTATACCCAGTTTTATAGCCATATCCTGCAGTTCACAGTGACCTGATTTGGGACAGACGAGACAATCCTTGGGATGATCGGATAATATAAATTCCAGCACTGTCTTCCGTGCATTCAGCACCCTTATGGTATTTGTCCGTACCACCATGCCATCTTCACAGTTTGTGGAACAGCTGGGGGCAAGATTCCTTCTTCCTTCAACTTCAACGACGCATATCCTGCATCCTGCCGGTTTGCTCTCTATGCCCATATCCTGAAGATTCATATAGCACAGTACGGGTATGTCAACTCCTATACCCGCGGCAGCCTTGTATATGGTAGTACCTCTCTTAACCTCTATCTGTTTGTTATCTATTATAATTTTAACAGTATCCATATTCTCTATTTTTTTATTGTGTTTATTGAATGATAACTGCATCAAACTTGCATTTCTCCATGCATGCGCCGCACTTGATGCATATGTCCTGGTTTATAATATGAGGCTCTTTCCGCTCTCCTTTTATCGCGTTCACAGGACAGGCTTTTGCACATGCGGTACAGCCTACACAGTTTTCTTCAATAATAAAATATTCCATCAGCTCCTGGCACTGACCTGCCGGACATTTCTTATCCTCCACATGGGCCAGGTATTCATCATAAAAATTATCCAGTGTTGACAGCACAGGGTTAGGAGAGGTCTGTCCCAGACCGCATAGCGAGGTATCTTTTATCACATCACTCATATTGCGCAGTCGCTCCAGGTCCGCCATTTCACCCTTGCCCACGGAAATATGATCCAGCAGTTCATGCAGCCTCTTATTACCAATACGGCAGGGAGCACATTTACCGCATGATTCTTCCACTGTAAACTCGAGGTAGAACCTGGCCATTGATACCATGCAGTCATCTTCGTCCATAACAATCATTCCCCCCGAGCCCATCATTGAACCTGCTTTTACCAGGTTGTCAAAATCGATGGGTGTATCCAGATGTGCCTCTGTCAGGCAGCCACCTGAGGGTCCGCCCGTCTGAACGGCCTTGAATTTCTTTCCATCCTTTATTCCTCCGCCGATTTCAAATATTACTTCACGCAGGGTGGTACCCATGGGCACTTCTATCAGACCTACGTTATTGATCTTTCCTGCAAGGGCAAAGACCTTGGTCCCTTTTGAGTTTTCAGTGCCTATGCTGCTGAACCATTCGGCTCCCTTGAGAAAAATGACCGGCACATTGGCGTATGTTTCAACATTATTGACATTGGTAGGCATACCATTATATCCTCTCTCCGAGGGGAATGGCGGCTTAAGGGTGGGTTCGCCCCTGCGTCCTTCCATTGAGTGTATTAATGCCGTTTCCTCGCCGCATACAAAAGCGCCGGCTCCGTACTTCAGCTCAATGTCAAAGGAAAAGTCAGTTCCCATTATATTCCGGCCCAGCAAGCCGTATTGTCTGGACTGGTCAAGGGCTGTCTTGAGCCTCTGTATAGCCAGCGGGTATTCGGCCCTGATATATATTAGTCCCTGGTCGGCACCCGTGCAGTACGCATTTATCGCCATTGCTTCAATAACAGAGTGAGGGTCGCCCTCAAGTATTGACCGGTCCATGAATGCCCCGGGGTCACCTTCATCGGCATTGCACACCACATATTTCTTCTCTGCTGTTGTGGCTGCCGTGAGTTGCCACTTCAGCCCGGTAAGGAAACCTGCACCGCCTCTGCCGCGCAGACCCGATTCTTTGACTATGGCAACAGCTTCTTCAGGTTTCATACCTGTAATCACATTGCCCAGCGCCAGGTAACCGTCACGAGCAATATACTCATCAATATTTTCAGGGTTAATAAAACCGCAGTTGCGCAGAGCTATCCTGAGCTGCTTCTTATAGAATCCCATTTTAGCTGATTCCTCAACTTTTTCCTTTGTATTAGGATCTTCGTAGATAAGCCTGCTTACCACCCGTCCCTTAACTACATGTTCTGCTATTATCTCATCAGCGTCACCAGGCTTTACCTGTGTATAGAATGTATTATCAGGCATAACCTTGATTATGGGTCCTTTTTCACAAAACCCGAAACAGCCGGTTGATATAACCTGTACTGTTTTGTCGAGGTCACGTTTTTCCAGTTCGCTCTTCAGTCTCAGTTCTATTTCTTTACTCTCTGAGGCCCTGCAGCCGGTGCCGCCGCAAACCAGCAAATGCATACTGTATTTAGACATATTCTTTTCCTCCGGTTTTTTTAAATGGTCTCGTAATTCTGGGGAATGATACCATCGACCAGCTCCCCGTTCTTAATATATTTTTCAATGATCTCATCGGCCCTTGAAGCGGTGACATCCCCGTATACCACTGGCTCCTCGCCCGGCAGGCTAACCTCAATGGTAGGCTCTGCATAACAGTATCCCATACAACCTGTCTGTGTTATAACAGCCTCAATGCCCCTTTTTTCCAGCTCGGAATCGAAATATTCCATTACCTCCCTGGCCCCTGAAGCTATGCCGCATGTGGCCATAGCCACCTTTATGCGTACCAGCTCTTCGGGATGTTCTGATTTTTCCCTGAGATTAATGCCGGTCTTGAAATTCTTGCTGATCCTTTTAAGATCATCCAGCGTTTTGATTTTTTCCATTTGTTTGTGTTTTTTAACTTGTCTTTATTCAGTTTGGAATAAATATACTGGTAAACCTGGTATTTTATTTAACAGGATCCAGTATTTTAATATTATAATCTATTAATTCCTTAATATATGTTCTTAATCTGCTATTATCGAGACTGTCAGTCTCCAGTTCTTTTTTTATTTCCACCGTATCCATAATCCACGAACCGTTTGTTGTAATATACTCAAATTTTATGTCAGTGCCTTCAGCTGATGTGGCCAGAAGACTGATCACTCCCGGCAGGTCGCCCACAGGCTGACGGTCAATGCTGTTACTTATAAAAGAGGCCATTATCTTTGTTCCGGTACCCGGTTCGGATATTATATCAAAGCGGCCACCGGTGACCAGCGCCTGTTGTTTCAGCAGGGGCAGGCCCAGCCCGACCTTCTTTTTTGTGCCGGTGGTGAAGAACGGGTCTGCTGACAGTTCCACCATCTCTCTATCCATACCTCTGCCATTATCGTCTATATTGATTATTATTTCACCCGGACAGCTCTTCTCATCAATACGGATGATTATCTCGCTAGCCCCTGCTTTAAGCGAGTTAATGCAAATATCCATTATGTTCAGTGCAATCTCTTTCATAAGGCAACAACCTCCCTTCCTTTACGGCCTCCGAAAGCCATCTTTATCTCATCCATCAGCAGCCCTTCCATCCTGAACAGGCTTGATCCCCTTCCTATATTCCCGGGATAATGTGCATCGGAATTCTTAATAATGGGTAAATGCCCGAGTTCGGGATGCTCATCACGTATTTCTTTGCAGTCCGTTTTGAATGATATCTCCACCGCATCCGGGAAGAAGTTTTCAGGGAACAGTCCCAATTGGGAATAAAGGCTGTTATACGGGCGGTCAATATGGGCCGGCACGAATATGCCGCCCAGATTGTGCACCATATCGCACAGCTCTTCCATTCCTGCCTCCAGGGATGCATAAAGTGAATGTTCAATTTCACTTATAATATTTTCATTACGGTCAATAACCGGCTGGTAGCCCGTTAGCTCAGGTTTGTTTTTTATCTTTGTTATTTTTTTATCGATAAATGACTGCATCTGATTCATTTGATCTTCGCTGTCAAAATATGCCAGGCAGTGTATCTCTTCGGCTGAGTTTAATTCAACGCCAAAAAGCACATGAATGCCTTTCTCTCCTGCCATTGTTCTGATAAGAGTGTTATGTGCGGTATGATTATGATCCGTTATTGCTATAATATCAAGTTTTTTATCAGCAGCCTCCTGCACAATCAGGGCCGGGCTCATCTCCAGTGAAGCACATGGAGAGAGCAGTATGAAGATAGCCTGTAGTTTCATGTGATTATGTTTTTTATTCATTGGCCACATGGAACTTACCATTAAAAAATAATCATACTCTTAATGTGAAATAATGATGATTTTTTAATGGACGTTTCATGCTTATCTGTTTAACTCATTATATATCATTCCTGCAGCTTCAAAGGCTGTCAGTGATGTGCCCAGAAGAGCTATCCCTTCATCTTTGGCTTTTTGTATCACCTCATCTGAGGGTTTGCTTCCGTTGACAATAAGCACAGCAGGCAAATCCCTGAGAGCCGCAATGGCAATAACATTCATATGGCTTTGCATTGTTATCCATAGATATCCGTCTTTTATCCTGCCCAGCACATCACTGAGCAGATCAGATACATATCCTCCTCTTATTTCCCTGTCCATCCCTGTTTCACCTGAGAATGGCTCCAGGGACAATAACTTATTTAATTCTGCTACTTTCATCTTATTAACTGATTTATCCTTATTTAACACTTCTTCTGTTTCTTTTATCGCCCCATATCTTCCGGTTGATCATATCAGCCTCTTCGGCACTCATTCTGCCGTTTATTATCTCCCATTCCTGTTTGAATATACAGCTGTTAATATCTCCTTTTCCCTGAACACTGTCCTCGGCCAGGACCCTGCATGAAGGCGCTCCACAGGCTCCGCAGTCGATGCCGGGCAATATTCCCAGCAACTGTTCCACCTTGTCCATCTTCTTTATTGCTTCCGATATATTATCATCAAGTTTTATCATTGACCTTGGCTTTATTTCATCCAGCCTGTAGTTTTTGTCATCATATTTTGCCTGTAAATGACCGGTCCCGTTTTTTTCCTTCCCCTTTGCCTTTACTCTTTCATTCAGCCTTTCAACCGTAAGAAAGCGATTGCGACAGATAAGTATGCCGCCAGCACAGCTTTCATCACAGGCTCTCAGCTCAAGAAAATCAATATCAGTATTATCTGATTCTTCCAGTTTATTAAGAAAATCATTTACATTCCTTATACCGTCGATGGCCAGGGATCGTCCCTTCCTGTTTGCCGACTCACCGCGTGTTAGCGACCAGAGTATATCACCGGTATCAGGCTGCGGGGTCTTTTCCTTCCATTCTTTTTCAGGATCGATATCACGGAGTTCCTTTTGTATTTTATTATACAGGTAATCCATGTTGATGACCCCGTTTATCTCGGATTCTTTTTCGCCAACGGGACTTTTCACGGACGCGATCTTTGAGGCGCAGGGTGTAACGTAGAACAGTCCGGCCGAGTCAGGATCAATGCCTTTACCTGTGAATTCTTTTCTTAGCCAGGTAGCTGCCATATCGGTCGGGGGTTTGACCCGTATAATATTTTTTGTAAGTGAAGGGAATTTTACCTGGATAAGCCTTACCACGGCGGGACAGTAAGGAGATATTGCAGGGAGGGGTCCGTTACCGTCATCCTGATACTTATCATAACCCTCTTTTATGGTTTGTACCATATTCTCCACTTCAAAAACATGGGTGAATCCTATTTTTCTTATGGCCTCATATATTGCGGCTACCGGGATCCTTGATTCAAATTGTCCGAAAAGAACAGCAGGGATTAAGGCTACCCTGACAGGGAAGCGGAATATATCATTAAAATCATCCTGTTCAACGAGAATAGCGGATACGGGGCATGACTTATAACAAAGACCGCAATCTATGCAGCGCTCCTCCATTATATATGCTTTGCCCTGTTTGATCCTGATGGCATTGGTAGGGCATGCACTCATGCAATGCGTGCATCCCGTACACAATTCATCATCGACCTTAAGTGCGTGATGGAATTTCATATTTGCACTGTGATTATCCACTTTTTTAAAAATTAATTTCCATTTTTACTGTTGTTCCCTTTCCGGGTGTACTCTCTATATTGAGCCTGTCAGTGTTTCTTTTAATATTCGGAAGTCCCATTCCGGCACCAAATCCCATTTCTCTCACCTCTTCAGAGGCCGTACTGTAGCCATCGCTCATGGCAAGGTCAATATCTTCTATACCCGGACCATTATCTTCAATTGTCATTGTTATATATGAGCTGTCAATTATAACGGTTATTATGCCGCTGACGGCATGGGCTGCCACATTTACTTCAGCTTCATAGAGCGAAATAACAGCCCTTTTTATTTTTTCGCTGCCTATATTCAGTTGCTTCAGCACTGCCTTTACACTGCTTGAAGCTTTCCCGGCATTTACGAAATCACCTCCTTTTACTGTAAAAGTAAGTACCATCAGAACAGGGGTTTTAAGCCTTCACTGTAGAGCATGCCAGATGCCCTGAACAGACTTTTGTTAACACTTAAAAGAACTATCCCGGTCTCTTCAGCCAGTTTTATCATCTCGGCGGATACCGTTTTGTTACGGACAATAACCATTTGATTTATATCTGCCATCTCAGCTGTCCGCAGGCATTGTATGTTGGATAAACCTGTGAGAAGGATAAGCCTTTTGTCAGATATAGTCAGAACATCACTCATCAGGTCTGAAGAAAATGCGTATTCTATATCCCTGTCAAGGTGGTTTTTCCCGGCCAGAACTTTGGCATTCAGTATTTTGGCTATTTTATTCAGTTTCATCGTCTTATTTTTCGATACAAATATAGTAATTTAACTGTTATTAAAATAACAATGTGAATAAATTAACAGTAAATTAATATACATTGATTAATGCTTAGTTGTTTCAGATTTTCCTGTCTGCCTTAATCAGGTTCCTAACTTTATCAACATCTACTTGCTCTGCCTGTAAAAATTCATGTCAATGATGTATTGCCACACACCGGGAGGGAGGAAATGGCGTATATCTTTGGCTTCACTGATGGCCGATCTGATGAAAGTGCCTGATATTTCCATATTTGGCGCATCAACTATTTCGATATCGGCTGTTTGTATTATTTCCTTAAGCTTGGGTGATGGGTCTTTGGATGTGCTTTTCCTCGGGTAGACATAGATTTTGCATATTTCCATCAGGATATCTGCGTTTTTCCATTTATGTATGGTGAGCAGATTGTCGCTACCCATAATCAGTGCAAACTGGCGACCAGGGTGTTTTTCTCTCAGGTAAGAGACAGTGTCAATGGTGTATGAAGGTTGTGGTAGTTTTGATTCTATATCAGAGACCCGGAATCTCTGGTCATCAGCTATGGCAATCTCCGCCAGACGCAGTCTGTGGTGACTGGCAAGCAGGCTGCTTTTTTTCTTAAGGGGGTTATGGGGACTCACAACGAACCATATCTCGTCAAGATCTGAATACTCATATATATAGTTTGCTATTGCCATATGGCCTATATGTACAGGGTTGAATGAACCGAAATAAAGTCCAGTTTTCATCTATGCTTCAAATTTATTTAATATTGTTTATTCTTTGTCTATAAAGGCTTTACATTCTTTAAGAGATTCCTCCCGGGCTCTTTCAAGATCATCATTTAATATTATTATATCAAATTGGCCGGCTTTTGTCATCTCCCTTTCTGCTTTGGCAATACGCATGCTTATTTCTCCGGGAGAGTCTGTACCCCTACCGGTCAGCCTTCTTTTCAATTCATCAATGCCGGGGGGCTGTATAAATATTGAGAAAGCTCTGGAGCCAAATTTATCTTTGAGCTTAATCCCGCCCATAACATCCACATCAAAAACAACATGTTTGTTCTCTCTCCATATCCTCTCCAGCTCGCTGCGTAGTGTTCCGTAATAGATATCTTTATATACTTCCTCCCACTCAATAAACTCATTATTCGCAATTTTTTGCCTGAATTCATCTGCTGTTAAAAAGTAATAGTCTGTCCCGTTTTTCTCTCCCTGGCGCTGTTGCCTGCTTGTGGCAGATATTGAAAACTCAAGCTGCGGTTCTTTCTTCAGCAGATACCTCACAATACTTGTCTTACCCGATCCCGAGGGAGCTGAAAGAATAATTAATTTACCTTCTTTCTGAGCTTTCTTCATAGCACATTCAATATCTGCTCTTTTATTTTTTCCAGTTCATCCTTCATCATAACCACTATTTTCTGTATGGAAATATCATTTGCCTTGGATCCCAAAGTATTGATTTCCCTTCCTATTTCCTGGCTTATAAAGCCTAGTTTTTTCCCTTTGACAGTCTCCGAATCAAGGGTCTGCTTAAAATACTCGCAGTGTTTTCCGAGCCTTTCTTTTTCCTCATTAATATCCAGCTTTTCAGCATAATACAATATTTCCTGCTCCAGCCTGTACTCATCAATCTTTTCGCTTTCCAGCTGTTTAAGATTATTGAATATTTTCTCCCTTAAAACCCTTATCCTTTCTTTCTCGTATGGCAGTATTTCCTTCAGGTAGGATTCGATAAGGCTTATCCTTTTTTTCAGCTCTTTTTCTATTGATCTGCCTTCCTCCGCCCTGTATTGATTAAGATCCTTAATAGCTTTATCAATTAGTCCGGATATAAGCTTCCAGTCTTCATCGCTGAGTTTTTGCCTGTCCGTTTTCAGTGTTTCGGGCAGTTGCATGATAATGGATAATAACTCCTTCCTGTTTTCAATATACAGCTCACCTGCTATATCTGTCAGTTGATTATAATAGCTCTTTATGGCGGTTCTGTTCAGAGAAGGAACATCGGTTTCATCAAGACTGTCAATAAAAATATTCAGGTCTGCCTTACCCCTGACAAGTCCCTTGCTTATCATGGCTCTGATTTCTATTTCCTTTTCCTTGTAATACCATGGCATCCTGGTGTTAATATCCATCTGTTTACTGTTCAGGGATCTTAACTCCACAGTTACCTTCTTTTCATCTGTTTCGGCAGAGGACGAACCATAGCCTGTCATAGATCTGGTCATAGCTTTAATCTTTGTTAAGCAAATGTATTAAAAATTAGATACACTTTTTTACGCCTGTGGCTTCACGACAGCCTTTTTCTTCCATCTTCCGGTAAGGTAGTATAACCACGACATAATCAGTCCTGTTGCCCAGCTCATCGGGAATGACCACCAGATGCCCGTTTCGCCGAACCTTTCAGACAGGAAGATGGCAAAAGGTATGCGGATAAGCCAGAGGGATATAAGGCTTATTACCATTGGGATAAATGTGTCGCCGGCCCCTCTCATTACTCCGTTGAAGGTGAACATAAAGGCAAAAACAAGGTAAAAGAGACTTACTATTGTAAGGTACTCCGAGCCAATATCTATTACAGCAGGATCATCGGTAAAAGCATCCATAAAGACATCCCCGAAAGTGATGATAACTGCCGTGGTTGCTATGGTTACTATCCCTGTGAGCATGATAGTGGAGATCAGACCTGTTTTTACCCTGTATGATTTATTTGCTCCCAGATTCTGCCCTACAAAGGTGGCAAGAGCCTGTGCCATGATCATGGCCGGGATGGTGGCAATGGCATCGAGACGGGCCGCCACTGAAAAGGCTGCAATGACGTTTGTGCCGAAGGTGTTTACCACACCCATGATAGCCATTATACCCAGTGCAACAAAGGTGTGCTGAAAGCCTGTAGGGAGACCTATCCGGAGACTGTGCCTCAGTATTTTCCTGTCGAAAATAAGATTGTGCAGACTGAAATTAATTATTTTATGATACCTGTTAAGATAAAATATAGCAGTGATCAGAGCACCTGACTGTGATAAGACGGTGGCAAGGGCTACACCTTTTACGCCCATCTCAAAAACAATGACAAAGAGAAGATCAAGACCTACATTGGTGAGTGTGGAAATGATAAGAAAATATAAGGGGGTTTTTGAGTCGCCCATACCCCTGAGTATAGCACTTGTACCATTAAAGCCGAAAAAAGCAATCATACCAAGCAGGAAAATATTGAGATAATCAAGGGCCATGGGCATTACCTCAGCGGGCAGGTTGAGAAGGATAAATATCTCTTTGCTGAAAATAATACCCACGCTTGAAATAAATATTGATGCAAAGAACAATCCAATGTACATGGTATCAATTGCCCTGCGTACATTTTCAAAATCTTTGGCCCCAAAATACTGAGATATTATAATTGTAATGCCCGAAGCCAGTCCTATTATCATGGATATCAGCACAAATATCACAGGAAAAGAGGCACCCACGGCAGCCAGGGCTTCCTTGCCTATAAAATTGCCTACAATTATGCTGTCAACAATATTATAGAATTGCTGAAAGAGACTGCCGGCAAGCATTGGTAATGCAAACTGCAGTATTAGTTTACCTTCTTTACCTTCGGTCATGTCTTTCATGGAAGCCGGGAAAAAGTGACCTGCAAAAGAAATGAAAATAGAGGCAACAACAAAATATTTATATATGCCATATATCTTTTTGTTCGAATTCCGTTATATTGGGGAAAAGGCTTAATTTTGGCATTGCTTTTGCAAATTGGCTTAGTATTTTAAAAACTTACGTACAACTCTAGCAAAGTAAAATATGTTTATCATAAATAAGAAATATCCGGTTTTTATTCTGATACTGCTAATTATATCTGTGACTCCAGCTAAGCTTTCTGCACAGGAAGAAATTCAAAAAGATTCCACTGTAATGGTAATTGACTCCCTGTCAACAGTCGGTGCCGCTGACTCCCTGTCAACAGCCGGTGCCGCTGACTCCCTTTCGGCAGCCGGTGCCGCTGACACCCTCTCGGCAGCCGGTGTTGCTGACACCCTCCCGACAGCCGGTGCCGCTGACTCCCTCTCGGCAGCCCGGGTGACCGACTCCCTGCTGAATTATGCTTATGTTAATATAGATTTTGATCCTGAACAGGCCATCGTTTACCTTAAAAAATGGTATGAAAGCGATATATGGAACGATGATGACCATCCACTGAGGCAATCAGTTCGCAGACTGCTTTTTGAGGCTACAAATGATCCCCTTTATCTTGCAGAGGATTATATCCGTCATTATGATTGGGATAAGATAAAAATACCGGCCAGGAATTTTTATATGTGGGACACAATACTTATACCTATACCCTCGGAAAAAGGAGATATAGCCGTAAAACAAGAGGAGGCAGATATCTTTGATCCCTTGCTTGCAGATACAAAAATGCCGGTGAAAGATACAACAGGTCTTGTGGCGACCGGGGATACCCTTAGTGGTGACCGTGAAAGTATTACTATCGATCCTTTAGCGCTGGATAATATTTTTGTGCAGACAGAGAAGCGCGATCCGTCCTCTTATGGTCAAAGACGGCATGACAGTATAATTATTGTTATTTCAGATACCCTGAGGCAGGTGATAAGCACTGATCCTGACTTCCCATTTCAGTATTATGATTATCCTATGGTGGGGGATTCCATACACTCGGCCGTGAACAGCCTTATGAACTATATAGAGGAAAATGATTCCAGCAGGGTATATTTTATAGGGGATAATAATATTATACCCGTATGGCTGACCAATAATACATCCAGAATGACAAGGCTGTGGCTGAAAAATGAATGGAATGAGAGAATGTCTGTATGGGTTGGCGGAATATCACGGGATTCAATAGATATAATAGTCGAAAGAGGGGTGCATTTCAGAAGACCGGATAAGACAAGTAATATTGCTGATGCAAAAATAGAAGTGCGGACAGTGGATAATTCAAGACTGGCAGAAGCCAGGAAGATTGATGTAAAGCCGCAGTACTGGAAATTCCTTTCGGAAGCTTCCTTTGTTTTTAACCAGGCTGTACTCAGTAACTGGACTAAAGGGGGCGAAAGCAATGTCTCAACTCTTCTTGACATTACAGGCAATGTCAATTATACCAATGAAGAGAAGAAAATGGTATGGGATAACCAGGGCAGGATAAAATTCGGATTGATAACCTCTTCGGCATCCGAAAAGATGCGGATACGTAAAAATATTGACCAGCTTGATATTGTGTCAAAATTCAATAATAAGGCCTTTGGTAAGTTTGACTTCAGTGCTACAATGTTATTTCAAACACAGATGGCACCGGGTTATAAGTATCCCAATGACTCGGTGAAAGTGTCAAAGTTTTTTAACCCGGCATCGCTTACGGTTGGACTGGGTCTTGACTATAAACCTAATGATAATCTATCAGTTAACTTTGCCCCCTTATCCTATAAAGCAACCTTTGTTCCTGATACGGCGATGATTGACCCTACAAACCACGGATTAAGGGCTGACCAGAGGTCAAAGCATGAGCCCGGACTGAGTGCGCAAATAAATCATAAGGCAACCGTTTTAGGGAATATTAAACTGGTAAATAAAGTAAGGCTTTTTACCAATTATATTAATAACCCGCTCAATATTGATATTGACTGGGAGATGATCGCCACCGCCAAGCTTAACTGGTTTACCGATATTAGGTTGAATACCCATCTGATTTATGATGACGATACACTTATACCGGTTAAGGATGAAGATGGCGAGCCTGTGCTCAATAGTGAGGGAGATCCTAAGAAAGTGCCAATGATACAGTTTAAGGAAATGATAGGGCTGTCAGTTATTTTTAGGTTCTGACAGGTATGTCTGAGCTGTCACCATGATCTGTTATGACAGGCATACCGTGGGCCTGCAAGCATGAGCTGTTATGCCAGGTAAAGATCGGCTATGGCAAATACACAAAAGATAACACCGGCGTAGCTGTTTATCATACCAAAAGCTTTCAATATACTTGCCTGGTTGTCAGGCCTGACTATCAAATGTTCCCAGATAAGAAGTATGGAGAAAATAATCGTGCCTGTCCAGTAAAGATAGCCCGCACCTGATAAAAAGCCTGCTAACACTACAAATACTATGCTTAATATATGTAATAGAAACGAAAGCAGAAGTGAACGTTTAACCCCCAGCACCACAGGTAGGGAAAACAGCTTGTTATGCTCATCAAATCGTGAGTCCTGCAGGGAGTAGATAATATCAAAGCCTGAAACCCAGAATAATACCACCAGGCTGTATATAACAGGAATAAGATCAAAATGGCCGCTTACAGAGATATAGGCTCCTGACGGGGCAAGACTGAGAGCAAGGCCAAGGATAAGGTGGCTTAGTGATGTGAATCGTTTGGCCAGACTGTAACCAAGTATGATAATAAGGGCAATGGGTGATAACAGCAGGGTAAGCCTGTTTATGAATCCGGCCGCAATAATAAAGAGCAGGGCGTTGACTATTACAAAAACCAGGGCTGCACCGGGACTGATAATTCCTGCAGGTATCTCCCTTCCGGCAGTCCTGGGATTAAGGCTGTCAAACTTATGATCCGCATACCTGTTAAAGCCCATGGCGGCATTCCTGGCAAAAATCATGCATAGCAGTACCAGTATTAACAGCCTGAAAGTGAATTGATGGCCTTCTGTATTTATTGCAGTAAAAAACCCAAGCAGGGCGAAAGGCATTGCGAATATTGTGTGACTGAAGCGTACCAGGGATAGGTAGTTATTTATTCTTCTTGTTATTGCATTCATATAAAGCTTTCTATCTTATCCTGGCCCCCGTTTCCTTCTCAAATGCTTCAAGCAGTTTCTTCATTATCTTATCAATAAGCTTATCGGTTAAAGTTCTTTTATCATCCCTGAGGATAAAACTTACTGCATATGACTTTTTGTTTTTGCCCAGTTTATCACTCTCATAAACATCGAATAGTCCAACCTGCCTGAGCAGCTTCTTTTCTGTTTTGAAGGCAAGCTTCTTTATCTGTTCAAAACGTATATCCTTATCGACCAGCAGGGCAAGATCCCTCCTGACTGAAGGATATTTTGGCAATTCACGGAAAGAGATACTGTGTTTTTTCAGGTGTTCCAGTATAATGTCAAATTCAATATGCCCGTAAAAAACATCCTGTCTGATCTCGTGCTTATCAAGATAGGTTCTGCTGACCTTGCCGAAATGTGCAAGTAAATCTCCATTATGTTTAAGCTCAAGACCTTCAGTGTAATAATCCTGGTTCCTCTCATTAAGCTCAAGGCTATCAGTATTATAAGCTATTTTTTCCAGTATCATCTCAACAGCAGATTTCATACTGTAAAAATCAGTTCCCTCAATTGCCGTATTCCAGTTTTCAGGCTTTTTGTTTCCAGTAATGAAAAGGTCAAGACCATACTTTTCATTATAGTTATTTACGGTGGCCGTGCTGTCTTTATGCTTATTCCGGAAATAGATGGTGCCAAACTCGTAAAACCTGAGATCAGTATTCTGCCTGTTGATATTTCTTGATAATGCATTGAGGCCGCCATAAAGCATGGATTGTCTCATACAGTCAAGATCAGAGCTGAGTGGGTTGGCAAGGAGCACCATCCTTTCATCGTCAAAATCCGGACTTTCCCTGTACCAGCCTGCCGGGTTGAGTGAGTTGGACATAATCTCGGTAAAGCCTGTTCCGGAAAGCATATCAGAAATGGTGTTAATTACCTTCTCCTTGTCAGGCCTTTCAAAAAAGCTGAGTGTGGAATTTACTTTTTCAGGAATCTCAATATTATTATAACCATAAATACGGAGTATCTCTTCTATAATATCTGCTTCCCTGGTAACATCAACCCTGTAGGTGGGCACTTCACAGGTGATAATATTGTTAATGGTTTTTATGATATTTATATCCAGCGACCGGAGTATTTTGTTTATTAATTTCCTGTCTATTTCTTTACCTGTAAGTCTGTTAATATTATCATAGCTGACATCAAGCTGTATTTTTTTTATCTCTTTGGGATAGACATCTGTTATTTCAGAACTGATGCTGCCTCCTGCTATCTCTTTTATAAGCATCGCAGTCCTTTTCAGGGCCCATACGGTAATATCAGGATCGGATCCTCTCTCAAATCTGAAGGAGGCATCAGTGTGAAGGTCGTGCCGCCGGGCTGTTTTTCTTACTGATACAGGCCTGAAACATGCACTCTCAAGGAAGATATTACGGCTTTGTTCTGTTACACCGGAATCAATACCTCCAAACACACCTGCAATGCACATTGCTTTTTCCGTATCACATATCATAAGGTCGGAAGCAGACAATTCCCTTTCCTGATTATCCAGGCTTGTAAATTTTGACTTTTCAGGGAGGTTCTTTATTATAACCTTCTGACCTGCTATCTTGTCCGCGTCAAAAGCATGAAGTGGTTGTCCACATTCGTGTAATACATAATTGCTTATATCAACAATATTATTTACCGGGCCAAGACCTATTGCTCTAAGCCGGTTTTTTAACCAGTCGGGTGATTCTTCTACCCTGACATTACTTATTGTGAGGCCTGAGTACCTGATACAATCATGTTCATTTTCTATGATAACCGGTATCTGCCTTGACCTATCATCTATACTGAAATCTTCCACCGATGGCAGTGAGGCCGTGCAGGGTCTGAAAATATTGAAATATGCAGCAAGGTCTCTTGCCACACCATAATGTGATCCGCCATCTATCCTGTTTGGGGTCAGACCTATCTCAAAAACCGTGTCATATTCAATATTAAAAAGTTCATGGGCAGGAATACCCGTGGGGGTGTCCTCCGGCAATACCATAATACCATCGTGTGAATCGCCCAGGCCCAGCTCATCCTCCGCGCATATCATCCCCTCGGATAATTCTCCTCTTATTTTTGACTTTTTTATCAAAAAGTCGCTTCCCTTGTAATCAAGCACAGTGCCGGGTGTGGCCACAAGAACTTTCTGTCCCGCCCTGACATTGGGTGCTCCGCAAACAATGCTTAGCAGATCACCGCTGCCCGTATCCACAGTGGTAAGGAACAGCTTATCGGCATCAGGATGCTTTTTGCAGGTTCGGACCTGGCCGGTAACAACCCCCCTGAGTCCACCCTTTACAGATATCCAGTCTTCCATACCTTCAACCTCAAGCCCTGTATTGGTTAGTATGCTGCTTAATTCACCAGGCTTCTTATCGGTCTCAATGTATTGCAGTATCCAGTTATATGATATCTTCATGCTCGTTATTTACGTTTAAAATTAGTAGATATGCCTTCTCATTGCTATAGTAATAATCTGTGTGTGAATATAGCCAATGGCAAAAGTAAGGATTTTAAAAAAAGTATTAAGAGGAAAATTTACTTTATTTAGCTAAGCGTATTTAGCTATCTTTGTATATTACTTGATTAGTATAGATATTTATCTGTATGAATTGAGCAGGTACTCAGGAGGGCTGGAGATTTTTATTTTTTAAATTTACGTTTAAGGGAAATTGTTTAACATATGAGTAAAGTTTTATAGTAAATATGAAGATTGAAAAGAACGACAGACTGATTTTAATTACAAATGATGATGGTCTTTATGCCGAAGGCCTCAGTACCCTGATAGATGCAATGCAGGAATTCGGCAAGCTGGTGGTGGTTTCTACTATTGACAGCCGGTCCGGTATGTCGCAGGCGCTGACTGTTAAGATGCCGATAAGGGTTAAGTTGCTGAAGGAAACAGATAGAAAAAGAATATATGCCTGCAGCGGCACACCCACAGACGGTGTTAAGATTGCCGTTAACCAGTTGCTGGAGAGAGAGCCTGACTGGGTGGTGTCGGGGATAAACCACGGCTCCAATGCCTCTGTAAGTGTTATTTATTCAGGAACAATGGCTGCAGCAATAGAAGGCTGCCTGTATGGAATTGATTCCGTAGGTTTTTCACTTAATAATTTTTCTTCTGAGGCTGATTTTTCCCATACAAAGAAATATGTCAGGGAGATAATGAATATGCTGGAGAAGAATAAACTGCCGAAAGGTGTATGCCTCAATGTTAATATACCCTCGGTGCATGGGAACGGTATAAGGGGTATCAAGGTCTGCAGGCAGGCAAGAGGTAACTGGCGCGAGGAATTTGAGAAACGAAAAGATCCTATGGGCAAATCATATTACTGGCTGACAGGAATATTTCAAAATCATGAACCGGAATCCGAAGATACCGATGAATGGGCTCTTTCAAATAATTATGTTTCGGTTGTCCCGGTGTCGGTGGATATGACAGCTCATAATTATATTGGTGAACTGGAAAAACAAATAGGGAAATGAGGGGCAGGCCTGCATCTGACAGATTTATTACGGGTTTCCTTGCGGGATTGCTGCTGCCGTTAGTGGTGTTTTTTGTTGTGTACCTTTTTACAGGCGATGGTATGAGCCTTAAAGAATATACCGAAAGGATTCTCAGCAGGAATATTCTGTCACATACAATAAGTTTATGTGTTTTCCCTAATATTGTCATCTTCCTTATCTTTAACCGTTCAGACAGGTTGATAAGTGCCCGGGGGGTGCTTGGTGTAACAATACTCTGGGCAATAGCAGTGTTTGCTGTGAAATTATTCTGATATTCAGGTGTAAAAGAAAAGGTGTCAGTTCATTAAAAAATATCAGATATTAAGGAACTATTAGAGAACTGAATTTGTGAAATATTTTATTATAGCGGGCGAGGCTTCAGGCGATTTACACGGATCAAACCTGGTGAAGGAAATAAAAAAGATTGATCCGGATGCTGATATATTGTGCTGGGGAGGCAATAAAATGCAGGAAGCCGGTGCAAGGCTGCTTGTTCACTACAGGGAGCTGGCAATAATGGGTTTCTGGGAGGTGCTGATGAAGCTGGGTAAGATATTCAGGAACCTTAAAAAATGCAGGCAGCAGATTCTTGAATATAAGCCTGACCTTGTGATACTGATAGACTATCCCGGTTTTAATCTCAGGATAGCCGAAAAGCTGAAAATTTATAATATCAATATTTATTATTATATAAGCCCGAAAGTATGGGCATGGAAAAAATCAAGGATTAAAAAGATAAAGCGTTATATAGACAGGATGTATGTTATCTTCCCCTTTGAAAAAGCTTTTTATGAAGAGAATGATTACAGGGTCCATTATTTTGGAAACCCGCTGGTTGAGACTGTTAAAGAAGGGATGGCAGCGGCAGGGGGAAGGGAAGCGTTGATAAATGAACATAAGCTTGAGGCTGGACCTGTAATAACACTGCTTGCAGGCAGCCGTATTCAGGAAGTAAAAAGAATATTACCCGTGATGGCAGGGGTAGAAAAATACTACCCCGCTTACCAGTTTGTCGTTGCCGGCATCAGTACAATTGATGAATCGCTTTATTCAGACATATTGAAAAACAGCAATATCAGGCTTATCTATGACAGTACTTACAGGCTGCTGTCAGTCTCTGACGCAGCCCTCGTCACATCGGGTACAGCCACTCTGGAGACAGCAATAGCAGATATACCACAGGTGGTATGTTACCGCGCCGGCCGCTTATCATATCTTATAGCCCGTATCCTGGTGAAAATAAGGTTTATATCACTTGTTAATCTTATTATGGACAGGGAGATAGTAAGGGAGCTTATCCAGGCTGACCTTAATGAAAGAAATATTATTTCTGAATTGAATGCAATATTGCCGGGTGGCCCGAAAAGGGAAATAATGCTTAAGAACTATTCTGCCCTGAGAAAAATGCTTGCAGGAGAGGATGCCTCGTCCAGGATAGCAAAGGATATGTATCATTCGGTAAAACTGGCAGATAATGTTAAGTGAGTTGAAGAAGATAATCTTTCTTTTCAGCCTGCTGCTTGTATCATCCCATCTGTCGGCTGAAAAAAATGTAAGGATAGGTTTACTTAGCCTTGATAAACCCCTGTCGCTCACCCTAAGTATATGCTCGGGTCAATATAATATGGAGGCAGGCGGACAGAGCTTTACTCTTTACGAACTTGATAATATACTTATAGTGAAGGCCGGTGAAAAGATACTGGTGAGTATTCCGGGCTACAGAACTGTACTTGCTGATTCCATGGTGCTGGAACCGGGGGCAGGGGATAATTATTTTTCTTTGCGTAATAACCTCCGTTCAGATATAAAAAGAGAATACCAGGGTAAGCTGATAGTTAAACCGGATATTACCTCATTGCTGGCGATAAATGATGTTGGCACCGGTGATTACCTGATGGGTGTAGTCCAGGCTGAAGCAGGGTTTAAAGGGGGTGTGGAATATTTTAAGACCCAGGCCCTGCTGGCAAGGACATACCTTTATATGCATTATTATAAACATGCACGGGATGGTTTTAAGCTCTGTGATGATACCCATTGCCAGGTATACCATGGCAGGTCACAGCTCCATATTATCAGGGAGGCTGTTAAACAGACAGCGGATATGGTGCTGGTTAATGCTGACAGTGTTCTGGTTTTCACCCCTTTCCATTCCAATTGTGGCGGACAGACCGAAGCGCCCGAGAATGTGTGGCTGACAGCAATGCCCCATATCTCAGAGGTATTTGATCCCTATTGCGCCTTTTCGAGGAACGCACAGTGGACCAGGGAAATAAAAACGAGGGACTGGATAAACTACCTGGCCGCTCATGGCTATAAGCATATAAACAACAGCGAGCTGGAATTTGAACAGTTAAGCAGGAAACGTAATTATACAGCAGGCGCGTTTTCATATCCCCTGACACGGATAAGGGAGGAATGGGGACTCAAATCTGCTTTTTTCTCCCTTAAGCCTGGTGAGGATATGGTCCGCCTTGAAGGTCGGGGATACGGTCATGGTGTTGGTCTCTGCCAGGAAGGAGCAAAGGTGATGGCTGAGAGAGGTTTTAAGATGAAAGAGATTATAGGTTTTTATTTCCGCAACCTGCTGATTATTGATATAGATGATGTCAGGCCTGCAGCTGTTATAAATAGTCCTTTTTAAGTACATTTGTACTCCAAATAAGAGATAATATGTTTGCAGTATATAAAAGAGAGATAGCCAGTTTTTTTACCGGAATGACAGCCTATATTGTCTTACTGGTCTACCTCCTTATAAATAGCCTGTTTATGTGGATTTTGCCGGGACAGTGGAATATCCTTGACAGTGGCTATGCCAGCCTGGAACCACTTTTTATTATCAGTCCATGGGTTTTCCTGTTTCTGGTACCGGCTGTCACAATGCGTATGGTGGCCGAGGAAAAGCGCAGCGGCACACTGGAGCTGCTGCTGTCCAGACCGGTAACTGAAAGTGATATTATATACGGTAAATACTTCGCAGCTGTGACACTGGTTCTGATGGCCCTCTTACCCTGTATAATTTATTATATATCTGTCAGTATCCTTGGCGATCCAGCCGGTAATATAGATAGTGGCGGAACACTGGGGGCAGCTATCGGCTTATTTTTTCTGGCAGCTGTATATGCAGCTATCGGCATATTCGCAAGCACCCTGAGCTCCAACCAGGTGGTGGCCTTCATCACGGCCGTGTTGACAGGCTTTATCCTGTTTGCGGGTTTCGACTCCATCGCTACATTACCCGGCCTTAAGAATATAGATGAATTTATTCTAAGACTTGGCATTAATGAGCATTACAGATCCATAAGCAGGGGAGTTATTGATTCCAGGGATATTGTCTATTATATTATTACTGTCCTTATTTTTACGGAAGCATCGAAACTGCTGCTTTCATACAGTCGCAAGCCGACAAATACAAAGAGCGGGGGAGGTCTACGGCTGAAATGGAACATGGTATCAGGCTATGCCCTGAAAGTGATGATACTGGTGCTGGCAGTCTTTTTGTCTTCAATGGTGACATTCCGGGCAGACCTGACCGCGGATAAGAGGTATACCCTGTCTGATCAGACAAAAAAGGTACTGGCCGGTCTTGAAGATAATGTTTATTTCCAGGTTTACCTGGATGGCGATATGCCAATAGGTTTTAAGAAACTGAAGCGCTCGGTAAAAGCCATGCTGAATGAGTTCAGAATGTATTCAGACAGAAAGGTGGATTATCTTTTTATCAATCCCTCAGAGGCTGAGGATGAGTCTGAGAGGAATAAATACCAGTTATCACTTGTGGAAAAAGGACTGATGCCGGTAACTGTAATGGATAATGATGAGGAAGGTGGCAGGTCGGAAAAGATGATATTCCCTGGAATGATACTGAATTATAACTCGGTGGAGATACCGGTAAACTTCCTTAAGAATAATCCCGCCCTGCCGGCAGAGGTAAATCTTTCCAACTCGGTGGAGGGACTGGAATATGAATTGATACAGCCCATAGCCACTGTTACCTCTGATACTGTTCACAGGGTGGCATTTACGGAAGGCCATGGTGAACTGGATGAGATGGAAGTGGCCGATATAACACTGGAGATGGCAAAATTTTTTACCGTGGACCGCGGAACGATAAACGGGGAGCCCGGTATACTTGATAATTACTCGGCAGTCATTATTGCAAAGCCCTTATCGCCTTTCAGTGAAGAAGACAAGCTGGTAATTGACCAGTATATTATGAACGGGGGAAAGGTATTATGGCTGATAGATGAGGTAGTGGTCAATAAGGACAGCCTGGCACGCGGGGGCACAATGGCATTATATAGACCATTGAATATTGAAGATCAGCTGTTCAGGTACGGAGTGCGTATTAACCCTGTTCTTTTACAGGATACCGATTGCCAGATAATACCAGTAAGGTCTACAGTAGGGGAGTCGCAGCAGCTTATTCCTGTACCGTGGATATATAATCCTTTATTATACCCCGGCACTGACAGTCCGCTTACACGCAATATTAATAAGGTGAAAGGCGAATTTGTAAATACTATTGATACAGTGGGAACTGACAGATCTGTTTATAAAAAAATATTACTGACAAGCTCCGCCGGAAGCAGAACTGTCAGCCCTCCCATGCTGATAAGACTTGATGATTATAAGAATCCGCCTCCTGAAGAATTATTTATCGGATCATTTATACCGGTGGCCGTACTTATGGAAGGCAGGTTTAAATCTTTATATGCCAACAGGAGGACTGATTGGGCCGGGGGACAGCTGAAAAAGAGCAGTGACAGCACCAGGATGATTATTATTGCTGATGGCGATATAGTAAGAAACGAAGTGAGTATGACGGGTAACAGCATCAGTCCCCGTCCCCTTGGTGTTGACAGGTATTCCGGCCAGACTTATGGTAATAAAGATTTTATTATTAACTGCCTTAATTACCTGGTGGATGAGAACGGCCTTATGGGCCTGCGGTCACGGGAGATGAAGATGCGTTTGCTCGACAATGAGAAGGTGCAGGATAACAGGATAATGTGGCAGTTGATAAATACACTGGGACCCGTAATATTGGTTCTTGCCGGAGGCTTGCTTTTCTGGCTTGTAAGAAGAAAAAGATATGCAGTCTGACAGTATAAATAGAATAGGAGGAATAATAATTATTATTATTGCTGTTCTTGCCCTGCTGCTAATAGGCAGGCAGGTTCCTTTCGGTGCAAAAAATTCGGTCTTTTATGTGGAAAACACAGATCGTATATACCGTATCCTGATTAGCAATGAGCATAATAATGAGCTTGAATTAATACGCAGGCCGGACGGGTGGTTCCTTGACGGGGATACCGAAGTGAGGAGGCCTGCGATCGATCATATCCTCAAAACAATAAGGGACATCAGGATTAAGTCACCCGTTTCGGATGAAGCCTTTAAACATTTTGTTGACAGTGAAAATACAGAGCACCTGGAAGTGCGGATATATGCAAAACACAGGCTCATACAGTCTTTTCATGTATACAGGAACAAGGAGGGTGACGCACCCGGGATAATGAAAAGGAGGGAGGCAACAAGACCTTTTATAGTGCACATACCAGGAGATGACGCAGATCCTGCAGGGCGTTTTACTGCTGAGCGGAAGTTCTGGATGCCGAATACCGTTTTTGCTGCATCTTCCGATCAGATAGCCCGGGTCAGCTTTGTCTATACTGATAAACCCGATTCATCATTCAGCATAGAAAGAGAGGGCAGGAAGATAAATTTTTCCTCCCCCGGCTACGCTGGTGAAGCGATAGATACAATGGCTGTAGGAAGGTATCTCAGCTATTTTAATTATATTCCTTTTGAGAGTTATGCCTTTGGTTTAAGCCTGCAGGATAAAGATTCTGTAAGCGCTGATCCTGTTCGCTACAGCATTGAGCTGGTGACAACCGGGACAGATACCACCAGACTGCTGACATGGACAAGGCAAATTATTAAAGGAGACAGCATGGTGACTGATACAGACAGGTTGTGGGGAAGCACAAACGGTGGTGATGATTTGTTTGTGATAAGGTATTATGATCTGGACCCGCTGATCAAATACCCCTCATATTTCATTTCAGATTGATTTTTATTTGAGGATAAAAGTTTTTTTATTAATATTGGTAAAATGAAATTAAGATAAAATATACCTTTGTTTCAAGTATTTAAGTCCTTAAATTATTGCGAGGAAATCTATTGATAAAACTAAACAGACATAAAACATGAAATTCGTCGTATCAAGTACCGAACTTCTTGGGCATCTTCAGGGTATCAGTAAGGTGATAAGCACAAAAAACACCTTGCCAATACTTGATAATTTTCTTTTCAAGCTTGAAGGAACCAGCCTGGAGATAACAGCTTCCGATCTTGAGTCAACACTTATCACTCAAATGAGTCTGGAGAATACAGACGGGGATGGCAGTATTGCTATTCCTGCCAGGATACTCCTTGATACACTTAAGGAGTTCTCGGAGCAGCCACTCACTTTCGATATTAACCTTGAAAGCATGGCTGTTGATATCAGTTCCGAAAAAGGTAAATTCAGCATTGTTGGACTTAATGGTGTTGACTTTCCCGTGTTGCCGTCAATCAAGGAAGAAAAGAAGGTGGCTTTTAATATCGATGCCGATGTCTTGATGTCAGGGATCAATAAGACAATATTTGCCACTGCAGACGATGAGCTGAGACCTGTGATGGGGGGAATATTCGTTGAAGCAGGTACCGATAAGATAACATTTGTTGCATCTGATGCGCATAAGCTTGTAAGATACCAGCGAAGCGATGCGCAGTCAGAGGAGAATGCATCCTTTATATTGCCAAAGAAACCGGCTTCATTATTAAAAAACATCCTTCCAAAAGAGGAAGGTAAGGTTGCACTTGAATTTGACGACAAAAACGCTTTTTTCACCCTTTCTGAATATAAGGTCATTTGCAGGCTGGTTGAGGGTAATTATCCTAACTATCATTCTGTTATACCTTCAAATAACGAGAGGAAAGTTACTGTGGACAGGATTGAATTATTGAATACACTGAAGAGGGTATCAGTCTTTTCAAACCAGGCAAGCAACCTTGTTAAGTTGGAACTGACAGGTAACCAGATAATGGTTTCGGCACAGGATATTGACTTCTCCATATCAGCATATGAAAGGCTGAATTGTGAATATGAAGGGGAGGAGATGGAGATAGGTTTTAAATCCGTCTTCCTGCTGGAGATATTATCAAATATTGAATCACCTGACGTGGTTATTGAGCTTGCCGACCCGACAAGGGCCGGGCTCTTGCTACCATCAGAGTCAGCCAATGAGGCGGAAGATGTGCTTATGCTTCTTATGCCTATGATGATAAACGCCTGAAAAAATTGAGCGTTTCAGGTTTCGGGAGTTTCCTGAAATAAAAAAGCCCTGTTGCAGGACTGACTGGTATCCATGCTGCATCCTCAACGGCAATCGTAAGTTAAACTACCGGGTAATGAGTATTTTAATATTGCTTTATCCCCTTAAGCCACTATAATTATATGGAACTGAACCTTAAAAGACCTATTGCATTTTTCGACCTGGAGACAACAGGCATTAATATAGCAAAAGACCGTATAGTAGAAATATCAGTTATAAAGATACATCCCGGCGGAAAGGAGGAATGGTTTACGGAAAGACTTAAGCCGGGAATACCAATAAGTCCCCAGGCCTCGGCCATCCACGGGATAAGTGATGAAGATGTCAAAGATTGCCCTTCTTTCGGGGAGATAGCAAAAAATCTTGCAAGGTTTCTTGAGGGATGCGATCTGGCCGGCTATAATGCCTTACGTTTTGACATTCCCCTGCTGGCCGAAGAGTTCCTGCGTGAAGAGATAGATTTTGATATAAGGAAGAGAAGGTGCGTTGATGTACAGGTGATCTTTCACAAAAAGGAGCAGAGGACACTTAGTGCAGCTCTTAAATTTTACTGCAAAAAAGAGCTGGAGGATGCCCACAGTGCAAAGGCTGACACTGAAGCCACATATGAGATACTGAAAGCCCAGCTCGACATGTATACTGACCTTGATAATGACATTGATAAACTGGCTGAATTCAGTAAGCAGAATAAGTTTGCCGATCTTGCCGGACGTATAATCTATAATGCAAAAGGACAGGAAGTATTTAATTTTGGTAAGCATAGGGGAAGACCTGTGGAGGATGTGCTGATGAAGGAACCCAGTTATTATGCATGGATGATGGATGGTGATTTTCCACAATATACAAAGAAACTGTTAACTGAAATTAAGCTGAGAGCATTTAATAAGTAGGGGCTGAATAAAATCTTATCCCATGAAGATTATTTGTATAGGACTGAATTATAAGGATCATGCTGAGGAGATGGGCAGGCCCCTGCCGGCTGAGCCTCTTGTATTCCTGAAACCCGATTCCGCCTTACTCAAGAATAATAAGCCTTTCTTTATGCCCCCCTTCTCTGACAATATACATTATGAGATAGAGGTGGTGCTGCGGATAAGCAAGCTTGGTAAGTCAGTTGCAGAGAAATATGCCCACAGGTATTATGATATGCTTACCCTGGGAGTGGATATGACCGCCCGCGACTACCAGTCATCATTTTCTGCTGCAGGGATGCCCTGGGATATATCAAAGTCTTTTGACGGGGCCGCACCAGTTGGTGAATTTATTCCTGTCAGCCAGGCCGGTAATGTGGATAATATATCTTTCAGTCTTCTGAAAAACGGCGAAACGGTGCAGAGAGGCAATACATCACAGCTGATTTTTAGTTTCGACAGTATAATATCTTATATATCCCGTTTTTTTACCCTCAAGACCGGAGATCTTATTTTTACAGGGACGCCGTCAGGCGTGGGACCGGTAAAGCGTAATGACAGGCTGACCGCTTATATCGGCGACAGGAAAGTTATGGATTTCCTTGTCAAATAGATAATGTAATTCTGATCCCGCACATTCTAATCAATCACAAAATCCGGCCTGGTATTGCTGTGAAGATTCAGGCTGAAGGGATCGGTTGTTAAACGTCCAACAGGGTACAGCCTGTTATACTTTTCAATCTCATACATCGGTGATCTTTCATACAGGAACCTAAGCTGAGCCATCCTGTCAGAGGCAAAACCATCATCCTCCTCTTTTATCTTTTCAAATTCCGCACGCAGTTGTTCATCTTTTTCAAGCATATCCATCAGCTCGCTCTCAAAACTGAGTATTGAGTAATAGTCGTGGGACTCAAGTATGGCATCAAAAAAGTTCCAGGCAAAAAATGAGTTTGGGGCATGTGGTTCAAGCATCTCAACAATATATTTGTTGGCATGCTGGTTGGTCATGACAATGTAATCACCCTTATAGTACTGCATTTTCTGTTTAACTTTGCGCAGCTGTATATTACGGTTAACATAATGACCCTGGTTGGACCGGTTTGAGGGTTCCGCATTTTCGATATAATAATTCTCTACTTCAAGTTCGCAGTCATCCGCAAGACGATATAAAAAAACCTGGTTGTCGGATAGTTTGTCTGCAATATCACTCCATGCCTGGGGTATGATATAGGCCGGAGGACTGGTAACGGATAAAACGGGGTCATATTTAGTGAAAAAAGGTATGGTATCCGTCCAGAGCCTGTTACGATCGTAATATCCCCTTGTGCGTCTTCCTTCTGAGGGTTCGGGTCTGATATATTCATAACCCTTGAAAAGCAGAGGCTCTGAAAAGGACAAATCTATTTCCCAGTCGAGGATATACTCATCCTGTGTTTTGATATTATTATCAGCCTCATCCTTTGTCCGCCTTATATCACTGCAGTTATCATAACTGAGGGCTGTCAGCTGTTTGAGAAAATCTATCACAGACCTTACCCTGTCAGGGAAGTACTTATATACCAGATTCTCTGTCATAAATGCATAGCTGTTGAACAGGGAGGCATAGCCCGTGGAGTAGAAAGGTCCGTCATAAAATGCCATTATACCATCTCTTATATTCCCGCTATAGTTTCTCATACGTATATAGGGTATCATCTCATATTCAGAATTATCAGCCATCCTGTTATAAAGATCGGGTAGCAATTTATTCTTAAAGAACTGTCCCATGGCCGGATCCAGCTTGCTGTGAAGCGTTGGTATCAGTGTTATGGTATATTGGTGATCAGAGCCGTTGGTGGTATGGGTGTCAAGGAAAATATCAGGCTTAAGGAAATGGAAAACTCGTGCAAAACTCCGCGCATTCTTTGTTTCCTGCTTGGCAAAATCGCGGTTAAGGTCAAGATTCCTGGCATTCCTTCTTCTGCCTTTATATATCGGTCCGTCCTGGTTTGTCCTGTAATATTTACTTCTGTCAAGGGCACCACCTATATTATATACCGGGATAATGCCTATAGCCACACTGTCGAGGTAATGTTTAAGATTATCCCTGTCCCTGAGTATATCCCAGGCAAACTGGATGCTGGCGTCTATTCCTTCAGGTTCTCCCGGGTGTATGCCGTTATTGACAAGTATTATGCATTTACCTTTTTCTCTTATCGATTCCGGGCTGAAATCGCGATCGCCTGAGATCATAAAGAGATGAAGCGGTTTTCCTATATCCGTTTCACCCATCTCAACAAGCCTGGCCTCAGGATAATGATGGGCCAGCTGCCGGTATGCATCTATCACTTCATGATATTCGAGACTGATGTTGTCATCGTATTTGAGCTGTATTTCCGGCTCAGCTGTATTATCACAGGCTGATAGCATAATTAATCCTGCTACCAGTAAAAATAATGTTGATCTCATATTTTCTGGCTTAATTCAGCTGAAAAATACAAAAAATACCTGATGAGCCAGAGAAAAAGAAGTAATTATACAACAGTAAACTGAGCCCTGGTATGCATTAATCCACAGAGATCATCTTTTCTGCGATCTCAAGGATGGTGGTGTCATCAAAAGTAACAAGGCCGCCATCCGGACCCTGTTCAAGATGAACACCCACACTTTCTCCCTCATCGTAATTCCACCCTCCAAAATAGTTTCTTACTGTTTCTTCATTCATTTCCAGTTTACTGGCTATTCTTTTTACACTTCCTTCAGGAAGCTGATCTTTTATCTCTCTTAAGCGGTTAAAAGTTATTGTTCTGCTCATAGTCCTAAATTCATTTTTTTCCCTCATTCTATAAAAATACAATTTTATTTCTCTGCAAGTATAATATTTTCAATTTTTAACATAGATTTAAGAACATACTATTTGCCTGCATTATTAATGTCTCTTATGATAAATACCTGGTAGTCACCCAGATATTTAAAGCCATATTTTTTATAAAGATTAATGGCCACTTTGTTTGAGCTGTGAACCTCAATCTTTGACCTGATGACCTGTTGCCTTTACATGCTTTATGCTTTCTTCGAGCAGGTACTTTGATAATCCCCTGCCCTGGTATTCAGGTAATATACCAAAATGATGCAGGTATATACGCCTGCCGTCAAAGGTCATCCATGAACTGCCGGCAACTGTATTATTTTTTTCCTCTTCCAAAATAAGTAAGCTTCCGCCTGTATGCATGCAGCGTTCAATGGTATCCTTATCATCCCCTCTTTCTGCATTTCCCATCCCGGTTGCTTCCCAGAGCCGTATAACTGCTTCATAATCGTCATCCCTGTAATCTCTTATCCGGAAGCCCTGCATAATTAATCATTCGTCTTTAAGTACATATAACTGACCTGCCTCATCTCTTATAACCCTGATAGCAGTATCCCGGTCAATATACCCTATCTCCGACCTTGCATCATATATCTCATTATCAATGATGACCTTTCCCGATGGTCTCAGAACAGTATATGCCTTACCTTTGGCCCCTGAAAGCGATTTCTGCTTTTTGCTGTCAAAGCTGATATAGCCCTCATCCACATTCATAATTTTCTGAAGTGCCAGCTTGCCAAAAAGACTGTTAGGTGAGAACATCTTTTTGCTGAGCCATATGGAAAGGAAGAATGAAAGGAACATTGATACTATCACAATGGTGAAAGAGGCCATGGCTTCTTTTATGCCCTGTCCGTCAGGTGAAGGTCCGAACTCAAAAGTTATCTTATCTATCATTGTGAATGTAAGTCCGGTTATAATACCGGCAATCCCCAGAACCCCGGCCACGCCAAATCCGGGTATGGCAAATATCTCTACCATAATCAGTATAACCCCGGCTACAAATACTGCTATCTGCCAGTTAGCCTCGAGACCTTCGAGGTAGAGGGGTGCAAAGTATAAGATAGCAGCCCCAAGCGCGGCAATAATGGGAAAACCGATGCCGGGCGACTGCAGCTCAAAGTAGAGTCCACCGATAATAATCATAATTAGCAAACCTGAGACAACAGGATTAATAAGGAACTGAATAAATTTCTCCGTACCACCCGGTTTAAATTCTTCCATTATATAGTTCTCAATACCGGCCTTCTGCAGTAGCTCTTCAATATTACTTGCCGGACCTTCTGAGAAACCCAGATCAATGGCTTCTGCGCTTGTAAGTGTAAGCACATTACCCGTATCGCTGATACCCTCCACATATACTTTGGGGTCTACCATAGATTCGGCTATCCTGGGATCACGGTGCCATACATATGTTGTATCACCGTTTACGATAACGGGTTTCTTGCCGTGTGCCTCAGCTGTCGACCGCATCATACTCCTCATAAAGGACTGGTATTTATCGGGCACCTGCTGACCGCTCTGGTCAACAACGGTAGCTGCCCCAATGCTGCCTCCTGACCTCATATATATGCTGTCACATGCAATAGCAATAAGTGCTCCGGCCGAAATAGCCTGGTTATCTATAAATACCAGTACTGGTTCAGGGAAGTTAAGTATGGCTGTCCGTATTGAGTCAGCCATATCAACCTGTCCCCCGTAAGTATTCATATGTATGAGGATATAGTCAGCATCCATTTCCCTGGCCTCCTGAAGACTCAGCTTGGTTGTCCTCCAGGCAGGGGCTGCTATGGCCTTCCTTATTTCGAACTTGTAAACAAGGGCTGTATCACTTTTTCCTGAACTGTCTTGCTGCCTGTCCAGGGCAAATAGGTTGGTGCTTAAGACTATAGACAGTAGTAAGCCTGTTGTCAGGAAGCGTTTCATATAAATATTATTTATTATATATACCCGGTTTATTTATCTCCTCAAGATAGTCAAAAAAGGTGTTCATGGCCTTTTTTTTCCTGTTATCGAAGATATAATCAATATTATTATTAAGATAGTCGTCCAGAACGTCAGGAGGCATAGATCCCTGGCTTCTGTAATAATCCACAACCCTATCTATACTATTAACACCATATTCAAGGGCTTTGTTGAATTTTGCGATAAACTGTTCGCTGAAAGTCTTATTCGATACCCAGCAGGCAAAAACAAAAGGCATACCGGTATATTTATTCCATTCAACAGCAAGGTCTGTTTTATAAGAGAAATCCGATTCCATATCGTAGCATTGATCACCTATCAATACCACACCTTCGTTATCGGCTATACCGGTAAAATTAAAATCTTCACTGGTGTCCTTATATTTAAACCTGCACTTCCAGAATTTATGTGCCAGCAGCCTGGTGAGGGCTACCGATGTCCTTGATCTGTGATCAAGATAAATGGTGTCAAGTGTGTTTACAGGTTTATTGCTGAGCAGGAGTACTGTGCGTACAGGTCCCTCTGTGCCTATGCAATAATCGCCGATAATTGACAGACCGGGGATTGATGGAATTATCACCACCGGCACCAGGCCTATGTCGGCTTCACCGGCAGATACCTTCCTTGCACAATCTGCAGGATGATCGATCTCTATATCTGCGTTAAGCTCTATACCTGAATGTAATAAACCGTATAAAAGAGGGTAGGTATTAGAATATTTTACTGCCGATATTCTGATTTTAAACATTAATCTTTAATAAGTATCATGGATTAAATGTCCGAATTTACAAAATTTCAGTTTTATTTCACCCTGTAATATGCTAAATTTACAACCTGTCATTATATGCAACTAATCGTTAAGAGATGGATCTGACTAAATTAACAGCTATTTCACCCATTGACGGGAGATACAGGGATAAAGTAAATGAGCTGGCCGGGTATTTTTCCGAGTATGGCCTTATCAGGTACAGGCTCAGATCAGAAGTGGAATATTTTATTGCACTGTGTGATATACCCCTTCCTCAACTGGCTGATTTTAATAAGAGGGATTATGTGCTTATAAGGTCCCTGTATAAGGATTTTGATATTACATATGCACAAAGGATCAAGGATATTGAAAGCAAAACAAACCATGACGTAAAGGCTGTTGAATATTTCCTGAAGGAAAAGTTCCTTGAATTTGGTTTTGGCAGATGGTCGGAGTTTATTCATTTCGGACTCACATCGCAGGATATAAATAATACAGCAACGCCTTTGTCACTGAAAGAGTATTTTGATGATATTTATATCTCCATGATATCAGGAATGATCTCATCCATGCAGAGGCTTGCTGACCAGTGGCATGATATACCCATGCTGGCACGTACCCACGGGCAGCCGGCAACGCCAACAAGACTGGGCAAGGAGATATCGGTCTTTGTATCAAGACTTAAAGAGCAGTTGGGCCAGATAGAGTCAATACCCTGGTCTGCTAAGTTCGGAGGAGCAAGCGGAAACCTCAATGCCCATGTGGCTGCATATCCTGAGATAGGACTGGGATAAGTTCGCTGATAAATTTGTAAATGAAACCCTGGGACTTGCCCGTTCAAAGCCAACAACACAGATAGAGCATTATGATAATATGGCTGCGCTTTTTGATGCTGTCAGACGTATTAATACCATAATGATTGATTTCTCCAGGGATGTGTGGATGTATATATCCTTTGATTATTTTAAACAAAAAATAAATAAGGGGGAAGTGGGCTCTTCGGCAATGCCGCACAAGGTTAATCCTATCGATTTTGAGAATGCCGAAGGAAACCTGGGACTTTCATCCGCATTGCTGGGTCATCTTTCTGAGAAGCTGCCTGTATCGAGACTGCAGCGTGACCTTAGCGACTCAACGGTACTCAGGAATATAGGTGTGCCCCTGGCTCACACCCGGATAGCTGTTATGTCAGTAATAAAAGGGATGGATAAGCTGATTGTTAACAGGGAAAAGATTGAACGCGACCTGGATAATAACTGGGCTGTGGTGGCAGAAGCTATTCAGACTATACTGAGAAGGGAGGGCTATCCTGAGCCCTATGAAGCACTGAAGGAGTTAACACGCACCAATGAACTTATTGACCGAGAGGCATTGACCGGCTTTATTAATAAGCTGGATCTGGATGATAAGGTGAAAGAGGAGTTAAAGGCTGTTACACCTTTTAATTATACAGGAATATAAAGGAGGATGTAAATGAAAAGGTTCAGGGTACTACTTTTGTTCTTATTGCCGTATAAATGGTTTGCAGCCCAAAATGTCCTGTTCAATATTCTTGCTGCAGTCTTTTCACTTTTTACATACAGCCTGATAAGCCCTTTTCTCCAGATATTATTTAATAAAGTGCCGGAAACAGCACACCCCGGTGACTTTGAAATGAAGCAGGAATGGTTCATGGATATGCTGAATTATTATATGGATTACTATATTGAAAGCGTGGGACCCGGGGCAGCCCTGATAGCCGTTTGCCTGCTGGTAGTCACTGCCAGTCTATTCAGAAATGTCTTTGTTTTTGCAGCTAATAATGCCCTGGCATACCTGCGTGCCGGCACAGTAAGAGATATGCGTAAAAAGCTGTATGATAAGGTCCTGAGGCTTCCTGTCTCGTATTTCACCGAGTCGAGGAAAGGTGATGTGATGACCCGTATATCAAACGATGTGGAAGAGATCCAGGTCTCTGTTATGGGATCCCTGACTATGCTTTTCAGAGATCCTTTCACAATAATTATTTTCCTTACCTTTCTCTTTATAACAAGCTTTAAGCTGACACTCTTTGCATTGGTGCTGATGCCTTTGAGCGGATGGCTTATCGGAAGGGTAGGGCGTAACCTGAGGTCAAAGTCATTTATCGGACAGGAGCACCTTGGTAAGCTGTTGTCAGTGGTAGAAGAGACGCTTGGAGGCTTAAGAATTATCAAAGCCTTTAATGCAGAAGGTAAGATGAAGGCGCAATTTGCCTTTATCAATGACTTCTTTACAAAGATATACAGGCGCGTGCTGCGCAAAAAATACCTGGCCTCACCACTCAGTGAATTCCTCTCTACAATAGTGCTGATGGTAGTGATGTATTTCGGCAGTGTGCTGGTGCTGAAAGGATCCTCAGAGATGACCCCTGACCTGCTGATAGTCTTCCTGGTTGTTTTTTCACAGCTTATACCCCCCGCAAAAAATATAACAACAATGTATTTTAATATACAGAAGGGTATGGCCTCACTCGAGAGAATTGAATATATACTGGATGCCCCGGAGATTGTCATTGAGAAAGCAGATGCGCTGCCTCTAAGGTCTTTTGAACATGAGATAAGGTACGATAATGTCAGCTTTGCATATAGTAAAGATCTGGTGCTTAAAGATATTTCCCTTACAGTAAAAAAAGGGCAGACAATAGCTATTGTTGGTAAGTCGGGGTCAGGAAAGTCAACCCTGGTTGACCTTCTTCCCAGGTTTATGGATGTTGACAGGGGAAGCATTATTATTGATGGCAGGGATATACGCGATATGAAGCTTAATGATCTGAGAAGGGTGATGGGTATAGTTAACCAGAATGCAATATTATTTAATGATAATTTTAAGAATAATATTGCTTTCGGCTCGGATAATTATGATGAGGAGAATATAATTAAAGCAGCCCGTGTTGCCAATGCCCATGATTTTATAATGGAGAACCCGGAAGGATATGATTATAATGTGGGTGAGGGAGGGAATAAACTGAGTGGCGGACAGCGGCAGAGAATAAGTATTGCAAGGGCTGTGTATGCCAATCCGCCCATACTGATACTGGACGAAGCAACCTCGGCACTTGATACTGAATCGGAAAGACTTGTGCAGGATGCCATAGAAAAACTGATGCTTAACAGGACCTCCATTGTCATTGCCCACAGGTTGTCTACGGTGCAGCGGGCCGACAGGATAGTGGTTATAGATGAAGGTATGATCGTTGAACAGGGAACACATGATGAATTGCTTGGTGTTAAGCATGGACTGTATAGAAGACTTTATAATATGCAGATGATGGCGTGACCGGGATGATTAATTATAACGCCTGTTGCTCTTTTCGCCTTAATCAAATTAAATCTTATAGAGTGATAAAAAATTTTAAAGGCATGAACAAAAGAACTGAATCAGATTCTCTTGGTGACGTCAGGGTGCCTCAGAATGCGCTTTATGGTGCACAGACGCAAAGAGCAGTTGAGAATTTTAAAATAAGCGGCCTCAGGCTGCAGGATGAGTTCATAAGAGCTCTGGCATTAATAAAGAAGTATGCAGCTCTTGTAAATGGAGAGCTGGGACTGATCGACAATAAGGTATCTGAACTGATAATAGCTTCTGCGGATGAGATACTTGATGGTAAGCATAATGATCAGTTTGTGGTTGATGTTTTCCAGACGGGCTCCGGTACATCCACTAATATGAATATAAATGAGCTTATTGCAGGCAGGGCAAACGAAATTCATACGGGCAAAAGGGGGAGTAAAAAACCTGTCCATCCCAATGATCATGTTAACCTTTGCCAGTCGAGTAATGATGTTATCCCTTCCGCTATAAATATTGCTGTCTCCGTCCTGGTGGAAAAAGAATTATTACCCTCTTTAAGCAGCCTGAAGGAGTCACTGTATAAAAAAAGCAGTCAGTTTGCGGGTATAGAGAAACTTGGAAGGACGCATCTGCAGGATGCCGTGGTGATGACACTGGGTGATGAGTTTTCAGCTTATGCTGTACAGGTAGAAAAAGATATTGACAGGCTGAATAAGGTGAAAACAGAGCTGCTTGAATTAAGTCTCGGTGGAACCGCGGTGGGTAACGGGATAAATGCCCATCCTGAATTTGCATCAAGGGTGATTGAGCTGATTGCTGCGGATACCGGTATTGATTTCAGGGAGACAGATAATCATTTTGCCTCGCAGTCTTCACAGGACAGCTCGGTGTCTGTAAGCGGAGTGCTTAATACAATAGGAGTGAGCCTGACAAAGATAGCCAATGATATAAGATGGCTTTCTTCAGGTCCGAGAGCAGGGCTGGGTGAGATAACCCTGCCTGCTGTGCAGCCCGGATCATCTATTATGCCCGGCAAGGTTAACCCTGTGATACCCGAGGCTGTGATGCAGGTGGCAGCACAGGTCACCGGTAACGATGCCACAATCACAGCTGCAGCCAAAGCCGGTAATTTTGAGCTTAATACAATGCTGCCGCTGATAGCTTATAACCTGATACAGTCAACTGTTATTCTCTCTTCTGTATCCGGGATATTTGCATCTAAATGTATTGACGGTATAAGTGCTAATGCTGATAGGTGCAGGTCAAATGTTGAAAACAGTCTGGATGTGGCAGTGAAGCTGATACCATATACAGGTTATGATAAGGCATCTGAAATTGCCAGGAAAGCATATGAGCAGGGTAAAACGGTTAAAGAGGTGGTAAGGGAAGAAGGTGTACTCACTGAAGAGCAGATGAAGAAGGTGTTATAAGACCATTACCGTCCCGGCTAAACGGCAAAAAACCCTGTCTGCTTTCTAAGGATGACCTTAAGTGTTATAAATGTAACAGTCAACTTCTTGCTGAAACTGGAATATTTGGTATCTTCAAGGTTTTAAATTCGTAATAACTCAGTACATTTTTTATTGTATTTAATTATTCTTTTTTACTGATTTTATCTGATCACGAACTGTAAATGGAAGCCAGCCTTTTTTCGCAATATATCTTACCGGTAACCCTTGGTTTGATTATGATCAACCTGGGGTTGTCGCTTCGCTTCGGAGACTTCAGACTGATTTTTTCCGAGCCTAAAGCACTGATCACCGGGCTTCTGTGCCAGATGATATTGTTACCCGGACTGGCATTTACCATCGCTGCCCTTAGCGGTTTGCCAGCTCCTATTAAGATTGGAATAGTGCTTATATCTGTCTGTCCGGGTGGCGCAACCTCAAACCTGATAACCTATCTGCTGAAAGGTAATGTGGCATTGTCCATATCCCTGACCTCAATAAACAGCATACTGATACTTTTTACAATACCGGCATTTGTTTTTCTTGCCACCAGGCTGTTTATGAAGGATGAGGCTGTTGTTTATTTGCCTTTGCTGCCTACAATACTCAAGATCTTCCTGATGATACTGCTTCCAACGGCTTTAGGAATTTTTGTAAGGCACAGGTATCCCGTGTTTGCAGGGAAAGTTGAGAGGCATATGAAATACATAACCACCATACTGCTCGCCCTGGTTTTTCTCTTTGTTATCATTACCAGTCATAATGAAGGTGATTATGGTTTCAGCCTGTACCTTCATATTGCACCCCTGGTATTCCTGCTAAATGTAATGGGCATGACATCGGGTTATTATGCCGGCAGGTTTTTGCGCTTTGATAAGGCCAAGCTTATCACTCTTGCCGTGGAAGTGGGCATACAGAACAGCGCCCTGGCCATAACAATCGCAAGCAGCCCGGTCTTCCTCAATAATTCCGTGATGGCGATCCCCGCGGTTATATATGGAATGTTCACCTTCTTTAATGCTGTAATCTTCGGATATATCATCCGCAGGTGGCATAATGTAAGAGGGAAGATTAAATACTGAAATTTTTACTCTTTTTAAAATTGTGCGTATATCCTGATCATAAATATGAAACGAGTGCTAAGTTGGTTTCATTTTAATATATTTGTGCTCTTTATGTGAACAGTGAAAATCAGCGAACAATTAACATACAAAAAGATATTTCTTTTCTGGAGCCCGCTGGCCCTGACCTGGCTTATGATGGCTGCCGAGCAGCCCTTCCTTGTATCCGTAATAGCCAGGCTGCCTGATGCCAAGCATAATCTTGCAGCCTTCGGTATAGCTTTCTCCTTTGCGCTGATAGTGGAAGCTCCCGTAATAATGCTTATGAGTGCCTCAACTGCCCTTGTGACAGACCGCAATTCCTTTAAGAAGCTGAAGCGTTTTACTGATATTCTGAACCTGTCGGTGGTTATTGTCCAGTTACTGGTCCTTATTCCCCCGGTCTTTAACTTTATTGTAAGGGATCTGATGGGTGTACCTGAAAATGTGGCCCATCTGACATATATTTCACTTATACTGCTAATATTATGGCCACCGGCTATCGGGTACAGGAGGTTTTACCAGGGAATACTTATCAGGAATAACCTGACACGAAGGGTAACATATGGTACTATAGTCAGACTCCTGGTTATTGCACTGGCAGGTTTTATTCTTTATCTGGCAGGCATCCCCGGCGCATATGTCGGAGGAGCAACATTGTCAATCGCTGTCTTTGCAGAGGCAGTGGCAAGCTGGCTGATGGCAAGAAAGACAGTAAAGCGTATCATAAGTGAAGGAGATCATGATGAGAATAACAATCCCGGGGAAAACCCGGAAATTAAGCTGGGCTACAGGTTTATAACAAGGTTTTATACACCGCTTGCGCTTACTTCCTTACTTTCCCTGGGTGTCCATCCTTTTGTAACCTTTTTCCTTGGCAGATCCCAGATGCCAATAGAATCACTGGCAGTGCTGCCTGTTGTTAATTCACTGGTTTTTATCTTCAGGAGCGTGGGATTATCATACCAGGAAGTGAATATTGCACTGATCGGCGACAGGAAACAGAATTACGGTAAATTGCGCAACTTCGCTGTTATACTCGGTTCGGGTGTGACGGTACTGCTTGGAATCATCGCTTTTACCCCGCTTGCGGTTATATGGTTCAGGGATGTATCCGGACTGACAGCTGACCTGGCTGATCTGGCCTATTTTCCCCTTAAGTTATTGCTTATTCTTCCTGCTTTATCCGTTCTCCTGTCATTTCAAAGATCTATACTGGTTGCTGCAAATAATACCCGGCCAATATCAATCGCCACCGCTGTTGAGCTTGTGGTAATACTCCTGGTACTGCTGGTATGTGTCGGGTATCTGAATATGGTAGGTGTAATTGCAGCTTCACTGGCATATATAATTGGCAAAAGCGCTTCAAATATTTATCTCGTTCCGCGTTTGGGAAGGACAGTAAGAAGATGGAAATCAATGCAGGGGTAAAGAATGTTTGGCGCCGGGGAAAAGCATCATTCACACTTCTTACCCTTCATAGCTTAGTGTTTTTATGAGAACTACAGCCTTGCGGTTTTATAAGAGCTGAATTTTATCAAAACCCGGAGAATTTTGTATATTAGTATTCTTGCATTTGAGTTGAGTTTTTTTAGTAAATATAATATACGCTTGTTTAATTCTTTAAAAAAAGATTTTAAAATGAAGTATTTAAGATTATTTTTTGGTGTACTGGCACTTATGCTTGTTATGAGTTCCTGTGAAAAGGAAGCTGATCATTCAATCAGGATTAAAAATGAAGTTACGGAAACAATTACAGGCATAACTATAGGTTCAGTAAGTTATGGTGATGTGCCTTCAGGCTCAACGACGGAATATAAACCTGTGGAGGAGGGCGAACATACATTATCCGGGGGAGGAGGGTCATTAGAGGGTACGGTAACCGTTACCGGAAAAGGAACACATAGATGGACACTGGTGATACCATCATCAGGTGAGGTGGAAGTTATTGAGGATGAGTGACACCGGGCATAATAATCTGGTTGTCAAAATGGTGATGGTGCGATCAGGTCGCCCATAATCATTGAGAACAAAGCGAGAGTCCATATAGCAAGAAAAACGATAGTTAAAATCCCGATAAACTTAAAGAACTTCTTCTGAAATTTAAGCGCCTCTTCCATAAGGGAGGTGTCATTATTATCTATGGCCTGTTTTGAGAGTATAGAATACCTGTGAAGGTATAATACCGGGAAGAAATATAAACCCGCCAATATCAGCAGGGGTAAAGCACCTGCAATACCTGCTTCGATTGGCACAATCCCGGATTTGTTAAAAGTAAGTGAGATAATTGCTGCCAGCACTAATAATCCGTTGACGACAAAACCAATTATCGCCAGAAATCGGGTCCATTTACGAATCTGGTTTAGTTGTGCTAATGCAGGAGAAGTCAGCTCCATCTTTTCCTGAAGATCTGTTTTTTGATCACTGTTTTCCATGGGTATCTGTTTGTTTGTTTATATTACAATAATCTAATTTAGGAATATTTTTTTAAAAACCTGTTGATATAAAAGTATAAAACTGTAAACTTTTTTAGGACGACACAATCCATAGTCATGTTTGCACTGACCGCTGAAAACTGTAATTTTCATATTCATTTTATATGATAACTTGGATCCAAATTTGCCTCAATTGACAATCCCTTAAAAATCAAATATGCAAACTGGTTTAATTCATCATCAAGATTACTTAAATCCCTAAAAGTTGAACTTAACAAACTACTCCTTTGGTACAGGAAAGGGGGAGTATTATAATACCAGCGCCAATGTGAACAGTAACGACTATGCTAAGTCGTACGGGTTCAGTGTTCGTTGCCTCAGGGTAAATTGATTTATTTGGTTATTTGATATTTTATAAGGATTAAAAATGATAAATTTAGCCTTCAAGAATATTTTGAAGCGATGAGATTTTTGATAATATTTTTTTTGATTGCCTTCTGCGCTTGCAAGAAGGAGGCGGGCACTCCATTGTCAGAGCATTTTGAATTTGGACTGGAGCAGGAAGTAGATGTTCCAGGTTATGATGACCATATAATGGAACCCTTTCTCTCGAGGGATGGGGAATTGCTTTTTTTTAACAACCTGAACCAGCCACATGTTAATACGAATCTGCATTATGCTTCAAGGATTAATGATTCTGTTTTCCAGTATCAGGGGACAGTGAATGGCACAAACAGCGAGTATCTGGATGCTGTGCCTTCAATCGATGATTCAGGTACTTTGTACTTTGTTTCAACAAGGTCTTATGAACAAAGCCTGGCTTCGGTTTATTCCGGATCTTTTTCCCGCGACACTGTCACAGATATAGATATAGTGCAGGGGCTGTCAAAAAATATGGGCGGTTGGATTAATTTCGATATCGAAGTGAATAAAAATGGCAATATTCTTTTCACTGTTGATGGACTGTTTGACGAGAATGGCGGGCCATATGAATCTGATCTGGTTGTTGCTGTTAAAAATGATAATGGATTTATCAGAACAGGGGATGGGGTTCTTGAAAACGTAAATACCGGGGCTCTTGAATATGCTGCATGCATATCCGCAGATATGTTAGAACTTTATTTCACCAGGCTCGAATTACCTATGTCCCTGTCATCTGTGCCTCAGATATTCGTTGCAACCAGAATATCAATTGATGAACCTTTCAGAAATCCTTACAGGATTGAGGAGATAGCTGGATTTGTTGAAGCCCCGACTATTTCACCGGATGGTAATATTCTCTATTATCATAAGAAAGTTAACGAAATGCATAGGCTTTTTATGGTCAGGAAGAAATAATAAAGAATATTGTGGGTGGGATCAGGGATTACTCGTTGTTTCGCCCGCCATAGCCTTCCTTTGACCACCGTAGGCTTGCCGAAGGTGGTGGCGACGGCGGGCTACGCTCCTCGTGATCCCCTAGATCCTTTCATTTCATTAATTACCAGGGATTACTCGCTCGCGTTGCTCGCTCGTGATCCCTGATCCTTCATTTCATTAATTACCAGGGATTACTCGCTCGCGTTGCTCGCTCGTGATCCCTAGATCCTTTCATTTCATTAATTACCAGGGATTACTCGCTCGCGTTGCTCGCTCGTGATCCCCTAGATCCTTTCATTTCATTAATTACCAGGGATTACTCGCTCGCGTTGCTCGCTCGTGATCCCCTAGATCCTTTCATTTCATTAATTACCAGGGATTACTCGCTCGCGTTGCTCGCTCGTGATCCCCTAGTGGGGTGGCTTCAGAGCATTTGAAGACAAACGCCTGACGGCGTTTTTTTCCAGTCTCCCAACCCCTTACAAATGCAGGCATTTGACGGGGCCGGTAGCCTGTAAAATAAAAAACCCGCGCAGGGGCGCGGGTTTTTGTCTGCAAATGCTCTGGCGGAGAAAGAGGGATTCGAACCCCCGGTACCTTGCGGTACAACGGTTTTCAAGACCGCCGCATTCGACCACTCTGCCATTTCTCCTTTTTACTGGTGCGCAAAGATAATAAATTTTTTATTTAACAAAATTATTACTCCGGTACTTCAATCAGGCTTATTATTTTTGTGAAGATTAAATACAAATTAGTACTAAAAATTGCTCTGTTCGTGGAAAAATGGGCATTAAAGTTTGCTATTCATAGAAAAAAAAATATATTTGTATTTATATAAAAGATATTTAACTAACCATAAAAACAATTTACCATGACAAAAAAGGAATTAGTAAATGCTATCGCTGACAAGGCTGACCTCTCAATGAAGGATGCAAATACAGCACTTAACTCATTTGTAGACGCTTTTGGTGATGCAATGAAAAAGGGTGAAAGAATTCAGTTACCGGGTATGGGTACATTTAAGGTTGACACCAGGAGTGCCAGGGTAGTAAGAAATCCACAGACAGGAGCTAAACTCAATGTTCCTGCCAAGAAGGTAGTGAAATTCAAAGCAGCACCCGGTCTTAGCGAGAAACTTTAAGAACATGATTCTATGATTGCTTAAGGGGGTGGACGCACCCCCTTTTTTAATGCCTATGATCGAAAAGGAACTGATAGAACACCTTGAGGGCTTTGTGTCCCGGCAACGTGCTGAACGCTTTGATATGGTATTATCAAACAGGACAGATTATATAACTGTTCTGATGGAAAATATCTACCAGCCCCATAATGCCAGTGCAGTACTGAGGACATGTGACTGCTTCGGGATACAGGAAGTTAATATTATTGAAAATAGTAATCATTATCAGGTGAATCCTGATGTAGCACTGGGATCAGACAAATGGTTAACAATCAATAAATACAATGCCTCTGAAGAGAATACTCTCTATGCATATAAGAGCCTGCGCGAAAGAGGCTACCGGATAGTGGCAACAACACCTCACGAGGATAAAGGTGTCAGTCCCGCTGAATTCAATATAGAGAAAGGGAAAATAGCTCTTGCCTTTGGCACTGAAATGCAGGGGCTGAGCCAGCAGGCTGTCAATGAGGCTGATGATTATATCAGGATACCCATGTTTGGCTTTACTGAAAGTTTCAATATATCAGTGTCGGCGGCAATAATTATCTATGAACTTATTACCAGGCTGCATAACTCAGATATTCGCTGGCAGCTGAACGAGGAAGAAAAATTAACGGTCAAACTTGAGTGGCTAAGAAAATCTATCAAAAGATCAGATCTGATAGAAAAGGAGTTTATGGATGCTAAAAATCACCATAAATAAGATTGTCAGTATTTTTTGCTATTTTTGACCTATATCCCAGACAGCGAAACCTAAACCTATGAATTGCATTATCGTAGATGACGACAGCTTATTCAGAAAGGTCCTTTCCGAGCATGTGAGGAGATCATCTTTCCTGAAGCTTGTTGAAGCTTTTGATAATGCTATTGACGCAAGAAATATGCTTGCCGGGAATTCTGATATCGACCTTATCTTTCTTGATATTCAAATGCCTGATATGGATGGCTTTGAACTGATTAAAAGCCTGGAGCGTCCTCCCGCTGTTATAATGGTGACCAATGATGACAAACTGGCTGTACAAGCCTATGACCTTGATGTTATTGACTACCTGGTAAAGCCTGTTAACTATTCCAGGTTCTGTAAAGCTGTGGATAAAGTGGTAAGGTACCAGAGTATTAACAGTAGTGAAAATATCGGTCAGCAGGAAGTATTTATAAAAAAAGGCTCAACACTCGTTAAACTGAAACTGATAGATATAGTGGTTGTGGAGGCTCTTGAAAATTACGTGGTGGTGCATACAGATAATGAAAAATACACTATCCATTTTACAATGAAAGCAATTGAACAACAATTGCCTTCAGTGATATTTTTAAGGGTTCACCGTTCTTATATATTGAATAAGAGCAGGATAAATATGATAAGGGATAACTCTGTTGAGATAAGCGGCAACCTTGATATCAATAATATACCTATAGGGAAATCATACCGCGATAAGCTGCTGAAAGAAATAAATGTAATGATCCGGTAAACACCAGGCTTTTATGTTATCAAATCGAAATCTATTCCTGGCACATGTTGGTCAGACTTCCCCGGATCCCTTGCTTATTGAGATAGAATCAGCAAAGGGAGTGTGGCTTTACGGTAAAGGGGGAAAGAAATTTTTTGATCTTGTCTCCGGTGTGTCGGTAAGTAATACAGGCCATTCCAATGAATATGTTATCAATGCCGTCAAAAGGCAGCTTGATAAATATATGCACCTGATGGTTTATGGAGAACTTATCCAGTCGCCACAGGTCGGCTATGCACACACTCTTACCGGCATACTCCCGGACAGCCTTGAGACAGTTTATTTTGTAAACTCCGGTTCCGAAGCAGTGGAAGGGGCTGTTAAAGCAGCCAGAAAATTTACCTCCCGGTCCCGTGTGGTCTCTTTCAAAAATGCTTATCACGGATCAACCATGGGTGCCCTGAGCCTGTATGGCGAGGATTCCTTCAAATCCCATTTCATGCCGCTGGTGCCCGGTGCAGTGCAGGCTGAATTCAATAACAATGATTCACTGTCGCTGATAGATCAGGATGTGGCTGCTGTAATAATTGAACCAATACAGGCAGAGGCAGGAATAATAAGTCCTGAAAATGACTTCCTCAGCGAACTGGCTGCAAGATGCAGGGAATACGGTGCATTGCTTATCTTTGATGAGATACAGACAGGCTTTGGACGTACCGGAACCATGTTCGCCTATGAGAGATATAATGTTATACCTGATATTATATGCCTGGCAAAATCCCTTGGTGGGGGAATGCCACTAGGTGCATTTATCTCATCAAAAAAGATTATCTCAAGTCTGTCTGATAATCCTGCATTGGGACATATAACCACTTTTGGCGGTCATCCCGTATCATGCGCCGCCGGCCTGGCCGCACTGGAATATATTATTGATAATAATCTGCATATGGTTTCGGTGGAAAAGGGTAACAGGTTCCGCAGTAAATTAAAGCATGATGCTATTAAAGAAATACGGGGTGAGGGACTGTTTCTTGCTGTTAAGCTATCTTCACCGGAGATGGCAACTGCTTTTATCGAAAAGGGAACCAAAAACGGGCTTATACTTGATCAGTTTTTGTTTTGCCGCGACTCCTTCCGCATATCCCCACCCCTGATAATAGATAATAATGAAATTGACTATGCAGTTGACATTATACTTAAAACGCTCGATGAAGTATCTTAAAATAATTGCGCTGCTGGGCCTTTTAATTGCATCCCGGCAGGCAGCAGGGCAGACTATTGAAGATCTTGAGTATTATTTCAGCAGGATAGCCGTTGAACCGGCAGAAAGCGAGATGCTGATTTATAATGATTCTCTTACCAGCTCTCTGCTTTTTTACCTTCAGTCACTTGATGATGTTATTGAGACAGATATTCCGGAGGTAAAGTATCTCGGACAGATAGTCCCCTCTGACAGCCTGCTTAAAATATTTTCCTGGAATATTCCGCTTACAGCTGATAAGAACCTGTATAACTGTATAATACATAATGGGAAAACCGGGGATAATATATTGCTGCAAAGCAGTGAGGGTATGGAAAGTCTTGATAATGAAACAATCATAAATAGTGATAAGTGGTATGGATCATTGTATTATGATATTGAGCCTGTAGCTAAGTCCGGAGACATGACATATATACTGCTGGGCTATGATCCGGGTAATGTATCTGCAAATTCAAAAGTGGTTGAGATACTCCATTTTGACGGGCAGGGTAAACCACTGTTTGGGAAAATGATTATCAGGGTAAATGAAAAGATGCTATCACGAATGATCTTCAGGTATTCACCGCTGGCTACAATGATGCTGCGTTTCATGAACGACCGGACAGGTATTATCTTCGATCACCTCTCACCCGCATCGCCGGAATATAAGGGTCAGTACCGGTATTACGGACCTGATTTTTCATATGATCTGCTACAGATAAATGAAGGAGAGCTTATACTCATGGAAGATTTTGACTTTAAATATACTGATGGGCAGTCATTGCAACCTTAAGCTGACGGTCCTGAAAAAAACCAGCTTCTTTCGTCTGCATTTTTTTCATCATGTGTGACTATTTGTCATAAGCGACCATTTGGCATGAGCTTTGAAAATAAGCTCATATACAAAATGTCAAACAAATAAAATATACGAAAATGCAGAAAGGTAAAATCGGAGTTACAACTGAAAATATTTTTCCAATAATAAAAAAGTTTTTATACTCTGACCATGAGATATTTATCCGTGAACTGGTTTCAAACGCGGTGGATGCTACACAAAAGCTCAGCACCCTGGCATCAGTGGGTGATTATAAGGAAGAGCTGGGAGATACCACTATCAGGGTGTCTTTTGACAAGAAGAAAAAAACAATAACAGTTTCGGATTATGGAGTGGGTATGACCGCTGATGAGGTCAAAGAAATACCTGAATGAGATAGCATTTTCAAGTGCCAATGATTTCCTGGATAAGTATAAGGAGCAGTCAAATGCAATTATTGGTCACTTTGGCCTGGGCTTCTATTCATCTTTCATGGTGGCCGAAAGGGTTGAGGTGATAAGCAAATCATGGAAGAAAGACTCGGCTGCAGTTAAATGGACCTGTGATGGGAGTCCCGAATACACAATAGAGGAGACAGAAAGAGAAAGGGTCGGTACCGACGTCATCCTGCATATGGATAAAGAATCGGAAAGCTTTCTTGATGAATCGAAGATTGAAGAGCTGCTGAAGAAATATTGCAGTTTTCTGCCAGTGGAAATAGCTTTTGGGAAGGAAAAGGAATGGAAAGACGATAAATATGTTGATACAGATAAGGATAAGATAATTAATAATACAAAACCGGCATGGACAAGGATGCCGGCCGACCTGAAAGAGGAAGACTATAAGGCATTCTACCGTGAACTGTACCCCATGGCAGATGAACCCTTGTTCCATATCCACCTTAATGTTGATTATCCTTTTAATCTTACGGGGATACTCTATTTCCCGAAGATTAAGAATAATATTGAGATACAGAAAAACAAGATACAGCTCTACTGTAACCAGGTTTTTGTAACCGACTCGGTTGAAGGTATTGTTCCGGAGTTTCTCACCCTGCTGCATGGGGTGATAGATTCACCTGATATACCTCTTAATGTGTCGCGCAGCTACCTGCAGAGCGATTCCAATGTTAAAAAAATATCCAGTCATATAAATAAAAAGGTGGCCGAAAGGCTTCACGAGATATTCAAGGAAAGCCGTGAGGATTTTGAAAAGAAATGGGATGATCTGAAGCTTTTTATTGAATACGGGATGATAACGGAAGAGAAATTCTATGAAAGGGCACTCAAGTTTGCATTATTTAAAAATACTGATGGTAAATATTTTACCTATGATGAATATGAGAAAATAATAAAGGAGAGCCAGACAGATAAGAATAAAACCCTTATATATCTTTATTCTACCGATAAAGATGCACAATACAGCTATATAGATAAGGCAAAGGCCAAAGGATATGATGTATTGCTGATGGACGGTGACCTTGAGTCGCATCTTATCAATCACCTGGAGTCAAAGTTTAAAGACAGCCGTTTTGTACGTGTTGACTCTGATGTCGTTGAGAAGCTTATTGAAAAAGAAGAAAAGATAGAATCAAAGCTTGACAATGAGCAGCAGGAGTTGCTGAAAATGGCTTTTTCCAGCCAGCTGGAGGGAAAGGACAGCCTGATACCTGTGACTGAAGCAATGAGTGAGAATGATACACCTGTGATAATTACCCAGTCTGAGTTTATCAGGCGAATGAAGGATATGTCAAAGCTTGGCGGGGGAATGAATTTTTACGGGGAGATGCCTGATTCCTTTAACCTGGTTATCAATACCAACCATCCGATGATAGAAGGTTTGGCAGGGGAGATAAAAAAGGATATGGGTGATAAGATAAGTAAGCAGACTGAAACAATATCCTCACTCGAAAAGGAGATATCTGAAACCGAAAAAGCTCAGGAAGGTAAGAAAGATGAGGAAATTACCCAGGCTGAAAAAGATAAGCTGGAAGCCCTCGGGAAAAAGAGGAGCTAATGCTGAAGAAAAGAAAAAGGAGTTGATGGGTGAGTTTGCAGATAAAAAACCTGTAATAAAGCAGCTTATAGACCTTGCCCTGCTGGCTAATAATATGCTTAAAGGCGAAAAGCTGAGTACTTTTGTAAAGAGAAGTATAGAGCTGCTATAAAATCCTGGATATTTCTGCTTTAAGAAAGTCAAGGGCTACCCTGGCCGGTTCCTGGTCCATCTCCATCACTGCTTCCAGCAGGTTTTTGGACAGGTCCGAACCGCTGGAGGTGGGGGGTATCTTTTCTGCTATCGTGTTAATAAGCTTAATGGTGTTTGACCGGGCACTCTTAATAACCTCCCAGGCCTGTGGCGTTACATATATCTGTTGCGCCAGGTTATGATCATATTCAGACCTTATAGTGCTTAGCATGGCAGATTGCAGCTTTTTTGCATCCATGCCATGCTTGTGGGTACGCATGATAAGTGATTCAATGGATATCCTTTCAAGAAAAAGTGTCAGCCTTTCATAAGCCTGTAACCTGACGGGTGTTATGGTGCTTGAATTCTGCAGAATAATCTCATGGCGCCGCTTTTCCCTGTCGTTCTCAATGGTTTTCCTGATAAGCAGGTAAGCTGTTAATAATACCAGCAGTGCCGGGATTGTTACAAAGAGTACTTCCTTAAGTATTTCCATTATTTTCTTGTTGTATTATATACAAACGTAAGATTTTTTACTGATATTGCCTTATCCCGGTGAAACGAACTGATATTAAAATCTTTCCTTTTCATTGATGACAAAAGGCATTCGTGACCATGACAATTGCCAAAAAACAATTAAATTTGGTCTTTACTAAAACCAATCAAAAAACCATGGAATACTTATCAGACCGAATCAAATCACTTTCGATATCGCAGACACTGGCTATGGCTCAGAAAAGCCGTGATATGAAAGCCGCCGGGGTGGATGTTATTAATCTTAGTATAGGTGAGCCCGATTTCAACACTCCTGATGATATAAAGGAGGCAGCCAAGAAAGCCATTGATGATAATTATACACATTACCCGCCTGTTCCGGGATATCCTGACCTGAGAGAGGCGATATCCAGAAAATTTAAGCAGTGAGAACGGTCTTGATTATAGCGCCGAACAGGTGGTGGTGTCCGCCGGGGGCAAACATTCCATAATAAATATTCTGCTGAGCCTTGTTAATCCAGGTGATGAGGTAATAATAATTGCACCTTACTGGGTAAGCTATTATGACCAGATAATACTGGCTGAAGGTAAGCCCGTGGTGCTGAAGACAGATATAGAAAATGATTTTAAGCTGACAGCCGCTGAACTGGAGAAAGCTGTCACCCCAAAAACACGCCTGATAATATTTAACTCTCCTTCAAATCCAACAGGTATGGTTTATAACCGCCGTGAGATGGAACAGATTGCCAGGGTTGTGGAAAGGCATGAAGGATTGTTTGTTATATCAGATGAGATATATGAGCATATCACCTTTTCAGGCAAGCATGAAAGCATGGCTTCCTTTGATTTTATCTATGACAGGGTTATTACCGTCAATGGTGTTTCAAAAGGGTATGCCATGACAGGCTGGCGCATAGGTTATATAGGAGCGCCGCTGTGGATTGCAAAAGCTGTTAATAAGCTGCAGGGTCAGTTTACTTCGGGAGTGTCATCAATAGGACAGAGGGCAGCACTGGCAGCTATAACTTCCGTAAGCGATTCAAAGGAGAAAATGAGGGATGCCTTTCTTAAAAGGAGAGACCTGGTATGCGGACTGTTAAAAGAGATAGAAGGTTTTAAGCTTAGTGTTCCTGATGGTGCCTTTTATGTTTTTCCTGATGTTAGCAGCCTCTTCGGGAAAAGTGACGGTGAAAAAACTATTGCCGATTCCACTGACCTGGCATTGTATATTCTTGAAAAAGCACATGTGGCTGTTGTAGGCGGAGCAGGCTTTGGTGCACCCGACTGCCTCAGAATATCGTATGCCGCATCTGAGGATGAGCTGGTGGAAGCCTGCAGAAGGATAAAGGAAGCAGTGGAGAAGCTGAGTTAAGACGATTTATTAAAGCTATAGCAATCTGGTTTATTGCTGGTAAACAAAACCCAGGCTTATTGCCTCAGCTGATCAGTATTTATTATAGGATATAAGCTCAGAAGGGTCCTTGCGTTTTTTTTGGCTGTATCCCTTTGAGGGATAACCGATGGTGATAAGCAGTTCGGCTCTCTTGTTATCCGGAACCTGCAGCACTTTTTTTACCCTCTTTTCATCAAACCAGCCCAGGATGCATGTGCCCAGACCTTCTGCTGTTGCCTGAAGGCATATATTCTCTGCGGCTATACCTGTATCAATAACCGAGTAATCCTTGTTCTTTATGGAACCGCCTATCTGCTTATTGACCTTAGGTTTGCCTCTTACAATAACAATTAATACCGGTGCCTGGTCAATAAACTTATTAAATCCCAGCTCCCTGGCAGTGGCTGCTGCCGCTACCTCTTTTCTTATGTCCGGATCATCTACTACTATGAATTTCCATGGTTGTGAATTACATGCTGAAGGAGCCATTCGCCCTGCTTCGAGAATCCTGTCAAGCTTATCCTGCTCAACATCCCTGTCAAGGTACCCCCTGTCGCTCTGCCTTCTTTTAATAAGTGTCAGCATTTCTTCTCCAGTAATAGTTCCCATAAATTATATTATTATTTCTGAGTGCAAATGTACATATAGTATACCATATGTATTGAAGATAATTAATAAATTGCATACACATATAAGTAAACCAGATATAAGTATGAAGAGACTAATCATTCCTGTCCTGTTAATTATTATTCTTTATGCATGCACTACAAACAATGACCAGCATGATTTATCCAGCCTTAGTACTATTTCTGAGAGTTTTATGGACCCGCCTGATGTAGCCAGACCGGGTGCTTTCTGGTGCTGGTTGAATGGAAATATGACTAAGGAGTCTATTACCAGAGATCTAAAGGAGATGAGTGAGAAAGGAATGCGAAGGGCAGAGATATGGGATGTGGCCGCAGTTCACAACCCGGATAACTATATACCTGCAGGACCGGCCTTCTTCAGTGATGAATCTGTTGACCTGATAAAACATGCTTTGAGTGAAGGAAAAAAATACGGGATCAGAATAGGTATGGTCGGATCAAGTGGTTGGAATGCCGGTGGGGAGTGGGTTGAGCCTGAGTGGGCATCCAAAGCATTGTATCATTCAGACCTGACAGTGCAGGGACCCCATAGTGGTGATATTGAACTGCCTGTTCCGGAAGTGCCGGAGCATGCACCCAGGGATATGAGCGGGAATCCATTATTTATGAAGGAGGTAGCAGTACTTGCAATTCCTTCCACAGCGGATAGAATGATAGGGTCAGTTGAAAATATCCTGGACCTTTCTGATAATTTTGAAAACGGGGTCCTGAATTGTGAACTGCCTGATGGAGAATGGGTAATACTCAGGTATGTCTGTTCCAATTCCGGACAGAGACTAATAGTACCCAGCCCCAATTCCTCAGGTTTGTTCATCGATTTTCTGGATCCGAATGCAACACGCAGACATCTGAAATATTTTATGGACAGGCTGGGATTTACCCCAGGTGATACAACAGGAAACAGGCTTGCCTATATTGAGTTTGACAGTATGGAACTGGATGAAGGCACTGTATGGACAGACTCAATGCCTGATATCTTCAGGGAGTTAAGGGGGTATGATATTATAAAGTACCTGCCTGTGCTTGCAGGATGGACTATAGGTGATGATACAGAACGGTTCCTTTATGACTGGAAACTTACAATAAGTGATCAGCTTATACACAGTCATTACGAGAGCGGACGCCGCTTCCTTGAATCATATGGTATTGATCTTGTTGCTGAAGCAGGGGGTCCGGGTCCCCCAATATGGAATACATGCCCTGTGGACGCACTGAAAGCCCTTGGGAATGTGACCATACCAAGGGGAGAATTCTGGATAAGACACAGGAATATGTTCCTGATCAAAGAGGTTGCCAGTGCTTCTCATATTTATGGAAAGAAATTGGTTGATGCCGAATCATTCACTACCTGGCGAAGATGGAAAGATTCGCCATATGACCTGAAGAAAGTTGTCGACAGGGCTTTTTGTGAAGGTCTTAACTATGTAACCTTTCATACTTTCGCCAGTACAAACCCTGAAGACGGACTTCCGGGAAGAACATACCATGCAGGGGTAGATATCAATCCCGGGACAACCTGGTGGGAAAAGTCACCTCCTTTCATGGACTATCTATCAAGATGCAGCTATGTGCTTCAGCAGGGATTGTTTGTTGCGGACGTCTGTTATTTCTATGGCGATCAGGCTCCTAACTTCTTCCCCCTGTTTCATGATGTCCCTGTGAAACCGGTTTTGCCCGGTCTCGATAAAGGATATGATTTTGATGTGGTTAATACTGATGTAATCCTGAACAGGATGTCTGTTAAGGATGGCAGGATTACTCTTCCTGACGGAATGAGCTACTCGCTTATGGTTTTACCGGACCAGGTTCATATGCCGCTGAGAGTTCTTAAGAAGCTGGAAAAGATGGTGCGGGAGGGTGCCACAGTAATAGGTCAGAAACCAGTGTTTACTCCGGGACTTCATAATAATTCGGCTAATACAGAAGAACTGAAGAAGCTGTCAGATGCTATGTGGAATGGTCTTGATGGTGAAAACATAAAAGTTAATGATTACGGAAAAGGCAGGGTTGTATATGGTTTAACCGCAAGCCAAGTGCTTGAGGCTGATCAGATACCCCGGGACTTTACTTATACGGGTAAGCCTGACCTGGATTTTATTCACCGGAAATTCGCCGATGGTCATGCCTATTTCGTCAGGAACAGCTCTGATAATCACTATTCAGGGGAATGTATCTTCAGGCAAAGCGGTATGTTCCCGCAGCTGTGGGATCCGTCTAACGGTGAACAGCTAAGTATTGAGAATTTCTCGGAAGCTTATGGAAGGATAAGTGTACCTGTCGATCTGGCACCGGGCGGCTCCCTGTTCGTAGTCTTTACTGAAAACAGGAGTGAGGAAATCAAAACCAGGGAATCCCTGTCAGTGATAGAACAGGAAGAAATATCAGGCCCATGGAGCATATCTTTCCCGGAGGGATGGGGGACTCCCACGGAAGTATCATTTGACAAACTAATCTCATGGACTGATTCAGAGATAGTGGGGCTTAAGTATTTCTCAGGAACAGCCTGCTATTCTAAAATACTTAATATCAGTACTGATCAGCTTAAAGCAGAGAGGAGGATATTTATTGATCTTGGTGAAGTAAGGGATCTTGCTGAAGTGTTTATTAATGGTCAGAGTGCAGGAATACTCTGGAAAGAACCATATAAGCTTGATATTACTGATTATCTTAGCGGTGGAGAGAATGAACTTGATATTGAGATAACCAATATGTGGGTTAACAGGCTGACAGGTGATATGCTTTCTGAGACAGGTGAGACTTATTGCAGAACTAATCATCCTTATGTCAGGCAGGACAACTGGGCCGGTGGTGGTGATGAGACATACAGGATACAGAAATCGGGTTTGATGGGACCTGTAAAGATAATCTATGCTGAGTGAGTTAAACTACTCTGTTTCCTGCCTTTGCAGTTCGTCATTTATTTCAAGAACCAGTTTGAACAGGTTTTCATAGGCATAAAGGGGTAATGTGTCTGCCGTATCAAAGATATTATGACCGCCACCAGCTCTTCCTGTTGTAAGGAAGAATATTGCAGGAACATTCTTTAGGTGAAATGGCCAGTGATCACTGTTTGCTGAACCGTCTCTTTGTATTATCTCTTTCATATAGCCTTTTTGTTCATTGATCTTTTGAACAATTGCTGCTTCCAGGGGTCTTTGGGGACCGTTAAACAGTAACACACCATTTTGTCCGGTTCCGACCATATCAAGGTTTACCACCAGTTTGATATCCTCCAGTGGAAATAGTGGATTCTCCACATAGTGCTTTGAGCCCATAAGACCTGCCTCCTCACCGGAGAAGAGCATAAATGCATACGAGTAATATGGTTTATCGCCGGATGCAAAATGCCTGGCAAGATCCAGTACCATACAGGTGCCGCTGGCATTATCTGATGCCCCCGGGAAGTAGTTACCTTCACCGAATGACCCCATGGCATCATAATGTGCAGTGTAAACTATGGTCTTTTTTGTCTGACCGGGTATATATGCTATTACATTCCTGGTAGAGTAATTATTGTAGTATTTATTATTTATATTCAGCTTAACACTGTTTATTATTTCGGGAAGAGCCTTCCTGTTAAGCTGAACGTAAGGCCATGGCATCTCATACCTTCCAACCCTGCATCCAGGTGTATTTGAATATACTTCGATAAGTCCTGCGATATCGTGCTGGTCTGAAAGAAGAAGGGCTTTAATGAAGCTGAACAGATCCCTGTTGCTAAGGCCTGTGGAATCGATTACCACTAAATTGTCCGGTCCTTTTTCTCTGAGCATCCTGAGTAAACTACCCGGTTTTCTCATTAGACCGGCATCTATGAACAGGGGCTTGAAACTTCCCCTGGATGAACCGCTTGTGGCATTCATCATGTAATCGTCACCAAAAGCAAGCTCATTACCATTAATTAACACTGATACCTCCTCCAGACTGTTTACATTGAATGAGTATTCCTGGAAATAATCAGGACCGAACATCTTCAGTCCTGCTTTTTTAAATTCTCCTGCAAGATGTTCCGCTGCGATCCTGTCACCACTTTTGTAGTAACCCCGACCATGAAATTCTGGTCCGCAGAGTATATCAAGTTGTTTGCGAACGTATTTAATATCCTGAGAATTTACAGCGGGGCTGAGAGTAAACAGTAAAAGCAGGCCTATAACTATTCGTTGCATGAAAGATCTATTTATTATTTCTCCTGTTCCAGAGAAATCTGTTTTCTTCACCATTTAACAATCTTTTAATATTCTTATTATGAGTACATACAAGGGCCAGGGATATCAGAACTGAGAAAATCTTGAATACAATGGAGGGAGTATCAAAGAAAACCAGCAGAAATACAGGAAATGCAATACCTGCAGATATTGAGCTTACCGATACATATCCTGTAATAAGCAGCACAGCAAGAAAGACTGCCATGCATGAAAGCGTAACCAGTGGCTGAAGAGCAAACAGCACCCCGAAAGTGCTTGCCACTCCCTTGCCTCCCTTAAAACCGGCGAAAACAGGGAACACATGCCCGATTATTGCTATCATCCCTGTTATGATCTGCATATTTACCACCTGGCCCGATCCCCTGTCAGCGAGGCTGAATATGACCGGCAGACTGGCAGCGAGCCATCCCTTGGCTATATCAATAATTAATACCGGGAGACCGGTGGTCCAGCCGAGCACTCTTATAGTATTTGTTGCGCCTGCGTTACCGCTTCCGTGTTCGCGTATATCAATGCCATGAAATAGCTTGCCGGCCCATACAGCAGTAGCGATAGAGCCCAGGCCATATGCCAACAGGCAGCTTACTATAAATAACTTATAATTGAGGTCCATATTTTATCAGTTCGGACAGCTCTTCATTAACTGCAAATTTTTTAAAATTCTTAATAAACTTAGCCGCAAGATCTGTTGCTGATTTATGCCATTCCGCGGTTTTTTCCCAGGTCTGACCCGGGTCAAGGAGCTTCTGGTCAACCCCTTCTACTGAAGAAGGAATGGCGAGATTAAACACTGGTATATTATGAAAATCGGTATTATTTATAGATTCGTCAAGAATGGAATTAATGATCCGCCTTGTTGATTTCAGGTCTATCCTGTTGCCAACACCATAGGGGCCACCCATCCACCCGGTATTTACCAGCCATGACTCTGCTCCGTGTAACTCCATCTTCCGTACCAGCTCATTGGCATATATAATGGGGTCGAGAAGGAGGAAGGCAGCTCCAAAGCAGGCTGAAAATGAAGGAACAGGTTCCTTTATACCTCTTTCTGTACCGGCCACCTTGGCTGTATATCCACTGATGAAATAATACCTGGTCTGTTCTTTGCTCAGCTTTGCTACCGGCGGTAACACACCGAAAGCATCTGCGGTCAGGAAAATCACTTTTGAAGCATGACCTGCTTTTGATACCGGCTTTACAATATTATCAATATGATAGATAGGGTATGATACCCTGGTATTTTCTGTTTTGCTGTCATCATCAAAATCTATGGAGCCATCACTTTTAACAACTACATTTTCAAGGAGGGCATCCCTTCGTATGGCATTATATATGTCTGGTTCCTTTTCCTGGCTCAGATGTATACACTTGGCATAACAGCCTCCTTCAAAATTGAATAGGCCATCATCATCCCAGCCATGCTCGTCATCGCCTATCAGTGCCCTGTCAGGATCAGTTGAAAGGGTTGTCTTACCTGTTCCTGACAACCCGAAGAAGATGGCAACATCATTGTCTTTGCCCACATTGGCTGAACAATGCATGGCGGCTATCTTCTGCAGGGGCAGGTAATAGTTCATCACGGAGAATATTCCTTTCTTCAGCTCTCCACCGTACCAGCTGCCGCCGAGTACCGCCATATTCTCGGAAAGATTGAAAAAAACAAATGTTTCTGAATGAAGACCCTGTTCTTTCCATTGACTGTTGGATGTTTTAGAGGCAACAAGAAAAACAAAATCAGGCTCAAATGTTTCCAGTTCTTCTTCAGTGGGACGGATAAACATGTTTTTTACAAAGTGGGCCTGCCATGCCACCTCCATTATAAATCTTATTTTCAGGCGGGTGTCTTTATTGGCACCTGCATAGCAGTCCATCACATATAATTTCTGTCCGGATAGCTGCTGAGAGGCCAGTTTTTTACCATGCTCCCATATTTCTTTGCTTATAGGTTTATTATCTGAAACCTCTGCCTTTTCTGATTTCCACCAGACGGTATCCCTTGTTTTATCATCCAGAACTATGTACTTGTCTTTAGGAGACCTGCCAGTATATATTCCTGTGTCAACAGCCACAGCGCCCGTATCTGTCAGTATTCCTTTTTCATAAGCTTCCAGATCCGGACTGGTCTCAGCTTTAAACAGATGTTCGTAACCTGGATTATAGATTATTTCGGCCGGTTCGGTGATATTATAGCTCAGCAGATCTTTCTTTGTGACCATTATTAAAGGGTTTAATTCATAAAACACAAAGTTAAAAATATTTGAGTGCCCTGTACTTTTTAAATATATGTTAATAAACCTTTTTGTTGCCTGATTGTCTATATATTATAGGAATAATTAAAATTAAATAAAAATGAAAACTTACGTAAAAGCATATTTGATCCTTATTGCAGTGATGATCTTCTCTTCTCTTTCTGTAGTGGAGGCTCAGACCTATAAGGCAGACCCTGACAAGACTGTTATTATCTGGAAGGGAAAGAAAATAGCAGGAGAACATACTGGTACCATACAGCTTAAGTCGGGAACCCTGGAAATAAAAGATAATAAACCTGTCAGCGGTACTGTTATTATTGATATGAAAAGTCTGAAAGACACTGATATATCAAATGATGGCATGAGAGAAAAGCTTGAAGAACACCTGAGGTCTGATGATTTTTTCAGTGTTGAAAAATATCCTGAAGCCCGTCTGGAGCTGACAGGTACCGAAAGGACGAACGGCGGTCCGGTGGTGGTGCAGGGAAATATTACAATTAAAGGGATAACAGAACCCATTGAGTTTATCACTAATATGAATGAGTATGGTGAGGACCTGGTCTTTACCGGTCATATTGATATTGATCGCACCCTGTTCGACGTTCGCTACGGATCAAAGAAGTTTTTTGATAATATTGGTGATGCTGCAATAAATGATATTTTTAACATTGACTACGAACTGCATATGCTTAAAGTAAAATAGCCGGCTTCAGAATACAGGCAAAAAAAAGATGATGTGAATTTTTCACATCATCTTTTTTAATTATAGCCGGTAAAAAAGCTTTATCTGATATTTCCCTGTGCGGCTGCCAGTCTGGCTATGGGCACCCTGAACGGTGAGCAGCTGACATAGTCCATACCTGCCCTGTCGCAAAATTCAACTGAGCTGGGTTCTCCACCATGCTCGCCGCAGATACCCACTTTGAGCTTTTTATTGGCTGAACGTCCTTTTTGTATGCCTGTAATCACAAGCTGGCCTACACCTTCCTGGTCAAGTACCTGGAAAGGATCATTCTTGAGTATCCCGTGTTTAAGGTATACCGGCAGGAATTTTCCTGCATCATCCCTTGAATAGCCGAAGGTCATCTGTGTGAGGTCATTGGTCCCGAAAGAGAAAAACTCAGCTGTTTCAGCAATCCTGTCAGCTGTCAGTGTTGCACGTGGTATCTCTATCATGGTACCTACCAGGTAGTCCACTTTTATTCCTTTTTCTTCGAATACCTGCTCAGCAACACTACGTATGATCTTCTCCTGTGACCTGTATTCTTCAACTCCGCCAATGAGCGGTATCATTATTTCAGGTCTGGCATCTATACCTCTTTTCTTGAGGTTACAGGCAGCTTCAATAATAGCTCTGGCCTGCATCTCTGTTATCTCCGGGTATGTTATACCAAGGCGGCATCCGCGGTGACCCAGCATGGGATTAAACTCATGCAATGAATCGACTTTGGCCTTAACCTCTTCAGCCGAGATACCCATCTCCCTTGCCATATCGGCCTGGTTTTCTTCTTCGTGGGGAACAAACTCATGGAGAGGCGGGTCGAGCAGCCTGATGGTGACACCGTAACCCTGCATGGCCTCCAGTATTCCTTCAAAATCTTCCCTCTGGTAGGGCAGTAGTTTGTCCAGTGCTTTTCTCCTGTCTTCTTCTTTATCGGAGAGTATCATTTCCCTCATAGCTCTTATTCTCTCGCCCTCAAAAAACATATGTTCTGTACGGCATAATCCAATACCCTTTGCCCCGAACTTTCTTGCTGTTCTGGCATCCTTGGGGGAGTCGGCATTAGTCCTGACATCCATCCTGGTGAATTTTTCTGCCAGATCCATTATTTCTGCGAAGTCGCCTCCCATCTGGGGCTCTATTGTACCTATCTTTGATTCATATACTTCACCTGTGGTACCGTTAAGCGATATCCAGTCGCCTTCCCTGAATGTTTGACCGGCGGCTACCATCGTACGTGTCTTATAGTTTATTGTAACATTGCCGGCACCGGAAACACAGCATTTGCCCATTCCCCTGGCCACAACGGCTGCATGTGATGTCATACCCCCACGGGCTGTAAGTATGCCCCTGGCAATATTCATTCCTTCAAGGTCTTCAGGAGATGTTTCAATGCGAACGAGTATTGATGAGCTATACTTGTCTGCTTCGTCGGCAAAAAACACTATCTGTCCGGTTGCAGCACCTGGTGATGCAGGCAGTCCTTTGCCCACCACCTTTGCACTGTCCAGTGCCTTCTGGTCAAATACCGGATGTAAGAGTTCATCCAGTTTATTCGGTTCAAGGCGGAAGAGAGCAGTTTTTTCATCAATCTTACCTTCTTTAAGCAGGTCAATGGCTATCTTAACCATTGCAGCACCTGTGCGCTTACCATTCCTTGTCTGCAGTAACCATAATTTCTCGTCCTGTATGGTGAATTCAAGATCCTGCATATCACCGTAATGTTCTTCAAGATTTTTCTGTATCGTGAATAATTCCTGGTATACCTCCGGCATCACTTCTTCCAGTGAGGGGAATTTAGAAGCCCTTACTTCTTCGCTTACACCGGCCAGCTTTGCCCATCGCAGTGATCCTTCATGTGTTATCTGTTGCGGTGTCCTGGTACCGGCCACAACATCCTCGCCCTGTGCGTCAATCAGGTATTCTCCGTTAAAGACGTTTTCTCCTGTGGCGGCATCGCGGGTGAAAGCAACACCTGTACCGGATTTTTTTCCCATATTACCGAAAACCATGGCCTGCACATTTACTGCCGTGCCCCATTCGGCCGGAATATTATTTATCTGGCGGTAATATATGGCACGTTTGTTCATCCAGCTTTCGAAAACAGCTCCTATAGCTCCCCATAACTGTTCCCATGGATCAGTAGGGAAGTCAAGATCAGTCTTGTCTTTAACAGCTTTTTTGAATCTTGTAACCAGCAGTTTAAGATCATCGACAGACAGTTCCGTGTCATCCTCTATCCCTTTTTCTTCCTTCAGTGTTTCAATGATTTCTTCAAAGGGATCAACATCTTCTTTTGATTCCGGTTTCAGACCCATTACCACATCACCGTACATCTGTACAAACCTGCGGTAAGAATCCCATGCAAATCTTTCGTTGCCTGTCTTTTTAGCCAGACCGACAACTGCGTCATCATTCATCCCCAGGTTTAATACCGTATCCATCATTCCCGGCATGGATACCCTTGCTCCGGATCTTACAGACAGAAGACAGGGATTGTCCCTGCTGCCAAATTTTGAGCCCATTATTTTCTCAATATTCTCAATTGCAGCTTCCACTTCATCCTTAAGAAGTTCGACAACCTTCTCGCTGCCCAGCTCATTATACTCTGTACAAGCATCAGTTGTAATTGTAAAGCCCGGAGGAACAGGTACTCCCGTCAGATTCATCTCAGCCAGATTGGCCCCCTTGCCACCAAGCAAATTCTTCATACCAGTATTGCCTTCGGCTTTCTTGTCGCCGAAAGTGTAAACTCTTTTAACCTTAGCCATAAATTCTATTTTTTGTCATTAACGATTTGTTTAAAAAAAAATCAAGTCGCAAATATACAAAAAAATGTTAAGATTTACAATTTATTTACCTTTCTTAATGCATTGATAATCAACAGTTATATAGTGGTATTATGTTCTGTAAATTACTTTGCTGTTTTTAGCCTGTCTTTTCAGTTATTTCAGCTAACAATAATGTATTTTGTCATTAAACTTATTAACACCTATCCGGGAATATTTCATTATGAACCGGCAGGTGCAACGGTCCAGTGACTGGCGGATAAGCAGGGAAAGGCTTTTAGTTCTTTACCTCATAGCCCATAGACCGTATATTGGAACGTACTTTTTCATGGTCTATGTTTTTGCCGCTCAACATAAGCTTATTTTTCCCGAGGTCAACACTGGCTGAGGCAACACCCTCAACAGATGAAGCGGCATTTTCAACGTTCTGCTTGCAATGGTTGCAGGTCATACCTTCAACTTCCATTGTAATAAATTCATTTTCGGGGGAAGTATCGCCCACTGGCTTGGCGTCGGGCTTTTTGTTGAATAGTCTCATTATATATCCGTTTATTATTAATAATACAAGAATAATGGCTGAGCCAATGCTAAGCCATTCAGGGAGTATCTCATGGTCGTGAGACATTACATGTTCGGGCAGCACAAACCAGCTGCCCGGTAGGAAATTATTTATCAGGTAAGCCAAATATCAGTGCCCCTGAGATAATGGATGCAAGGTAACTGACCAGGCTTTTTCTTCCCATTACCTTAGCTATCATTGTTATGGTTGCCGCATTGGTTGCCGGTCCGGCCATCAACAGGACCAGGGCGGCACCCGGACTCAGTCCTTTAAGCATCAGTACCGCAGCAATAGGCACGGAAGCGGTGGCACATATATATACAGGTATGGCAGCAAGCAGTATAATAAGCATTTCAAGGATGTCATTGGATGCAGCTTCCTGCAAAGAAGTTATCGGGTATGAGTATAGCCATAAGGGCTGCAAGGAGCAGGCCTATTACCAGCCATCCCATTATGTCCTGGAGGAATTCCACAAAAGCGTAGTTTAACATCTTCCTTATTTTCGGAAATAATCCTTTGGGCAGGGGCTTGTTATTTTCATTACCAGCTGTTTCTTCCTCTTTTTCATTACGTGTTAAGCTGTTTGCCAGGAATCCGCCCGAGATACCAGTGAAGAGGGCTACAATGGGCCTTATTATTGCAAAAGGCAATCCCAGAAGCGAATAGGTGACCAGTATTGAGTCAATACCTGTCTGTGGCGTGGAAATAAGGAAAGAAACGGTCGACCCCTTTGACGCACCGTTACGGTAAAATGACAGGCCTGTGGGTATCACTCCGCAGCTGCAGAGAGGAAGTGGTATGCCAAGGATTGATGCATTGATAACAGCTCTGTTCTTATTCCTGCCCATATATTGTCTTACCCTTTTTTTCGGGAACAGCAGATATAAGATGCCCGCAAACAGGAATCCAAGAAGCAGGTAAGGTGCCATCTCGGTAGTTATAAAATACAGTTCGTCTAAAAAATCCTGCAAATATTCCATCTCTTAAGCAAATCATTATATATTGTATAATGCTATAAGTCGCATTGATACAAAATTGTTCAAATGTTGAGTCAGTCTTTTTTCCTGCATAGGGGTTTCTTATGGTCGAAATTGTTAACATGAAAGGGATCAGTGAGCCTTCACTTCTTTGTCCTGCTTCTCCCTGAGGACCTGGGGTGGTAAAGCCCTATTGTTTCCCTGAGATGCACCCGGTCAATATGGGTGTATACCTCTGTTGTAAGAATGGATTCGTGTCCCAGCATTTCCTGTACAGCCCTCAGGTCGGCCCCAGCCTGTACAAGGTGGGTGGCAAATGAATGCCGGAAGGTATGGGGGCTTACTTTCTTTTTGATACCGGCCAGCTCGCAGTATTCACGTACTATTGTATATATCATAATACGGCTCAGCTTTCTGCCTCTCCTGTTGAGAAAAAGTATGTTCTTATCAAAGATTGTTTTCAGCTGCTTACGGTCCTGTATATAATACTCAATCTCTTTGATGGTGTTCCTGTTAATGGGTATCAGCCTCTGTTTGTCTCCTTTGCCTGTAACAGAAAGATATTCATGTTTAAAATGTATATCTGTTAAGCGGAGACTGATAAGTTCTGATACACGCAGGCCGCAGCCATATAATGTCTCTATAATGGCCCTGTTTCTCTGGCCTTCAGGTTTGCTGAGATCAATAGATGAAATAATCCTGTCTATCTCCTCCACGGACAGAACATCAGGGAGCCTTGTGCCTGTCCGGGGCGATTCAAGCAGTGAAGCCGGGTTCTCACTGATCTTGCCTTCAAGGCTCATATAACGAAAGAAGCTCCTGATACCTGACAGTATCCGGGACTGTGTCCCCGGATTATCAATGTCAAGCCATTTGATGAAATCCCTGAGATCACTGAAGGTAACATCCTGTGGCATAATGGCCGGATTATGACTGTCACAGTAATCATACAGCTTGTTTATGTCAGTCATGTAAGCAATAATGCTGTTATCTGACAGTGAACGTTCTATTTTAAGGTAATTTTTAAATTCCCTTATGCAATCTGGCCAGTTTTCCTTCATCAGGTTTAATATTAATCCAAAAGTATTACTAAGTATTATAAGTACAAAATTTGCTTTGAACCATATAATTTATTATTCAACTATCATTTTTGTTATCTTTGTTTCCATTAAGCTATTATCCATGGTATGATATTAACAATTATTAACGGGCCTAACCTCAATCTGCTGGGCACCAGGGAAAAAGAGGTTTATGGCAATAAGAGCTTCGGGGATTACCTGGAGGGATTGCGCTCTGTATATCCTGATATAGAATTCAGGTACTATCAGTCTAATATTGAAGGGGAACTGATTGATATTATCCAGGAGGCTGCCACAGGAAGTGATGGTGTTATTTTAAACGCCGCCGGGTTTACTCATACATCCGTTGCTATTGCCGATGCCGTGGCTGCAATAAGCATTCCCATTGTTGAGGTTCATATTAGCAATATACTGGGAAGAGAGGAGTACAGGCACCTCTCTCTTATAGCACCGCACTGCAGTGGAAGCCTGTTTGGCTTTGGACTGGATGGTTACAGGCTTGCCACAGAAGCATTATTTCATATTATAAACAACAGGAAATGAACAATAAGAGAACAAAGATTGTAGCCACTATTTCTGATAAAAGAGCTGAGCCCTTGTTTCTGGAGCAGTTATATAAGGCAGGCATGGATGTCGTACGTATAAATACTGCTCATCAGGATATTGAAGGTACAAGGAGGGTGCTGGAGAATGTCAGGAAAGTGTCGGATAAGATAGCTTTTCTGCTCGACACAAAGGGTCCTGAAGTGAGGACAACGGTTTGTGAGCAGTCCGTAAATTTTAAAGAAGGGGAGTTTGTTAAGCTTACCGGAGAGCCCGATACCCGAACAAGCCAGTCTGTTATTGCAGTATCATACCCCGATTTTGCCTATGATGTTGATGTGGGTGCCAGGATAATGATAGATGATGGTATCCTTGAGCTTGAGGTACTGTCAAGGGATGGCCGCACGCTTGAATGTGTGGTTCTTAATGATGGTGAGCTGGGCTCCATGAAAAGTGTAAATGTTCCCAATGTTAAGCTGTCGCTTCCATCAATAAGTGAAAAGGACAAGAGATATATAGATTTTGCCATAGAGAATGATGTGGATTTTATTGCTCATTCCTTTGTCAGAACGGCAAAGGATGTAAAGGATGTACAGAAGATACTGGACAAGAAAAAGAGTAAGATTAAGATAATAGCCAAAATAGAAAACCAGGAAGGTGTGGATAATATCAATGAGATAATGGAGCATGCCTATGGTATTATGGTCGCCAGGGGCGATCTGGCTATTGAGATTCCCTACGAAAAGATACCCGGCATACAGCGTAAAATAATAGATAAATGTATTAAGAGAAGGAAACCGGTTATAGTGGCAACACAGATGCTGCATTCGATGATTGACAACCCCAGGCCAACACGGGCCGAGGTAAGTGATATAGCAAATGCCATTTACTACCAGACCGACGCCATTATGCTCAGTGGTGAAACAGCCTATGGCAAGTATCCGGTCGAAGCGGTGGAAACAATGACCAGGGTGGCTTTGGAGGTCGAGAAGAATAAGACAAGATTCCTGGATCTCCCGGCAGGCTCGCTGACAGGTGAAGTGTCGGCATACCTGGCCAAGGTGGCGGTAAAAACAGCCTCCAGGATCAATGCTAAATGCATAATCTCAGATACGGTGCGTGGCCGCACTATCAGGAATATGTCTTCATTCAGGGGAATAAATTATATACTGGCACAGTGCTATTCGCCCAGGACAATGAGGGAGCTGGCACTGTCATATGGTGTTTATCCGGGACTCCAGGAAAAACATAAATCAACAGATATGTTCCTGAAGGTAGCTCTTGAAAACCTGCTGGAATCACATAAGCTGAAGGATAATGACATGATAGTTGTGCTGGCAGGTAATTTCAACCGGGGTACGGGGTCATCTTATATTGAAGTGGGATCCGTTGAATATCTTAAAGAAAGGTTTAGTTCATAAGTAATCCGTATTGGTCTGATTTTTGATGCCTGTTAGCGGATTAGTAAGGTGAGAATATGTTTAAGTTTTTACTTATCTATATATTTTCTTTTTTCTTCCATCCCGTACATGTTTCCATGTCAAGCATGGAATATATTCCCGGGGACAGAGGCTATAAAATTACGGTCAGGATGTACAGCGATGACCTCCTGCTTGACCTTGTCAATATGTATGAAATTCCGGAAGAGCATATTGACGATCATATTTATTGCGGTCCGGATAATGTTTACCAGGATTATATTAATGATAGACTGAGGTTTATGCTTGACAGTCAGCAGTATAAGGCCAGGCTTATAGATGCTGAGAAGCTTGAGATTGAGACGGTAATGCACCTGTTTATTGAATGCCATGATGAAATAGATACAATTGATATACATAATACCATTCTTAAGGGTATATATCCAGACCAGGTAAATCTTTTTATTTACAAGGATGATATTAATGAGAAGGCCCTGCGTTTTACCGCTGTATATTCCAGGGAGACACTTGAATTGAAAGCAGCGGATTAAGTGTTTTTAAAGGATAGATTTGATGAAGCATATACTTAGCATATTAATTTTATTCATCTTTGCCGCAAGTGCTTACGGAACACATAACAGGGCAGGGGAGATAACATATATACAGCTGTCAGATCTTACTTATGAGATCACCATAACGACTTTTACATATGTACTCAGCCAGGCCGACAGGGATTATCTTGATGTTGACTGGGGTGATGGAACAATATCGACAGCAGAAAGAAGTTTTAAGGGGCAGCTGCCAAATTATTACCAGAAAAACATATATAAGATAAAACATACCTATCCCGGACCGGGGATTTATAAGATTGTTGTACAGGACCCCAACCGGAATTATGGTATAGTTAATATCCCGAATTCAGTGAATGTGGTTTTTAGTATCTCAACTACCCTGATGGTTAATCCCGGAACCGGTCTTAACAGCACCCCCGTTCTGTTGAACCCTCCTTATGACAAGGCGGCCCTGGGCTATACCTTTATTCATAATCCCGGAGCCTATGATGCTGATGGCGACAGTCTTTCATATAATCTTACCGTTTGTACCAGGGAAGACGGCAAGCCCATAGAGAATTATACATACCCGCCGGCATCCAATGCTTTCTATGTAGACAGTATTACAGGTGACCTTGTATGGGATGCTCCCACAAAGCTGGGGAAATATAATGTGGCAATGGAAATTAATGAATGGAGAAATGGAATAAGAATAGGCTCCATCGTCAGGGATATGCAGATTGAGGTGTATGAAACTGATAATAACCCTCCTGAGAATGCACCTTTGCGGGATTTCTGCATTGAAGCTGGCGATACCCTGAGCTATGAGGTGAGTGCCACAGACCCGGATAATGATAATGTTACCCTTCTGTCCACATCAGGCATTTATACCCTTGGTGACTGTCCCGCTCAGTTTGACAGTATAAGTTTTGGTGCGGGCAGTGCCACCGCCATGCTTACATGGATTCCCTGCCATGAAAATGTAAGGGAGCAGCCTTATGATGTGCTGATTAAAGCGGAGGATAATAATGAGGACCTGGAACTGTTTGATCTGGATAATTTCAGAATAAAGGTGCTGGGTCCCCCACCTGTACTTACTGCAGCCAGTCCCTCCGGTGAATATGTACGACTGAGCTGGGAATTATACGAGTCAGATTATATTGAAGGATATAATATATACCGCAGGGAAGGTTCCACGGATTTTCAGCCTGATAGCTGTACTGCAGGTATTCCCCCTGATTATGGATTCGAAAAGGTGGGCTTTGCCGGGGGAGCCTCTACAGTGTCTTTTATTGACACCAACGAGGGTGAGGGACTGGAAAACGGTGTGGAATATGCTTACCGTATAGTGGCTGTCTATCCCAATGGTGCTGAAAGCAAAACATCCAATGAACTGACATCAGCCCTGATAACAGGGGTGCCACTGATAACAAATGTCAGTGTTACAAATACCTCACAGACTGATGGTGAGATATTCATAGCCTGGGCTAAACCTGACAGACTTGATACAATACCGGCTGCCGGTCCGTATGAGTATATCATCTACAGGTCGGAAGGTCTTACCGGTAATGATTTTTTACCCATAGATACCCTGCAGACCGCAGATCTTAATGATACAACTTACACCGACAGCCAGTTAAACACACTGGAACTGGGATATATATACAGGATAGAACTATATAATGACAGTCCGGGTAACAGCTTCCTTATAGGTGAACCGGCTGTGGCCTCATCAACATTTATCGAACTTTCCCCGGGAGATGAAAAGGTGAGGTTTATTATCAAACGCAATGTGCCCTGGGTGAATTACAGATATGATATTTTCAGATGGGATGATGCCTTGTCCTCTTATGATTCTGTTGCTGGTACCAATCTTCTGGAATATACAGATAAAGGGCTTGAAAACGGACAGGAATACTGTTATTATGTGAGGTCAACAGGCTCCTATCAGAGTCAGGGATTACCAAAGGATATGGAAAACCTGTCACAGGAAGCCTGCATGACACCGCTGGATAATGAGCCTCCATGCACACCGGCCCTGAATGTGTCAAGTAATTGTGACAGCCTGTATAATCATGCCAGATGGAGTATTGATGATCCGGAATGTTTTGAGGATATTGCCGGGTATAAGCTTTTTTACAAGCTTGATTTTGATGGTGACCTGTCCCTTCTCGCCGATTTTGATAACAGGAATATTCTGGAATACACACATTATCCGGGTGATATTGTAGCAGGCTGCTATGCCATACTGGCCTACGATGATGAAGGTAATGAAAGCCCGCTCTCAACAGTTATCTGTGTTGACTCATGCAATTTTTACGAGATACCCAATGTTTTCACTCCCAATAATGACGGTAAGAATGATATGCTGAGAGCAAAAACATCCGGACTGGTGGAGAAAGTAGATTTTAAACTTTTCAGCAGGGGGGGCTTGCTCTTGTTCAGGACGGATGTGCCGCGACTTAACTGGGACGGGACCTATAAAGGTGAAATAGTCAAACCGGGAGTGTATTTTTACCAGTGTGATGTGTATGAAAGAAGGATAACGGGACTGGAGGAATTCAGCCTCTCCGGATTTATTCACGTTATAACGGAGAAGGGTGCCGAACCGGTGAATATTGAGTATAAATAGATGAGAAGCTTAAACAGCATATTATTATTGTTGGTCCTGTTACACGGCCCTGAGGGTATGGCACAGGATGCGAATGAATATATTACCAGGGCAGCAGCTTATGCCGACAGGGCACTGTTTTCTGAAGCAATAGAGGCATATACAGGAGCTATTGAAAAGGAGGACGATTACCGTTTATTTACGGGACGTGGCGAGGTGTTTCTGCAGACCGGAAATACCGCTAAGGCAATTGATGATTTTCAGCAGGCTAACAGACTGGCACCCGGTAGCGGGTATATGGGTCTGGCCAGGGCATATGCTATAAGGGGCGATTACAGTCGGGCAGTGGATGAACTGCAGCAACATCTCAGATCAGCCTGGCGCTTGCCAAGGAAAGTGATCATGCTCGATCCGTATTTAACCCTGATGGAAGACAGCCCTGAATGGCGTGAGCTATGGAAAAATGACTGGTACAGCCAGATAGAAGAGGGTATGGCGGAAATAGAATATTATATTGATGCCGGAAGGATAGAGGAAGCTGAAAGACTGTACTGTCCGACATTGAATATTTATATAAGGAGAGATCCGAGATATCATATCTTAAAGGACTGATCGCTTCAGCCAGAAATAATACGAAAAAGGCACTGGAGAACCTTCGTCTTGCCCTGGACAGTGATAAGACAAAATACTCATACTGGAAATTATATATAGAGCAGCTGGGGAAAAATGGCCAACACCTTACAGCTGCAAACATATGCGAAAGGGCACTGGAGGCCTTTCCCTGCAAGACAGAACTGATTTATAAGAAGTCAGAATACCTGCGTATGGCGGGTGATCGTGAGAGGGCATTGCAGACCGCTGAAAGGTATCTTGAGCTTTATCCGGATGAGGAGAGAGCTATAAGGCAGGCCGGAGTGATAGCCGGTGAATTGGGTGAATACAGTAAAGCACTCCGTTACTTCTCAAAAAATATTGAGCATTATCCGGGCAAGGCAGAATGCTTTACAGACCGTGCCGCTGTTTATATGAAAATCAAATCATGGAAAGCAGCTGTTTATGATTATTCAATGGCTCTGGACCTGTGGCCACGCGATGGTGATGCCTTTTTTAATAAAGGGCTGGCTTTATTTAATTTGGGCAGGAAAGAAGAAGCCTGTTACGATTTCAGGATGGCCCTGCGTTACGGCAACAGGAAAGCATCTTCAATGCTAAGCAAACACTGCATCAGGTAAACGGCACTTACCTTGTATGGCGCAGTATCTTGCTGTACAGATCCCGGGGTTTAAAGGGCTTCAGAATATAATCATTGATATTTAACTTTTCGATCTTTGCCTCATGCTCGGACATAATAGCTGCTGTAAGAGCTATAACGGGCAGGTTCTTTATTTCAGGGTCATCTGAGTTCCTGATAATCTCAGTGGCCTCTATGCCATCCATCTCGGGCATATGGAGGTCCATCAGTATCAGGTCATACTTATTATCCCTGATATAATCGAGTGCTATCTTGCCGTTTTCTGCATGTGTGACATTTATTTCCCACTTTGTAAGGAATTTATTGGCTACGAAGAAATTTATCTTATTGTCCTCAGCTATAAGTATGTTTTTCCCTATTAACTCGTCCCACCGCTGATCCTCTTCCCCGGTTTTCTGCGCCCGCTCTTCATCCGTGGCTATCAGGAAATTCAGGCTGAAAAAGAAATTTGAGCCTACACCTTGCTGGCTTTCCACATCAAGTGATCCACCCTGCAGTTCTACCAGCTTCTTGCTTATCGATAATCCCAGGCCTGTGCCGCCGAATTTCCTGGTGGTATCGTCAGAAGCCTGCTTAAAGCTTTCGAATATGACTGATTGTTTGTCGCGTGGAATACCTATGCCGGTATCCCTTACATTAAACTTTAGCTTTATCTCGTTTCCCGACCTTGATATCTCTTTAACACCCATCTCAATCGTTCCTTCAGATGTGAACTTCACTGCGTTTGACAAGAGGTTGGATAGTATCTGGTTCAGTCTTATGGGATCCCCGATAAGGTCGCCTGGTATTTTTTTATCCATGCTGAGTATAAATTCCAGGTCTTTTGTTTCAGTTTGGAATGTATATGAACGTTTAAGGTCGTTAACAAATTCGGATATATCAAATTTCGTTTTTTCAAAACTAATACTCCCTGCCTCCATCTTGGTGTAATCGAGTACGTCATTGACAAGGGTGAGTAAATGATCGGCCGAGAAACGTAATGTTTTGACAAACTCCATCTGGTCAGGTCGGGGGTCTCCCTCGAGCAACAGGTTGCTGATGCCTATTACCTCATTCAGGGGAGTGCGTATTTCGTGACTCATGGTCGACATAAACTGCTGTTTTAGCCGTCCTGCTTCTTCTGCTTTTCGTCTTTCAGTTATCAGGTTATTAAGCATGCGTTTACGTTGTATGGCAAGAGCTATCTGGTTGCCAATAAGGCTAAGCAGGCGCAGGTCATCATTGGTAAAGGCTTCTGCATCATTATAATCCTGCAATACCATTGCGCCTATAATTTCATTTTCCATACTTAAGGGGACTCCAAGCCATAATTTACATGGTGTACCTACCAGTGCTATCTCCCCTTTTTGCTCCAGTTCATCAATATCTGCTTCTTTCAGTAGAACCGGCCTGTTCTCTTTTATCAGCCATCCCGTCATGGTGTTTTTTACAGGTACTTCTTCAAAATAATCCTTCTCGTCCTGGTAATAGGGAAGTGATAGTGTCTGGGCTTCTTTGTTATAAAGCACAATATAGAAATTCTTTATATCCCATATTTTACTTATCTCCTCCTTTATATTATTGAATATATCGGAAAACTCTGTCATGGTAAGAGCCGCTGCCGATATATTATACATTACGGATTTGGTATCATCATCCTTCTTTTTGCCCGACAGATTGCGGTAAACAGCAAATAATGAATTTATCCTGCCATCTATGACAGCAGGTTGTACTATCAGAGAAACATATAGCTTTTTGCCGTCTTTGTCTACCCTGTATGTCTCTGTCTTTATGCATGCCTCCGCCTCCGTCTTTATGGTTTCGTCACCGGTAATTTTTTTTGTGAAGCTGACGGCTTCCTTTTTTAACTCCTCCGGAACAATCAGCTCGTTAATGTTTTTACCAAGGGCCTCCTCCTTTGTATAGCCGAATTGCCTGGTAAACTCCCTGTTTACCCTTTCAACAGTACCGTCCATTGTTGTTTGTACAATGCTTTCAGGAGTCAGATCAATCAGTGTTTCAAGCAATGCCTTCTCATTCAGCAGTTCATCAATATCAAACCCGCTGCCTTCAGCTTTTCCTGTAAGTCTTTCGAGGCGGGAAATTATTTCCCTTAGTTCGGCGTTTTCCCTGAGCAGTTCCCCTGTTTTATCTTTTGATGCCATAAAATCAAATTTACATATTATTTTTTTCTGCGGCTATAAAATTTACAAAATTTGTTTATGCCACATCCATCACATAGAGGGTTCCTGGACTTGCATACGTATCTTCCGTGAAGGATAAGCCAGTGATGTGCAAGCGGAATCAGCTTTTCGGGTATATTGGAAACAAGCTGTTTTTCAGCAGCCAGAGCTGTGCCGGCATTGACTGTCAGTCCTGTTCGTGCCGATACCCTGAATACATGGGTGTCGACAGCCATGGCAGGCTTATTATATATCACAGATGCAATAACATTGGCTGTTTTACGACCAACACCAGGCAGCTTCTGAAGCTCATCAATATCCGAAGGCACAGTGTTATTGAACTCCGATACAAGTATGGCCGACATCTCTTTCAGGTATCTTGCCTTATTATTGGGATAGGAACAGGATTTAATATATTCCAGTATCTCTTCAACAGCGGCTGATGCCATATCCCCTGCTTCCGGAAAACGCCTGAACAGCTCCTTTGTTATGATATTAACGCGCTTATCAGTGCACTGGGCAGACAGTATTACTGCAACAATAAGTTCATACGGACTGGCATAAATAAGCTCAGTTTCTGCAACCGGCCGGTTCTTCAGAAAATAATCTATTATACCCTTATATCTTTCTGCTTTTTTCACGCGTTTAAAAACTTTTGCACGGAATGCAGCCGCTGCTTGCCCGGTTTATATTGAAAAATGCAATAATACATAATACCGTCAAAAATATTAAGGAAAATAAAAAATTATAAGATAATTGCTTGCATTTAAATAAAACAAGCTTACATTTGTCATCAAAATAATGCATAATGACAACAGCGAATAACTATTTCTTCTACTACTATTATTACTTAAGTGAATTAAGGTAGGAGGGATATATTCGTATATTAAATAACTGATGTTGGCCCCTCCCCGAGGGGCCTTTTTTATTTTATACTTATGGTACAGGCAGCAAACAGGACTAAACAGGTAGGTGAATATTACTTCTCGCTTAAGATGGACCTTATTCGCAAAATGGTCGCCGGGGGTGATGATATTATTAACCTTGCTATAGGAAATCCGGATATAGCCCCGCCTGCCGGGGTGATAAGAGCCCTGGCAGACAATGTTAAGGCTAAGGGTGTTCATGGTTACCAGCCTTACAGGGGAATAAAAGAGCTCAGGGAGGCAATATCAGCCTGGTATATGAAATACTATGGCGTTGACACTGATCCGGAAAGCCAGGTGCTGCCGCTGATAGGATCAAAAGAGGGTATTATGCATATCAGTATGGCTTACCTCAACAGGGGTGATGCTGTACTAATACCAGATCCGGGATATCCTGCCTATGCAGCAGCAGCAGGCTTATGCGGTGCCAGGTCTGTATATTATGATCTGAACAGTGATAATAACTGGCTTCCCGACCTGGAAAATATTGAACATAAGGATTTACAGGGACTTAAACTGATGTGGATCAATTATCCCAATATGCCTTCCGGACAGATTGCCACCGGTGATAAATTCAGGGAGATCGTTCGTTTTGCCCGTAAGCATAATATCCTTGTTGTGAATGATAATCCCTACAGTTTTATACTCAATGATATGCCTCTCAGTCTTCTTTCTGCTGATGAAGGGTTTGATAATGTACTTGAGCTGAACTCACTGAGCAAATCACATAATATGGCTGGATGGAGAATAGGTATGCTTGTGGGTCATGCTGAACATATAAATAATGTTTTAAAGATTAAAAGCAATATGGATTCGGGTATGTTTCTGCCGGTGCAGAAAGCTGCGGTAGAAGCCTTACAGATGGGTGAATCATGGTATAATGAGTTAAATGCAATATACAGACACAGGCAGGAACTTGTATATAAACTGTTATCTGCATGGGGATGTAAGACCAGTCCTGGTCAGTCCGGTATGTTTCTGTGGTCTGAGATACCCGCCGGGTTTGCTGATTCATATGAGTTTTCAGATTACTGCCTTGAAAGGTATCATTTGTTTATTGCACCGGGACTGGTATTTGGGGCAAACGGACAGAGATATATAAGAGTGTCCTTATGTGTTGGGGAATCAAGACTTAAAGAAGCTATTGAAAGGGTAAAAAAAGATGATAAAACCAATAAGTGATAGTGGCCGTGGTTTTATGAGTTAAATGTGCAATTTGTTTTAAGAAATATATATCATAAAAATTTATATCAATGAAAGATAAACTGGATCTGAAGGAAAATGGGCTTTTCGGGAAAGATAATAAACCACTGGTTATTTCCGGTCCATGCAGTGCTGAATCCGAGGAACAGGTGCTTGAGACGGCCCGGGGACTTGCCGGCATGGGTATTAAAATATTCAGGGCGGGGATATGGAAACCCAGAACCAGGCCCGGCACTTTCGAAGGCATGGGATCGGTAGCCCTGCCCTGGATGAAAAGGGTAAAAGAGGAAACGGGTATGCTGACGGCCACTGAAGTGGCTAATGTATGGCATGTTAAGGAAGCACTCAATCATGATATTGATATACTGTGGATTGGAGCACGCACCGTGGCCAATCCATTTGCCGTGCAGGAGCTGGCTGACAGCCTGAGGGGACTGGATATACCCGTATTTATAAAGAATCCTGTTAATCCCGATATAGAGCTGTGGATAGGTGCGCTGGAAAGAATGAATAAGGCGGGTATAAAGAAACTGGCTGCCATACATCGCGGATTCAGTAATTATGGCAATTCACCATATAGAAATATGCCCCAGTGGGAGATACCTGTGGAACTGAAGCGAAGGATACCCGGACTGCCCATAATTACCGACCCAAGCCATATATGCGGGAACAGGGAATTGCTGTTCAGTATATCACAGATCGCCATGGATCTTGACTTTGATGGTTTGTTTATAGAGTCACATCATATGCCTGAGAATGCCCTGAGCGATAAGAACCAGCAGATAACACCCCTGCAGCTGGATCAATTGCTTTCATCCCTTATATGCCGTAAGTCTGAGATAGATAATACAATGCATATGGAAGAGCTGGCAGAATTCAGGAGACAGATTGACCAGTGGGACGATGAATTGATAAGGGTGCTGAAAAGCAGGATGTCAATATCAGAAAAGATAGGTAATTACAAGAAAAAGGAAAGTATAACTATACTGCAGACAGGCCGCTGGTCCGAGATACTTGAAGACCGCCTGAAAAAGGCCCGGGAAACTGGCCTGAGCGAAGGATTTATAACACAGGTATTCAAACATATACATCAGGAGTCCATCAGCTTTCAGAACAGGGTGATGAATAAATGAATATGATTTATACCTTTAGTGAATAAAATGAAGCGGATGAAAAAGAAGGAGATAATCTGTAAGAAATACAATTCCCGTATATGTATGGGCAATGCATGGGATTTACTTCCGGCATTGCTGCCGGATAAGGATATCATCATAATCACAGATATTAATGTAAGCGGCCTTTATGGTGATAATTTCCCTGAATACCCTGTTATCACAATAGGCACCGGTGAGGCAGTCAAAGAGTATGACACTGTGGAAACCATTATTAAACATCTTCTGGCAATGGGAGCTGACAGGTCATCATTTTTGCTTGGTATTGGAGGAGGCGTGGTATGTGATATTACTGGTTTTGTGGCTTCAATATTTATGAGGGGACTGGAGTTTGGTTTTATATCCACTACATTACTGTCGCAGGTTGATGCAAGCACCGGAGGTAAAAATGGTGTTAATGTTAATGGAATAAAGAATATCATTGGATGCTTCAATCATCCTTCATTTGTTATCTGTGATACTGCCATGCTTGGAACACTGTCCGGTGAGGACTATATCTCAGGCCTTGGTGAACTGCTTAAGCATGCCCTGATACGCGACCGTGAATTATTTACTTTCATGGAAAAGAATACCGGGGCAATTCTTTCAAGGGAGCCCGTACTGCTTGAAGAACTGGTTTTCAGGTCTGTTGAAATAAAAACATCCATTGTGGAAAAAGACGGCAGGGAGCAGGGGGAGAGGCGCCTGCTTAATTTCGGACATACGCTGGGCCATGCCATTGAAGCTGCAACAGGACTCACCCACGGCATGTCAGTGGCTGCCGGTATGATGGTGGCAGCTGAGATATCTTATGATGAAGGATTGCTGGAAAAGGAAGATGTGAGCAGGATCAGGAAGCTGATGAAAAATCTGGGCTTACTGCCCGGGATAAAAATCAACAGGCCTGATATACTGGATAAATTACAGGCAGATAAGAAAAAGGAAGGCAGAAATATCCATTTTATCCTGCTTAAAGCTATCGGTGAGGGTGTACAGAAAGAATATCCCCTTGATGAAATCATAGCTGTAATAAGGACTAAAATCATCTGATATGCAGGTAACAGTAAATGCCTCAGGCGTCAAAGGATCAGTATCGGCACCGGCTTCAAAAAGTGCCATGCAGAGAGCAGTAGCATCTGCGCTGCTGGCCAGAGGTGTATCCGTGATTTTGAATCCTTCATTCTGTGACGATGCCATTGCAGCAATGGCGATGGCTGAATGCCTGGGGGCGGATATTAAAAGGCTGCCCGACAGGGTGATAATAAAAGGTGGTTTTAAACCTTCCTGTAATGAGATATTCTGCGGTGAATCCGGTCTGGGTGCCCGAATGTTTTCAGTGCTGGCTTCCCTTCATAATGACTGGATAGAAATAAAGGGCAGCGGGTCACTGCTGAACAGGCCGGTAAATATGACATCTGAGACACTGACGCAGATGGGAGTGGAGGTAATAAGCAATAATGGGTTTATGCCTGTGAAAATAAAAGGCCCCCTGCAGGCCGGAACCTCTTATGTCGACGGCTCCGTGTCCTCTCAGTTTTTATCCGGACTTCTAACAGCTCTGCCGGTGCTTGATAAGGATTCCAGGCTGATTGTTGACAGCCTCAGGAGCAGGCAGTATATTGACCTTACAATAGATGTACTAAGTCATTTTGGTGTGAGGCTTGATAACGAGGAATATTCTGTGTTCAGGATACCCGGATCACAGGTTTACAGTCCGGCTGAATATACGGTTGAGGGCGACTGGAGTGGGGCGGCCTTTCTTTTTGTTCTGGCAGCTATAGCTGGTGAGATTACGGTTAAGAATATCTCTTATATGTCAAGCCAGCCCGACAGGCATATTATTGATATACTGCTGCAGGCAGGGGCAGATGTTAAAATAAAAGGTGAAATGATAAGTGTGAAAAAAAATGAATTGAATGCTTTTGAGACCGATATAAGTGATTGCCCTGACCTGGCACCGCCCCTGGCTGTACTGGCATCCTTTTGCAGGGGCAAATCTGTTATCAGGGGAACGGAACGCTTAAAAGTAAAGGAAAGTGACAGGGGTGAGGTGCTTAAGCATGAGATGTCAAAGCTGGGGGTTAAGATATATAATTATGAGGACAGGATTGAGATAGAAGGTCCCTCGCTTATTAAGGGTGGCAGGGTTGATTCACATGGTGATCACAGGATAAGCATGGCCCTGACCCTGCTGTCGGTGGCAGCAGATGAAAAGGTAATTGTAACAGGTGCAGAGGCCGTTAATAAATCCTATCCTTCCTTTTACGATGATATAAAAAAGCTTGGGGTTAATTTAATAATTACAGAATAATAGACATGAATACAGCAGGCAGAATTTTCAGGATATCTGTGTTTGGCGAATCACACGGTGCGGCCGTGGGTATACTTATAGACGGATGCCCTCCGGGTATAACTGTTAGTGAAGAACTTATAACAAAAGATATTGACAGGCGCAGAAGCGGCTCAAGGGGAACAACACCCAGGAAGGAATATGATATGCCTGAAATAATAAGCGGGGTATATAATGGTATGAGCACCGGGGCACCTATCATGATAATGACGCGTAACACAAATACAAAATCCTCTGACTATAATATCTTTTCTGATATACCCAGGCCCGGGCACGCTGATATGGTGGCAGTACAGAAATATAAGGGATATGCAGACGGCCGGGGTGGCGGACATTTCTCAGGCCGGCTGACATGGGGAATGGTGGTTGCCGGCTCTGTGGCGCGGCAGCTGATTGAACCGGCAGTGGTATCGGCACGATTGATAAGTGCCGGGGGTAATACCGATGTGGCTGCAGAGGTGGATAAGGCCATGGAAGAAGGCGATTCGGTGGGCGGACTGATAGAATGTGTTGCAACAGGCATACCTGCAGGCCTCGGAGAACCACTCTATTATTCTGTTGAGTCGGCTGTCAGCCGGATGGTATTCTCCATACCGGCAGTAAAAGGTATAGAGTTTGGTTCAGGATTCAGGGCTGCCACCATGAGGGGGTCTGAACATAATGATCCTATTATCAATGGTGAGGGCAAAACAGCCGGTAATAATGCAGGCGGTGTCAACGGAGGTATAACAAACGGTAATGATTTAATTATAAGGGTTGCGGTAAAACCGACATCCAGCATATCGCGCGAGCAAAAAACATATAATATTGAAAAGAAAGAAATGGATACATTGAAAATAGAAGGACGGCATGATGCATGCATCGCATTGCGTATACCGGTAATTATTGAGTCGGCACTAGCCCTGGCCCTGGCTGATCTGACACTTATTAACAGGGCTGTATACGGAGGGGATAAATAATATGGAAAGAATACTGATAGCAGGGGCAGGGAATATGGGATCATGGCTTGCCGAGACATTATGTCTGGATTATGAGGTAGGAGTGTATGATAAGGACCCACTTAAATTGAAATACCTGTTTAATACCTACAGGTTTAAAGAGGCAGAAGAGATAAAGACATTTAAACCCCAGTTGCTGATTAATGCAACGGGACTGGACCAGACGATAGCAGCTTTTGAACAGCTTTTTCCTTATATACCTGATGATTGTATTATATCCGATATTACTTCGGTAAAAAACGGGCTGGCCCGTTTTTATGAAAAAGCAGGTTTCAGGTTTGTCTCAACACATCCTATGTTCGGCCCAACATTCGGTAATATTAAGGACCTTAAAGGTCAGAATGCCATTATTATATCAGAATCAGATCCGGAGGGAAAGGATTTTTACCGCGACTTCTACCAAAAGCTGGGCTTACAGATATATGAATATGATTTTGTGGAGCATGATAAAACAATCGCTTATTCCCTGTCCATACCTTTTAGCTCAACTATAGTCTTTTCCTCGTTAATGACCAGCCTGGAGGTGCCGGGTACTACTTTCAGGAACCATCTTAAGATAGCCCATGGTCTGCTTTCCGAGGATGATTACCTGCTCAGCGGAATATTGCTGAATAAGTACTCGGTTGAAAAACTGTACCAGATAAACAGGAAACTGAATGAGCTGATAGATATGCTGGAGAATAAGGATGAAAAAGCTCTGCATAAGCTGTTTGCCAGGCTGAGGGAGAATACGGGTATGGTAGCTGGCAGCTAAGCTTTTTCCCCCTTCAGCAATAACACTTCTTCAGTGGAATCGCTTACCCTGAAGCGCTTATCAATCCTGATGCCTATCACCCAGATTATATCTCCGTCCATCTCAAGGATACAGATATTCTTCTTGTCAGGCACAGGTATTTTCATGTCAATCAGCAGGTCGCTTACTTTCTTCCTGCCCTGCATGCCAAGAGGATAGAAATAATCACCTTCCATCCAGTTTCGTATAATAAGCGGATAATTTATAAGATCTGCATCAAGGCATGCAAAGGCAGGATCTTTGATCAGACTAAAATCTTTGCCCGGTATAAGTGATGCCTTTTCCACCACACGACCGGCTGTATCAAAATCTGCTTTTGACCGGATAATTATATCCTTTCTTTCTTCCGGATCTCCGGGACTTATAATTATACTTCCCCTGTCCTTTGTTATAATATGTGTATCACTGAATAATTGCTTTCCGGAGCTTGCATCAATGATACGGATGATATCATGCACCTGCCCCCTTCCGAATCCCCATTCCTTAAACAGTTCATAAACCCATGCCTCCAGTGGCTCAAGCTTTTTTATTTCATTGATTTCAATCAATGCTGAGCTGCCGGTATATCTGACCAGCAGGTCTCTTTTTGTCTCGATGGCCTGCCTGTAAATGCTATTTGCTGATTTAAGATATTCCGAGGTTTCAGCTATTGAGTGAAGGACGGAAGGATTTATCTGCTGGAGTACCGGAATGATTTTATGTCTTATCTTATTCCGTGTATATTTTGCCTGTTTATTACTTGAGTCTTCACGGTATTCAACAGCATTCTTCCCGGCATATTCATTTATCATCTCTCTTGTGGCAAACAGGAGGGGCCTGATTATATGGCCGCTTTTCTCCTTAATACCGCTTAGTCCGTTTATGCCTGTGCCCCGGCTCAGGTTGATAAGTATTGTCTCAACGCTGTCATTAAGGTTGTGTCCTGTTGCCACAATATCAAAGCTATTGGCTGACCTTATCTCTTCAAACCATTCATACCTTAGCTCCCTTGCTGCCATCTGTATTGATATTCCCCGCTCAGCGGCATATGCAGAGGTGTCGAAGCTTTTCTTATATAATCTTATATTATGTTTTTGGCATTCCTGCTCAATAAAATTCTGGTCTTTATCAGATTCTTTACCCCTGAGCCTGAAATTGCAGTGAGCCACCCCTATATTGTGGTTTCCCCTGAGAAAAAGATGCAGCATCACCATGGAATCAATCCCTCCGCTTACTGCAAGCAGTATCCTGTCGTAATCGGAGACGAGGTGTTTTTGATCAATATATTGCTTAAAAAGTTCTGTCATATATTATCTGAATTTGTTAACCCCCGGCGCTTCAGGATCAAAGCCCGGCGGATTGAGTAGTCGCTCACCGTCAATATCTATGTACTGAAGTATCGAATAAGGAGGTGAACCGGGATAAATCCCGAACCTGATCTGGAATGTATTAAAGATAAGATTGTCATTCCTGATTCTCAGGCCGACACCGAATCCTGCCACCATATTATCGTATTTATAAAATAACTTGTTCCTTGAATACATAACCATATCGGCAAAACCGAAAAAGGCAAACCTGAAGCCGTAATGAAAAGATTTGCTGAAAGCCACGGCTTCCAGGTTAAGGTATATCCGCTGGGTGGGAAAGATTGAGTCATTCTTAAAACCCCTTATACCATTATCCTCACCAATAAAAAGAAATTCATCGTCAAAGCGGTTGAAGCCACGGCTGTAGTCAAGGGTGCTGAACAACCTTAGCTTATATGCCCTCAGGTCATACAGGTCGGAGATATAGTTGAAGTTAAGGTTTACAAGCCCCTGTTCCGTTCTGTTTGAATTAATAAAGGTTGATATTAATCCCCTGCCATAAAAATAACCGGCATTGGGAACAAATCTGCCAAAGGCGGATTTAACTGAAAGATATTCCCTCCGGCTGAATTCATTAAATTCCTTGCCATATGTCATCTCAAGCATACCGCCATAGGGAATATCTTCATTTCTTCCGTAATTATAGATCAGGTTGGCTTTATAGAATCGTTGGGAAACCAGCGAAAATGAGGCAAGATAAAGATTGTATTTCTGGTATTCATAATAAGAGTTGCTTGTTATTTCCGGCCTTCTCCAGACATTATTATTAATATATCTGCCTGATATTACAGCCCTGGTGTAGTTTATTTCATCTATCAGGTATGATCTGCCCAGCCACAGGTCTATATTATTATACTCAACAGGTTCAGGAATAATGAGAGTATCCAGGTCTTCCAGTATAAAAGACTGGTTTAATGATACACCTCCGGCATATTTCGTATAGGCTGTCAGGAATTTTTTTGATATATCCAGCCCGGCAATCCTCCTGTTAAAAGCATTCATGTATTTCAGCTCGGCATCAATCAGGGTATGGCTTATATTTTTTATTTTATATGCTGCCCCGTAACCTGTGGAGTTGTATTTTCTGTAATCATAAGGTATAACAAGTTCCAGCTCGTTACCGAAGCCCAGAAGGTTTTTATCAAAAACAGACACCTTCCCCACGTTATAACCATGGATCTCTGTCATAAGGCCAAGGGAATAAACATCTTTTGTTATTACCAGTATATCAACCTCTCTATTGCTAACAGGTATGATAACAATCCTGGCATCGTAAATATATGACAGCTTTCTGAGCAGTCTTTCGCTTTCGGATATTCTATGTGGCACAAGGCTGTCATTCTCCTCAAAGAGAAGATAGTTATTAATTATGCTTTCCCTTGTTTTTATATGCGTTTTATTGAGAAAATAGTTGTCTTCATTCTCGTTGGAAGCATCAGGGTTGCTTATGTTTGAACCGAAAGCATTAAGCCTTTTAAATGAAATATCCCTTATTATTTTGCCGTGATGATCTGAAAAATCATCAATACTTCTCTCATTTAATTTTTTCGGATCATGCCTTGCCGGCGGTATTACCACCAGGTCGTACAGGAGTTTGGTGAAATTTTTCTTTTCAGCTTTTGCTTTCAGGGAATCATAGAATATAATAGTCCGGTTATATGTGCTTGTATCTTCAGGCATATAACTGTCAGATATATATATGATAGTGTCATTTTGAAAATAAATAAGTGAGTCGTTAATGTTTACATAAGAACCGCCGGCTACCCTGAGTGGTTTAAGGAAAGTATTTGTCTGGGTTTTAGCCTCAAAGCAGAATAATGACATTATTATCCCAAGCAGTATTAATATTTGCCTGAATCTTGTCATAGTCAGTATTTTCAATCCCGGCATATCAGGATATCCTTCCGGCAGAAACTATTCTTCCAGTATATCATCCGAATTGAACTTAAAGCCGAGCCTTTTGCCTGTAACCATTTTTGATAACTGGATCTTTTTTTCCATCTGTCCTACAGAGGCTATCTTAACATTATCGTAAGGAGGTACCAGTAGGTCAAACTCCAGTGAATACTGTATTGCCGTGAATACTATACGCTTCAGGGACTCTCTTCCAAGTTCTTCCTTGCCATAATCGGTGAAGAGTTTTGACATCTGCCTTTTTCCCTCCACAAAATACTGGTTTTCATGGTTGACAAAGATCCTGGCTATAAGGTAACCCAGATCATCATATCTTGAATACTTAAAAGAATCAGACAGGAAGTTGTAAATACTGATAATGCCTGAATATGAATTATCCTTATGTTCCTTTATATAAGGGCTTTTCCATACAGGGTGTTCCCTGTCGAATTCAAAAACATTTGAATGCATGCTGAAGACCAGTATGTCGCCCGCCACCTTTAGTGAAATATCGAATTTGCCATTTTCTTTGAAAACGAGCCTTACTCTTTTGTCTGTTTCACCTATATCCCTGTTTAATTCCCGAGTAAGAGCTGCAAGAAGGCTCCTTGTCTTTTCAAATGCCGATACAGTATTATCATATACTTTTTGCTTGAGTACAGATTTGTCCTGCAGTATTCTGATAATATTGAGTTTTTGTTCACTTAGGTCCATTGCCGGTAATTATTATTGAGTTATGCAATGTACTAAAAAAATCCCGGTATGAACTTACCCGGATCAATATGCCCTGGCAAATACCACCCTTTGCTTCGATGGCTTTCCGGTATATACACATTTGCCTGTTTCACTTTCATTATCGAAAGGAATTACCCTTATAGTTGCCTTTGTCTCGTTTTTTATCTTTTCCTCTGTTTCTGCTGTTCCGTCCCAGTGAGCTAAGTAAGAATCCACCCCTGTTCTCAATCGAATCCGTGAATTCCTCCCAGCTGTTAACCTTGTAAGTGTTTTTCTCCCTGTAATCCAGCGATTTATTAAAAATATTTGTCTGTATCTCGCTCATCAGGCCATTAACATGATCTGTGACCCTGTCAATACTGATTATTTCCTTGCCCCGGGTATCGCGTCTTGCCACCTCTACAGTGCCGTTTTCTATATCCCTCGGACCTATGGCAAGGCGTACAGGCACACCCTTTAGTTCATATTCTGCAAATTTAAATCCAGGCTTATGTGTGTCCCTGTTATCATATTTAACCCTTAAACCAAGTTTTTCAAGTCCTGACTTTAATTTTTAATGCTGTTTCAGATATGGAATCAAGCTGGCTGTCACCTTTATAAATAGGAATAATAACAACCTGGATGGGTGCCAGATTAGGAGGTAATACAAGACCGTCATTATCGCTATGTGCCATAACAAGAGCCCCTATAAGCCTTGTTGACACACCCCATGATGTAGACCATACATGTTCCAGTTTTCCTGCCTTATTGGTGAACTGTACATCAAAAGCCCTGGCGAAATTCTGTCCTAAAAAGTGTGAGGTGCCTGCCTGCAATGCCTTACCATCCTGCATAAGAGCTTCAATGGCATAGGTGTCAATAGCTCCGGCAAACCTTTCTGATTCGGATTTATGCCCTTTGAGAACAGGTATGCCCATAAAATCCTCTGCAAAATGAGCATACAGGTCAATTATGGTTTTTGTTTCTGCAATGGCCTCCTCCCTGGTGGCATGGGCCGTATGCCCTTCCTGCCAGAGAAACTCTGCAGTACGCAGAAACAGCCTTGTGCGCATTTCCCACCTTACTACATTAGCCCACTGGTTTATCAGCAGGGGCAGGTCGCGGTACGACTGTATCCAGTTCTTATATGTATTCCAGATAATGGTTTCGGATGTAGGCCGTATTATCAGCTCTTCCTCAAGTCTGGCATCAGGATCAACTTCTATTCCCTTACCATCCTCACTGTTCTTCAGCCTGTAATGTGTTACAACAGCACATTCCTTGGCAAATCCCTCTACATGAGCAGCTTCCTTTGCAAAGAATGACTTGGGTATAAAAAGAGGAAAATATGCATTTTCATGCCCCGTGGCCTTGAAAAGCCTGTCAAGTTCAGATTGCATCTTTTCCCATATGGCATAGCCGTAGGGTTTAATCACCATGCATCCCCTTACCGCTGAATTTTCAGCCAGGTTAGCTTTGATTACCAGGTCATTATACCACTGGGCATAATTGTCTTCCTTTTTTGTTAAAAAATCTGCCATGTTGTTTGGTATGGAATTTGTAAATTGTTAAGTGAAACAATACTGAAAATATCAGGCAAAGTAAGTAAACTTAAAGTTAATTTAAAAGCAGGAGGGTGTCATGAAAGCAAAATATTTAACCGGAATAATAGCAGGACTGCTGATAGCAACAGCTCCCATAAAGGCAGCTGAGACTCCTGCTGAGACTGAATACTTCAAGCCGTCACCTGGTGTTCATATTACAACATCCGTAAGAGGCCATGATTTTTATTATGCATCCAGGATAAGGCGTTTTCACAGCTCCTATGTTACTTTTGGGTTTTATGCTCCGGTATATACGGAAACATACTGGTATAATTACCGTCCGGCATCCTGGGGGATGAGCATATATGCGGGTAATACAACTTTCGGAATGGGCTGGAGCTTTGGATACCCCGCCTATTATTCCTATGGGGGATATTATTCACCATGGTCCTATTACGGTGGATATTACCCTGATTATTACTACTCTGATTATTATTATGGCGTATATCCGACAATAAGGTACAGGACCAGGACCAGGTATAATTATCACATCAATAACCATTATTATTATGCGAATAATTACACCAGACCACGGCACCATTACCAGAAATATACGGGTTATAATGACTATTATAATTATCCTGCACGGAAATATGCATCTTCAGGACAGGCAACACGCAGCAGGCGTAATGCGGTTACCGGCACTAATTCCTATAACAGGAATACTGTAGTGAGAGCAGATGCGCAGCGGATCGATAGCAGGCGCAATGCGGTTAACGGCACTAATTCCTATAACAGGAATACTGTAGTGAGAGCAGATGCGCAGCGGATCGATAGCAGGCGCGATACCAGGACTAACACCGGCTTATCCGCAACAGATGACAACAGAAGAACCGTTATCCGGACTACTGCAGCTAACAGGAATGCAGCCAATGTTACCGGTACCAGCAGAAGTACTACAGGTACTGCTGTAAACAGAACAGTTGACAGGACTAATAACAGCCGGAATATTCAGAGAAGCGCCGTACGCAGCTCTGCTACACGTAACACAGGTAACAGCGCAGTACGAAGCTCTGCTGCACGTAACACAGGTAACAGCGCAGTACGAAGCTCTGCTGCACGTAACACAGGTAACAGCGCAGTACGCAGCTCTGCCACACGTAACACAGGTAACAGCGCAGTACGCAGCTCTGCCACACGTAACACAGGTAACAGCGCAGTACGAAGCTCTGCTACACGAAACGCAAGGAGCAGTGCCGTACGAAGCTCTGCTACACGAAACGCAAGGAGCAGTGCGGTAGGCAGCTCTTCCGGACGCAGCAGCAGAAGCAGTGCCGTACGAAGCTCTTCTGCCAGAGGCAGCGGGAACAAGGCAGTAAATAGGAATTCGGGATCCAGGTCGAAAAGTAAATCTACAACATCAACAACAAGGAAAGGCAGGCGTTAAAACCTGCTTTTCTTGCTTTATGCATAATATAACATGACGTTTAAAGAAAAATACTATATTTGTTACTGTAGACTCAAACCTGCCATGCCACTGTTAATTGGTACGGTTTTTGTTCTTTATTAAGCAGGATGAAATATAAATTATCGGAGGTCAAAATGAAAACTTATCTTTATATTGTAGTTTTAACAGCATTTCTGCTAAGCAGTTGTGGATCATCTGTTTATATGAGTGGCGAGTATGATGATCTGTATTATACACCTGCTCCGTCAGAAATATATGTGCAGAATGATGTGGTTCCTGAGCAGGCTTACCAGTCAATATCAGAGATTGAAAGCAAGTATGATCTTGATACCCTGGTGGCGGATGAATATCTTGATCCTGCAGAATATGAAAAAGACCTGATGTATTACGACAGTGATAAAGGCAGCGCTTTTGATTATTATGATGGGATGTCATATGCAAGTAACCTGAACCGTTTCTATGGAAACTATTTCGATCCTTACTGGAGAGATCCGTTCTACTCAGGCTATAGGTACGGGTCAGGCTTCAGGTACGGGATGACATTTGGCTATCCTTATTATTCATATGGCTACGGAATGATGGATCCTTTCTACAGCCCTTATTATAATTCATACTACCGCGATCCCTTTTATTCTCCGTATTTTGGATCTTCTTATTATTACAGTCCGTATATGGGGTACGGTGGGTACGGTGGGTATGGTGGTTTATGGATGAGCCCTTATTATTCATCGTATTATAACAGTAACATTGATTATTATACAACACCGGTAAAACGAAGGCGTTCATACAGTACCCTGTCAAACCGCTATGTAAGTGAGTCGGGTCAGAGAAGTAGTTCTTCCGCAGTGACTGATTCACGGAGAACATCAGGTAACAATACCGCCAGTGTGAGAAGCGGCGAAGGCAGCAGAAGGACAAACCAGACGGTGGTGTCCAGCAACACCAATGTGCGGGAGGCAGTTAATCCGCAGGAAAGATCTGTCAGCTCTGCACAGAACCGCAGAACACAGGTTAATACTGCAACACGTGCTTCATCCAGACCTGAATACGGAACACAGGGCAGGACATATAGTCCTACATATACCAATCCAAGGATGACAACACGGCCTGCCTATAATAATGTTAACAGGAGAAGCAGTACAGTTACCAACAGTAATTCAGGACGTACAATTTATAACAGGTCAGGCAGTACTTCCGGTGTTAACCGTTCTGGCAGATCTGTAATAAACAGCACGTCTTCAGGGAGTTCGTCCAGGTCAATTATTAATCGTTCTTCCTCCAGAAGTAGCAGTATTAACAGTTCACGTTCATCTTCCAGTAGTTCAGCAGTGAGAAGTTCGGGGAGCAGATCCTCTGTTAGCAGATCTTCCGGAATTTCAAGCGGAAGGAGTTCTGTTTCATCCTCCAGCGGAAGAAGCAGCAGTTCAGGCAGCAGATCCACATCAAGCTCATCAGGATCGGGCAGAACAGGAAGAAGGTAGAACGGCAGTACTATTACATTATTGAAGCTTAGTGTTTATTTATATATCATCACAGAAGTTGATGACAGGGTGACTTTTAATAAAAAAAAACAGCAATGAAACGATCATTAATTATACTTATTGCATTTATTGCAGTATTCACAGGCAGCAGGGCGCAAACTATTGATGAAGCATTATTGTACTCGCGGCTGTTTTACGGAGGATCGGCCAGGTTCCAGGCTATGGGAGGGGCTTTTACAGCTCTTGGCGGCGATCTTTCTGTGCTTAGCCAGAACCCGGCGGGACTCGGTATGTACAGGTCAATGGAATTAAGCCTGTCTCCGCAGATGTATTATAATAAATCAGTTACGAAATATAATAATACAGAGTCAAACGAATATTCATATAAGTTTAACCTTAACCAGGCAGGTTTTGTATTTCCGCTTATAAGTAAAGAGGGAAGTGATGGACTGTCAGGACTTAACCTGGCATATGCATTTAACCGTAGCAATAACTTCAATAAAAACACCGTTATAAGGGGAGTGAATACCAGCAGTTCAATGGCTGATTACTGGGCTGCAGCAGGTGAAGGTATTCCTTATTCTGAGCTGGATGGTGCTCCAGGGGCAGCCTTTGAAGTATGGCTGCTGGATACCCTTAGCGGATCAGGGGGCAATTCTTATGCTACCACTTTTTCGCAGTACGGTGATAATACCAATTCCACCTACGGGCAAACGCTGAGGCGTATAATTAACCATGAAGGCTATGCAGGTGAGCATGCTTTCAGTGTGTCTGCCAATTTTGGCCATAAACTATATGTAGGTGCCACCCTGGGCATAAATAAGATTGATTCTTATTCTACCTATGAACATACAGAGATTGATAATGATAACCTGATATATGACTTCAATAACTTTACCTACAGGGATGTTGTGGAAACAAGCGGCAGAGGCTACTCCTTTAAACTGGGTGTGATAATGAGGCCGGTAAAGATTTTAAGGCTTGGCCTGGCATTTCATACGCCGACTGTTTACCGGCTTGATGAATACTATTATGATGATATAAGGTCTGAATTTGATAACGGGGATAGCTATGCCTGGGAGAATGAGCCTTACAGGTTTTCCTATACACTTACAACACCATTAAGAGCAATGGCCGGCGCTGCCCTGCAACTGGGTAAATCCGGACTGCTGAGTGCCGACTATGAATTTGTGGATTACAGGATGGCCAGGTTCTCCAGGGCTAGCGATGATTATAGTTATTATAATGAAAACCAGGACATAAAAGATGTTTATGATGTAGCACACAACCTGCGTTTCGGAGCTGAATACAGGATGAACCCTGTATATATCAGGGGCGGTTATGCACTGTACGGCAGTCCTTTTGTTAAGGGAGAGGCCAATGCCGATAATATACATGTTGTGTATTCGGCCGGACTGGGTCTGAGGCAGAGGAACTTCTCATTTGATGTGTCCTATGCATTGAGAAGTAATCAGCAGATGTACTTTATGTATAACCTGCAGAATGTTAATCCGGCTGAAATTACCTATAGCAGGCATATGGTTACTGCTACTCTGGGTTTGAGATTCTGAGCAATGGCGTAATGCATGCCCATCGAGCAAAGGATTAGCCTTGCCCGGTCAGGGTTCTGAGATAAGACCATGACTCCGGACCCATATTAAACAGAAGGTCAATGATACTCAGATCGGGTTTAAAACCATGTTTCGGACTAAAAACCTGGAAATAGCTGACGACACCGGAGTCCGGACCGTCAGAGCTAACAGGTTTATATCTCAGGTCCAGGCAGTCCGCCCCGTAATCCTTTATAAAGTTGTCCGTTTTAAGGGCAGTAATATCTATCTCCAGTGCCTCAAAGATAATTTCGAGGATATGCATATTAAGGTCAATAAGGAACTTATGCTGTGAAACCAGCGGTTTAAGTACTTCGTCAGCATAAAACTCAAAAAATGCCGATGAGTTATAGGCCGATCTGATGGCATGCATATGTTCCTTCTGCCATTTTCTCGAGTAGTCTATTCTTATATCCAGTAATTTTACTTTATGAAAGCTTCCCCTCTCAACAGGAATACTCAGCGGCAGTACACCGTTGGCGGAGTAGATATAACAGCGATTCCGGTAAGTTTGCTTTGGATAGGTTTCATGTTGCTCTATCAGCACCTTTCCTGATTTCAATATTTCAGCAAAATATTGAACAGGTGGGTAATATGCCGTTGGCAGAATAAGTAAACTGCGGTTCACAATCTATTTTAACTGGTTAATCATACTTGCATTAAATCCGGCGCCAAAACCGTTATCTATATTAACCACGCTTACTCCTGAAGCACAGCTGGTAAGCATGGCCAGCAGGGCAGATACTCCATGGAAATTCGCACCGTAGCCCACACTTGTGGGCACGGCTATAACAGGTTTGTCTATGAGTCCGCCAACCACACTGGCAAGTGCCCCTTCCATGCCCGCTATAACAATTACAACCCTGCATTTCTTTATTTCCGGGAGCTTGTCAAACAGCCTGTGTATACCTGCAACACCAGCGTCATAAATGCGTGTTACATTGTTTCCCAGCAGTTCGCAGGTCACCGCTGCTTCTTCCGCTACTGGTATGTCTGATGTGCCGGCTGTTACCACTGCAATGGGACTGGCTGCCTTTTCAGTTCTGTGATTGATTATGCTTATTATCCTTGCTTCCTTATGCCAGACGGCATCAGGGGCTATGGATTTTACAGCATCATAATTTTCCGTGCTGGCCCTGGTACCGACAATATTCTGCCCGGTAGCTGAAACATGCCTGAATATTTCCCTGACCTGCTCACTGGTTTTTCCTTCACAATATACTATCTCCGGGTATCCTGTCCTGATTTCACGGTGATGGTCAATGCGGGCAAAGCCAAGATCACTGTAGGGAAAGTATTTTAACTGTTCAGTTGCCTCTTCAATACTGATTTTTCCCCCGGCCAGTTCTTTAAGAATTTTATTAAGAGCTTCCCTGTTCATTATTATCTGGTGTTTTTGGATTTAAACTGCCCATACGGTAACCTTCAAGATCAAGGCTTATAAACTTAATGCCTGCAGCTTTAAATACATGAATAATTTTTGTTCTTATCCCGGTTTCAATCATTTTCTCAAAAAACCGGCTGTTTGTTTCTATGCGTGCCATGTTATCATGTAAACGCACACGGGTGCCCGGGAATCCAAGTTTATGAAGGTATCTCTCTGACTCTTCAATTATGTTAAGATCCCGCATATCGATTTGTGTATTATACGGTATGCGCGTGAGAAGGCAGGCATAAGCGGGTTTATTCCATATTTCCAGCCCGAAATCCTTAAGATACTCTCTGATCATATCTTTGGTGAAACCGGCTTCAAGCAGAGGACTTGTTATATCCAGTTCTGTAAGAGCTTTCATGCCCGGCCTGTAATCCTTTTTATCATCTGCATTACTTCCGTCTGCAATAATATTGAATCCCCCAGCCGCGGCATATTCTCTTATCTTGTTGAATAATATCGATTTGCAACGATAACACCTGTCGTCCGGGTTCATAATTATTGATTTATGCAGAGGCATCTGAATAATGGAATGATTTATATCCAGTGATTTGCAAAAGTTGATTGCTTCATCAACCTCCCACTGAGGTATATAGGGTGTTTTGATCGTTACAGCCGATACGTTCACGTCTGAGAATGTTTTCAGCACATAAAGAAGGAAGCTGCTGTCCACACCTCCTGAAAACGCAACAAGGATATTATCTCCGCTGTTAAAACTGCTATATATTTTTTCAATCTTATTATTTGCCGGCATGTATCATAGCTATTATATTATTATATACATCCTTCAGTGCCATTTTGTTCTTTTCCGCAATCAATACACATTCAGAAATTTCCGGTTTTGCCGATATAAGCTTATTGTTATGATATGCATATTTTACGGTAACCGGACCGTAGACTGTGTTGATCCTGCTCATCTGCCTGCTTACTGTATGCTTGTCAAAGGTGTTGATCCTTAAGCCCAGGGTCGTGGATTCTTCAAATAATATATCTTTTATAGCTTCAATATCACCTGCCTGGCATATAACGCTGACCTTTATTGCCGGACGCGATTTTTTCATTATGATATTTGTAAGGAAAACATCTGCAGCTCCTGCTTTAAAAAGCCTGTTAACAAGATTTTCATACATCTCCGGATTCATATCATCAATATTGCATTCCACCAGGTATGAGCTGTGTCCGCCTGCCTTTGCACCATCAGACTCACCCAGGTATACCCGTAGTAAATTCGGCAGGGCCGGGTTATTCCTCTGTCCTATACCGTATCCGGTTTTATGTATTTTTATATTTACCTCGCTTTCAAACCTTGTACCCAGGGCACTGACTATGGCAGCACCGGTAGGTGTTGTTGCTTCGAAATCCACTTTCCCCCTGTGCACAGGTATGCCCTTAAGTATTTCAGCTGTAGCAGGTGCAGGTACCGGCAGAAGTCCATGAGCGCATTTTACGAATCCACTTCCCAGCTCAACAGGCGACACAATAACTTCACTTATGTTGAGTTTGGCATAGCATATGGCAGCGCCTGTTATATCTATTATTGAATCAATGGCACCTACCTCATGGAAATGCACCTTGTCTATTGGGATATCATGCACCTTTGATTCGGCCTCAGCCACCTTCCTGAAAATATTCAATGCAACAGTTTTAACCCTTGAATCCAGGCTGCTATCCTGTATGATCTTTTCTATATCAGATAAATGGCGGTGTTTATGTTCTTCTTTGGTCAGTACAACTGTTACTTTGGTGCCTGTTATACCATGGCGCTGGTCCTTCTCAACCCTCATTTCCCAGCCCTCAAGCCTGAGTTTCTCCAGCTCGCTGATAAGATAGTCCTTGTCAATACCCAGGTCAATCATGGCCCCAAGGTTCATATCACCACTTATGCCGGAAAAACATTCGTAATAAAGTGTATTCATTAGTATTTATTTTTAAAAGCCACCGCTAAGATAATATTTAGCATAATAATTGTATTATTTAATACTGCTATTTTGAGGTGAAGCAATTAATTTGAATATTTGTAGCGGATTAGGGAAGATGAGCATCCGGGAACAATATTAAGAGGTGCTGTTTTATCATAAAGCAGGGTAGTAATCTGATAGCGTAGAGTTTTTCAGCTTGGTTAATTTAAAAATTCAGAATATGAAACGACGAGATTTCTTTATAAAGACAGCCGGAGCCGGGATCGCAGCCGGAGCGGCATTCAGTCTGGGAGGATATAATAAGCTCTGGGCATCAGGACCGCCATCAGAGGCTTATGACATGGTTGCCATAATGGGTGGCGAGCCCGGAGCTATGTTTGACAAGGGTATCAGTGCACTTGGAGGTATAACCAATTTTGTAAAAAAGGGACAGACTGTTGTTATCAAGCCTAATATGGCCTGGGACAGGGGACCTGAGGTGGCAGCCAATACAAATCCATTGCTTATTAAACGTATTGTTGAGCACTGCATGAGGGCCGGTGCCGATAAGGTATATGTTTTTGACCACACCACTCATAACTGGGTAAAAGCATATAAGAACTCGGGGATTGAAAAAGCAGCAAAAGATGCCGGGGCCAGGATTGTGCCGGCTGATACTGAGAAATATTACCAGGAGGTGGATATACCGGCTGCAAAAATACTGAAGAAAACCAAGGTACATGAGTTAATACTTGAATCCGATGTTTTTATAAATGTACCTGTGCTAAAGCATCATTCCAGTACAAAAATGACGGCCGCCATGAAAAACCTGATGGGTAATGTATGGGACAGAGGGTACTGGCATTCGAATAATCTGCATCAGTGCATAGCCGATTATGCCACTTACGAAAAGAAGCCGACACTAAATGTTGTGGATTGTTACAGGGTAATGATGAGAAACGGACCTCAGGGAGTGTCCGTAAGTGATGTGACAGATATGAAAGCACAGATAATATCAACAGATATGCTGGCTGCTGATGTAGCTTCCGCACGTATGATGGATATGACTGTTGGCCAGATTGATTATCTGCCACTGGCAGATGAAATGGGTGTAGGCCGCATTGATATAGAGAATCTGAATATTCACAGGATCGCAATGTAAATCATATAAATGAAATCATCTGTTTTGCGCAGGATAAGGGTAATACTTGCCCTGATAATATTCTTATTTATAAGCCTGTCATTCATAGACTTCAGGCAATTTATACCCGATAGCTGGTTTAATATCACGCTTTTTCTTCAATTTGTGCCTTCATTGCTTAATTTTATCAATGTTCCTGCTCTGGCAGCATCAGGGTTTATCATTGTTCTTGCTCTTACCGTATTCACAGGCCGCTCTTATTGCTCAGTTATTTGCCCCCTGGGTATTTACCAGGATATTATGAGCAGGGCAGGGGGAAGGTACAGGAGAAAGTTTCGACGTTATGGTTATAAGAAGCCTCATACAATACTTAGGCACGTTATACTGGCTGTGACACTTATAGTCATGCTTGGCGGTTCTGTTTTTCTGATCGGTCTGCTCGACCCTTATAGTATTTACGGCAGGTTTGCCACATATTTCCTTGAGCCTGTGGTTGTATTTCTGAATAATATTATAGCCTCAATACTTTCATCATTCGATAATTATACGCTGTTTAAGGTTGATCATATAAAGATACCTTTTGCGGTTTACATTATTCCTGTTATCCTGCTTCTGCTTGTGAGTTATCTGTCATTTACAAGAGGACGTCTGTATTGCAATACCGTATGTCCGCTGGGTACTTTCCTGGGTTTTATCTCCAGGCTCTCTTTTTTCAGGATAAGGATTGATCATAATAACTGTACCCATTGCGGCAGGTGTGCCGTTAACTGCAAGGCTTCATGCATTGATTTTATGCATGAAGATGTAGACCTGAGCAGGTGTGTTACCTGTTTTAACTGCCTGACAGTCTGCCCTGATAATGCTATATCATACGGGTTTGGAAAGACATCTTCCTTAAAACCAGTTAATGAGCCGGATCAGGCCAAAAGGGGCTTTATGGCGGGACTGCTTGCATTTTTTGCTTCCATACCGGCTATCACAAAAGCACAGGATGCACCTGTACCTGAAAAGGAATCCACAGTACCTGAAGATCGTACATATCCTGTTTGTCCCCCGGGTGGAATAAGCATAGCTCATTTCAATGACTATTGCACTGCCTGTTCATTATGTGTAAGTGCATGTCCCAATAATGTGATTATTCCTTCGGTGCGCGAATATGGCATTGCCGGTATTATGCAGCCAAGGATGGATTATCATAAGGGTTTTTGTAATTTTGAATGTATAAGATGTCTGGAGGTATGTCCCACTGGTGCCCTGCTGCCACTGGAACTTGATGCCAAAAAGCTTACACAGATAGGTAAGGTTAATTTTATTAAGGAAAATTGTATTGTCGAGACCGAGAGAGACTGATTGCGGGGCCTGTTCAGAGCACTGCCCTACAAAAGCAGTTTATATGGTGCCCTATATCGGTAACCTGGTGATACCGGAGGTGAATAATGAGATATGTATTGGCTGCGGGGCCTGCGAATATGCATGTCCCACCACACCCTATAAAGCCATATTCGTTGATGGCAATGCCATACACCAGGATGCCAGGAAACCTGATAAAAGCGAGCTTGAAGTAAAGAAACTGGAGGAGTTTCCGTTCTGAAACTGTGAAATCGCAGATCTTAGCCGCGCATAGAATGCCGGGAGTCAAAAGCTAAACCCGGGCTAAAGGTTCCTCGCAGCTTGCTGCGAGGAGAGTCAATATCTCAATTTCAGACTCTTATTCTCAAAAAACCAGATAAATATGACATTTATCTCTATTAATATACCATTATTAACACTAATTTTGCTTTGATTTTCACTCTTATCCTTAATACATATGGAAGCAACACATATTGAGCATATTGGAATAGCTGTAAAGAGCCTTAATGAGGCCATACCATTCTATGAAAAGGTACTCGGACTTAAATGTTACAGCATTGAAGAAGTAGCTGATCAAAAAGTGCGCACTGCTTTTTTTAAAATAGGTCAGACAAAGATTGAACTGCTTGAATCGACAGATCCGGAAGGACCGGTAGGGAAATTTATAGAGAAAAGAGGTGAAGGTATCCATCACCTGGCTTTTGCAGTCAAAGACCTTGATGAAAAGCTGAGGGAGGCAGAGAATAAGGGTATAAGGCTTATCGACTCCAAACCAAGGAAGGGAGCTGAAGGTCTGGATATAGCTTTTCTTCATCCCCGTTCCACATTTGGTGTACTGACGGAACTGTGTGAAGATAAATCTGAATAATTACAGTTAATATTTATATCATGGATAGCCAGGATAAGATAAAGCAATTAATTGATCTGCGTGAGAAGGCCAAGATGGGAGGCGGGGAAAAGAGAATACTTGCCCAGCATTCAAAGGGTAAGATGACAGCCCGCGAACGCATTGATATTCTTCTTGACGAAGGCAGTTTTGAGGAATATGATATGTTTGTTACACACCGGACGGAGGATTTTGGACTGAAAGATAAAAAGTTTCTTTCGGATGGTGTGGTAACAGGTCATGGCACTATTGACGGCCGTGTGGTATATGTTTTTGCCCAGGATTTCACTGTTTTTGGTGGTTCGCTGTCGGAAACCTTTGCCAACAAGATATGTAAGGTCATGGACCAGGCAATGAAAGTGGGAGCACCTGTTATTGGTATAAACGATAGCGGAGGTGCAAGAATACAGGAGGGGGTAAGGAGTCTTGCCGGTTATTCCGAGATATTTGAAAGGAATATTCTGGCTTCAGGTGTTATTCCACAGATCTCTGCCATCTTCGGCCCCTGCGCAGGCGGCGCCGTATATTCACCGGCCCTGACAGATTTTATAATTATGAGTGAGCAGAGCAGCTATATGTTTGTTACCGGGCCTAAGGTTACCCGTACAGTTACAGGGGAGGATATATCAACGGAAGATCTGGGAGGCGCCCGTGTACACTCAGAAAAATCAGGTGTTGCACAGTTTGTTGTTGAAGATGAGGAAGAAGGACTGTTGATGATAAGGAAACTGCTTAGTTACCTGCCGCAGAACAACCTTGAAGAGCCTCATGTTTATGATTCTGATGATCCTATTGACAGGCTGGAAGATGATCTGAACCTTCTGATCCCTGAGAACCCGAACCAGCCATATAATGTAAGAGATGTAATTTATTATGTGGTGGATAACGAGGAATTTCTTGAGGTTCATTCCAATTATGCAAAGAATATTGTTGTGGGCTTTGCCAGGATGGGTGGTATGTCTGTTGGCATTGTGGCCAACCAGCCAAACTTCCTTGCCGGTGTGCTGGATATTGATGCCTCAAGGAAAGCTGCACGCTTTGTAAGATTCTGTGATGCCTTTAATATACCCTTGGTTACATTTGTTGATGTACCCGGATTCCTCCCGGGCAGCAGCCAGGAATATGGTGGCATTATTATACACGGGGCTAAGCTTATGTTTGCTTACGGTGAGGCCACAGTTCCCAAGGTTACCGTAACACTCAGAAAATCTTACGGCGGAGCCCATTGTGTTATGTCCTCCAAACAGCTGAAAGGCGATATAAATTATGCATGGCCATCTGCCGAGATAGCTGTTATGGGTCCAAGGGGTGCTATTGAGGTGCTTGAAGGCCGGAAGATATCAGAGATAGAGGATGATGAAAAGAGAGCAGCCTATGTGAGCGAAAGGGAGGATGAATACAGGGATAAATTTGCCAATCCCTATGAGGCAGCCCGATATGGCTATCTGGATGATGTAATAGAGCCCAGAAATACCAGGTTCAGGGTGATAAGGGCATTGCGTACACTGGCTACCAAGAAGGATCCGGGACCAATGAAGAAACATTCCAATATACCCCTTTAAAAAGACAGATATGAAACGTCCATTAAAAAATCATCATTATTTCACATTAAGAGTATGATTATTTTTTAATGGTAAGTTCCATGTGGCCAATGAAATAAATTAAATATAATCACATGAATAATTTACCGCTTCTGTTAAATATATTCGCGGGAGTCGACCGACAGTCAACAATAATTGTTATCACAGGGTACCTGGTAGTATTTCTTTCACTAATAATACTTTACCTGGTGTTCAGGTATATAATGCCCTTCTTTTTTAAGATCAAGATGTACCACCGTGCTGCCAGGGAAGGAAGGGCTGTGGATGATTCTGAAAAGCAGGTTGTGACAGGAGAGCTTAATGCGGCTATAGCAACGGCCTTATACCTTTATTTTGATGAGATACATGATTATGAAAGCAATGTGATAACTATAAGAAAAGTATCCAAATCATATTCACCCTGGAATTCTAAATTGTATAACATGAGAAACCTTGAACGTTAAGATTCAGCACGATGAAAAACTATAAATTTACAATAAACGGTAATAAATACGAGGTTGAGATACTGGAGGTGGAAGGCGATATGGCAAAGATAGAGGTCAATGGCACTTCTTACCTGGTTGAGATACATAAGGAGGTAAAACCTGCAAAGACACCCACGCTGGTGCGTCCTGTGTTAAGAGAGCCCCAGAAAAATATTGACAGGAAAGAAGGAGGCCCGAAACTTGAAATAAAGGCTCCGCTGCCCGGTATTATTTTGCAGGTAATGGTAAAGCCGGGTGATAAGGTTGCGAAGGGACAGAAGCTCTTAATAATGGAAGCTATGAAGATGGAGAATGAGATTAAAGCTGAGCAGGACGGTGAAATTGTTTCGGTTAAAGTAACAAGTGGACAATCAGTGCTCCAGGAAGAAGTTTTAATTGAAATGAATTGATTATGAAAAGGTTTCTAACTGTTATCGGCATCCTTGTTATACTTTCATTGAGCTGGACGGCATTTATTAAACCCGGTAATGAAAGGCAGCAGGATAAAGAGTCTGCTGAATCGACGACTCAGAATATTTTAATTGAAGAAGATGGCGATCCGGGCGGTGCTCTGAAAGGACTTTTAAAATTCTGGGAATATTCAGGTTTCAGGAATGCAACAAGAGGCCATATTGTAATGATCATCATTGGTCTTGTTTTTATCTTTCTTGCAATAAAATATGATTATGAACCATTGCTGCTGATTCCTATTGGTACCGGGATAATTATTGGGAACATTCCTTTTTACCAGGAAGGGGATGTTAACCTACAGCTGGGAATATACCAGTCGGGCAGCGTACTTAACTATCTTTATTTTGGCGTTTTAAAGGGAGTGTATCCTCCGCTGATATTCCTTGGCCTGGGGGCAATGACTGATTTTTCTTCCCTGCTGTCAAACCCCAGGCTTATGATACTTGGTGCAGCCGCACAGATAGGTATATTCCTGACCTTCCTTGGAGCCCTGATGCTGAACTTTGCTCCCCCGGAAGCAGGGGCAATAGGTATTATAGGAGGGGCAGACGGACCTACTGCTATTTTCCTTTCGTCGCGTCTGGCCAATGGTGTTAATATACTCCCTGACGGAACCACTGTCAAGAACCTTATAGGGCCCATAGCCATAGCGGCGTATTCATATATGGCACTGGTGCCGGTTATTCAGCCACCCATAATGAGACTGCTTACAACAAAAAGGGAAAGAAAAATAAGAATGAAGCCCCCAAGGGCAGTCTCAAAAACAGAAAAGATACTATTTCCTATCATCGGACTATTGCTAACGGCTTTTATCTCGCCAAGCTCACTGCCTCTCCTGGGGATGCTTTTCTTTGGAAATATACTGAAAGAATCAGGGGTTACTAAACGTCTTGCCGAAACAGCCCGCACATCCATGGTAGATATTGTTACTATTTTGCTTGGCCTGACGGTGGGAGCTTCAACACAGGCAGATGTGTTTCTTACACCTGACTCCCTGCTGATATTTATACTTGGGGCTGTCTCCTTTATGATAGCCACAGGTGGTGGCCTGCTGTTTGCCAAATTTATGAATCTTTTCCTGAGCGGCAATAACAGGATTAACCCCCTGGTAGGAGCTGCAGGAGTGTCTGCGGTACCTGACAGTGCCAGGGTGGTCCAGACTGAAGGTCTTAAAGCTGACCCTACAAATCACCTGCTTATGCATGCTATGACACCTAATGTGTCAGGTGTTATCGGTTCTGCTGTTGCAGCCGGAATATTGCTTAGTTTTCTTGGATAAATTTTTATGTATCTTTAGGTTTGTATAAACAGTATTCAAATTTAACCGTATGAGTAAAATTGCTGTAACGGGGAATGCAGGCCCCCGGATAAGATCTGATTGCGAACTGAAGCTTGAACTCAGGTCCGGGGGAGGAATAGAGCTTAAACTTGACTCAAAGGTGAAGTCAATGTTTGGTAATTCAATTAGCGCTGACCTGGAAAAAGGGCTGGCGTTTTTTGGTGTGAAAAATGCCCTTCTTGAAGTAAATGATTCAGGTGCCCTTCCATTTGTGCTGATGGCCCGGCTTGAGGCAGCTGTAAAGGCTCTCGTTGATAGCGATAAGGAGCTTTTACCGGATATGATACAGGATAACAAGTATGGCACTGATCGTAAACGGTTCAGGTTTAGCAGACTATACCTGCCAGGCAATACCCCGAGTATGATGCTTAATGCCGGACTGCATTCACCGGATGGTATTATACTCGATCTTGAAGATTCTGTGGCACCTGCTAAAAAAGATGAGGCCAGGTTTCTTGTAAGGAATGCCCTCAGGCAGATAAATTTTTATGGCGCCGAGAGAATGGTAAGGATTAACCAGGGAGAAAGGGGTATTGAAGATCTGAAGTATATATTGCCTCATAATGTTAATCTTATTCTGGTTCCTAAATGTGAAAACGCTGAATATGTGAAAAAGCTGGAACTTGAAAGCGCAAAAATACTGGAAGGATCAGGAGAAGAACATGAGGTATTCTTTATGCCTATAATTGAAACGGCACTGGGGGTTGAAAAGGCATACGAAATTGCGTCCGCCAGTAAAACTGTAGTTGCTCTGGCCATTGGACTGGAGGATTACACAGCCGACCTGGGCGTTCAGAGAACTAATGAAGGTACGGAATCGCTTTATGCGCGACTGAGACTGGTCAATGCTGCCAGGGCTGCCGGTGTGCAGGCCATAGATTCGGTTTTTTCCGATGTTTCTGATATGCAGGCACTGAAAAGAACCGCAGAAATATCAAAATCATATGGTTTTGAGGGAATGGGATGTATACATCCAAGACAGATACAGGTGATAAAGGATGCTTTTGCACCCGGGGTGGATGAGATAGAGAAGGCAGCAAAAATAGTAAAAGCATATCGTGAGGCTGAAGAGAAAGGACAGGGTGTGGTAGCTATCGGATCAAAAATGATTGACCCGCCGGTAGTGGCAAGGGCCCTCCGTACAATTGATCTGGCTGAAAAACTTGAGCTGCTGCCTGAGGAAAGCAGTGATGATGATAATTAAACTAATACCATTATTTGATTATGGCGGATAAACTTGTCAGGAATGCCGCAGGACGGCAGGTTGTAACAGAAATAAACGGTCAGCAGGCTGTGCCATTTAAGGGTGTGGGTAGATATAAACCTGAGGGGAGAAAATATGCTCCCCGGATATCGAGCTGCAGCGAATACCCTGATGATGGGAATAAGAAGGTTGACAGCATAAAGGAGGCACTTGTTAAAGCCGGTATAAAGGATGGGATGACAATTTCAACCCATCACCATTTCAGGAACGGTGATCTTATAGCCAATATGTTGTTTGATGCCATCAGTGAGCTGGGAATAAAGGATATAAGATGGTTCCCCTCAGCCTCATTTCCCTGCCATGAGCATCTTATACAATACCTTGAAGATGGTACAATACACCATATTGAAGGAAGCATGAACGGACCTCTTGGCCGGTATGTTTCGGAAGGGAATATGAAGGGAATGGCGGTGCTGAGATCACACGGAGGCAGGTACCAGGCCGTTCAGGATGGCGAGGTGGAGATAGATATAGCTGTTATAGGAGCCCCCAAAGCAGATCCTTTTGGTAATGCCAATGCACTGGAAGGTGATTCGGCATGCGGATTTTTGGGCTTTGCCCTTGCCGACTCCCAGTATGCAGATAAGGTGATTGTTGTAACGGATAATATGGTACCGTTCCCATGTATCCCCTGGCAGATACAGGGTAATTATGTTGATTATACCGTTGAAGTGGACAAACTTGGTATACCCGAAAGGATAATATCGGGCACCACCATGATTACAAAGAGTCCTGACAGGCTATTGCTCGCTGAATTAACAGCAAAATTCTGTGATGCCGCCGGTATTATAAGGGATGGATTTTCTTTTCAGAGCGGTGCAGGGGGCACCTCCCTTGCCGTGGGAGAATTTTTCAAGTCCATTATGAAAGAAAAAGGTGTAAGGGCAAGGTTTGCACGCGGGGGCAGTAATAAATACCTTGTCTCAATGCTGGAGGAAGACCTCGTTGATTATATACTTGATGGCCAGACTTTTGATCTCGATGGTGTAAGATCAATGAGAGATAATCCCAGGCATGTATGGACCAGCCCCTTCACAAGTTATAACTATCATGGCAAAGGCAACTTTGCTCCACTGGTTGATGTGGCAATACTGGGAGCAACGGAGGTGGATGTTAATTTTAATGCCAATGTGGTTACCCATTCAGACGGTTACCTGCTGCATGGTATAGGAGGCTGGCAAAACTGCCTCTTCTCCAAAACGGTTATCCTGCCTCTTCCCCTTATGAGAGACAGGGTGCCTGTGATAATTGATGAGGTGACAACACTGTGCGGACCGGGAGAGCTGATTGATGTTATAGTAACTGAAAGAGGGATAGCAATTAATCCGCTCAGAAAAGACCTTGAAGAGGCGCTTAAAGGATCCGGCCTGCCTGTCCGTTCAATACATGACCTGAAGGAGGAAGCTGAAAGAATGTGTGGCAAGCCTGAAAGAGCAGCCCCTGATGAAAAAGTTATTGCAGCTATTAAATGGGTTGACGGAACGGTGATTGATATTGTAAGAAAAGTGAAAGTTTAACAGTAGCTACGGCTACCAAAAATAACATATTATGAGTATCTATAAATGCACTGTTTGTGGTTATGAGTATAATCCTGAAGAGGGAGATCCGGCAGGGGGTATAGAAAAAGGTGTCGCCTTTGATGATCTGCCTGATGACTGGAACTGTCCTGTTTGCGGAGCCGGCAAGAATGAGTTTGAGAAAGTGGCTTAAGCAGCCGGGATATTATTAATCACATCCACCAGCAGATCCCAGAACTTTTTCGTGGTTTTGATATCAAGCCTCTCCTGTGGAGTGTGAGCACCCAGTATGGTAGGTCCGAATGATATCATATCCAGTCCGGGATACTTTTCAAGTATAAGTCCGCATTCCAGTCCGGCATGTATAGCTCTTATAACAGGCTCATTGCCAAAGAGTTTACGGTATGATGATGATGTTATCTTAAGTATTTCAGAGTCAGTGTCAGGCTCCCAGCCCGGATATCCATCTGAATGGTGAACAATAGCATTATTTTCCGAGAATATCTTGTTTATACGCTGTGAAATTTCATTTTTTGCTGAATCAACCGAGCTCCTCTGACTCGTCACTATCTTAATATGCCCGTCAATAAATTTTACGGAGGCAAGGTTTGTCGACGTCTCAACCAGTCCTTCCATATTTTTTGACCAGGATATTACACCGTGCGGACATTCGTCAAGGGCCCTGAGCAGTGATCTTTGAGTGTTAAGATCAATAAGGCTTGAGACAGGTTCTGATCCGCTAATACTAATGTCCATATCGGGTTCAGTATCCTTATACTTTCTTCTCATATCCTCAAGATATGCTTTTGTATATTCCCTGATCTTATCACTGTGCTTTTTCTCGCAGGTGATATCTGCGAATGCTTCCCTGGGAATGGCATTTCTGAGGTTGCCACCTGTAAAGCGTGATATCCTTATACCATACTCAGAAATTAGCTTTTGCAATAAGCCGGTCATCAGTTTTACCGAGTTGGCAAATCCCTTATGTATCTCATCACCTGAATGACCGCCCTGCAGTCCTGTCAGGGTTATGTTCAGTGCATCCTGATCCGGATCGGCCTTTTCCTCATTGTACGATAATTCAGCAAGCGTATCTATGCCACCGGCACAACCGATAAATAATTCTCCTTCATCTTCTGAATCGAGGTTAATAAGTATCCGGCTGCTGAAAAATCCTTTTTCCAGCTCAATTGCTCCTGTCATTCCTGTTTCCTCATCCACGGTAAAAAGACATTCAATCCTTCCCATCTTTATCTCACTGTCTGATAACAGTGCCAGTGAGGCAGCAATGCCAATACCGTCATCCGCCCCCAGGGTAGTGTCCTTAGCCCTGACCCAGTTACCTTCTATATACGGTTGTATAGGATCTTTCTTCCAGTCATGCTCCGTTTTTGCATCCTTTTCCCCCACCATATCCATATGGCTCTGAAGGACCACACTTTTCCGGTTCTCATAACCCGGGCTGGCAGGCTTGATAATAAGTACATTTCCTGCCCTGTCGGTCTTTGACTCAAGCTTATGTGCACTGGCAAAATCAAGCAGGTATTCCCTTATCTTATCCTCGTTTTTTGAAAGCCTTGGTATCTGGCATATTTCATAAAAGTAGTTCCAGACTGCGGCCGGTTCAAAATCATCAAAAATCATATCAATTGTTTAGGGTACACTTAAGTATGTAAAAATATAAAATTTTCACTACAAAGGTATTAAAAAGTTGTTTTGATTTATTAATTATTATGCCTGAGGGCTTTTACTTAACAAAAAAAATTACTTATTTTAACTAGACTAATTATAACACTAATTATTAAAAGTATTTCTAACTATGGCAAAAAGAAAAATAGTAGCACTTCCCGGGGATGGCATCGGTGGAATAGTGCTTGAACAATCAATAAGAGTGTTGAATGCCGCAGGCTTTGAGGCCGATTATGTGCATGGTGATATTGGATGGGAGTACTGGGTAAAGGAAGGCAATCCCCTGCCCCAGAGAACAATTGATCTTATTGAACAGCACAGGATAGCTCTTTTTGGAGCCATCACATCCAAACCAAAGGATGATGCAGATAGTGAATTGCATAGCTCACTTAAAAATAAAGGGCTGGTTTATTCAAGTCCCATTGTTGGTTTGCGTCAGCATTTTAACCTCGATATATGTTTGCGTCCCTGCCGTACTTATAAAGGCAATCCACTTAATTTCATAAGAAGGAACCGTGAGGGTTCATTTGATGAGCCACCTGTAGATGTGGCTATATTCAGGCAAAATACCGAGGGACTGTATGGTGGTGTTGAATGGTCGAACCCTCCGTCAATTGTTTATAAGGCGCTTATGACCCATCCAAAGTTCATTAAGAATTTCGGCTCTGTGCCGGTTGAGGAAATATCTGTTTCAACGCGTATCTTTTCCAAAAAGGCAACCGAAAGGATAGTAAGGGCCGCTTTCAGCCATGCACGTGAATACGGTTATAAGTCGGTTACTGTTTGTGAAAAGCCCAATGTTATACGGGAAACATCGGGTATGATGCTTAAGCTGGCAAAGGATATACAGAAAAATGAATTTTCTGATATTCAGTTATGGAACACGAATATCGATGCACAGATGATGTGGCTTACCAAGAACCCTGAGGACTATGGAGTTATTGTGGCCGGCAACATGTTCGGCGATATAGTATCAGATGCTTTTGCAGGTCTTATCGGCGGACTGGGATTTGCATGCTCTGCGCAGGTTTCTGCAGATGGTATAGGTGTTTTTGAGCCCACTCATGGCTCGGCTCCTAAATATGCAGAATTTGATACACCCATCGTTAACCCTATAGCAATGATAGAATCAGCCTGCATGATGCTTGATTTTATAGATGAGAAAGATATCTCAGCCAAAATACGTAAGGCTGTGGCCAGGGTTATCAGCGAAGGCAAGGTGCGCACCTATGATATGATGAAGATGCACGGTCATCCTGATGTTATTAAAAAAGGAGCTGCCAGCACAATTCAGATGACAGATGAAATAATATCAAATCTTTAAACCGGATAATATATGAATGATGAAGTATATAAGCTCTGGCCTGAACTGGACTGGATAAGCAATAAAGAGCTGAAAGAGAAGACAGCCAGGGTTTGGGAGATAGCTCTTGAGAGGAGTGTGCTTGATGCCGGAGATCTGCAGACAATACCTTTTACCCTCTTATGTGGCCCGGACCTTAAGGTGAGCTTTATGGCACATAAGAGATGTGTGGTGCATGTTGCCCTGGAAAGCGGGAAAAAGATGAATGATTTTTTTAAGGATGAGCTGCCGGTTGATATGGATATATTGATTTCCGGTGCCATACTCGCTGATGTGGGGAAGCTTCTGGAATATATAAAGGACAGTGAGGGAAAGGCTGTGCAGGGGGCATATGGGAAATATCTCAGGCATCCGTTCTCCGGTGTCTCACTGGCGGAGGAATGCGGACTGCCCCCTGAAGTGTGTCATATCATTGCCGCCCATGCAGGTGAAGGAGACCATATCAAAAGAACAACAGAGGCATATATAGTGCATCATGCAGATTTTATGACCTTTTTGCCCTTTAAGAGCCGGCTGGTGGTGTGACCAAAAAGGGTGTATTTATAATATCTTTATCCAAGCTTCATTTTTTCCACTGCTTCAATATTTCTCTCATTTGAGATGGCTTTGGCTGCAGGGGTATATAGGAAGTCGATAAGATCAGCATATTTATAAACTACCTTCCCTCTCACCACTTTGGCTGTGGCATTCACCAGGCCGTTATCTTCGGTAAATCCTTCATCAAGTACTCCCAGCGCAACAGGCAGCCAGCGTTGTGGGAACATTCTGGAATATTTTCCGTTGGTCCGGTATTCATTTATTTCCTTCTCTATAAGCATCAGTACTGTCCTTTTACCCTCTTCTGAATCGGCAGTGAGATTTTTGTCATCCAGGAATGACTTGAGGTTATGCTGGTTAGGCACTACCAGGCCGACAGTGTATGCTTGCTGGTTATTATGCAGTATACACTGGTCAATATATTTTGATTGTTCCATAATGGCTTCTTCAATGCTTTCAGGACTGTATTTTTCTCCGTCATCTGAAATAAGCAGACTCTTGAAGCGGCCCAGTACATACAGGTAAGCATCCTCATCAAGGTAGCCAAGATCTCCTGTATGCAACCAGCCATCTCTTATTGTCTGTTTAGTGGCAAGTTCATTCTTCCAGTAACCATGCATCACATTCCCTCCCTTGATAACTATTTCACCTTTTTCACCTTCGGGCAGAGAATTGCCTTCTTCATCGCAAATTTTCAGTTCCATATTATTAACCAGCTTACCCGAGGATCCCAGCTTATGGTTTGTTTTTGAATTGGAAGATATAATAGGGGAGGCTTCTGATAATCCATAGCCCTGGAATACGGGAACACCTATGGCATAAAAGAATTTTTGAAGCTCAATGTCGAGCAGCGCTGCTCCACCAATAAAATATTCCAGTTCGCCGCCAAAAAAATCACGTATCTTTGAAAAAACCAGCTTATCGAAAAACTTAACCAGGGGACCCAGGAGCTTTGATGCACCTGTCGCCCTGTTCCAGCCTTCCTTATTGTAGGCATATGCAATTTTAATGCCTGTATCGAACATAAAGGCAGTAAGTTTACCTTTCTCTTTTACTCCCTTTTCTATGTTCTTTTTAAAATTTTTTGAAACGGCAGGTGCACTCAAGAGTATATTTGGTTTTATCTCCCTCATATTGACCGGGAAGTTCCTCAGGGTCTCCATGGGTGATGCACCCTGTTTGACCGAAGCCAGGCTTGCACCTTTACCCATAAAAGCAAATATTGCGGCTGTATGTGCAAAGGAATGATCCCATGGAAGGTACAGCAGGGTTTTCCAGTAGGGAGGGATATCCATAAGGCTGTAGGCCTGGTAACAGTTGGTAATATAATTACCATGGGTAAGTATAATGCCCTTGGGGTCCGCAGTGGTTCCCGAAGTGTAGCAGATATTTGCAAAGTGATCCGGGCTGATACTTTTATATTTCTCCTGGAAAACACGGGCATTATCTTCCTGTGATAGCCATTCCTTGCCAAGCTTCCTCACCTGGTTGAAATGGATCTCATTTTCAGCATATTCTTCTTTTCTTTCAAAGCATATTAGTTTTTCAATGGTATTGCATTCATCAAGTACCTCCATCAGCTTAGGTGTTTGCAGGGCTGATACCATAATAAAACGAGACTCCGAGTGGTTAAGCCTGAATCTTACTTCTTCAGCGTTGAGTTTTGTTGACAGCGGTACATTGATGGCTCCGGTATACAGGATGCCTAGTTCACCAATCACCCAGTTATTGCACCCTTCCGACAGGAGACTTACCCTTTCCCCGTCTTTCAATCCCAGTTGAAGAAGGCCGGCTGCAAATTCATGAACCTGTTTGTTTACTTCTGAATAGCTGGTGCCTACATATTTATCTTCGGGCTTTTCCCACAGGTATACATTATTGCTGTACTTGCTTACATTTTCTTCAAAGAATTGGACTATGGATTTCATGCTTCGGATATTAGTATTGTAAAATTCAACCGAAGATACGAATTTTTACCGTATATGAATATTTGCTTTGCAGTATAGGGTTTTTTTAATGTGATGCTAATTATTTGTATATTTGTCTTATAGTGTTAACAAAAACATATTAAATATGAAAACTGCAGTTACGATATTCTTTGCCCTGATATTACTTACCAGCTCATGTAAGTTCATTGAGGAAAAAGGCTGGTTTGGAAAGTCCAAAGCTGACACTATGGCTGTCTGGCAGGCCCGGCAGGATAGTATCAGGGTAGCTGATTCAATCCAGACTGAGATTGAACATATGAAAGCAGTGGAACAGGCCCGCCTTGATTCATTGCAGGCTGCCGAGCAGGCACAGCGTGAATGGGAAGCCCGTTATAATTATCATATAGTAGTTGGCAGTTTCCTTACACCTGAATATGCTGAGGATTATAAATCCTATTATCAGTCAATGGGTTATGATGCAAAGATAATTGATGGACCCAGAAATCGTTTTCGTCTTGTTTCTGCCGAAGTACATGAAAACCTTAATGCGGCAATCAAAAGATTGGTACAGTATCAGGATACCGTTAATTTCGAGTCCTGGATATATATCGATAACTAAATATTTTAAGCAAAGAAGCAGCGCCGGTACGGGTATGCAGGGTTATTAAATACTATTTTTTTATCTTATAATTGTTTCTGACCTGTCAGGGCCAACGGATATAATATCCACCGCTGTTTCTGTTGCTTTCTCAATATAGCTAATGTATTCCTTCAGGGCAGCAGGCAGTTTATTATAGTTGTCTATGCCTGAGATGTCTTCGCTCCATCCCTGCATTTCAATAAATACAGGTTCAATTTCAGCTTTTGAGTCACGTGGCAGTTCCTCGCTGATGGAGCCATTGATCTTATATGCCGTGCATATATTTATTTTATCAAAACCGCTCAGTACATCAGCCTTTGTCATTATAAGTGATGTTACGCCATTTATCATGCATGAATATTTCAGGGCAGGCAGGTCAAGCCAGCCGCAACGCCTTGGACGGCCTGTTGTTGCACCATATTCATGACCCTTGTCCTGAAGCTCTTTACCTTTATAATTATTTAACTCGGTGGGAAAAGGACCGCTGCCCACACGGGTGCAGTATGCTTTAAAAATACCGTAGATGTTACCAATGGTTCTTGGGGATACGCCCATACCTGAACAAGCACCGGCACTGATGGTGCTGGATGATGTGACGAAAGGGTAGGAGCCAAAGTCAAGATCCAGCAATGTGCCCTGAGCCCCTTCGGCGAGTATCTTTTTGCCTTCCCGCAATTGATTATTTATGAAATATTCTGTATTGATAATCCTGAATTTCTTTAATAGTTCTATACCTTCGAACCATTCCTTTTCATCTTTTTCCAGGTCATAATCCAGATTATAATTGCTTAGTATCTTAAGATGCCTTTCTTTATGGGTATTATATTTTTCTATAAAGCCATCATTCAGTATTTCGCCTGTTCTGAGACCGGAGCGTGATGTTTTGTCTGTATAGGCAGGCCCTATGCCTTTGCGTGTGGAGCCAATCTTTTTGTCACCCATAGAGTCTTCATATGCAGCATCAAGAAGACGGTGGGTTGGCAGTATCAGGTGTGCCTTGCCGGATATGATAATCTTCTTTATCAACTCCTCTTCCTGTATCTTCAGTGATTGTATCTCTTTCTGGAAAATTGAGGGGTCGATAACAAGTCCGTTAGCTATGATATTAATATTCCCATCCCTGAATATTCCTGAAGGGATGGTGTGCAGGATATACTTCTCATTCTCAAATTCAAGGGTGTGACCGGCGTTTGGTCCGCCCTGGAATCTTGTAATAATGTCATAATCAGGTGTAAGAGCATCAACAATCTTCCCCTTTCCTTCATCTCCCCATTGTAGTCCTAACAGAATATCGATTTTTCCCATAAACTGGATAATAATAATTATAAAAACACCGAAAAATACTAATTATTTTCCTTTTTGGCGATTAGTATTTGATCTTGTTAATAAAAAGCAGGGTTTATGACCGGACAGTATGGTACTTATTTTCTTTGTTGTATTCATGAGCCTGATGCATAAATGCCTGCAGGTGTGTCTCTATGCTTGCATCCTCCTGACCGTCATAGGCAAAATTAAGCCACGGTATATTATTATGATCCTTTTTGAAGTCGCCCGAGACAGAGGCCACAATTGTTCCGGGCATACATGTGAATGGCAGTATATATACAACTCCGGATATATTAATCTTTGAGAGGGATGAGGCTGATCCAAGTGCGACAACAGGTTCACCATCGTAATCTTTGTGTATATAGGGAGCAGAGCCCCTTATAAGGTCATTAATGGTGAAATAATCTTTCAGTTTGACATAATCGTCTGCAGCCTTTGTCATCCTGTTAAAGGTATAATGCTGATACATCTTCTGTATCTTTGACTTTATTATTCCTGCCCTGTCACCTTTCCACCTGCTGTCGCGTGTATACCTGTAAGTGGAGTAATGCAACCACTCGCAGAAGCGGGGCACCATGGTTTCTGCTCCAAGAGCTTCAAGCCTGTTTACAAGGAAAGCACTGCAGTAGGGGTTATCTCTCATAAATATCTCCCCTACAATGGCTATCACGGGTTTTCTTTCCTTACCGTTAACAGGTATTTGACTGAATATTCTTCCTGCATCGTTCAGAAAAGCAGGAATACCCTGAGCACCAACTTCGACAATGTTTATCAATCTTTTAAGTTGTTCATCATATATTCTGTTTGTATCACCTTTGTTAATCTCGTATGGCCTTATTTCCTGCTTATACTTTCTTAGAACATCTACCCCGTTTGCTCCCAGCCAGGCTATTCTCCTGAATTTACCGGCATGGTCTTTTGTCAGTTCAGCATATGCATTATCGTTGCCTGGTGTTACAAGGGAAGCCTCATGAAAGCCCAGCTTATCAAATATTTGCCGCTGCAGTTTATTATAATCGCCGAAGCGGCAGGGACCATTATGATCAGGCATAAAGAAGGATGCTCTGGATGGGTCACAACCAGGTTGCATAAGTTTTTTAAGGAAGCTGCCTGTGGTGCATATCATGGGGAAGCATTCCTGTCCGCTTGTATGACGCTGTGCTATTTCGAGGTCCTCTTCATCCTGCATGGGCAGTACCTCCGATTTAATTCCGATGTGCCTTGTAGCTGCAGCCAGCACATGTACTACGTCATTAGCATAAGGGTAATACAGTGTTCTTCCGTCGAGAAGATTATTTGGAACGGATTTTTTATCAATGGCACTGTCCTTTGTATGCCTGCTTTTTTTATACCCTTTCAGGCTGTCAAGAAATGCTTCACAACGTGTTATCATACCAGCCCCTGCACTGTGCTCATCCACCTCAAGATGCAGATATGGTTTCCCTTTCATCTCATGCCTGACGAAGTGGGATATGAAAGAGTCCGGACCGCAGCGGAAATTGCTGAGGTATACCGCATAAAGATCTTCAGACCTTCTTACCAGTTTTGATGCAGCTATTAATTTTTGCCCGTTCGGCCAGTACATCATAGGGTAATCCTCAAAAACATCCTTCTGGTCCATTGTCAGAAAATCGACAGGCACAGGCAATGTGTTGAGGTTTATCAGTTTATCGATGAGACTGAGGTTGAGAAGGGGATCACCCGTGTTATAGGGTCTGCCAAGCACAACTACTTTCTGTATTTCACTGCCAAAGTTGTGTTCAAGTATTTCCTTTCCCCTCGATCTCAGTGATTCTTCAAATTGATCCTGCACCCTGTCAGCTTTCAGGATAGCTTTCCATGTCCGTGAAGGACTTATGCCAAATTTGTCTTTCATAAATGTGCCCAACTCTTTTTTCAGGGCTGTTTTATAATGTCTGAAGTGCAGGGATGGCATCAGAAGCTTCTGCCTTATCTTCTCATCCTTGAAAGCACTTTTTATCATAAAAGGGGCAGCCTGCACCCAGGGGCAGTTACAGTTATTTGTAGGATTACCCTTATCGGCCCTGGCGTTTACAATAAAGGGGATGAAGATATTGTCAACGTCTTTATCAATCAGGTTTTTGATATGACCGTGCATTAGCTCCACGGGCATGCATGTTTCAGATACCATAAGTTCAATAGACTCGCGTACCAGCTTATTGTCCGAAGGGTCTGAAATAATAACTCTGAACCCAAGCTCTTCAAAAAAATTCCTCCAGAAAGGAAATTGCTGGTAAAAGATCATCAGGGCACGGGGTATTCCAATGATTGGCATATCCGTATCCGCTGTGTCTTTATAATCTCCCAGCAGCATGCTGTTTCTTTCTTTAAAAAGATCGGGGATATTATTATTTTTCTTCTTCCTTTCCTCCTTTTCATATTTCTCGCAGCGACCGCCATAGAAAAGTGCTTTTTTATCACCCTCAATCTTTACTGACTGTATCTCGCAATTATTTGAGCATGACTGACATGTAAAGCGTTTTACGCTGTATGTTTTATTGCTTATATCGAAGCCTTTGAACCCTGATTTACCTGTACCGTCCATCTGTTCCCTTGCCAGTATGGCTGCTCCAATGGCACCTGTTACATCGAAATGTGGCGGTATGGTTATTTTCCTGCCTGTTATAAGTTCAAAAGCTGCGACAACTGACTTGTTATTTGTTACGCCTCCCTGGAAGAATATATTATCCCCGATTGGTTTTTCACCTACCACTTTCTGGATATAGTTCTGCACTATTGAATATGCCAGTCCGCCCAGCAGGTCATTGAGAGCTACGCCTTTTTGCTGATGTGAATTAAGATCGGATTCCATAAATACGGTACAGCGATCTCCCAGTCTGGCCGGTTTCTTTGCCTCAAGTGCCAGTTTACCAAACTCCTCCTTTATGTTTATGCCCAGCTTTTCTGCCTGCTCTTCAAGAAAAGATCCGGTGCCGGCCGCACATACCTTGTTCATTTCAAAATCGACAACCACACCATCCTTTATGCTTATATATTTTGAATCCTGTCCTCCTATCTCAAATATAGTATCCACTTTTCTGTCATAAGCAATGGCCGCCCTTGCCTGTGCTGTTATCTCATTAACTATAGTATCTGCACCTATGAAATCACCGGTAAGATAACGTCCTGAACCAGTCGTGCCTGCTGCCCTTACTCTTATCCTCTTACCTGCTTCATTATTGATTTCTTTCAGACCTTGTCTGATGGCATCAAGAGGCTTGCTTGCAGTAGGAAGATATCTTCTTGCAATGACATTATTATCATTGTCTATAAGTACAATATTTGTACTCAGTGACCCAACATCAAGACCAAGATAAACATCGTGCAGGTCGGTTCCGGGAGGCAGTTGGGTGATCTGCTTATTATACACTGCAGATGATTCGACAAGCTGTTTGAGGCGCTGTGTCTTTCCTTTTCCGGATTTTATGTATTTTTCAAGCCCGGAGATACCAAGATAAGGATTAGGTGAATGTTCGTCTCCCAGAGTATGGAAGACAGCCCCGATGGCACCCATGGAAGCATAATGTTCCGGGATGATAAGGTCACCGTCCGATAAGCCGAAGACCTCCCTGATAGCTCTTCTCATACCTGTATTAGCTGCTACTCCTCCCTGGAAGGCTACCGGCTTTTCAATCTTGCGTCCACGTCCCAGGGTGGATTTGAAATTCCTTGCCACTGCAAAACATAATCCTGCAACTATATCATGCAGCGGTGTTGCTACCTGCTGAAGGTGTATCATGTCACTTTTAGCAAAAACACTGCAGCGTCCGGCTATCCTCGGAGGATTAGCTGATTTCTCAGCAAGAGCGCCAAACTCATCCTCAATATTTATCCCGATCCGTTTTGCCTGCTGGTCAAGAAAAGAACCTGTGCCTGCCGCACAAAGGCTGTTCAGGGCAAAATCTGACAGGCGGGAAGTTTTTATATTTTCACCATTATCCAGCTGTATAAGTTTGGAATCTTCCCCTCCTATCTCTATCACCGAACGGATATTACCATATAGTACTGATGTTGAATAAGACTGGGCAATAACTTCATTTACGAATACACCGCCCATTATTTCCGCTGCCTGTTTGCCACCGCTACCGGTGAATGATGCTGTAGAAAAACTATGCAGGCCGTATTTCCTTTCAAACTCTTTCAATACTTCCAGAACCACCATGAAAGGCTTGCCCTGGCAATATGAATAATTCTCATAGACTATTTCTAACTTATTATTTATTAATACGGTATTGATAGAAATGGATCCGATATCAATACCCAGGTGGAGTGGTTCAGAAAATAAGTTTTTCATAGCATAGTGATTTATTTTACAATAAATCATTGTTTAATATCCCTATTTGCTTGATATCAGGGCAGTCAGACCTGAGTTCAAGACAGGATTGCGCCTTGTTGAGTTCTTATTTCAAGTATATATTTTATTGCTATACTATCAGTCTTTAGTTTTCTTGCTAACACCGTAAATATACAATGAATGATAAAGAGGGCTGAAATTATTCAGTTCACATGCTGTATTGATAATTTCATGTATACGCGGATCACAAAATTCAATCACCTTGCCTGTCTCAGTATCGATGAGATGATCATGCTGTCCGCAGTTATAGGCTTTCTCAAACTGTGCTATATTTTTTCCAAACTGGTGTTTAATAACAAGGTTGCAGTTAAGCAGCAGGTCTATTGTATTATAAAGAGTTGCCCTGCTTACCCTGTAATTTTTGTTTTTCATAAAGATATAAAGCGATTCAATATCAAAATGTCCTGATCTGGAATATATCTCATCCAGGATGGCAAACCTCTCCGGTGTTTTACGATGACCCTTCTTTTCAAGATATTCCGTGAATATCTGCTTCACGGTTTTTTTGGTTTCTTCATTAACCATATTTAAACCAAATTAAAATAAATAGGTAACTAATTTAAATGATTTTTTGATGAACACAAAAAGTATCTTGCGGGCAATCTCGAAGCTTGCATCACTTAAACTCCTCCACTCTTTTGACCCTGTCCACTCCTTTTATGTTCACTAGCTTCATTATAAGGTTGTTGAGGTCTTTTATATGATGTATGTAAACATCAATGGTGCCTTCAAATTTACCTTCATGAACATTAATGGTAATATTTCTCATATTAACACTTAGCTCACCTGATATTATATTTGTAATGTCATTTATCACGCCTAACCTGTCTATTCCTTCCAGGTGTATCTGTGAGAGAAAAGATACCATCTTGTGAATGGTCCATTTAACTTCAATAAGCCTGTTACCCTCACTTGACATCAGTCTGACAGCAACCGGGCATTTGGGCTTATGAATGATTATCATATCGTTATCGGGGTTGAGATAGCCAATGACTTCATCTCCGGGGATTGGTTTACAGCATTTGGCAATTTCGTATGATGGCTTTGACTCATCTATGCTCTCCCTTATAAGGTAGGGAGTTTTCTTATCAATAATACCGGACTTTTGTTTCTGGCTGCTCTTGTTTTCTTTTTGCAGTCCTGACATAGTAAGTTCCCAGTATTTTATTATCCGGCTGCTGGGATTTTTTTTAAGTACCTTTTTCAGGTTATCCAGAGTTATAACGCCACTTCCTATTTTAGCATGAAGGTCTTCCCGGCTTATACATTCATAGCCCGGGAGTAATTTTTTATATACATCTGAATTATGGGTTACTTTCAGTTCTTTCAGTCTTGCTTCCAGTATTTTTTTTCCTTTGTCTATTAAGGTTTGGGTTTCAGTTCTTAAAGCATACTTGATCGCAGATTTTGCTTTAGCCACGGTAACATAATCCAGCCATTCTTTTTCAGGTTTAGCGCTGTCACTGGTAATAATTTCAACCTGGTCGCCACTCTGAAGCGTTGTATTTAATGTCTGCAGTTTATAATTTATTTTGGCCCCTATAGCATTGTTACCCACCTCTGTATGTATCTCATAGGCAAAATCCAGGGCTGTGGCTCCTTTGGGCATAGTAATGATATTGCCTTTTGGGGTAAAGACCATTATTTCAGATGAGAAAAGGTTCATTTTAAAATCATCCAGGAATTCAATGGGATCGTTATTCGGATTTTCAAGCATTTCACGAATTTTCTTGATCCATTTATCCAGTTCGCTCTCCTGTGAGCTGTCTCCCTTGTATTTCCAGTGCGCTGCATAGCCCCGTTCAGCATACTCGTCCATCCTGGTGCTCCTGATCTGTACTTCCACCCATCTTCCATGAGGACCCATCACCGTAAGGTGCAGTGCTTCATAACCGTTTGCCTTTGGCCTGCTCACCCAGTCGCGTAGCCTGTCAGGCTTTGGCATATAGATATCGGTGATAATGGAATATATATTCCAGCAGCTTGTTTTCTCTGAAACTCCATCCAGGGGGTCAAAGATGATTCTTACAGCAAGAATATCATATATCTCTTCGAAAGGAACATTTTTTGTCTGCATCTTTTTCCATATTGAATATATGGATTTTGGCCGTCCTGTTATATCAAATTCCAGTCCCTCAGATTGCAGTCTGTCAATAATGGGAAGAGAGAACCTGTTTATCATTGCCTGATTCTTTTTTTCACCGTGCTTGAGTTTTCTGCTTATCTCATCAAATAATTTTGGATGACGGTATTTGAGGCTCAGGTCCTCCAGTTCGGTTTTAATGGCAAAAAGTCCCAGGCGGTGTGCCAGTGGAGCATATAAATATATAGTTTCTCCTGCCACCTTCATCTTTTTCCTTTCCGGCAATGAATCGAGGGTTCGCATATTATGCAGCCTGTCAGCTGTTTTTATCAATATGACCCTTATATCATCAGAAAGGGTTAACAGCATTTTCCTGAAATTCTCTGCCTGCAGGGAGGTATCCCTGCTGTCATAATTGCTGGATATTTTTGTAAGGCCATCAATTATGGAGGCAATTTTTGCACCGAAATGCTTCTTGATATCATCGAGGGTATACTCCGTATCCTCAACTACATCGTGCAGCAGGGCAGAAGCCACAGATTTGGCACCCAGTCCAAGTTCAGAATTTACAATCTTTGCAACTTCGATAGGATGTATAATATACGGTTCGCCTGATCTCCTCCGCATATTCATATGTGCCTTGTTAGCCAGGTTAAAGGCTTTGGTTATCAGATCAATGCACTCAGGTGAATTGCACCTGTGCAGATTGTTTTTTAAGGCATCAAATTCTTTGCTGATCAGTGCGAAATCGTCCTCTGTGAAAATATTCTTGTTCCCCATATGCTCATATCATTCGCCCGACCACAAATATAGCGATTATTAAGGTTATTTTAAACCTATAATGTGCTGTTCTGATTAAAAATTATTGTAACGGTGCCCGTTTTGCTGATCGTTTTTCCTCCCGGTGTTTCAAGCTTGAGGAACCAGATATATACATCCTGTGGCATCATTTCACTATTATGCCTGCCATCCCATCCATGGAGATGATCATTTGTTTCGAAAAGGGTTTTTCCCGACCTGTTTTTAATGACCATTTTATAATCAAGTGGAGTGAATGAAATAACAGGCTTGAATATTTCATTCAAAGTATTATTATCAGGTGTGAAGGCATTGGGTACAAACACATTTACCGGCTGCTCCATGCATCTTGTGACGGATGTACTGCTTGCGTTGTTTATGTATGGATTTGATCCTTCCTCTGCAATAATCCTGTAGCACAAATCTTCCTGGTCCGTTTCATACAGGAAAGCCCTGATATTATCAGTGTAGCTTGTATCATTGCTGCCGAGCGTGGCTATCTCCTCAAAGAAACCCCTGTTATTTCTCTGAATACTGTATGTTAAAACCCCTCCGAGCCAGTTATAATAAGTAGTCCACTGCAAATGGATGAGATTATTTTCTACTGAAATATCTAAGTTGACGGTAGATGAATAATTTGAGTATATTACCGGTTCATTGCAGCTGTTAAGGGCTGACATCCTGTAATAGTTGATGCCTTCCGGGGGATCATTATCAATATATTCAATACGCTCCTCATTATGACTGCCTTCATAAATAATCTCATGTCCGCTTAATGAATCTGTGCTTCTTTCAATCCTGAAATCATGTAATTCTGAGGCAGGGTCAATTGTAAAAGCGAGGCTGACAGTACTGTCATCATTATAACTGGCATAATCAGCATTTATCCAGCCGGGCGGTCTTGGTAGCCCGGTGTTGATACAGAATATATTTGAACGTGACGACAGGTCTCCGGGCAATATTGCTTCAATATAAAAACAATACTCTGAGTATGATTCAAAGTTTTCCCTGCTGTAGCTTGTATCACTGCTTTCTGTAAGGGCTTCGAGACTGAATTCACTACCGTCTCTTGAGGAAAAAATCCTGTATTCGCTGACTGTTGGGTTTTCAGACAGGTACCTGTTCCATTGCAGATTAATATTATGAGCACAGGTGTCAAGTTGCCCGCTAATATACACAGTGTTAAGGAAATTGGACAGGGGACTGATATTATCAGAAGAATCAATAGCCGCAATAACATAACTTTCATGGTAGTATGCGGCATTTGAAGTTGTATTAGTATATGACCTTTTATCCGCTTCGTAGATTGTATCTATGGCATATCCTTCCAGATTGATGTACAGGTATATAATATAGCCTGCCACATCAGAAGAGCCACCGGCGGACCAAAACAGTGTTGTGTGACCAGTTGAAGGTTCAACTGTAACAAGGTCAAGTATCGGCGCCAGTGGGCTATCCGTATCCTGGGCATGCAGTGATATTATCCCCGACAGGAAAAAAATAATTACGGTGTTTCTTAGATAAGCTCTCATTATACGGCCTTATTTACAAACTTAATTAAAAAACAGGCATTGTGGATTGTTATTGTTTTTATATTTGCATTTATGGCAAAAAGGCGTCCAATAGACAGGTTCCTGAGCTGGCGCAAAAGGAATATGAGCGACCGGACTTTTATTATCCTCCTCAGTGTGGTGATTGGTATATCCGCTGGTTTTGGAGCCGTAATCATTAAGACACTTGTACGCTATATACAAAACCTTCTTTCCGAAGGTTTTGATCTCGAACATTATAATATTTTCTACCTGTTTTTGCCGGTGCTTGGGATTCTGGGAACGGTTTTGTTTACAAGATACCTTTTGAGACAGGAAATAGGTCATGGGATACCCGGCGTTCTTTTTGCCATATCACGTACAAGCGGCAAGATCAAAGGCCATAATATGTTCTCCTCAATAATTGCCAGTGCACTGACTGTGGGTTTTGGTGGATCTGTAGGGCTGGAGGGGCCAACTGTTGCAACCGGTGCGGCTATCGGATCTAACCTTGGGATAAAGCTGCGACTCAGTTATAAGCAGGTGATGACTTTGCTTGGTTGTGCCTGCGCGGCTGCCATGGCTGCTATATTCAAAGCACCGGTTGCTGCTATTGTCTTTGCGCTTGAAGTAATTATGCTGAACCTGTCAATGGCCTCAATAGTGCCCCTGCTTATTTCAAGTGTATCTGCTGTACTGACCTCTTACTTATTTTTAGGACAGAATTTCCTTTATACCTTTAATCTTAAACAGGGATTTGAATTCAGCGATGTGCCATTTTATATTATCCTCGGAATATTCACAGGCTTTGCTTCAGTGTATTTTACAAGGGTTTATGTTTTTATAGCCGATAAGTTTCGTCTTATTAAGACATGGACAGGCAGGCTGGTAACCGGTGGTGTATTACTGGGTGTAATGATTTTTATCCTGCCGGCACTCTTCGGAGAGGGGTATGAAGGGATAAACAGCGCGCTTGCAGGTGAGTATAATTATCTCTTTGCTGACTCCCTCTATTATGGCTATCGTGACAGTATACTGGTAATGATTCTGGTACTGGTACTTCTGATAGTGTTTAAGGTAATTGCCACTTCGGTAACTTTCTCCAGTGGTGGTGTTGGGGGTATTTTTGCCCCTACATTGTTTACAGGTGCGCATGCCGGCCTGCTTTTTGCCATCCTCCTCAATTATTTCGGCTTTGAAGTAGCGACAAGTAATTTTGTACTGGTGGCTATGGCAGGGATGATAGCCGGTGTTATTCATGCTCCTTTTACATCAATATTCCTTATTGCAGAGATAACAGGAGGCTACGAATTGTTTATTCCTTTAATGATAACATCCACTATCTCCTATGCAACACTGAAGATATTCGTTAGGAATTCAGTCTATACATACCAGCTGGCGCAGAGAGGAGAACTGATAACTCATGATAAGGATAAGGCAGCTCTTTCACTTATGGATGTATCCAGCCTGATAGAGACAAATTTCAGCACCGTTTCGCCCGATGCCTCCCTGGGGGATCTTGTAAAGATAATATCACGGTCGTCCAGAAATGTTTTCCCGGTTGTTGACGACCAGAATACCTTTTTGGGCGTGGTGTGGGTCAATGATATACGACATATGATGTTTAAACAGGAATTATATGATAACACTTTTGTGCGGGAATTAATGTTTATGCCTTCACCGACTGTATCAATTCATGAGTCAATGGAAGACGTAGCATATAAGTTTCAGACATCATCTCATTATAACCTTCCTGTACTGGACGGAGGAAAGTATGTGGGTTTCGTCTCGCGTGCAAATGTTTTTTCTCAATACCGGTCGATGATGCGTAATTTTATGGAAGAATAGCAAGCAGACCATGAGCTTATTTAGATTTTCAATTTTACTGAGACGGTTTTTAAAGTGGAGGATCCGTAATATCGATCAGCGCCGGTTCCTTTATTTGCTTAGCTTTATTACAGGCATGCTAAGTGCATTTGCTGCAGTGCTTCTGAAAAATGCCATACACTATATTGAGCATCTGCTTACCACATGGTCTCGTGGAGATTCAGGCAACTATCTGTACCTGGCCTATCCTCTGGCCGGTATGTTACTGACGGTAATATTTGTAAGATATATTCTCAAAGATAATATAGGACACGGTGTAAGCCGTATACTGTATGCCATTTCAAAAAATAACAGCCGGATACGTCCTCATAATAACTGGTCTTCAATACTTGCCAGTACATTCACTATAGGTTTCGGCGGATCGGTCGGAGCTGAAGCTCCGATTGTACTTACCGGTGCCTCTATAGGCTCCAATATAGGGCGACTGATGAAAATGAATTACAGGAATATCACCCTTCTTGTTGGTTGTGGTGCTGCGGGTGCGGTTGCCGGTATATTCAAGGCTCCCATAGCGGGTATTGTATTCACACTGGAGATACTGATGCTCGATCTTACGATTTCTTCAATAGTGCCGCTGCTTATCGCCTCGGTCACAGCTGCCACAGTATCATATTTCCTTATGGGCAAGGGTCTGCTTTTTTCCTTTGCCCTCAGTGAATCCTTTGCTCTGTCTAATTTGCCCTGGTATATTCTGCTGGGTGCAGGTATGGCCTTATTATCGGTTTATTTTACTCGTTCAACAATTTTTCTGGAAGCTTTGTACAGCAGGATGAAGAACACTTACCTGCGCCTTATTACCGGGGGTATAGTGCTGGGCATACTCATTCTTATGATGCCACCTTTATATGGGGAGGGTTATAATACGATCAATCAGCTGCTCAATGGAGATACAGCTTCACTTTTTGAGAACAGCTTTTTTACAGGGATAAGTGACAGGATCTGGTTTCTTCTGGCCTTTATTCTGGCCCTGACACTCTTTAAGGTAATAGCCAGCAGTTCAACAAACGGTGCAGGTGGTGTTGGAGGTATATTTGCCCCTTCACTGTTTATCGGTGGCACAGGTGGCTTCTTTATGGCAAAACTTATAAATACTCTTGGCAATAACTCTTTGCCGGAAAGCAGCTTTACCCTGGCAGGTATGGCAGGAGCAATGGCAGGCATCATGCACGCACCGCTGACAGCAATCTTTCTTATAGCTGAAATTACCGGGGGGTATTCTTTGCTGGTACCCCTGATAATTACTTCAACAGTATCATATATGACCGTGATGAGATTTGAAAAACATTCGATATACCATAAGCAACTGGCAACCAGGGGAGAGCTGATAACCCACCATAAGGATAAGGCTGTGCTTACAAGGATGGACTGGACCAGGGAGATAGAAACAGATCTTATGACTGTGAGGTCTGAAGATACACTGGGACAGCTTGTCAAGATTATTTCTGCATCAAAAAGAAACGTTTTTCCTGTTGTGGATGAGATTGGAGTGCTGGAAGGTGTGGTACTGCTTGATAATGTGAGGGATATTATGTTCGATAAGGAGCTGTATGAGAGTACACTTGTTAGTGATCTCATGGTTATGCCACCCTCCTATATAGATAGAAAAGAAAAGGTTGAAAGCGTGATGGAGACATTCCGCAAGACAGGAGCATGGAACCTTCCTGTGCTTGACGGAGGTAAATACCTGGGTTTTCTTTCCAAATCGCGTATATTTTCAACTTACCGCGATCTTCTTATGGAAGTTTCAGAAGATTAAGAAACGAAAAAGAGCAATAAACGAAAAAAACCCGCCATTACAGCGGGTCTTAGTGGTGATTCAGCTGGGTCTCGAACCGGGCCGAGCGTTAAGAATTTGTCCGGGGGACAAATTTAGCGAGGAGCCAGACTGCGGCGGTAGCGGTGAGAGACCTTATGATTGTTTCAGTGTCTTATAAACCAGAAGACCCGCCGTAGAAGCGGGTCTTAGTGGTGATTCAGCTGGGTCTCGAACCCAGGACCCCATCCTTAAAAGGGATGTGCTCTACCAGCTGAGCTACTGAATCTCCGGTTCCTTTTTTGAAAGGCGTTGCAAAAGTACTAAGTATTTTTTTAACATCCAAAGAGCAACTGAATTTTATCATTCCAGCATCTTATTTATGCCCTCATTCATGATTGTTTCTGTTTTCAGTACAAACATGATCAGCCAGTCCCATGCCAGCCTCGGCGTAAAGGTTATAGACTGAATCAACGCCCAGCTTTTCAAGCTCCTTCATATCATCATCATGTTTTGCTGTGGCAGCAATTTTACCTGTGTAGTTTATTGACTTGAGTTTTTTTATTGCAAAGACATTTGATTTCTGATCGTCCATACACAGAACAACAAGTTTAACCTGCTTATTACGGTATTGCATCTCGTGTACACGTTCCCAGAATTCGATGTCCGTTGCATCGTCCATTATAACATTCCGTCCCAGCTTATTCAGACTTGCTACTTTATCGGAGTCATAATCAAGTCCCAGCACTTTCTGGCCGTATGTTTTCTTCAGTCGGTCGTATGCTGATATACCAAGGAGTCCCATTCCAAAAATGAGTATTTCGGCATCACCAATATCTATGGTGCGGTCATAGAGGAGCCTGTGTTTGACCTCAAACCTGGTTATAAAGGACTTTATCCTGTTAAAAATAGTGTGTGAGTAAGTGTTAAGAGGTGAGGAGATAATAAAGCTTATTGCCAGTGAGAGTGCAATTACTCCGAGCCAGTCATTACTTAGCCAGCCATTGACTGCAGCCACTGAAGCAACTATCAGTCCAAATTCCGAATAATTGGCCAGGCTGAGTGATGTGAAATACGAGGTAAGGGCTCTGAAGCCAAACCTTGTAAAGACAAGGAAATAAGCTATGACTTTAAAATTTATAAGTATTGCTATAAACAGGGAGATAAGCAACATATCCATTGTAGGCATAACAGACAGGCCGATGGAGAGAAAGAAACCTATCAGGAAGAAGTCCTTGAAATGCATTAACAGGCTTGCCATCTCTTTTGATTTCGCATGGCCTGAAACAAGCATGCCCATTACCAGGGCGCCGAGATCAGGTTTTAATCCCACCAGTTTAAAAAGTTCTGCACCCGGTACCAGGGCAAGAAAAAATCCGAACAGTATAAGGAGCTCGCCATGTCCTGCTTTTTTGTATATACGGAATATCAGGGGGCGAAGCATAAACAGTATAACAGGTAGGGCAAAAACCCATAGGCTGGGTAATTGATCAGCTGTTGAAACAAGAAAGATAACGGCTACAAGATCCTGGATAATCAGAACTGCTATTGCTGTTGTACCATGAAGCGATGTGCTTTCGCCCCTGTCGTCAAGGACCTTAACGGCGAAAACAGTGCTGGAAAAGCTTAAGGCAAAGGCTATCAGGACAGCCTGCTTAATAGTGAAGCCCGCAAACAGTCCGGCATTACTCAGTCCGGCCAGTACAAGAATGCCTGTAAATACCAGTGTAATTAGAGACATATGGATTAGTGCTGCACCATACACTTCACGCCTGATGAGATTCTTAAGTTTAAGCTTTAGTCCAATAGTGAAAAGCAGCAGTGTAACACCAAGATCGGAAACGGTTTCAATAAACTCACCTGATTCCGCACCCATGGAATTGAGTACAAAACCGGCTATCAGGTAACCTACAAGAGGAGGCAGACCGGTAAGCCTTACCGCAAAACCAAAGATAAATGCTATGCTTAACCATAAAGGATCCATCTGATCTGTTTAATATGTCTTTCCCTGTCCGGCAATCTCAAAGCCCTGTCACTGATCATGACTTAGCTTACTTAAGCAGCAAAAATAATGATTTATTAAATAATACAAGAGTGCCATCGACTTCTACTCGTTCATATACGGATATTTGTAGTCAGTGGCCGGTATAAATGTTTCTTTTATCGTTCTTGGGTTAACCCATCTGACAAGGTTGAATTCGCCACCGGCTTTATCATTCGTTCCGGATGCCCTTGAGCCGCCGAAAGGCTGAAGTCCCACAATGGCGCCTGTTGGTTTGTCATTTATATAGAAATTGCCGGCAGCATATCTTAACTTATTGCATATTCTTGCTGCAGCCACCCTGTCCTGTGAGAAAACAGCTCCTGTAAGTCCGAAAGGCGAGGTAGTGTCGCATAATTCAATGGCGTTGTCAAGATCCTTATCGTCATAAACATATACGGTGAGGACAGGACCGAATATTTCTTCCTCCATAGTCTTAAAACGGGGATTGTCTGTTTCGATTATTGTAGGTCTGATAAAATAGCCCTTACTCATATCATAATCGCCGCCGGTGATTATCCTGGCTTCGTCGCTTTCCCTTGCATAATCAATAAATGATGTTATGGATTTAAAAGCTTTTTCATCAATTACGGCATTCATAAAATTGGAGGGATCCTTAACATCACCCATTTTAATTTCCTCTGCCATGCTTATCATCATCTCAATGGTCTCATCCCTGAGTGAAGCCGGTATATACATTCTTGAGGCAGCACTGCATTTTTGTCCCTGGTACTCGAATGCTCCACTTATTGCCGCCACTGCCAGCTCCCTGGGTTTTGCCGTGGGATGGGCAAAGATAAAGTCCTTACCACCTGTTTCCCCTACGAGGCGGGGATATGATTTATAATCTGTCAGATTAGAGGCTGACTGGGCCCATAGAGTATTAAATGTTGCATTTGAGCCTGTAAAATGCACCCCTGACATATCATATGAATTCATTATATGTTTCCCGATAAGAGAACCCTGGCCGGGTATAAAATTTATTACACCGTCAGGCAGACCTGCTTCCTGGTAAATCTGCATAAGATAGTAATTAGAAAGCAGCGCAGTGGTGGCCGGTTTCCAGATTGTGGTATTACCCATCATTACCGGTGCCATATTGAGGTTAGAGGCAATGGATGTGAAATTAAATGGGCTTACAGCAAAAACGAATCCTTCCAGGGCCCTGAATTCCATCCTGTTAAGCTGGTTAAATGATGATTTAGGCTGAGATTCATATATCTTACCGGCAAAGTATACGTTATACTTCAGAAAATCAATTGTCTCACATACAGCATCTATCTCTGACTGACGGATATTCTTACTCTGTCCCAGCATGGTAGCGGCATTTAACCGTGCCCTGTATTTGGTTGATATCAGCTCTGCGGCTTTCAGCAGTATTGAGGCCCGGGTTGTCCATGGAAAATTTGCCCATAAGCGTCCTGCCTCTTTGGATGCGTCAATGGCCATCTGGATTTCTTTTTCACCTGCTTTGTGATAAGTGGCCAGCACATGTTTGTGATTATGAGGCATGGTTACTGTGTCCGTATTACCTGTCCTGATTTCTTTGCCACCTATGATAAGAGGTATTTCAATCTCAGTTGCTTCCTGCGCTGCGAGTTCCTTCTCCAGCAAAACCCTTTCATTGCTTCCTTTCAGATAATCAAGTACCGGTTCATTTTCCGGAGACGGGAAGTTGTATAATGCATTATTCATTTTATTAAAGTTTTAATTATTTTCAGCAATATTAATAATATAATACGATATGTAAAAAATACATAACGTTTAATAATACTATTTCATTTGTGTAATCATTTCTTTCAACTCTTTTCTTTGCCTGGGTTTTAATTCTGATTCTCTAAGGTCCTCCGGGAGAGAAGATGGATCACCCGGTTTCCCTATTGCTATAAATGAAGCGAGCTCATATTTATCCTTGTCAATATCGAACAAATCATATGTTTTATCAGGATCGAAGCCACCCATCTGGTGGGCCTGGTATCCCATTCCATTTGCCTGGAGGCATATTGAAACATTGGCTGCACCTGTATCATGCATGGCATGCCTGTTTGTTCTTCCTTTAAAGTCATATTGTTTTTTAGTTGTACTCAGAATCAGCATGGAGGCATTTTTTGCCCATATCTGGTTTCCGGGAAGCAGGCATTCGAGGAATTTTCCAAACTGCTCACGGTCTTCTTTAAGAGCATAGTAATATTTCCATGGTTGTTCGTTCATACTTGAGGGTGCCCATCTGGCAGCTTCAAAAAGCAGTTCTGCCTTATCATCGTTTATACTTACATTTTCAAAGGCTCTTGGGCTCCACCTTGTTATTAATAGCTCAGCTGGTTTCATAATATATTATTAGTTCATTGGTACTTCAATCAGCAAAATCCTGGATCCTGACCTTGATTTTATCTCAATATTGTCGGAGTCAGTAATGCCTGTGGCATCACTTTTTGAAAGTATATCTCCTGCAACTTCAATTTCGCCATCTATAATAAATAAATAAACGCCATTTCCATTCCTGTTTAATTTGTAGCTCAAGGTTCTGCCTTTTTCAATATCTCCCAGGCTAATCCATGAATCCTGGTGGATCCAGGAACCCTCATCGGCATGACCTCTTTCATTTGCGGGATATATAGTCTTGTTCATATTTTTCTGTATTAGCATTTATCTAATAGTTAAACAAGACTAAGATTTTTTTGTTGATAATTTCCTG
>JAXHLX010000029.1:0-192431 GCA_034521735.1 Bacteroidales bacterium
CCCACCCTCAACAAGGAATTAATATTATTACAACAGAAGAATTACTGGAATATACAGATGATAAGGCAACAAGGATTATTGATGTAAGGAGTCCGGATGCATATAACGGCTGGCGCCTGCATAATGAGAGCCGGGGAGGACATATCCCCGGGGCCAGTAACCTGCACTTTAAATGGACAGAGTATATAGACTGGATAGAGATTGTAAGGAATAAAGGCATTAATCAGGGCGACAGGCTTATCATTTACGGATACAGCAGTGACGATGCCATGCATGTAGCTGAAAGGTTCCTTAAGGCCGGTTATGATACCATTTTTGTATATACAGGCTTTGCAGGTGAATGGCTGCCGGATGACAGGCTGCCTTTGGACAGGCTGCAGCGCTATGACACGCTTGTGCCGGCCTCATGGGTTCATTCGCTTATATCAGGTGAAAGACCTGTTGAGTATGATAACGACAGCTTTATCATCGTTCATGCGCACTACCGCAACAGGGATGCTTACCTGGGCGGACATATACCGGGAGCCATAGACATGGACACCCTTGCCCTGGAGTCGCCCGAAACATGGAACAGGCGGTCGCCGGAAGAACTGCAAAAAGCACTTGAGGAACATGGCATCACTGCCGGCACCACCGTTATTCTTTACGGTAAATTCATGTCGCCCGACAATAATGATCCTTTCCCTGGCAGTGCGGCGGGTGATATAGGTGCAATAAGGCTGGCACTTATAATGATGTATGCAGGTGTTAAGGATGTACGCGTACTGAACGGCGGGTTCCAGTCGTGGCAGGACGCCGGATATGATATCTCAAAGGAGGACATAGCCAGGAAACCGGTAAAATCCTTTGGTGCGGAGATACCGGCCTTACCCGGACTCTTTGTTGACACAGATGAAGCCAAACAGATGCTGGAATCACCCGGCAGCGAGCTGGTATGCGTAAGAAGCCTGCCGGAATACAGGGGTGAGGTGAGCGGTTATAACTATATTGAGCCTAAAGGCAGGATACCAGGTGCGGTGTTTGCCGACTGCGGCACCGATGCCTATCATATGGAGAACTACAGGAACCTTGACCATACCACCAGGGAATACGGAGAGATAGAGGAGATATGGAAAGATGCAGGTATCAGTCCCGATAAGCATCTGGCTTTCTATTGCGGCACAGGCTGGCGTGGCAGCGAGGCATGGTTCAATGCCTGGCTGATGGGCTGGCCCCGGGTGTCGGTTTATGACGGTGGTTGGTTTGAATGGAGCAGTGACCCGGATAACCCGTTTGAGACTGATGTAGAACAGATTTAACTTTAAAGAAAGCATATAATAAGACTACTTATGAGCCCCAAAACCATACTTTCATCCATAGCCGAAGATACCGTAAAAGGTCTTTATTCAGATCCTAAATATCTTATGTCAAAGTACTTCTATGATGATGAAGGAAGCGCCATCTTCCGTGATATAATGAAGATGCCGGAATATTATCTCACCGATTGCGAGATGGAGATATTTGAAAAGCAAAAAGAGCATATAACCGGGGCCTTTATGCAGGGCGGGCGGTCATTCGATCTGATTGAACTGGGCTCAGGCGACGGACTGAAGACCAGGGTGCTGCTGCGATCGCTGCTTGATTCAAAAGCAAGCCTGCGTTATATACCGGTTGACATAAGCGGGGAAGCAAATGATATGCTGGTTAAAAGTCTCGCAAGGGAATTACCCTCCCTGGAAGTCAAAGCTCTTACGGGCGACTTTTTCAGGCTAAGCAGCCAGATAAGTGGCAGCTCTGAAAGACCTAAGGTGATATTATTCCTGGGCTCCAATATCGGCAATTTCACCGACAGTGAGATAAGGGATTTTCTCGATATGCTTGCCACAGCCTTAAACCGGGGCGACAGGGTAATGATTGGCTACGACCTCAAGAAGTCGCCCCGCATAATAATGGATGCGTATAACGACAGTCAGGGCCATACACGCCGTTTCAACCTTAACCATCTGCTGCGGCTTAACCGCGAGCTGGATGCCGATTTTAACACCGGTAATTTTGAACATCATAGCACATATAATCCCGTTAGCGGGGAGGTAAAGAGCTACCTGGTGTCATTAAGCGAACAGCGGGTGAAATTCGGAAGCACAGGAGACATATTCCGCTTCCGTAAATGGGAAAGCATCTTTATGGAGCGCAGCCGCAAATTCGGTATCGATGATATTGAATCGCTGGCGGCAGACCATGGCTTCAGGGTGCTGAAACATTTCACGGACAGCCGGGACTGGTTTGCCGACTCTTTATGGGAAAAAACCGGGTAAGGAATCAGGGGCTCTGCCCGTATGCACCTTTACTCCTGTAACAATCGGAGAAAATTCAGGTATGGCTGCTAATGAAATTCTTCATATATACTTACTTACCATATTCAGCAGGTCGGCCTGTTTCATAGGCTTGGATAAATAATCATTACATCCTGCCTCCAGGGCGTTTTCTGAATCGCCATAGAAGGCATAAGCCGTCTGCGCAATAATTGGCAGATCCTTATTAAACTTTCTTATCTCGCGTGTTGCATCATAACCATCGAGCACCGGCATCTTAATATCCATAAGCACCAGGTCTATGCCCGGTGTTTCACGGCATATACGGACAGCCTCCTCCCCGTCGGTGGCAAACAGCAGCTTATAGCCGCGTGAAGACAGCACCTTTTCAAGGTAAGCAGTGCTTGCCCTGTCATCCTCCACAATAAGGATGGTTCCGCCAGGATTATCTTCACTGGATACTGGTCTCCTCTCTCTTGCTCTTCGGCTTCTTTCTTTTCACGGCATTATTTTCAGGCTTAACAGGTAATGAAAGATAAAAAACAGAACCTTTACCCTCTTCGGAGTCAACTCCTATATCAGCATTAAGCAGGCCGGCATATGCCTCCGCTATTGACAGTCCCAGTCCCGATCCCTCATAGGCACGCGTATTAGCCTGGTCTGCCTGCACAAACCTGTCAAATATCAGGTCTTTCTTATCTTCATGTATACCAGGACCGCTATCTTCCACCATAAATCTCATCGTATCATCTTTTTTCATCATGCATGACAGCCTGATATGACCTTTATGCGTAAATTTAACTGCATTCTTTAAAAAATTGGATATTATTGATTCCAGCTTATGCTTATCGGTAATAATATTATTCATACTCTCCGGCAGGTCAATATCCATGGTCAGGGACAGGTTCTTTTTATCAGCCTCCTGTTTAAACAGGCTGTAAAGATACTCCATCATACTGCGGACATCGATATCAGCTAACTGCAGCTCCAGTATACCTGCCTCTATTTTTGATATCTCTATCAGGTCATTTATTGTAGCCAGGAGGCGATCACTGCTCTCCCTTATTATCGATATATACTGCTGCTTTTCTTCAGGTGCAACTTCCGGATCATTGAGAAACTCCACAAAACCCAGTATGCCGTTCAGAGGTGTACGTATCTCATGACTCATATTTGCCAGGAAGGCTGATTTAAGCCTGTCGCTCTCCTCTGCTTTCTCCTTTGCCTGCACCAGATCCTCTATCATCTGCTTCTTTTCCGTTATATTCTCCTTCACCGCCACAAAATGGGTTATCTCACCCTTATCATCGAATACAGGCGATATTATGGCACTTTCCCAGTATAACGAGCCATCTTTTTTCTTATTCAAAAGCTCACCGCTCCATTCATTGCCTGAGCTTACTGTCTCCCAGAGCTCCCGGTAAAACTCATCAGACTGATGACCGGATTTCAGCATGCTGGGTTTACTCCCTATGGCCTCTTCAGGGCTGTAACCTGTCAGAGCGGTGAAAAAGGGATTGACATATTCTATTTTACCCTCCTTATCGGTAATAATAATACTCACCCGGCTTTGTTCCACCGAGCGGTTCAGCAGTTTAAGCTGCTCCTCTGCTTGCTTTTTGCCTGTTACGTCATGGATAATGGAATGCAGGTATTCCCTACCTGCTATATTAACGCTGCTGCTGAATGTCTCGATAAATCTCTCAGATCCGTCGGCCCGGCGGTGACTGAACTCAAAACGTGTCTTTTCTCCCTTTCTGACCTTTTCCATCTCAAGATTAATCTGTTCTTCAGGCAGTGTGTTTATACTGTAGATTTTCATTCTCTCAAGTTCCTCAACCGTCCAGCCGTAAAAAGCAGCAGCGGCCCTGTTAGCTTCTACAATATTGCCGTTATCCGGATCAATAATAAGCTTTATTGCAGCATGATTCTCAAAGATATTCCGGAATTTGGCTTCACTCTCCTGCAGTTCCTTTTCAATTTTCTCCCTCTCTATCCTTGCCCTGCTGTTCTCCAGCGCTTCAAGAACAGCATAGGGCAGGCGATTGATATGTTCCTTTATAACATAATCATTGGCACCTGCTTTCATACATGCAACAGCCGTTTCCTCATTCATTGACCCGGTAAGCACTATAAACGGTATATTGCTGTCAACCGACCTTGTTATCTGAAGTGCTGCCATACCATCGAAAGAGGGCATGGAATAATCTGAAATGATTATATCGGGATTAAACTCCTTTAAAGCTTTCCTGAACCCCTCTTCCGTATCCACCACCTTATGACTAAAGGCTATATCCCCTTTTCTTATCTCACGTTGTGCAAGCTCAACATCAGTCTGCAGATCTTCAGCAAACAGAATTTTTATTGACTTTTCGACCTTGCTCATATAATCATATTATTTATGCAAAAATAGTAAAATCTTCATACACAATAATTTTCTGCCTGTCAGGGACAAGAACAGCAAATAAATACCTACGGTTGCTGGTTCAGCAACAACCAGTAAAGGCCCAGGTTCCTTATTGCCTCAACAAACTTATCAAAATCAACGGGTTTGACTATATAGCTGTTTACTCCCAGCCGGTAGCTCTCAATCATATCCGATTCCTCTTTGGAGGATGTGAGCACAATTACCGGTATCATTTTAGTATGCTCATCACCCTTTATCACCTTAAGCACTTCAAGCCCGTCAACCTTTGGCAGCTTCAGGTCCAGCAATATCATTTTCGGCTTTTTAGCCACCGGTTTCCCTTTAAATTTTCCCCGTGAAAAAACAAAATCCAGGGCTTCCTCTCCATCGCCCACCACCAGCACCTCGTTAGTCAGCTTATTCTGCTTCAGCGCCCGCAGGGCCATCTCAGCATCATTCAGGTTATCTTCCACAATCAGTATTTCAACTTCACTGAAATTTTTCATACGCTTAATTTTTTTTGCCACAGTAATTTATAAAAATTTATTCACTCCGTTCATAAGACCTTTTCGCTAAGTTCATGCCCCGTTCATAATATATTAGATATAACCTGATCATTCCGTGGGGAGTGAAAAAGAGAACACAGCACCCTTGCCGGGCTCAGCACTGGCATCCACCTCACCTCCGTGTTTATGTATTATACGCTGAACTATTGCCAGCCCCACTCCTGTCCCTTCAAACTCACTCTCGCGGTGAAGACGTTTAAACACGCCAAACAATTTATTCCTGTATTTCATATCAAAACCGGCGCCATAATCCTTAACAAAGTAGGTATTTTTTTTATCATCGGTCTCAGACCACAGCTCTATCTTCTTAATATCTGCGCCGGCGCTGTACTTGAGGGCATTGCCCAGCAGGTTCTGCCATACACTCTTTATCAGTGAAGGGTCGCATCTTGCCGGGGCAAGATCTTTTATCTCAAGGATGAACTGTTTCTTCTGCTCATCATCTGCCACCTCATTATACATGGCCTTTGCAATTGCTGCCATATCAATCCCGGATATTTTAAGTTCAGCCCTGGAAATACGTGATAGGTTAAGCATATCGTTTATCAGCTGATCCATCTTTTTTGCATTCTGCCTTATTACATCAAGCAGCCTCCTACCCTCCTTATCCAGCTTATCGGAGTAATCTTCAATCAGGAACCTGGAAAAGCCGTTGATAGACCTCAGTGGTGCTCTCAGGTCGTGCGACACTGAATAAGTAAAAGCTTCCATCTCGCTGTTTGAGGCTTCCAGCTTTTTCCTTTCCTCCTTAAGGTCTGCTGTCACAGTGTTCAGGTCCTCAATCATATACAGCATGGCTTTCTGGCTCTTATTCAGTTTCTCTACTTTCTCTTTCAGCTCAGCTGTCCTTTCCGCCACTTTCCTCTCCAGCTCTTCCGTTAGTTCACTGAGCTTTTCCCTTACCTGTTTTGTTTCAGTGATATCAGTTATATTACCATATACCCGGCTCACCTCACCATCGATCATCTCGGCCATTCCCCTTGTGCGGACCCATCTATCTGTTCCGTCATTCGATCTCATCCTCAGCTCCAGGTCGTAGGGCTCACCTGTTGCCATAAGCTTCTTAACCGCCCTGTCAAGCACATGCCCGTCACTGCCTTCATAAAAAGAAAGGACCTTCTCATAATTTGAAGAGTTGAAAGATCCCGGAGACAGGCCATAGATATCGTATGTTCCTTTTGTCCAGTTACTCTCATCAGAACCAACATATCTCTCCCATCCCCCTGTCTTTGACACCTTCTCCATCTCGTCAAGCAGAAGCTTTTGTTTACGCAGGGATTCCGCCGTTTGCTTATGTTCTTCAATCTCACTATCCAGACTTTTTGTGCGGCGCTTCACTTCAGCGCGCATAAAAAAGAATGACACAAAAGCCATCACCAGGAGCAATGGGATAAATATATATAAAGCAATCTTCAGTTTATCGCGTGTCGTCAGCGACCCGGTAGCTTCCGGACCGAACCATTTAAGCTGTATCCTGTTGAATGTTTCATTGGCAATAATTATTGACAGGCCTTCATTCAGCTGTGCAAGCAGTTCCTCATCCCCTTCCTGCACGGCAAAGCAGAAATCCTGGCGGAACCGTGGCATCTGAAAATCCAGCGGCTTAACCGATTCTATGCCCAGTTCATCAAGCAGGTGAATACCTGTTATCCTCTGGGTGATAAGCGCATCATACCGACCAGCGGCAAGTCTCTTAAAAGCTTCCTCAAAAGTATTTGCTGTAAATATCAGATCCGACAAACTATCGCGCCGTACATACTCCTCAGCATTATCACCTTGCATTACCACTATCTCTTTACCCATGAGATCGGACACCGAGCTTATCCCTTCAGTCCCTTCCCTTACAAATACCGCCCCGTGAAGTGAGAGGTAGGGAATGGTAAAGTCGAAGAGATCCTCCCTTTCAGGAGTCCTGCCCACCAGTGGAAGGGCATCCACCTTTCCTCCGGCCAGGTCATTCTTTATCTTATTCCATACTCCTATCTTAAAAACAGGAACAATACCAACCGCTTCAGCGGCTGCCTCAAACAGCTCAACGGAAAAACCTGTGGCATTGCCGTCCTTATCAACAGTGCAATAAGGAGGATAATCAGGTTCTGATGCCACCAGTATTGTATCATAATAGTTACTGTAGGGCTTCGGTAGCTCAATTTCCTGTCCTGATGCGTTTGCTGCCACAAAGGCAAAAAAGACCAGGAAAAGCCAACAGTATTTTTTTACTTTGTTCATCTGTTTAAAATTACTTCGTGAGCTCACAAGCCCGGTTCATGTTCATTTTGTATCACCACCCTTAAGCCTTTCTATTTCATCTTTCAGATCCTTTATACGGAACTCCCTTTCGATGGTGGCATTATGAAACTTCTCAAGCTCACTGATCCTTTCTTTCAGTTCCTTTGTCTGATCGTCAACCTGTTTCTGCAGGCTGTCCCTGAGCTCACGCAACTCCTTTTCAACCTTTTTCTGATCAGTAATATCCTGAAAGGTAGCCAGAAATTCCTTTTCCAGCATCAGTCCACCTATCATCACAATCTTTTTGCTTCCGTCGGTGCAGCATACCGTATATTCATCCGGCTGTATCTCAGAACCTGATTTCTCAGCTTTCTCCATAGCTTTATTCCATCCGGCTATGACCTGCTTACGGTATTCCCTGTCGGGATAAGCCTTTATCCACCAGTACTTCAGGTTGGGTATATCTTCTTTCGTATAACCAAAAACAGTAGTAAATTTATCATTAATATAAAGTATATCGCCGGTATTCATGTCGAAGTTACATAAGGGCACGGGGAGGTACTCCACGAAATTAAGGAATTTGGACTGGCTCTGCCTGAGCCTATTCTCTGCTTCGGTACGGTTGCGTATATCTCGTGCCGCACCCTGCAGACCCCTGAGCCTGCCTTCAATAATCAATGGTTTACCAACTATCTCAACAGGTATAAGCTCGCCCCCTTTATTATATATCTCCGTTTCCATGGTCACCCATGAAAATTTTTTGTAATTAAGTATCACCTTCATGGCCAGCCGCGACTGCTTCATAAATTCAAACCACGTGGTATGCGACATTATTCTTGTTCCGATCCATTCTTCAGGCCTGAAGCCGGTAATATCATAAAGGGAGGGACTGAGATATGTAAAGCGCAGGCTCTTATCCAGCTGCCATATTATATCAATAGCATTATCGGTTATAAAGCGGAATTTCTCCTCACTTTCAAGAAGGGCATCTTCAGCCTTCCTGCGATCTGTAATATCTTCAATAAATCCATCGAGTCCCGCTACTTCACCATCCCTGTATCTTGCCCTTCCTCTTTCCCATACCACTTTTATATCACCGTCTGAGGAAAGTATCCTGTACTCCAGGGTATAAGTTCTCTTTTCCGCTATTGCCTTCTGTATCTCTTCCCATATATGGTCCCTGTCATCCTCATGCATGATGGAGGCGTATGAGCGCACAGCATTTTCTATAAAATCAGATGCAGGGTAGCCTGTGATTTCCAGGATCATATCACTAAGGTATTCCATTGTCCAGTCCGGATCATTCCTGCATGAATAAACAGCACCGGGCAGGTTATCAATAAGGGTCGATATATCCGGAAAGCTTTGCATAATTTTATTTCTGTGAGAGATTTTTGCATAATGCCCTTATAAGCGGTAAATTTCTGCATGGCAGGAAAACCATTATCAAGGGATAAATCAATAATATATTATTCAAACACAACACAATATACGAAAAATCTGGAATATACAGATGATAAGGCAACAAGGATTATTGATGTAAGGAGTCCGGATGCATATAACGGCTGGCGCCTGCATAATGAGAGCCGGGGAGGACATATCCCCGGGGCCAGTAACCTGCACTTTAAATGGACAGAGTATATAGACTGGATAGAGATTGTAAGGAATAAAGGCATTAATCAGGGCGACAGGCTTATCATTTACGGATACAGCAGTGACGATGCCATGCATGTAGCTGAAAGGTTCCTTAAGGCCGGTTATGATACCATTTTTTTATATACAGGCTTTGCAGGTGAATGGCTGCCTGATGACAGGCTGCCGCTTGACAGGCTGCAGCGCTATGACACGCTTGTGCCGGCCTCATGGGTTCATTCGCTTATATCAGGTGAAAGACCTGTTGAGTATGATAACGACAGCTTTATCATCGTTCATGCGCACTACCGCAACAGGGATGCTTACCTGGGCGGACATATACCGGGAGCCATAGACATGGACACCCTTGCCCTGGAGTCGCCTGAAACATGGAACAGGCGGTCGCCGGAAGAACTGCAAAAAGCACTTGAGGATCATGGCATCACTGCCGGCACCACCGTTATTCTTTACGGTAAATTCATGTCGCCCGACAATAATGATCCTTTCCCTGGCAGTGCGGCGGGTGATATAGGTGCAATAAGGCTGGCACTTATAATGATGTATGCAGGTGTTAAGGATGTACGCGTACTGAACGGTGGATTCCAGTCGTGGCAGGACGCCGGATATGATATCTCAAAGGAGGACATAGCCAGGAAACCGGTAAAATCCTTTGGTGCGGAGATACCGGCCTTACCCGGACTCTTTGTTGACACAGATGAAGCCAAACAGATGCTGGAATCACCCGGCAGCGAGCTGGTATGCGTAAGAAGCCTGCCGGAATACAGGGGTGAGGTGAGCGGATATAACTATATTGAGCCTAAAGGCAGGATTCCTGGTGCAGTATTTGCCGACTGCGGCACTGATGCCTATCATATGGAGAACTACAGGAACCTTGACCATACCACCAGGGAATACGGGGAGATAGATGAGATATGGAAAGATGCAGGTATAAGTCCCGATAAACACCTTGCTTTCTATTGCGGCACAGGCTGGCGTGGCAGTGAGGCATGGTTCAATGCCTGGCTGATGGGCTGGCCCCGGGTGTCGGTTTATGACGGTGGTTGGTTTGAATGGAGCAGTGACCCGGATAACCCGTTTGAGACTGATGTAGAACAGATTTAACTTTAAAGAAAGCATATAATAAGACTACTTATGAGCCCCAAAACCATACTTTCATCCATAGCGGCAGATGCTGTAAAAGGTCTTTATTCAGATCCTAAATATTTATTGTCCAAGTACTTCTATGATGACGAGGGAAGCGCCATCTTCCGTGATATAATGAAGATGCCGGAATATTATCTCACAGACTGCGAGATGGAGATATTTGAGGAGCAGAAAGAGCATATAACAGAAGCCTTTATGCAGGGCGGGCGGTCATTCGATCTTATTGAACTGGGCTCAGGCGACGGACTGAAAACCAGGGTGCTGCTGCGATCGCTGCTTGATTCAAAAGCAAGCCTGCGTTATATACCGGTTGACATAAGCGGGGAAGCAAATGATATGCTGGTTAAAAGTCTCGCAAGGGAATTACCCTCCCTGGAAGTCAAAGCTCTTACGGGCGACTTTTTCAGGCTAAGCAGCCAGATAAGTGGCAGCTCTGAAAGACCTAAGGTGATATTATTCCTGGGCTCCAATATCGGCAATTTCACCGACAGTGAGATAAGGGATTTTCTTGATATGCTTGCCACAGCCTTAAACCGGGGCGACAGGGTAATGATTGGCTACGACCTCAAGAAGTCGCCCCGCATAATAATGGATGCGTATAACGACAGTCAGGGCCATACACGCCGTTTCAACCTTAACCATCTGCTGCGGCTTAACCGCGAGCTGGATGCCGATTTTAACACCGGTAATTTTGAACACCATAGCACCTATAATCCCGTTAGCGGTGAGGTAAAGAGCTACCTGGTGTCATCAAGCGACCAGGTGGTGAAATTCGGAAGCACAGGAGACATATTCCGCTTCCGTAAATGGGAAAGCATCTTTATGGAGCGCAGCCGCAAATTCGGTATCGATGATATTGAATCGCTGGCGGCAGACCATGGCTTCAGGGTGCTGAAACATTTCACGGACAGCCGGGACTGGTTTGCCGACTCTTTATGGGAAAAAACCGGGTAAGGAATCAGGGGCTCTGCCCGTATGCACCTTTACTCCTGTAACAAGCGGAAAATTATTCAGATATGGCTGCTACGGACATTTTTCAGATATATTTACTGACCATCTTCAGCAGGTCGGCCTGTTTTACAGGCTTGGATATATAATCATTACACCCTGCCTCCAGGGCATTCTCTGAATCGCCATAAAAAGCATAAGCGGTCTGCGCAATAATTGGCAGATCCTTATTAAACTTTCTTATCTCGCGTGTTGCATCATAACCATCGAGCACCGGCATCTTAATATCCATAAGCACCAGGTCTATGCCCGGTGTTTCACGGCATATACGGACAGCCTCCTCCCCGTCGGTGGCAAACAGCAGCTTATAGCCGCGCTGAAGACAGCACCTTTTCAAGGTAAGCAGTGCTTGCCACTGTCATCCTCCACAATAAGGATGGTTCCGTCCAGGATCAGTCTGTCACTGAGTATCTGCTCTCCTCTCTCTTGCTCTCGCTTTTTCTTTCTCACGGCATTATTTTCAGGCTTAACAGCTAATGAAAGATAAAAAACAGAACCTTTACCCTCTTCGGAGTCAACCCCTATATCAGCATCAAGCAGGTCTGCATATGCCTTCGCTATTGACAGTCCCAGTCCCGATCCCTCATAGGCACGCGTATTATCCTGGTCTGCCTGCACAAACCTGTCAAATATCAGGTCTTTCTTATCTTCAGGTATACCCGGACCGCTATCTTCCACCATAAATCTCATCTCATCATCTTTTTTCATCATGCATGACAGCCTGATATGGCCTTTATGCGTAAATTTAACTGCATTCTTTAAAAAATTGGAAATCACAGATTCCAGCTTATGCTTATCGGTAATAATATTATTCATACTCTCCGGCAGGTCAATATCCATGGTCAGGGACAGGTCTTTCTTATCAGCCTCCTGCTTAAAGAGACTGTACAGATACTCCATCATACTGCGGACATCGGTATCAGCTAACTGCAGCTCCAGTATACCTGCCTCTATTTTTGATATCTCTATCAGGTCATTTATTGTAGCCAGGAGGCGATCACTGCTCTCCCTTATGATGGATATATACTGCTGCTTTTCTTCAGGTGCAACTTCCGGATCATTGAGAAACTCCACAAAACCCAGTATGCCGTTCAGCAGGTGTACGTATCTCATGACTCATATTTGCCAGAAAGGCTGATTTAAGCCTGTCGCTCTCCTCTGCTTTCTCCTTTGCCTGCACCAGATCCTCTATCATCTGCTTCTTTTCCGTTATATTCTCCTTCACCGCCACAAAATGGGTTATCTCACCCTTATCATCGAATACAGGCGATATTATGGCACTTTCCCAGTATAACGAGCCATCTTTTTTCTTATTCAAAAGCTCACCGCTCCATTCACTGCCTGAGTTTACTGTCTCCCAGAGCTCCCGGTAAAACTCATCAGACTGATGATCTGATTTCAATATACCGGAGGCATCTCTTTTTACCTCTTCAAGGCTGTAACCTGTCAGAGCGGTAAAAAAGGGATTGACATATTCTATTATACCCTCCTTATCGGTAATAATAATACTCACCCGGCTGTGTTCCACCGAGCGGTTCAGCAGTTTAAGCTGCTCCTCTGCCTGCTTTTTGCCTGTTACGTCATGTATAATGGAATGAAGATAATCCTTGCCGGCTATTTTAACGCTGCTGCTGAATGTCTCGATAAATCTGACAGATCCGTCGGCCCGGCGGTGACTGAACTCAAAATGTGTCTTTTTCCCCTGTCTTACCTTTTCTATTTCAAGATTTAAGCTGTTCTTCAGGCAGTGTGTTTATACTGTAGATTTTCATTCTCTCAAGTTCCTCAACCGTCCAGCCGTAAAAAGCAGCAGCGGCCCTGTTAGCTTCTACAATATTGCCGTTATCCGGATCAATAATAAGCTTTATTGCAGCATGATTCTCAAAGATATTCCGGAATTTGGCTTCACTCTCCTGCAGTTCCTTTTCAATTTTCTCCCTCTCTATCCTTGCCCTGCTGTTCTCCAGCGCTTCAAGAAGGGCATAGGGCAGGCGATTGATATGTTCCTTTATAACATAATCATTGGCACCTGCTTTCATACATGCAACAGCCGTTTCCTCATTCATTGACCCGGTAAGCACTATAAACGGTATATTGCTGTCAACCGACCTTGTTATCTTCAGTGCTGCCATACCGTCAAAAGAAGGCATGGAATAATCTGAAATGATTATATCGGGATTAAACTCCCTTAAAGCTTCCCTGAACCCCTCTTCCGTATCCACCACCTTATGACTAAAGGCTATATCCCCTTTCCTTATCTCACGTTGTGCAAGCTCAACATCAGTCTGCAGATCTTCAGCAAACAGGATTTTTATTGACTTTTCGACCTTGCTCATATAATCATATTATTTATGCAAAAATAGTAAATTCTTCATACACAATAATTTCCTGCCTGTCAGGGACAAGAACAGTAAATAAATACCTACGGCTGCTGGTTCAGCAACAACCAGTAAAGGCCCAGGTTCCTTATTGCCTCAACAAACTTATCAAAATCAACGGGTTTGACAATATAGCTGTTTACCCCCAGCCGGTAGCTCTCAATCATATCCGATTCCTCTTTGGAGGATGTAAGCACAATTACCGGTATCATTTTAGTATACTCATCACCCTTGATCACCTTAAGCACTTCAAGCCCGTCAACCTTTGGCAGCTTAAGGTCCAGCAATATCATTTTCGGCTTTTTAGCCACCGGTTTCCCTTTAAATTTTCCCCGTGAAAAAACAAAATCCAGGGCTTCCTCTCCATCGCCCACCACCAGCACCTCGTTAGTCAGCTTATTCTGCTTCAGCGCCCGCAGGGCCATCTCAGCATCATTCAGGTTATCTTCCACAATCAGTATTTCAACTTCACTGAAATTTTTCATACGCTTAATTTTTTTTGCCACAGTAATTTATAAAAATTTATTCACTCCGTTCATAAGACCTTTTCGCTAAGTTCATGCCCCGTTCATAATATATTAGATATAACCTGATCATTCCGTGGGGAGTGAAAAAGAGAACACAGCACCCTTGCCGGGCTCAGCGCTGGCATCCACCTCACCTCCGTGCTTATGTATTATACGCTGCACTATGGCCAGTCCCACTCCTGTCCCTTCAAACTCACTCTCGCGGTGAAGACGTTTAAACACGCCAAACAATTTATTCCTGTATTTCATATCAAAACCGGCGCCATAATCCTTAACAAAGTAGGTATTTTTTTTATCATCGGTCTCAGACCACAGCTCTATCTTCTTAATATCTGCGCCGGCGCTGTACTTGAGGGCATTGCCCAGCAGGTTCTGCCATACACTCTTTTATCAGTGAAGGGTCGCATCTTGCCGGGGCAAGATCTTTTATCTCAAGGATGAACTGTTTCTTCTGCTCATAATCTGCCACCTCATTATACATGGCCTTTGCAATTGCTGCCATATCAATCCCGGATATTTTAAGTTCAGCCCTGGAAATACGTGATAGGTTAAGCATATCGTTTATCAGCTGATCCATCTTTTTTGCATTCTGCCTTATTACATCAAGCAGCCTCCTACCCTCCTTATCCAGCTTATCGGAGTAATCTTCAATCAGGAATCTGGAAAAGCCGTTGATAGACCTCAGTGGTGCTCTCAGGTCGTGCGACACTGAATAAGTAAAAGCTTCCATCTCGCTGTTTGAGGCTTCCAGCTTTTTCCTTTCCTCCTTAAGGTCTGCTGTCACAGTGTTCAGGTCCTCAATCATATACAGCATGGCTTTCTGGCTCTTATCCAGTTTCTCTACTTTCTCTTTCAGTTCAGATGTCCTTTCCGCCACTTTCCTCTCCAGCTCTTCCGTCAGCTCACTGAGCTTTTCATTAACCAGTTTTGTTTCAGTTATATCAATCATATTACCATATACCCGGCTCACCTCACCATCGATCATCTCGGCCATGTCCCCTTGTGCGGACCCATTTATATGTTCCGTCATTCGATCTCATCCTCAGCTCCAGGTCGTAGGGCTCACCTGTTGCCATAAGCTTCTTAAGCGCCCTGTCAAGCACCTGCCCATCACTGCCCTCATAAAAAGAAAGGACCTTCTCATAATCAGAAGGGTTGAAAGATCCGGGAGACAGGCCATAGATATCATATGTTCCTTTTGTCCAGTTACTCTCATCCGAACCAACATATCTCTCCCATCCGCCTGTCTTTGATACCTTCTCCATCTCGTCAAGCAGAAGCTTTTGTTTACGCAGGGATTCCGCCGTTTGCTTATGTTCTTCAATCTCACTATCCAGACTTTTTGTGCGGCGCTTCACTTCAGCGCGCATAAAGAAGAATGACACAAAGGCCATCACTACAAGCAATGGGATAAATATATATAATGCAATCTTCAGTTTATCGCGTGTCGTCAGCGACCCGGTAGCTTCCGGACCGAACCATTTAAGCTGTATCCTGTTGAATGTTTCATTGGCAATAATTATTGACAGGCCTTCATTCAGCTGTGCAAGCAGTTCCTCATCCCCTTCCTGCACGGCAAAGCAGAAATCCTGGCGGAACCGTGGCATCTGAAAATCCAGCGGCTTAACCGTTCTTATTCCCAGTTCATCAAGCAGGTGAATACCTGTTATCCTCTGGGTGATAAGCGCATCATACTGACCGGCGGCAAGTCTCTTAAAAGCTTCCTCAAAAGTGTTTGTTGTAAATATCAGATCCGACAAACTATCCCGCCGGACATACTCCTCGGCATTATCTCCATTCATAACAACGATCTCCTTTCCCCTGAGATCGGAAACTGAGTTTATTCCTTCAGTTCCTTTCCTGACAAATACCGCCCCGTGCAGTGAGAGATAGGGCATAGTAAAGTCGAAGAGATCCTCCCTTTCAGGAGTCCTGCCCACCAGCGGAAGGGCATCAATATTTCCTTCGGCCAGGTCATTTTTGATCTTATCCCACACTCCTATCTTTATCACCGGGACAATCCCCGCCGCCTCAGCTGCCGCTTCAAACAGCTCAACGGAAAAACCTGTGGCAGTGCCATCCTCATCAACAGTGCAATAAGGAGGATAATCAGGTTCGGATGCAACCAGTATTGTATCATAAAAGTTACTGTAGGGCTTCGGAGGCTCAATTTCCTGTCCTGATGCGTTTGCTTCCACAAAGGCAAAAAAGACCAGGAAAAGCCAACAGTATTTTTTTACTTTGTTCATCTGTTTAAAATTACTTCGTGAGCTCGCAAGCTCGGTTCATGTTCATTTTGTATCACCGCCCTTAAGCCTTTCTATTTCATCTTTCAGATCCTTTATACGGAACTCCCTTTCGATGGTGGCATTATGGAACTTCTCAAGCTCACTGATCCTTTCTTTCAGTTCCTTTGTCTGATCGTCAACCTGTTTCTGCAGGCTGTCCCGCAGCTCCCGCAGCTCCTCCTCAACCTTTTTCTGATCGGTAATATCCTGGAAAGTAGCCAGAAATTCTTTTTCAAGCATCAGTCCGCCTAGCATCACAATCTTTTTGCTTCCATCGCTGCAGCTTACCGTATATTCATCAGGCTGTATCTCCGAGCCTGATCTACCGGCTTTCTTCATGGCTTCATTCCAGCGGGCTATGACCTGCTTCCGGTATTCCCTGTCGGGATAAGCCTTTATCCACCAGTACTTCAGGTTGGGTATATCCTCTTTCGTATAACCAAAAACAGTAGTAAATTTATCATTAATATAAAGTATATCGCCGGTATTCATGTCGAAGTTACATAAGGGCACGGGGAGGTACTCCACGAAATTAAGGAATTTGGACTGGCTCTGCCTGAGCCTATTCTCTGCTTCGGTACGGTTGCGTATATCTCGTGCCGCACCCTGCAGACCCTTAATCCTGCCATCAATGATCATTGGTTTACCAACAATCTCAACTGGTATAAGCTCGCCCTCTTTATTATATATCTCCGTTTCCATGGTCACCCATGAAAATTTTTTGTAATTAAGAATAATTTTCATTGCCAGCCTCGACTGTTTCATAAACTCAAACCACGTGGTATGCGACATTATTCTTGTTCCGATCCATTCTTCAGGCCTGAAGCCGGTAATATCATAAAGGGAGGGACTGAGATATGTAAAGCGCAGGCTCTTATCCAGCTGCCATATTATATCAATAGCATTATCGGTTATAAAGCGGAATTTCTCCTCACTTTCAAGAAGGGCATCTTCAGCCTTCCTGCGATCTGTAATATCTTCAATAAATCCATCGAGTCCCGCTACTTCACCATCCCTGTATCTTGCCCTTCCTCTTTCCCATACCACTTTATATCACCGTCTGAGGAAAGTATCCTGTACTCCAGGGTATAAGTTCTCTTTTCCGCTATTGCCTTCTGTATCTCTTCCCACACATAGTCCCTGTCGTCCTCATGTATGATGGAGCCATATGTACGCACGGCATTTTCTATAAAATCAGATGCAGGGTAGCCTGTGATTTCCAGGATCATATCACTCAGGTATTCCATTGTCCAGTCCGGATCATTCCTGCATGAATACACAGCACCGGGGAGGTTTTCAATCAGGGTCGGTATATCCGGAAAGCTTTGCATCATAGTATTCCTGTGAGAGATCTTTCCATTATGCCCTGACAGGCTCTTATAATCTGCTGGGCAGAAAACCCAATATCAGGGGATGAATCGATAGTATATCATTCAACAACATCACAATATACGAAATAATCATTGAGAATGTCCAGCTATCCGGCACAATATAAAAAAAGAGGTGGCCTGAAACTAATCACCACCCCTGTTTCCACTGTCATTATTCTGTACTTACCGGAATGATTATTACTTTCCGGAAGTTGGCTTAATCTCACGCTCCCTTAAGAGATTTTTATCTCTTTGGAAGGCCTGGGTTTAACCTCTTCACGCTTGGGTAAGGTAAGTTGAAGAATACCGTCGTTGTATTTTGCGTTTATCTTATCAGCATCCACCATGTTCTCAGGAATGTTGAATGAACGCTGGAACGACTGATAATTAAACTCACGCCGTGTTACCTTATCACCTTCCTTATCCGTTTTCTCATTCTCTTTCTCACATGAGATAGTGAGCCTTCCGTTATCATAATTTACATTGAAATCGCTCTTTTTCAACCCCGGTGCTGCAAGTTCAATAAAGATATCATTATCATCCTCCCTGACATTTACAGCAGGCAGGGTTGAATCAAGCTCTGCAAAGTTTGACATGTTCCAGTCCATCAGATTTCCTTCAAGAAATCTGTCTATCAATGAAGGAAATGATGGAAACTGTCTGTTTTCATATTTTTTAAGTGTCATAGCTTAACCCTCCTTCATTTTTTAATTAGACATTCAATTATTCACTTATAAAAACAACAAATGGTATACCAGAGCTTCGTAAAAATAAAAATCAAAAAAGGCTAATACGCTGTTTATGAGGTATTTACAGGTTTTTAAAAAAGAATATAGTGCTCTGTTTTGAATCCGACATTTTTTCAGGAAAAATGACAATTTGTCCCTGGAAGCCGGTATGGTGCTCAACTGAAAATCAAAGAATATTCATTTCCCTCTTCCCTTATCAAAAAATTCCCTTACAGGTTTAATGCTGCTCGACATTGCATCATCCAGGTCTCCTTCAAACAGTATGGTGCCCTGTTCAATAAAAACTATCCTGTCAGCAATACGCAAAATACTGGAAGCCTCATGTGTTACAATTATCACAGAAATACCCAGCAGTTTTTTCAGCTTAAGGATCAGATCATCCAGTGATGCCAGGGAAACCGGATCAAGTCCTGCCCCGGGTTCATCGCAGAAAAGCAGCGGGGGGTCCATTATTATCGCTCTTGCCAGTGCTGCCCTTTTAAGCATTCCCCCGCTAAGCTGGGATGGTAGTTTATAATAAGCATCGCCCAGGTTTACCAGCTGCAGTTTAAGACTTACAAGTCTTTCTATCATTTCATCCGGCAGCCTTGTATGTTGCCTCAGCGGCAGGGCAACATTCTCTCCCACTGTCATTGAGCCCAGAAGAGCACCATTCTGGTAAAAAACACCCAGCCTGGTATAAAAATCCTTTTCATCCTTCTCATCAAGGTGCCAGGGATTCACACCCAGCACCGATACCGCATCACGGTCCGTAGGATACAGTCCGAGCAAATGTTTAAGCAATGTTGTTTTACCCGATCCGCTTCTGCCCAGGATAACTGTTATATCACCGGCAAGAGCATGGAAATTAATATCTGACAGTATAAGCGTACCATCAATTCTGGCGTTCATATTAATTACTTCAACTACTCTTTCCGTTTCCATTCTTATACTGCTAATTTACTAATAGAAGATAAGGCCCATTATACTGTCAGCAATAATCACCAGCGAGATTGCAACGACGACTGACAGCGTTGTCATCTTACCCACTCCTTCTGCCCCGCCTTTAACCCTTAGTCCAAAATAGCTTCCGGTTATAACTATAAGCCAGGCAAAAACAATACTTTTTATAACACCGAATATGATATCATTCAGATAGAATGCTTCTTCCATTCTGTTCATAAAGACCAGCGGTGATATATCCAGTGCAGTTACGGCTATAACCATGCCTCCGGCAATACCCATAACATCGGCTATAATTGTCAGAAAGGGCACGGTTGCTATTGCACCATGCATTTTTGGCACCATAATAAAACGCAAGGGGTTAAGACCCATCGTTTTAAGGGCATCCGTCTCGCTGCTCACCTTCATTGTAGCTATCTCGGCTGCTATTGAGGAGCCGCTTCTTCCTGCAACCAGTATTGCGGTTATCAGAGGGCCCATCTCGCTCATCATTGCTATAACGGTAAGATCCACGATATAGATATTGGCACCGAAAGAACGAAGCTGCTCAGCAGACTGAAGGGCCAGTACAAGACCTATAATAAAGGACATAATTACCACTATCCCGACCGCATTGACACCTATCAGTACAGCCTGGTTAGCAAATTCGCCTTTGCGCTGCGACTTTTTTCTAAAAAGACCGATAAATGACCAGTAAGTAATATCAGCAGCAAGCTGCATAAAGCCCGCAATATAATCGGTGATTAACTGTGACACCCCTGCTCCCAGCATCTCAAAAAAAGGTGTTTTACTTTTTCCGGCAGCAGGTCCGGCATCATCCATCCGGAACAATTCAAGTTTTTCCCTGATCTTTTCATCACCGCCCCTTATTTCAACACTCAATTCCTTATTACTGTACCTGTCATAAAGATAATAGACTGCTGTAATGCCAGCACTATCAATATATTGCAAATTATCAAGGTTGATTATAAGGTATTCACCGGAAAACTTATCCAGATCCTTTTCTATTCCGATAAGGACATCATTCAGCTCATTCACTGTTAGTTTACCCTTCAGAAACAGGGTATTGTCTTCCAGCATAAAGGCATTGTTTTTTCCGTAAGCATCTATCACTTAGCCAGGTTTTTTAAGCATTACCTTTGTTATTATTCAAACAACTCCTTTTTTTCCCGCAGCATCAGCTCAAATGTCATAAGCTCTTCATACAGTATACTGCTTAGTTCGGAGGCAAAGAGGTTAATATCCTTTTGCCTGAGTATTTCAGACCTGTCTGCATGGTGACTCATAATAACATTATTATTGCTGTTATCAACCAGGCTGAGGCTTATATTTACATGAGCTGAAAATGTTTCTCCCTCTTCAACAACTTCAAGATCATTGACTCTTGCTTCAAAGAAATAATCAGGAATATCCCTGTTATACCTTTTGTAAACAGATTCAAACAGTCCGGCTTCACTCAAAAATTCATACAAGAGCTGATGCATTGCCTCTGCAGGCCGGACGGCCCACTGGTGGTACATATAATAGGTAATTTCGTGTGAATCACTCCTGTTGGCTATCTCCCTGTTATCATGCACCGGGTTAACTATAACCTGCCGTATCTCACATGTTCCGGGTATCTTCACGGGTGGATCGGGCCTGATATTATGTGTTTCTTCCGGCAGCTCAAGGGTATAATATTTTCTGACCACCGTTTTCTCCGACATGCATCCTGCCATTAATATCATTATGCCGGCAAGGATCAGGAAATTATTTTTCATCTGCGCAAAACTTTTTAGTTGGTTTATTTCTTTTCAAGTCTCTTGTCCGGAACATTCTTATCGCCAAAGCCTCTTATCAGTACTGAGGGATCAGAATTTATCTTATTTGTCATCTGCTGAAGGTTTGACAGTGTAATCCTGAGGCTACGCATGCTTTCGGTCAGTTCCTGGCTGTTCATATCCAGTTCCTGGTCTATCCGGTACAGCAGCTGGCCTGTCTGCTTTGATATTTCGGCCAGATTGGCAATAAACAACTTAAGATCAGTCTCCTTCAGATGCTGCGATATATCATGCGCATTTCCCATAATCTGGTTTAAGGTATCACTCTGAATAAAACTATTTATGCTGTATATTGCCTCGTTAAGTGTCATGGTGGTTGTATCCAGCCGGCCAGCAACCATATTTGCCGTTAGCACAGCCTGCCTCACCTCGCTCCTGTTTTCCCGGATAAGCGTATCAAGAAGCTTGACCGTATTATTGAGCTGGCTGCTTAGATAATTGATATTATCGGCAGCCGCAGTGAATTTATTCAGACTTTCAGGTCTTGTAAATATTTGCAGGTTATTTATCACCCTCTCTGCTTTTTCAGCAATTATATTTGCCTTACCTGTTATCTCTTCGGCCGCCGAACTGCCGGCCTCTATAAAGCCTCCCCTTTTGAGAAATTCAGCATCATTGCTTCCTCCCCGTATTTCAATCGTTTTAAGTCCCGTTATACCAAGTGAGACAATATCAGCATAGGCATCTTCCTTGACAGGTGTGCCCGGCTGGAGGGAAAGCTCCACAATTACCGAATTAATATCCTGGGGATCGATAAAAATATTTGAGATGCTTCCTATCTTTATCCCCAGGTATTTAACGGGACTTCCAGCTTCCAGTCCGCTTACCGACACATCATGGTAGGCCACAAAATAGGTGTCGGTTTTTTCAAACAGCTTACCTGCGGCAAAATACAGAACCAGTACAACAAGTATTAAGCTGCTAAGAAAAATAAACACTCCAAGCCTTATTCTCTGGGTTTGGATTTTCATATTACTGTATATTATTCTTTTTTCTCATCATGCGGCGATGAGCTGCTGTTATCAGATTTTTTCTCCTCCTGCCCAAGCTGTGATGTTATCTCATCAAGCCTCTGGTGCAATGCATTAAGATTGGCATTATTCCTGCTCAGGTCTTCAGACTGCATTTTAAAGAGTGTTTCTTTTAGCCGGAGAAGCTCGATATCTTTCTCAAGCAGTGCTATCTTATGTTCCATGTCCTTATCACGGCCAAGGCTTTTCATTGCCATAGTCTGCTCAACATACTTTATAAGGGCCATAAGTACAATTCCAAGCACAGAGAAAAAGATAAAAGGATAGGCACCAATAACAGCAAAACCCAGGTCTGTCTTAAGATTAATACTGAATACATCCCAGTTAAATCCAAGGTAATATATCCATATTACAAGCCATATGATTATTGCTGCATTTATAATATGCTTCAGTTTGATCTTATTCATCTTTCAGTTTTAATATTTGTTTGTCAATATTTTCAATTTCTTTCATCAGTGACATAAAGACCCTTTTGCGCATTATGTTATCAGGCACCTTATTATCATTGTTTTTTACCTCAAGGTAAAATTTCATACCAAGCTGCGTTGCAAGCTCTTTCTTCTTTTTGTTAAGCCTGCTAACCTCTATATTATCCCTGAGATCATCGGCGGCCACCTGCGCCTTGTTCACTGCATCCTTTGTAAGGTCGAGCCCTGATTTAAAGGCTTCGGATGAACGGTCTTTCACCTTGCCGAAGAGAACTTCGGAATAGGCAGATATCTTCTCCCCAATATTGCGGGCCTCTTCTCCCATTACCCTTGCTCCCTCGGATATATTCTCACTGGTCTCTTCCCAGAATCCGGATTCAGAAACAGACTCACCGGCTTTCCTCAGGTTCTCCTTAATATCACCGGCAGACTCTTCAAATTCTCCCTGCACTTCATTGATCTTATCTTCAGTCTCACCTATTTTCTCCTCGGCCTTCTTTTTAACCTTTTTGGCTCCTTTTTTCATATGACCAGTTTCTTTCTTCACTTTCTTTGCTTCTTTTTTCACTTTATCACTTATTTTATCGGTTTGCGATTTTTGCTTTTTTGTCATGATCCTATATTTTTAATTATTAACTTTTTCCTGTTATTATCAGCTCTTCTTCCTTCTTCGCCTTCCTATTATATAGAACAAGCCTATTACTATTATAGCTGCAATAATTATTATTATTACTGTACCGGTAATATTCCTGACATTTTTTGCTCTATTCTCTTCCAGTTCAGCCATCTGCTTTGCCATCTCTGCCTCATCTTCGGCAATCTCTGACCTCATCTCATCTATCTGCTTTCTTTTTTGCCTGATTGATTCCTCAATGGAAACAAGCTCTTCCGGTCTCTTTTCCGTCTCAGCAATATCCCTTTCAACTTCGCCTTCACCTTTTTCCATCATCTCTCTTTCCATTTCAGCAAGCTCTGCTTCCTGTCCTTCTATACCTGCCCTCTCTTCAAGTATCTCTGAAAGCTCCCTGCTTTTTACCAGCTCCGTTTCTTTTTCAAGGGATGCTATCCGCTCATTCAGCTTATCCTTTCTGTCAGATAGTTCTTTCTTCAGGCCTGCCAGGTTTTCAAGATTTTCATCGAGCGACTCTCTCTCATTGCTGAGCCTTTCAATCTCCTGCTTTGTAAACTCTGCAATTGTCTTATCCCTGTCATATTCTTCGTTCATCATCCCCCTGAGTCTCTCTCTGAGAGCATCAGCGTCAGCAATCCATTCATTGAGACTTTTAACATTGCTCTCAGCACTTTTTATCTTATTCTGTTCTTCATTCAGATAAGTATTTATTTCACTTATTTTAAGATCATATTTTTCAAGCTCTGCATCATCAACATTATTCTTCAATGCCTCATTTTTTTCCCTCTGGTAAATATTTTTCTCATCCTCAAGAAGCTTAATCTTCTTTGTGGCAAGAATTATCTTCTGCTCATTCAGGTCTATCTCCTTAAGCTTTACCAGACGCTCCTCTTCTATCTCGTCGAGCCGATTATCAATATCATCTATCCCTGTTATCAGTTCCTCCTTCGAAACTGACTTCTGGGCTGACAGTTGCTGCTCCCTGATCGCCAGTGTGTCTTTCCTTTTCTGGTTAGCTTCACTTTTCTGCTGAATAACGGCAATGCTGTCTTCTATTTCATTCAAGCGTTCCATAAGCTCAGACTTTCGATTTTCCAGCTCCTCCTGTTTCTCCTCTTTTAGTGTCTCAGCATATTCCAGTTGATCAGCCTCAAGGTTTTTAAGGTCTTCCTGAACCACTGATCGCCTGTTTACAAGATCTTGCTGCTCAGACTGCAGTGAATCTTTCAGTATCTGTACCTCATTAAGGGTCTCTTCAAGCAATTCATCTCCTTCCTCCAGAACAGATTTCTGCTTTTCGAGCAGTTTTTGCACTTCACCCTCTGACTGGCTGTCAGAACATGACCCCATTATAAATGTTAATACAAATAATAGTGTCACTATGCTAAAAAAATGTTGGTTTTTGATTTTCATTTTATATTCCTCCATTGTTAATTGTAAAACTTAATAAAATTAAATATTTATATGCAAATAGTAAAACATATTTTGTGCAAATATTGTTTTTAAACAAGCTATGAACATATGTACATAAGATACACTTTTTTCTGACATATCCAAAAAAAAGTGTGATAGGAAGTCAATAATTCGGTAATATGGCCTGATTTATGTAAATTTATTTCTCAATAACATAAACCAATAAACCACCATGCTGATGATTCACAAAATACTCCTTATTACAGCTGTTATTATGACTGCCTGTTCCAATTCATCCGGAACAGACAAAAGCCAGGCTCAGAACATCAAAAACAGTTTACCGGACCATGATAACATCTCCCTTATTCACCAATGGGAAGAGCTTCACTTACGGACATTTATGAGCAAGGGTGAATACATGCATGCCATTGCCAGCTCAGAGCTCAATCCGGTAGACCCTTTTGAAGGCCTGGGAGAATACGGGGTCCACAAGCTAATTGATAATGATCTTAACACAGCATGGGTTGAGGGAGTTGAGGGTTACGGCACAGGCGAATACATTATTATTGAAGCCGGAAAACAATTACCTGCAGGGATAATTATCCATAACGGTTACCAGAAAACAGAAAGGCTTTACAGGATGAACAGCCGTCCGCACAAATTAAAGCTCATTCTTTACGCAGGCTTCCATCTTGAAGACGATGTTACCGAGATAGCTACACGTTACAGGATAAAGCAGCTAGAAGCTCCGGTATATATTGAACTGGAAGACAGGATGGGTCCGCAGGATATTGAAATGCCCTTTTCAGCTAACTGTTCCGCTGCGTGCAAAGATTCTCTGAGGACCGTTTTTAAATCTGAATACAAGGAGGAGATAGAACAAATGAAAAAAATGTGTCCCACATGTGACCTGACTCCACTGTTCAGCTTTTTCATAAGACTTGAGATAGCGGATATTTATGAAGGTTCAGAATGGGACGACACATGTATATCGGAACTTGCATTTGTACATTCCGGAGATAAGGATAAAAGTGAATTAAGCGGCTCTGACGAAAAGATACTACGGATATATCAGGGCGATGATGACGGCAGGATATATGCCGACAATGAGGAAGAAAAAGGCATTATACTTATAGACAAAACAATGCTTAAGGAACACAAAGATCTGCCGGATAATATGCATATGGATATTGTACTCATGGATGTAAGCCCGGACAAAGAATGGATGCAGGTTGACCTGCTATTTTATGAGGAGGGTGCAAGCAGGGCTGAAGAATATTCAATAATATATAATGTAAAAATGCGTAAGAGGGTTGATGAAACCATTCTTAAAACCAAATATGGCATCTTTGGTTTCGTTGAGGATAAGGGCAGGATATGGCTGGATACCATTGATGGCTTTATTAATCTTAATGAGATAAAAGAAAAAATGCAGACAGGCCTTGACTAAGCGGAATACAGCTTCATGCTCAACAGATCAATGGCGGTAAGATCGCCCAGCCCCCTCTCCTTGCCGTAAACACAGCCTGTATCAACATTAATGACAGACGGCGATCCTTCAATCTGCTTCTGCAGCTCATCCAGAGGATGGGGGCGGTGACCGTGAACTATGACCTTATCCTTAAACACCGGTGATGTATATTCAAAGCGCCTCTCCCACAGCATACTGTATTTATCGGAGAAGGGATCATCCAGCTCATCATTAAAGCCGCCGTGTACAAATATAAAATGGCCCTCAGTATGATATACAGGCATAGCAGAAAGGAAGCTTATGTACCTTCCGTCTATCTCAGAAACTGACTGGACATTGAAGCTTTGCAGAGTTTCACCACCACCGTTCATCATCCAGTTATAATTGCCATTGGCAGAACCCGCTGCATTCAGCATCATATCTTCATGGTTTCCCATCAGTGGGATAATGTCAAAATCTTCTGAAATAAGATCCATAATAAGGTCAAGCACAGCCTTACTGTCAGGTCCCCTGTCAATATAGTCGCCCAGCATAACCAGCTTATCATCTTTTGTAAGATCTATAATCTCGGTGACAAGCAGGTACAGCTGCTGATAGCAACCGTGTATGTCTCCTATGGCCAATAATCGTCCGATAGTACTATATTTTTTTTAATAATTGCCGGTAAACCTCTTCCGCTTATCTCTAATCAGCTTGCTGTCGGAGCAGTTCTTTAACATAAGGGTATAATACCTCCACCCACATTTCATACATTTTACCTGAAGGATGCAAGCCGTCGCCGGCTACAAGTGACAGATCAGTTGAAGCCTTTCTTGATATTCCTGTAACATCAAAATATTTTACACCGGCCTCATTGCATTCCTGAACTATTACACTATTAAAGCTGTCAATCTCAGCAGCAATCTTTTCCTGGTCCCGGCCGGCAGCAAAAGGTGTTACGCTCCAGTCAGGTATTGAAAGCACAATAACATTATCAGCAATACCGGAGGCACAGCTTATTGCAGTGTCAATCAACCCTGCCAGTTCCTCCCTGAAATTATCTGTATCACGTCCCCGATACTGGTTATTCACACCTATCATCAATGATACAAGCTTATATCCTCTACCCGGATCAGCTTCTTCAATACCGGCCATCAGCTCATCCGTTGTCCACCCTGTCCTGGCAATTATCCTGGCATCTGCAATATCAACACTGTCTGCCCTCAGCCTGTCCACCAGCTGCACAGGCCATCTTTGCTCCTCATTCACACTTTCGCCTATGGTGTAAGAATCGCCAAGTGCCAGGTAGGCCGGCACTGTTATACCTATATCCATATCCTCTTCTTTATTTATGCTCTGACATGCAAGCAGTGCAAGACTTAAATACAAAAATAAAACACATATTCCTTTTCCCATAATCACCAGGTATTTATATCATAGCATTGCTATTTGAACTTCTGCAGTATATTAACCAGCAGCATAAGATTTTCTTTTGATTCCTCGTCCAGGTCATCCCTTTTGATCTTTCCTGCATTCACATCACTCAGAAATTTACTGAGCAGGAAATTACGGGGCAGATCATTGACACTGATATGTTCAGAGTTAGAAACAGTTATGCCCTCCCTGCTTTTCAGAATGATGTTCTTAAAGTCGAGGGTAGACAACAGGTCTTCCGCATTGGTAAATTCTTCGGGCATAATAACTATATTCTCATTATCTCCGGGCTTGCCGCTGAAAACCATCTTTTCAAGTTCCCGTGCAACTTCAATCTCATCATCATTATGAAAAAGCAATACTGCAAACTTCATTCCCCAGCCCATAAGTATGTTACACATAAGAGGAATAGAGGATGAGTCTGTTGAAGGAATAAAATGTATACGCCCCTTATACCCTGTCAGCTTAATGGCAGCATTCATCATATAGAAGGTGCCCACATTATTGACTATAATATTATACCTGTCAACAGAGAACTCCTGGTTACCCACCGGATTACCCATGATGCTCTGCAGCGGTGACAGTGTGTCGGGCGAGGCATCACCCAGCCGGGCGGCATCAAGGATAACGGTTGCCGACCTATGGCTTGCCACATCATCCCTCTGAACTGCCAGCACCCTGTGCAGCTTGTTTATATCAACCAGGTGGGGTGAGTGTGTGGTGTAGATAACCTGTATATTATCCTTTATATCCTCAAACACCTTGAGCACATCTTCCTGGGCACGTGCATGAAGGCTGACGCCCGGCTCGTCAACCAGCAGTATAAGCTGCTTATTCTCCTTCTGCGATGCTGCCATCAGTTCAAGATAGAATGAAAGGAACCATCTCACTCCCCTGCTGCGCTGCTTGGGGTACAATCTCTCCCCTTCATCCTTAACCCAGAATTCAAGATAGGGCTTACCTGCCCTGTCGCCATGACTGACACTGTAATGATCAAGCTCAAAATTGATCCTTATCTTATTATGCCTGCCTACATACTGTTGCCAGAAATCCTGGAAGTCAAGTGTGAGCTTAGAATTCAGGTTTTCAATTTTCTGCTTCAGTATCCTGGACGAGGGCTGCTGAAAGAATGTATAGTCCAGTTGAGCAATAACAAGAAAATTACGTGCTGCCTTATAACCTTCCACATTACGGTTATCCGCTATTATATCCTCAAGGTCTATCCTGTTGGGTAGCAGGCTGCCAAAGTCCTCAAATATCTCAAAATGCGGACAGTCAGCTGCCAGAAGCTCTCCCAGCTCCACTGACCCGTATTCAAGCTTTCTTTCTTTATCTATCTCCTGCAGCTTCTGCTTCGCTTTATCCTCGTCATTACCATCATATATAAATCCACATAATAACAGTTTAAGGTCCCTTTCCTCTTCCAGCCTATCCTTTTTTATTACCGCCTCCTTATACTCAACCAGCACTTTCTGCCATTCGCCACGCGACAGCTCTGCAATTGAGGGACCAGATAGTAGTGTCATTGTCTGATGACGCTCCTCCAGCCTCCGGGATATCTCCTCCAGTCTTGCATTCACCTCCTCCAGTGCATCTACTGATACGCAACCAGTCTTCAGCAACAGAGATAAGAGCTTTTTTTTCATCAAGGAAGGATTTTACTTCCTGCACATCATCCTCTGTCTTTTTCAGTTCACCTGCCAGCTCATCAAGCGTATTTTCACCTTCGTCCCTTAATGCAGTGTATTTTTTCCTGAACAGCCTCTTTCCACGTGCCCGCGCAGGGTGCTCATCTATCTTTGCCTGTATCTCTCCCTGTCTCTCCACTAATAAGCTCTCCTTTTCCCTGGCTTCCTCAAGGTCTGAAAGGAATATATTTATCTTTTTCTCTATATCACATAAATCACTTTCCCTTTTATCATCCTGCTTCACCATATAATCAAGCAGCTCACCCCCTATATCCATTTGTGATTTAAGGTCGGCTTTCCATGAACGGATAAGGGTTATATGTGTTAATGAACTGACAAGTTTATCAAACTCAGGATTCACCGGTCGCAGCTTATCATCAAGGTAACCCGGGGAAATCTCAAAGCTGCAACTCACTCTTGGCAGGGAGAGATCAGATCTCAGCACATCCTCCGATATCTCACCCGAAGAAAACACTTTCAGTCCCTCAAGCACCGATGTCTTTCCTGACTCGTTCTGTCCAATCAGGCATGTTATATTATCTGGTGATACAGGCTGCATCCCCGTATCAACTATTGACCTGAAATTCTCTATTCTAAAAGCTTTTAATCTCATGACTATTTATATTTCAAAACCCATAACAAGCACATCATCCACCTGTGTTGCCTTTCCTTTCCAGTCCTCAAAAGTATTCTGTATATGTGCTTTTTGTTTATCCATACTCCAGCGGGAGGCGGAAAAAATCAAATCCCTGAATTTCTTTATTTTGAATTTCTTATTTGTCTTTTCCCCGAACTGATCAGGATAGCCGTCGGAGAACATATAAAAACGGTCACCTTCCTTAACCTCTATCCTGTGATTGGTAAAAGAGACCTCCTCAAGCGGAGCCACTCCAATCGGCATCTTATCGGGTTTTATCTCTTTGAGCTTACCGTCGCTTACCATTATAAGAGGCCTGTTGGCACCGGCATACTGCAGCACCGACCTGAATGGTTCATAAACACACAGGGCTATGTCTATACTGTCTTTCTGCTCATATTGCTGTCCCCTCTGGTCAAGTGCGTCCATCACCTTCTCCCTCATACTGTTCAGTATCCTGTTGGCACGCGGCACAACCCTCATCTGTAAGAGTTCATTTAAGAAACTGATGCCGAGAATGGATAATAATGCCCCCGGGACACCGTGACCCGTACAGTCGCCCGCAGCAATAATGGTATAGCCAGCACTCTGATAGGCATAATAGAAATCGCCACTCACATAATCCTTTGGAAGATAGATGATAAAGTGATCTTTCAATATACCCGACAGGAAGGATGTGTCAGGCATCAGGGCCCTCTGTATCATACTGGCATAGCGCAGACTGGACAGATGTTCATCCATTGCCTGGGCAAAAAGTACTGAATCGAAACCGGCCCTTTCCTTATTCATTTATTGACAAGCATTTGTCTTTAACCTTTAAATATAGTGCAAATATATTGAATTAAGCGGAAAAACGGGATGATGGTAATCACCTGCGGCTGTGTCCGAAAATTTACTTTACTATCTTTGCAGATCGTAAGAACAAGATAATAACAGTGCAAAAGAATGGGATAATTAATGATATCTGTTGACAATATAAGCGTTTCTTTCGGGGGTAATGAACTTTTCTCCGGCATATCTTTCCTTATTAACCCCAGGGACAGGATAGGGCTTACAGGCAAGAACGGTGCAGGCAAAACCACGCTGCTCAGGATTATTCATGGCATTATGAAACCTGCCGGGGGCAAAATCTCAACCTCATCCGGAGAAAGCACCGGCTACCTTCCCCAGCAGATGAAGGTGAGCGACCGGCGATCGATAATGGAAGAGACACTGACGGCCTTCAGTGATATAAAAGAGATGGAGAGGAAGATAAGCAGGGTGACCAGTGAGATAGAAAGACGGGAAGACTATCATTCAGAAGAATATATGGATCTGTGCAATTCACTTACTGACCTTCAGCAGGAATACAGCATGAAGGGAGGCGACCGTTATATTGCAGAGGCAGAACAGGCACTGACGGGACTGGGATTTGAACGTGAGCAGTTCAATAAACCCAGCAGCATCTTAAGCGGCGGATGGAGAATGCGTATAGAGCTGGCCAAGATATTACTGGCACAGCCCACCCTTCTGTTGCTGGATGAGCCCACCAACCACCTTGATATCGTTTCGATGCAATGGCTGGAGGCTTACCTTAAGTCATATCCCGGTGCGGTAATTGTGGTATCACACGACAGGGCTTTCCTTGATAATGTAACAAATCGCACAGTGGAGCTGTCGCTGGGCAGCATATATGATTATAAAGTCCCCTATTCTGAATATGTCATACTGCGGAAAGAACGAAAGGAGCAACAGATGGCCGCCTATACCAACCAGCGCAAGATGATTCAGGATAATGAGAAATTCATTGAGAGGTTCAGATATAAAAGTACCAAGGCCGTACAGGTACAGTCAAGAATAAAAAAGCTGGATAAGCTGGATCGTGTAGAGATGGATGAAGAAGACAGTTCAAGCATAAGTGTCAGCTTTGCACCGGCACCACGATCAGGAACAATAGTGATAGAAGCAGAAGGCTTATCAAAGAGCTATGGTGACAACGAGGTGCTGCGGGATATTGACTTTATGTTAGAGAGGAAAGAGAAGATAGCTTTTGTGGGCCGCAATGGTGAAGGAAAAACAACATTCTCCAGGATAATAAAGGGGGAGCTTGACTACAATGGCAAGCTGAAAAGAGGTCATAACCTGAATATAGGGTATTTTGCCCAGAACCAGGACCAGCTGCTGGATGAGTCGCTTACGGTATTCCAGACAATTGATAATATTGCCAGGGGGGAGATAAGGACAAAGATAAGGAATATACTGGGGGCTTTCCTTTTCAGCGGAGAGGATACTGATAAGAAGGTGAAAGTGCTATCCGGAGGGGAAAGGTCAAGGCTTGCCCTGATAAAACTGTTACTTGAGCCTTATAACCTGCTTATACTTGATGAGCCGACCAACCACCTGGATATGCAGTCGAGGGACGTACTCAAACAGGCTCTGCAGAGATATGATGGTACATTAATTGTTGTATCTCATGACAGGGATTTTCTCAATAATCTTGCAGATAAAATATATGAATTCAGGGCTAAGAAGATACGGGAATATAACGGTGGCATATATGATTTCCTGAAAAAAAGAAAGATAGAAAATCTGAGGTCCATAGAAAGAAAGGATAATGAACAAAATATCACCGGTGCCGGTGCCGCTTCAGATAATAAGATGCAATACCTGCAGAAAAAGGAAGATGAGAAGTTACTGAGAAAGAAAAGGAAACAGCTGTCCGAAACAGAGAAGAAAATAGAGGAACTGGAAAAAGCCAGGGATGAGATGGACAACAAAATGGGCTCGGAGCCAGATGCCATATCCGACCCTGACTTTTTCGGGGAATATGAAAAAATTAATAAGATGATACGGGCTGAAATGAAAAACTGGGAATCACTGTCCATGGAGATCGAACGGTTCAAAGAAAAAACAGAAGCCAATGGATAAGCTCGTTCAGGAAAAATCTTACAGGGTTAGCAGTTATGAAGCCGATGCCTCAGGCAGTCTGGGGATACCCGGACTCTTCAACTACCTGCAGGATACAGCATCAGCACACGCATCGGTGCTTGGCTTTGGCAAAGATGATCTTGAGAGGAATAATATGTTCTGGGTGCTGTCGAGGATACTTGTAAAGATGGATACCATACCCGGGTGGGAAGAAGAGATAACGATAAAAACATGGCCACGCGGACCCGAAGGGATATTCGCAATACGCGATTTTGAGGTTTATGCTAAGGACGGAAAAAAATATGGTGCTGCCACATCATCCTGGCTGATGGTAGGCAGGGAAAGCCGCCGGCCCCTGCGTCCTGACAGGATACTGAAAAAGATGGATGGCAGGTTCAGCGAAGAAAGGGCTCTTGGCAGGGTGCCGGGTAAATTGCCGGAGATAAAAGATATATCATACCGGTCTCCTTCATTAACCGTTAAATATTCCGATCTGGATGTAAACATGCACGTGAATAACGTACATTATATAAGGTGGGCACTGGACAGTTATCCGCTGGAGTACAGGCTGAATAATGTATTTGAGTCGGCAGAAATAAACTACCTGCATGAATCCCTGCCGGGAGATGAGATCAGGATCCTTGCTGCACAAAAAGAAGAAAATATTTTTGATCATTCCGTTATAAGGGATAATGACCACAGTGAATTATGCAGGCTAAGGATAAGGTGGAAGAGATGAAAAAGGATAAAGTTTACTATTTTTACCAAACAAACAGAAAGATGGGGAAGATCAGTAATATATTTTTAGTGCTCCTTATAATTATTACACTTGGATCATGTGCCACAGTGATGGAGTCAAGCGATAACCGCGACCTGTCATACCTGTACAACCCTCTTAAAAACCCCATACATCCAAGATACCAGGTTTATAATACCAGTGATGAGGTGTCGGAACTGACAGTCAAATTCTTTATCAATGATCTTTTCTTCAGCGAAGCCAATCCTGAAGGAGTGCCCAAAGCGTCACTGGTAATATTATACAACCTGTATGATATGTCAGCCGGCAGGGTTAAGATTGATACAGGCTTCTATAATATCACCATCAGAAAAGAAACTGGTAACAGGCAGTATACCTACGCCATACCCTTGCAGGCGCCTGCAGGTTCAAAGTACGAGGCTGAGCTGGTTATTAAGGATCTTATAAGAAATACCAGGGTTCAGGCACACATACCTTTTGACAAAACATCCGCATTGAGCAGGAATAATTTCAGGGTACGTGGACATTTTAATAAAATATATGTCTTTAATCCTGTTCTCAGGCCCAATGAATTTGTGAACCTTCAATACAGGTATGAGACCGACAGCCTGTTTATTAAGTTCTTTGAGCCTGACGATAATATCCCTGCACCCCCCTCCATGCTGGTACCCGAAAAAAGCGTTGAAACAGAGCCGGAAGAGATAATTTCACTGGCATACTCAGATACACTTCCCATTATGTTTCCCCGACAGGGTATATTTATGTGCAGTCCGGATAAAAACATACTCGGGGGATATACCTTCTTTAATTTTGGCCAGGAATATCCGGGTATGAGCGAGCCGGAAACAATGATAGAACCACTTATCTACCTGACTAATGAGGAAAAACTGGAAGAGATGAGGAAGAGTGAAAGGGTGAAGGTGGCACTGGATGAGTTCTGGCTTGATATAACAGGTAATATAGAACGGGCACGTGAACTGATAAGGATTTATTATAACAGGGTGCTTTATGCTAATTTTTTCTTCACCTCTCATAAGGAAGGCTGGAGGACAGACAGGGGAATGATGTATATTATTTATGGTCCGCCCGACAGGGTCTATAAAACAGCAGAAGGTGAAAGATGGGGTTACCTGAAAAAACAAATAAAGCAGGGCTGGGGAATAAGATATAATATTAAAGATGACTACCTGTACTTTAATTTCAGTAAAAGGGAGAATCCTTTTACTACAAATGACTATACACTTCTCAGGAGTGAGAGCGTAACAACATACTGGGACGTGGCCGTACGCACCTGGCGCTCCGGCATAGTATTCAGGCTGGATAATCCCGAAGGAATATAGTGAACCGGAAAAAAAGAACCCTTTAAAGCGATTCCACTATAAAGAAAATTTTAAAAATGAATAAACAGGAGCGACCTCAATAAAGAAATGAATAACAGAGGGAAGCAGTTTCACTATAAAGAAAATTTTATACGAATGAAACGTCCATTAAAAAATCATCATTATTTCACATTAAGAGTATGATTATTTTTTAATGGTAAGTTCCATGTGGCCAATGAAATAAATTAAATATAATCACATGAATAACACAGATTTTATATACGGATTAAGGCCAATACTCGAAGCCATAAGATCGGGCAAGACAATTGACAGGCTGCTGATAAAGAAAGGGATGAAGGGAGCACTGTACGCCGAGCTCGTGGAAGAGCTGAAAAAACATACCATACCTTACCAGCTGGTGCCTCTGGAAAAACTTAACAGGACAACCCGGCAGAACCACCAGGGGGTGATAGCCTTATTATCTGCAATTGAATATCATGATATAGCAACACTGCTGCCCGGCATCTATGAATCAGGAAGCGATCCGATGATTATAGTGCTGAATAATATATCCGATGTTCGCAATTTCGGAGCAATAGCGCGTAGTGCCGAGTGCTTCGGTGCCCACTGTATCATTATACCCGAAAAAGGAGCCGCCCGTGTCAATGCTGAGGCGGTAAAAACATCAGCAGGAGCACTGAATAAGATACCCGTGGCCAGGGTAAAAAGCATAATTAAAACACTTGAATTCCTTAAGGAATCGGGACTGAAGATAATTTGTGCCTCAGAAAAGGGAAAGCACAGGATAGAGCCCGAAAGGCTTAGCGGACCATCAGTGCTGGTAATGGGTTCCGAAGACAGGGGGGTGTCGCCTGAGATACTCAGTATGGCCGATATTGAACTTTCCATACCTCTTAGCGGCAGCATCGAATCACTGAATGTATCAGTGGCCGCCGGCATACTGCTTTATATAATTACTGGAAGCAGGATGCGATAAGCTGCAGGAATATATCGGGACTTTTCAATTTTATTGTATAATTTTGAGCAAAATTTTAAAACCCTTCTTACCATGTTCGGTGATTTTGATCTTGTAGTATTCCTCAGAGACTTATTCCTCAGCATCGGGCTGAGTAAAACCCTGTCCGTTTTTCTGGAGACAATAATAATTGTTGTTCTTGTGGCCACGCTAAGCTGGTTGTCATTTATCATCACAAAGTTCATTATTGATAAGGTAATAGCAAAAATTATCAGGAGAACAAGTTTTAAATGGGACGATATATTTTTTGACAACCATGTTTTTACACGCCTGTCCCATTTTGCCCCGGCCATCATCATATACCTCATGGCCGGATGGGCCCTTGAGCCGTATCCGGGGTGGATGAATTTTGTCCGCACTCTCACCTACCTGTATATGGTACTTGCAGGTATGCTCTTTATCTTTGCCTTTATCACGGCCTGGCATAATATCTACCTTACCCTGCCCATATCAAGGCACAGGCATATAAAAGGATATATACAGATGCTGAAGATATTCGTGGGGATCGTGGCCGGCTTAATAATGATATCCGTTATCACGAATAACGATATCAGCAATCTGCTTACCGGACTCGGTGCCATGGCAGCTGTGATAATACTCGTTTTTAAAGACACCATACTCGGACTGGTAGCCAGCGTGCAGCTTTCAGCCAATGATATGCTTAAGGTAGGCGACTGGATAACCATGCCATCAAGGGGGGCAGACGGAACGGTAATGGATATAACCCTGAATACCATTAAGGTGCAGAATTTTGACATGACAATACTCACCGTACCCACATATGCCATTATACAGGAATCATTTCAGAACTGGAGGGGTATGGAGGAGTCGGGCGGACGCAGAATTAAAAGATCAGTTTATATTGATGTCAAAAGCATAGGATTCCTTGAACCTGAACAGGTAGAAAAGCTTAAAAAAATCCAGATTCTCAAAGATTATATCGAGAGTAAGGAAAAAGACATGGAGGACTTTAACAAAAAGCATAATATAGATAACACCGTGCTTGTGAACGGCAGAAGGATGACAAATGTGGGTACCTTCAGGGCATATATAAAAGCATACCTCGAACAGCATCCCAGGATACATAATGATATGACCTTCCTGGTAAGGCAATTACAGTCTTCGGAAAAAGGACTGCCAATTGAGATATATGTTTTCAGCAATGACCAGAAATGGGCCAATTATGAATCCATACAGGCGGATATTTTTGACCACCTGCTGGCCGTTGTGCCGGAATTCGGTCTGCGTATCTTCCAGTACCCCACAGGCGACGACTTCAAATCATTAACAAATAAATAAAAAAATATATACTATGTCACTGGAAAAGAAGATCAGGGAATACATACAGAAAGATATAAATGAAGAAAGAGTAAACAGACCGGCGGACAGCTTCTGGACAGCCCTTAAGAGCAGCGGTACAACATTATGGCTTGATACCGGGCGATATGGATGAAGCACTTGATATCTGGAGCGGGGATATGGAAGCTCTTACAACAAATAACACTCTTATAAACAAGGTGATCCAGAAAGGTATCTATGATGACTTTATCTCACGCACACAGGAGCTACTGGGATCATTACCCAGGGAAAAGCAGATAATGGAGACAGCCTTTATCCTTAATGCCAGGCACGGATTACGACTGACGGAAAAGTTCGGCGGACTGGTAAGCGTTGAGCTGCATACGGCAACAGCTCATAATGTGGATGAAATAGTGAATTACGGTCTCAGGTACAGGGATATCTGTCCCGATAAATTCATCATAAAAGTACCTCATACGATATCCGGACTGATTGGAGCACGGCATGCTCAGGGATAAGGGTGTAAGGATAAACTTCACCCTTGGTTTCAGTGCAAGACAAAACGTGCTTGCCGCCAATATAGCAAGGCCGGATTACCTAAATGTTTTTCTTGGCCGTATAGGTGCATATGTGGCTGATAATAATATCGGTGACGGTTCCGGTATAGGAGAGAAGACCGTGATTGAAACACAAAAACATATAGCGGAAATCAGGTCTGCCCTCAATACAAAAACAAAACTGATAGCGGCAAGTATCAGGCACCATGACCAGTTAGAGGCACTGGCAGGAACAGATGTGTTTACCATGCCCCCAAAAGTTGCGTTATCAGGATATAATGAACTATCCGGCAACTTTTCATCACGGCTTAATGAAGATTATCAACCCGGACTGGACATTGCACCTGAGCAGGAAGGAATGAATAAATTCTGGGAGGTTGATGGCAGATTGTCAAACCTGGCAAGGATGCTGGGAAACACCCTTATAAAAGATCCAACAGACCTGGAGAAGATTTTCCACGATGAAGGCTTTGAAGATATGTTCCCCGCCCTCAGCGCTGAAGAGAAACAGAAGGTAAGTGACGACGGGAAGATACCACTGCGCTCAACATGGCTGGATAAGATAAATGCAGGGAAGATTGCACCTGACACACTGCTTAACCTGGCGGGACTGGCATCATTCACCCTCGATCAGGAAGCACTTGATAAGCGTATAGCTTCGATAATAAAATAATAAACCCTGTCCCTTCATTAAAGGAAAGAGCTATCCCGGCCTCCTGCTCATCGGAAAAGGCGTACAGGGGTCCGGGTATAGCTTCATCCTCAGCCCAGCCTGGTATCCTGAGACATTGTTACTTCAGCTCACCTTGCTGAGCTATGCTATGGCAGCTGGTGGTGGGTAGCCTTTACTGCCTCCGGTTCAGCCGGCAGCCATACCATCATCTCTCCGGGTCCGCGATTATTCCAGAGGTGATAAGGTATCAGCGTAACATCGCGTTTCTCACCCAGCTCCACGGTGGAATCAAGCTTTTTGCTTGCGGGACGCGCCTCTGCCTTTATCACAACGGTGCCATCAAGCATATCCGGTCTTTCTTCAATGATCATTTCCTGATCAGGATTAAAGACAAGGTTCAGAACCCCGCCATCGTTATCAGCCCATTCTGCTGCATACACCATTGGTCCGCGCTGTACGGCAAACCTGCCCCTGTCGGCCTCAAGCCTCTCATCGGCTGTCACCGTACGCACCTCCATGGGCATATTAAGAATTATCTTATCGCCTTCCTCCCACTTGCGGTTGATAAGAGCATAACCATTTTCTTTACTTATCCGCTCTGTCTTACCGTTTACCGTAAGAGATATCCCGGCCTCCTGCTCATCGGAAAAGTTATACAGGGGTCCGGGTATGGCTATATCCTCAGCCCAGCCAGGTATCCTGAGACGTAGCGAAAATTCACCCGCTGTCTCAGGGTTAACGCGTTAGCTCTACCTTACCGTCATAGGGGTATTCGGTCTCCTGTACCAGCTCAACCCTGTTGCCTGGTAATTCTATCTCAGCCCTGTTGGACAGGTAGAGGTTAACAAAAATATCATTATCGCTACGTGCATAAACATAGCCCGGCAGGGAGGGTATAAACCTTGATATATTGGAGGGACAGCAGGCGCAGCCGAACCATTCCTGCCGCTGGTGGCTGCCTGTTGACTCCAGCACGTTGGGATAGAAAAAAAGGTCGCCCGACAGGCTCACCCCTGAGAGCAGGGCATTATAAAGTGTTCTCTCCAGCACGTCATAGTATTTTGATTCACCGTGGTGCAGGAACATTCTCTGGTTCCAGAACACATTGGCTATGGAGGCGCATGTCTCGCAATAAGCAGTCAGGTTAGGCAGCTTATAAGGTTCTGCAAATCCTTCGTTGCCTCCTGCGGCACCTATACCGCCTGTAATATATATCTTCCTGTGAACAATATCCTTCCATATCTCACCAATAGCCTCAATATATTCACTGTCGCCTGTCAGGGCGGCCACATCGGCCATCCCGGTATACATATAGGCCGCCCTCACAGAGTGGCCCACGGCCTCACGCTGGTCCACAACCTTCTTATGTGACTGTGAGTACTCATCCCCGTCAGGACCGCGCACGTCAAGGAAAAACTTTGCCAGGTCAAGGTAGCGCTCCTCACCAGTAACGCGGTATAGCTTAACAAGTCCTATCTCTATCTCCTGGTGTCCCGGATAATTCTCTATCTTTCCCCAGCCGAAATCGCGGTCAACAAGGTCAGCCGATTTGATGGCTATATCAAGAAATGTACGCTTGCCTGTAGCCCTGTAATGAGCCACAGCTGCTTCATACATATGTCCAATATTATATAGCTCATGGCTCAGTTTATGTGTTAGCTGCCATCTCTCTGACCCTATCCAGTCATGAGAGTCATCCCCCATTATCGTCCTGTAGGTATACAGATAGCCATCCTCCTCCTGTGCCTCTCCTATCTTCATAATAAGGTGTCAAGCAGTGCCTCCAGCTCCGGGTCGGGATAAGTCTGCAGGGAATAGCTGGCGCCTTCTATTATCTTAAATACATCGGAGTCATCAAAAGGATATTCGGAACAAAACTCACCCTGGACCATCCCGGCTGCCACTTCAAAGTTCTTTATGCGGCCTGTTATCTCCGATTGCTCTATTGCAATAGGGATGGTAGCCCTACGGTTCGATTCCAGTCGCGGTGCCCAGAAATTATCAGTCACCGTAACCGATGTAAAGGGAACGGATTCCACCGTGGAGGTCTTAGCGTCCTGCTTATCTGAACATCCTGCCAGAAGTAGTACTGAGAGGAATAAACCTGTAATAGTAAGCACCTTTCCTGGATGTTTCCTTTTCCTTTTCATCAAGTTTTTCAAGGAGGTTCATTGAAATAATATTTTTCCTGAAATTTCTTTTTATAAGCAGCAGTTTCAGTTCCTGTTAAACTGGGTATGGAAATGGAGAAGTGGTTTATTAAGCGTTTTATTTCCTGGGCTTATCGCCTGGTTTTGACAATGAATCCCTCATATTGGTATCGGATTCAATATTCTTAAACTTATAATAGTCCATAACACCCATATTCCCTGACCTGAAGGCTTCAGCCATGGCAAGCGGCACCTCAACTTCGGCTTCAATAACCTTGGCCCTTGCCTCCTGTGCCTTGGCTTTCATCTCCTGCTCAAGAGCAACGGCCATGGCCCTTCTTTCCTCTGCCTTGGCCTGGGCAATATTCTTATCTGCATTGGCCTGGTCCATCTGAAGCACAGCTCCGATATTTTTACCTATGTCAATATCGGCAATGTCAATAGACAGTATCTCAAAAGCTGTTCCGGCATCAAGTCCTTTTTCAAGCACCACCCTGGAGATAAAATCAGGGTTCTCCAGCACTTTCTTGTGACTGTCTGCGGATCCGATGGAAGACACTATCCCCTCACCTACCCTGGCCAGCACTGTCTCTTCACCGGCTCCGCCAACCAGCTGCCTTATATTGGCCCTGACGGTCACCCTGGCCTTGGCTATCAGCTGTATGCCATCCTTGGCTACTGCTGTAACGGGGGGTGTATCTATCACCTTGGGGTTAACCGACATCTGCACCGCCTCAAACACATCACGCCCTGCCAGGTCAATGGCTGTTGCCATATTAAAGGGAAGGTCGATATTGGCTTTGGCGGCCGACACCAGGGCATGTACCACCTGTGCCACCCTTCCTCCTGCAAGGTAGTGGGCTTCAAGGTCATCCCGGTTTAGTTTCAGTCCGGCCTTATCACCTTCAATCATGGCAACCACTATAACGGACGGCGGCACCTTACGCCAGCGCATAAAAATAAGCTGCAGAAGGGATATCCTTACCCCTGAAACAAGAGCCTGGAACCATAAGCCTATGGGTATAAGGTAAAGCAAAAGCCAGAGCAGGATAATAACTCCTACAATAATCACTACATACATTGCAACTGGATTCATATTATTTTGTTTTTAATGGTTTAACAATTATTCTGTTTGATTCAATCTTCACTACCTCTACATCTGTATTCTGGTCAATAAGCTGGTCCAGCGCCCTGGCCTCGTAATATTCATCACCTACCATCACCTTGCCCATGGGGTTCAGACGTGTTATAGTCCTGCCGGTATCCCCCGCCTTTATACGTCCTTCGTCCCTCCTTACAAAATCCACCCTGCTGTCAATCGCCTTATTAAGCATCAGTCTTCGCCAGGTGCCCGCCTTAAGCATAAACACCACGGTAAGCCCTATCAATACCATGGTACAGATAAGAACTATCAGTCCTGTTCCAGGACCATGGTAATAAAAAGACAGCACGATGCCGGTTATAATACTTATAGCCCCTCCTATTCCGGCAACTGTTATACCCGGCACTAAAAGGAACTCGACCATAAAAAGGATCACACCAAGTATTATAAGAAAAATGATTATGCCCAGTGATTCCATTTATTTTATTTTATTTCACATGACAGGTTCCTGTCGAGCAGTCCCGTTTGCATAGAGATAAGTATATCCTTTATTCCTGACTTAATCTCACAACTGCCTTTGTGATGGGTTATTAATGCACATTGCTCAGCCTGTACAGGGTCATGGTCACACACTTCGACCAGTGATTCTATAACATGCTCAAAGGAATTATAATCGTCATTTAACAGAACGAGAATATGCTCACCTCCTCCCTCAATCCTCTTATTATGTGATAATGGCTTCTCTTTCATGTTAATTAACTAAAAACGTATTTCTCAGCTTTAAAAATTCCGGTATGAACATCTGTAAAAATCCTCTGTGGCTATAAAATCCTGCATCTCATACCTGCTCTGCTGACTATTTTTCAAAATACATATCAAATAATTCCTTTGCCGTCTTCAGGGGTATCTCTTTCTTACCCATGTATGCCGCCACTTCCGCCTCCTTCATACCATTACGGTATAAGAGGTCAGCATAGCTTGCAGCACTTTCAAAAGTAAGAAAATTTCCTATCAAATACACATATTCACCTGCGTCTGTCTCAAAAACATCATAAGTCCTGCTTTCGGCCAGCCTTTCGAGCTGCTCAAGCCTTTCGTCTTCGATCTTCTCCTTTGTCTTTAGCACCCTCACCCTGTACACCAGTGTAGGCGGCTCCACTTCCTCCGGTTTTTGGCTGTCCGGTAGTGCATCACCACTAAAAAGGCTTATATCAGACCAACTCTCCTCGAGCTGCTCAGCCTTCTCCATGCTTATCCTTTCACCATCCATCAGTGCCAGTATAAAAGCATCGCTAAAACCTTTCCGCCTGACCTTAACAAGAGCTTTTTCAGCGGCCTGCTTTGTTCTGAACATACCTATAAAGTAAAAATTCACATCCGAGCCTTCAGCCCTTGAGATGCTTACCGGACCCAGGTTATTGAAGAAAGACAGTGGTTTGGGATTTCTGAAAGCCGCCACCTGTATTTTGTAAAACAGTCCGGGTGGCAATTCCGGGTTAACCGGTATATCACCCTCCTGCTCATAATTCTCACTAAAAACTTCAAGCACGGGATCCGGTCGACTTATGGCAGTAAGGCTGTCAGCAAGCTCAGTAGCTGTCCCTGTTGTGTCATTGTCCGGCTTAGCTGTTTCTTCCTGTTCTGTTTCATCCCCTTCTGCTACCTGTTCATCTGCCTCCGTATGCCCTGGCTCCCTGCCGTCATTTCTCAGGCTGTCTGCAAACTGCCCACCTCTCAGGGGCAGTTCCTCTTCCATCTTCCTTAATTCAGGTAATATTTCCTTGTCATATTTCTCAGAAGCCATTCTTGCCGCCTCTTTGTATTTGCGGTCGGCCGCCCTCTGGTATTCAAAGCCTGACTGCTCCAGTGATAATATTTTTGTTCTAAGTGATTGCTTATCCGTCTCTGCCAGCTCAGCCAGGTTTGCCCTGTATATGTCGGCCAGCCTCAGCACCGAGTCAGCCATAAACTGTAATTCAAGAGCCTCCCTTGCCAGGCTTTCATAGTCAGCACCAGGGTTCTGTCCCGGCTCCACTCCTTCACCTGCTTCCCCCGCCACCTTAGCTGTATCTGGTTTATCATGGTCCTGCTCAGCATCCATCACCACGGCTTCCGCCATAATCTCCCTGCCGCTCTTATCAATACCAGCAGCTTTTCCGTCTGCAGCTTCCTCCCCTACTGCCAGTCCGGCTTCTTCACCCTCTTCCAAATCGCCTTTACCGGCAATACATTCATCAATCAAACCGTCAATATCCAGTTCTCTTATCTCCCTCCGCCTGGCTGTCTCGCGGAAATTATCCCAGGCATCAACAGCCAGATCAAAATCGCCTGCCTGCTGGTATGCGCGCCCCAGGTAGTACCAGGCCCTGTCGGGGACAGCTCTGATAGCCGATGAGTTAAGAATAGCCTCCTTCAGCAGTTTTGTTGCCTCACGTGGATCCTGTCTGAGCTCAACCATGCAGGCACCTGTATAGTACGCATAGACAGGATCGGCAATAAACTTCTCCCTCAGTGCCTTATAATGTTTTAAGGCAGTGCTGTAATCCCCTGCATCAAATGACCTTTCAGCCCGGTCACTGTCAGGATTAAAATCCTCATCCTGTGCCTGAACGGACAGGCATGTAATAATAAATATCACCAGCAATGCAGGTATAATCTTAGTACTGCCCCTATTCAACTTTATAGCCTTCATAATTGTTGTTAATAACAATTACATGATTTTTTTCAAAATACAATCCAAACTTCGTAAATTTACCTTTAATAAAAAAATAATAAAGAATTATGACCAAACTTAAGGAAGGTCAGGAAGCTCCTTTTTTTGAAGGTACTGACCAGAGCGGCAATACAATAAGACTCGATGATTTTAAAGGTAAAAAGCTGGTCCTTTATTTCTATCCCAAAGACAACACCCCGGGCTGCACAAAAGAGGCATGCAACCTCAGGGATAATTATAAAGACCTGCTGGCCAAGGAATTTGCAATTGTAGGGGTAAGCCCTGATTCAGTAAAATCACACCAGAAATTTGCCGGCAAATACGATCTGCCTTTCCCCCTTATATCAGATACAGATAAGAAGATAATGTCTGATTACGGAACATGGGGTGAGAAGAAGATGTTTGGCAAAACATCATTGAATGTGCTGCGCACAACATTTGTCATTGATGAGAAAGGCATTATAGAAAAAATAATAAAGAAAGTGGATACCAAAGCACACACAGAGCAGATATATAAATTATACGAATAATATAAACCAAGAGCGCTAAGCACAACATAGTATGAGCAAGGAAAATAAAGAGATCAATAAGGACAAAATGAAAGCCCTTGAAATAACCATGGGCAAGATTGAGAAAGATTTTGGCAAGGGCACCATTATGAAGCTGGGCGACCAGGCCGTGCAGAATGTAAGGTCAATAAGCACAGGTTCAATCGGACTGGATATAGCCCTGGGCATTGGCGGCATACCAAGGGGCAGGGTTACGGAGATATACGGACCGGAAGCATCGGGCAAGACCACCCTGGCCATACAGGCCATAGCCGAAGCACAGAAGGCAGGAGGAGTGGCTGCCATTGTGGATGCCGAGCATGCCTTTGACCGCTTCTATGCGGAGAAGCTGGGCGTTGACATTGAGAACCTCCTGATATCACAGCCCGATAACGGCGAGCAGGCCCTGGAGATAACAGATCACCTTATCCGCTCGGGGGCACTGGATATAGTGGTTATTGACTCGGTGGCGGCACTCACCCCCAAGGCGGAGATAGAAGGAGAGATGGGTGACTCCAGGATGGGACTGCAGGCAAGGCTGATGTCACAGGCGCTGCGCAAGCTCACAGCCAATATAAGCAAGACACATACCTGCTGTATATTCATAAACCAGCTAAGGGAAAAGATAGGCGTTATGTTTGGTAATCCCGAAACAACGACAGGCGGGAATGCCCTTAAATTCTATGCTTCGGTAAGGCTCGACATAAGGAGGATAAGCCAGATAAAGGAAGGGGAAGATGTAATAGGCAGCCGCACCAGGGTGAAAGTGGTGAAAAACAAGCTGGCGCCGCCATTCCGTAAGGCTGAATTTGATCTTATGCACGGTGAAGGGATAAGCCGCACAGGGGAGATCATAGATATGGGTATAGAACATAATATCATTGCCAAGAGCGGGTCCTGGTTCAGCTATGGCGACACCAAGCTTGGACAGGGCAGGGAAGCCGTCAAGCAGATAGTGGCTGATAACCCCGAACTGTTTGAAGAGCTGAGCACAAAGATAAAGGAAGCACTCGCACCCAAAACTTAAACGCATATACCGTATATAGACTCAACACAGCAGTCTTATAAACGGAATAAGTAAAATTTTAATCCTATGAACCGTTATTATTTGTTTACAGCATCACTTCTTCTTATGCTGGTAAGTTATTCATGCCAGGAAACAGGAGAAGCGGAAAAAACTGTTTTTAATATGCAGCTGACAGAAAAGGAAAAAGAAGAGGCTGTCATGAGCCCTGAGATCTTGTGGAAATTCAGGAGGATGGGCGGTATATGCCCCTCACCCGATGGCAAGACAATACTTTTCACATTGACCGATTATAATCTTGCCGATGAAAAAAGCAGGACCAATATTTTCTCCATACCTGCAGAGGGAGGTGATATTGTACAGCTGACAGATAACGGAGGCTCTTCACCCTCATGGATAATGAAGGGAGACAGAGTAGCCTTTAAAAAGGATGGCAGCCTGTGGACCATGAAGCCTGACGGCACGGGCAAAAAGAAGGTTAAAAATCTCGGTGATTTTGAAATATATTCGGTATCGCCACAGGGCGATATGATCTATTTCACCAGGAGGGTTAAGCTTGACAGTACAGCCAGCGAGAAGCATGATATGCCGAAAGCCAATGTACGAATTATTGATGATCTGATGTTCAGGCACTGGAACTCCTGGCACGACTATTCATACAGCCATATCTTCGTTGCCGGCTTCGACGGCCTGGCGGTATCAGACGAGAAAGACATAATGGAAGGCCAGAGGTATGAATCGCCGACAGCAACATCGTATGACGGAGCTGAGATAAGCTGGAGTCCTGATGGAAAAAAGATAGCATACACAAGCAAACATCTGAGAGGAAAAGAAGAGGCGCTGAGCACCAACACAGACATATTCATCTACAGCCTGGAAGATGGCAGCACCCTTAACCTGACCGAGGAAAACAAGGGCTTCGACCATTACCCCGTATTTTCACCCGACGGCACCAGGCTGGCCTGGCAGAGCCAGGAAGAAGAGGGTTATGAATCGGATCTCGAAAGGCTCTTTATACATGATTTCAGCAGCGGTGAAACCAGGTGGGCCTCCGAGGGATGGGACTATAATATCGGTAGTATCATCTGGACTGAAGATGCCGGCGGAATATATTTTGCAAGTCCCTACCTTGGCACCACACAGGTGTTTAATATAGACCTGGGCTCAGGCAGTATACAAAAGGTCAGCAGCGGCAAGTATAATTACAGTCCCCTTGCACTCTCCGAAGATAAAATAATTACAGGCATACAGTCCATGTCCATGCCAACGGAGGTAGCCGTTATAGGCAGGGACGACGGCGAGATGAACATTATCAGCTCTGTCAACAGCCATGTGCTTGACCATATAAACATGGGCGAGACGGAGGAAAGGTATATTAAAACAGCTGATGGCAAGGACCTGCAGATGTGGGTTATCTATCCCCCCGGCTTTGATCCTTCAAAAGAATACCCTGCCCTGCTCTACTGCAAAGGAGGACCGCAGGGCATGCTGGGGCAAAGCTGGTCGTACCGCTGGAACTACCAGATGATGGCAGCCAATGGTTATATAGTGGTAGCACCCAACAGGCGCGGCAACTCGGGCTTCGGCTCCGAATGGAGAGAACAGATATCCCTTGATTACGGAGGAAAAAATATGCAGGATTACCTCGATGCCATCGATCATATGGCTGCCGAGCCTTTTGTTGACCAGGACAGGCTGGGAGCGGTAGGCGCCAGCTATGGAGGGTATTCGGTCTTTTACCTGGCAGGCATGCATGAAGGCAGGTTCAAAGCCCTTATATCGCATTGCGGTATGTTCAATATAGAAAGCTGGTACGGATCAACAGAAGAGCTATGGTTCCCGAATAAGGATATAGGCGGTCCCTACTGGGAAGATCCCAAACCCGTGGGATATAAGTATTCACCCCATCTGTATGTTGACAAATGGACTGCTCCCATATTAATAATAGTGGGTGAGCACGATTACAGGATACCTTATACACAGAGCCTTGAAGCATTCACTGCGGCACAGCTTAACGATGTGCCGAGCCGGCTGCTTTTCTTCCATAATGAAACACATTTTGTAAGCAAACCACAGAATGCGGTGATATGGCAGAGGGAATTTTTTGGATGGCTCGATAAGTATCTGAAGGAATAAACAGGCAGGAAAAGGAGGATCAGTATTCCTGAATACATTTCAGTATTCCTACCGGTATTACAGTATTACTGCAGATAATAAAGTATTACTGCCGGTATTACAGTATTACTGCATGCAGTACGGTAATACCCGGGTTATGACAACATTATTTCCCTTACCCTTTTCATCTTTTCTTCATTGCTCATATGCCCGTCAAGCCAGTGTATCTTTATGCCCTTGCGTTCCATGCCCCTGAACCATGTCATCTGCCTCTTGGCAAACTGGTGTATGGCTGTCTCCAGCTTCCCCTTCATCTCATCATAGCTCATCTGTCCCAGCAGGTAATAAGTAATATACCGGTATTCAAGTCCGTAATAGATGAGGGTGTCGGCTGGTATACCACTGTCAAGCAATGCCTTCACCTCCTCTGTCATCCCCGACTGCAACCTAGATTCCAGTCGCCGGCTTATCCTCTTCCTCCTGCTTTCACGGTCATACTTTATACCGAGTATTAAGGGCCTGATAAGCGGAAACTCATGCTCCGCCTCCTTGTTATGCCTGTAATACTCCTCTATCTCAATGGCCCTGATGGCACGCTTATGCGTATCGATATCCGTTTTGTTATGCAGGCTCTTATACCCTGCCAGCATACCGGAAAGCTCCTCAAGAGATTTATTCTCAAGACTTTTTCTCAGCATATCATTGACAGGCACCTTAACAAGCCTGTAGCCACTGATAATACTGTCTATATACATACCTGATCCTCCACATACAACAGGCAGCACCCCTCTTTGCCGGAGTTTTTCGTACACCTGCAGAAAATCGCGCTGATATTCATATACATTATACTTATAACCCGGATCTGCAATATCGGTCATATGAACGGGTACCTTTTTGCCATCAACCACATAATCCTCGTAATCCTTACCGGTACCTATATCCATCCCCCGGTACACCTGCCTGGAGTCGGCCGAGATAATCTCGCCTCCGTATTGTGAAGCCAGCAGTGCTGCGAAAGCTGTTTTGCCCGAGGCGGTCGGACCGGTAATAACGACTATATCATATCTGCCTCTGTCCATAGCTGAATTGTTTGCCTAAAATTAGTTATTTTTGCCCACTGTAAAATACAAATGCATGACTGATACCGGTAAGCTGATAAGCAGGACCAAAAATATCCTTTTTAAACCTGCGGCAACATGGGAAGAGATAATAAAGGAAGATAAGTCTGTCAGAGCAGTCAGCAGGTCCTTTTTGATACCCTTACTTGTTTTGGTGTCATTATCAGCCTTTGCCGGAACGCTTATATACACATCCAGCAAGCTGTCAATATTATACCCTGTTATCAGGTCTTTAAAACATTTCACCTGCTTTTATATTACTATACTGCTGTCTGCCCTGGTCCTTAACGAGCTATCGCTCGCCTGTATCAAAACCAGGAACTACGCATTTAATTTCAGGCTTGTAACATATTCACTGACACCTCTTTTTACAACTGTTTTTATAACCCGCCTGCTACCCGACCTGGCCCTTATCAACCTGCTGGGCTTTTACGGGATCTATATACTGTACCGCGGCATACATACCATAGAAAATACAGAAAAACAAAAGCTGTTAAATTACTTTATTGTAGCTTTGCTGACTGTAACAACACTTTATTTTTCTATAAGCTGGATAAGCCGCTCTCTGTTTGAGGGCCTATATTTTGCATTTGCAGGAAGTATATGAAAAAAGAAAAGAAACATAATGTTTTAATAAGGAACAAGAAGGCATCTCACGATTATATCTTTATTGACACCTTCATTACCGGCATACAGCTTACGGGTACCGAGATTAAATCCATCAGGGCCGGTAAGGCCAGCCTTGTGGATTCATACTGCAGGTTCCGGAACGGTGAGTTATATGTAACAGGTATGAATATATCTGAATATTTCTGGGGGAATATCAATAACCACGAAACACGCCGCGAGCGTAAACTGCTGCTGCATAAAAAGGAGCTCAGGAAACTGGAGAGGAAATTAAAGGAAAGCGGGCTGACCATTATTATGACCAGACTGTTTATCAACGACCGCGGTCTTGCCAAAACGGAGATAGCTCTTGCCAAAGGAAAAAAGGAATATGACCGCCGGGAGACACTAAAAAGAAAAGACGCTCAGCGTGAGATAGACCGCAGGCTGAAGGAATAGTTATTCGGTAAGTGTCCGGGCCAGGTTAACAGATATCTGTTCGGAGTCGCGGTAAGCCACAATAAAGGCATCATTGAGTCCCTCACTTTTCAATTCTTCCAGGTAGACCGCTGCCTCAGGGTATGTCTTAAAAGTCCCGCTCTGGTATTTAAACATGCTGCCTGCAGTAAGAACCCTTATCCCGTGCTTCAGGCTGCAATCTATCCTCTCCTCAAGCTCCTTCTGTGTCACCTGCTCTGAAGCAATTGACACCTGCACCCTGAACACCACCTGCGGTGACTTTTCCTTTACAGCAGGATCTTCTTTAACTGCAGTGTCTTCCTTGACAGCAGCATCTTCTTTAATAGCAGTATCTTCTTTAACAGCAGAAGCATCGGTCCCGGCTTCTTCCTCCTTGAAAAAAACTTCCATATCCTCTTCCACCTCCGCCTCCCTGTCGAGCTGTATCACCAGGGACTCACAGTCAATAGATTTACGGGTATCGCCATCTGTTAGGTAGTCCAGCCTCCCTCCCAGCCTGAAGGATCCTGACAGGACCTCGTCAGCCTTAGCCAGGTAGGTGATGCTTACAATCTTATCAGCAGGCATCTTCAGCCAGACAAAATTCACCTGCTTATTCTCCCAGTAAAAATCGGCTCCTGCCGTCTCAGCACTTTTAACCGTAAAACCCTGTGGCAGATCCTGGTAAAACCTGGCAAAGCCCGTTGACCCGGTATTTGCAATCTCTATCCTTACAGGCACATATTTACCGGGGGGCCATGATGACTGAGTTATAACATTAACAGGCAGGTCCTGGCAGACAGCCATTGACGGTAACAAAACCAGTAATACTGCTAAAACGATGTACTTCATATTTATCAATATCAGAAATTAGGGCTCAAGAGGTATTTATTATAGAAAGCATCAATAATCTCCACTGCCTCATCAGCGGTATCCACAAGGCTGAACAGTTTAAGGTCTTCCGGCGACACATTGCTTTCCTTCTCCAGCATTACCATCTTTATCCAGTCTACCAGTCCGCCCCAGTACTTCTTCCCCACCATCACGATAGGAAATTTACCTATCTTTTTTGTCTGTATCAGTGTCATAGCCTCAAACAGCTCATCAAATGTACCAAAGCCCCCGGGCAGTACAATAAAGCCCTGGGAGTACTTCATAAACATCACCTTCCTGACAAAAAAATGGTCGAAGCTTATCAGCTTATCAGCATCAATATAGTCATTTGCTTTCTGTTCAAAGGGAAGGTCAATATTTATACCCACCGATTTGCCTTTACCGCGCCTGGCCCCCTTATTGGCGGCCTCCATTATGCCCGGCCCGCCACCGGTTATGACTCCATAACCCTTGCTTGTCAGCTTAAAGGCTATCTCCTCTGCCAGTACATAATATTTATTATCCGGTTTGGTCCGGGCCGAACCGAAGAGGGAGACACAGGGGCCTATCCTCGCCATCTTTTCAAATCCTTCCACAAACTCAGCTATTATCTTAAACACCCTCCATGAATCCATTGTATGGATCTCATTCCAGGTCTTATCATCAAAGGCAGCCCTTACCAGGTCATCTGATTTCTTCATAGTCCTTAAAAATAATAAAATATTACCAAACGGAAGACTGTTTCATTATCCGGCTTCTACACCCGGCTTATCATTACCATTATATCACTTTAACAGGCGTACCCTTTCATGATTCCGCATTTATACCCAGTTCATCCCGGAGGTACCTGGCGGTATAGCTATCTTTCCGTTCTGCCAGCTGCTCCGGGCTTCCGCTAAAGATTATCTCCCCTCCTTTTTTGCCACCTTCCTTACCCATGTCAATAATATAATCGGCCATCTTTATCACATCCATATTATGCTCTATCACCATCACAGTATTACCTCTTTCAACCAGGCTGTTAAGAACATAGAGCAAAACCCTTACATCCTCAAAATGCAGTCCTGTTGTAGGCTCATCCAGTATGTACAGTGTGCGTCCCGTATCTTTCCTTGCCAGTTCAGCCGCCAGCTTAACACGCTGCGACTCGCCGCCTGACAGTGTTGTTGAGGGCTGTCCCAGGCGTATATAACCCAGTCCAACATCCTGCAGTGTCTTAAGCTTTTTATATATGGATGGTATATTCTCAAAAAAGCTCACCGAAGTGTTGACGGTCATATCCAGCACATCACTCACCGAGCGTCCCTTGTATTTAACCTCCAGTGTCTCCCTGTTATACCTTTTGCCGTTGCAGTCTGTACACAGCACATGCACATCAGGCAGAAAATTCATCTCTATTGTCTTGAGTCCCGCTCCCTTGCATCCTTCACAGCGACCTCCCTTAACATTGAAAGAGAACCTGCTGGATTTGAATCCGCGTATCTTAGCCTCGGTGGTCTGTTCGAAAAGCTTCCGTATATCAGTAAAGACACCGGTATATGTGGCGGCGTTGGATCTTGGTGTTCGGCCAATGGGACTCTGGTCAACTTCTATCACCTTATCTATATTAGCCAGACCTTGCAGGCTATCGTAGGGTAATGATGATTTTCCCGATCTGTGCAGTTTAGCAGCCAGAGCAGGGTGCAGGGTCTGATTGATAAGTGATGATTTACCGCTGCCGGAGACACCTGTCACACATATAAAAACAGACATGGGAAATGAGAGGTCTACATTTTTGAGGTTATTACCCCTTGCGCCGGTTATTGTTAGCATCTTACCATTCCCTTCCCTTCTCTTATCCGGCAACTCTATCTTTTTCTTGCCCGAGAGATAAAGTCCGGTCAGCGACCCCGACCTGCTCAGCTGTGCAGGCGTACCTTCCGCAACCAGCGATCCGCCGTTGCGGCCTGCAAGCGGACCCATATCCACTATATGATCAGCGGAAAGTATCATCTCACGGTCATGTTCAACGACTATCACCGAGTTACCACTGTCGCGCAGCTGCCTCAGCGAACTTATCAGCTGCCTGTTATCCCTCTGGTGCAGGCCTATGCTGGGCTCATCAAGTATATACAGCACATTGACCAGTCGCGACCCAATCTGTGTGGCCAGCCTTATCCTCTGGCTCTCTCCACCCGACAGTGTGCGGGCGCCCCTGTTAAGTGAAAGGTAGTCAAGTCCAACATTAAGCAGGAATCCCAGGCGTGAGCGTACCTCCTTGATCACTTCAGAGGCAATCTTTTTCTGACGGTCAGTCAGGCTGGCCTCCAGGGTGTCTGCAAAATTCACCAGCTCCCTGATATCCATGGAGGCCAGCTCGCCAAGGTTCTTCCCGCCCAGCCTGAACCACAGGGCTTCCTTTTTAAGCCTTGTACCATTGCACACGGGGCAGGTCTTATAATATATATAATTTCCTTTTGCCTTCCGTCCTTCCCTTTTACCGTTTACAGACTCCTGGTTGCCTATATAATTGATCACACCTTCAAAGGTGAGGAAGTAGTTTGAGGTAAGTCCGAGGGGGGTATTGGACAGTTTCAGCACCTCATCCGACCCGTGCAGAATGGTGTTCATCGCCTCTTCGGGTATATCCTTTATTGCAGTATCTATGCTGAAGCCATACTTTTCAGCTATTGCCTCCAGCTGCCAGAATATCCACATGTTACGGTACTTTCCCAAAGGCTCAATGCCTCCTTTCCTGATGCTCAGGCTGTCGTCCGGTATAATCTTTTTCACATCCACCTCACTCACCGTACCCAGACCGTTACAGCGGGGACAGGCCCCCTGGGGCGAGTTAAAGGAGAATGTATGGGGTGCCGGTTCATTATATGATATCCCGGTAGTGGGACACATAAGGTGGCGGCTGAAATAAGAGGGTTCATTCTCTTCAGCATCCAGTACCATCATAACACCCTCGCCCTGGTCAAGGGCAAAGAAAATGGAATCTTTCAGGCGCTTCTCATCTGCATCCGAAGGTATCAGCTTATCCACCACTATCTCTATATGATGGGTCTTATACCTGTCCAGCTTCATTCCCGGTAACAGTTCACGCATCTCCCCGTTAATCCTGACATTAAGGAAGCCCTTACGCCTGAGTTGCTCAAAGAGCTCATTATAATGACCTTTACGCCCTTTGACCACCGGCGACAGGAAGTACACCTTTTTGCCGCTATACCTTTTTATTATAAGGTCTATTATCTGCTCATCGCTGTACTTAACCATCTTTTCACCACTGGCGTATGAATAGGCATCGGCAGCCCTGGCATACAGCAGGCGCAGGTAATCATATATCTCCGTAATGGTTCCTACCGTCGACCTGGGATTCTTGTTTGTTGTCTTCTGCTCTATGGAGATAACCGGGCTCAGTCCGGTAATCATATCAACGTCCGGCCTTTCCATGCCTCCCAAAAACTGCCTGGCATAGGCGGAGAATGTCTCCATATACCTTCTCTGTCCCTCTGCATAGATAGTATCAAATGCAAGTGAAGATTTTCCGCTGCCACTGAGTCCCGTTATAACAACGAGCTTATTCCTCGGTATCTTAACATTAATATTTTTAAGGTTATGGACCCTGGCTCCGCTTACACTCACCATGTCCTCATATATCCTTTCCGTCTTTTTCACTGCTTCTGATATGTCTCTGTTCTGGCCCCTTCAGCCGGTATCTTTATCTGGTATGCCTTACCTGCCCTGTTATGAAGGTATGCCTGTCTGAGCCAGGGATTAAAAGCCTTAAGTATCTTATAATTTGTCCCGAAGCTCTCTGCAAACACAGCGAAGTCGCTGACTGCCGTATCCACCTGTACCGTTATATATTCAACGGGAGGGTACAGGTGATCGGCCGGTATATCGAAGCCGTAGGCAGGAGGATCGCTGAATATTGTTTTAAAGGCCAGCACCCTGAACAGGTACCTCGATGTTTCTTCCGGCAGAAGAAGGTCATAATAGTTATACTGGTCCTGTATACCGATAAGCCGGTCAATGCCGCTTGATCCCCTGTTATACGAGGCTGCAACCATGGCCCACGATCCGTACTTATTATATGACTTGAGAAAATACCTGCATGCTGCTTCAGTTGATTTTTCAAGGTGATACCTCTCATCCACCTCCTTGCTTACCTCCAGACCGTATTCCCGGGCCGTTGAAAGCATAAACTGCCAGAATCCCGTTGCGCCCACAGGCGATATGGCATTTGACAGGTTACTCTCTGCCACCGCCAGGTACTTAAAATCATCAGGCACGCCATTTGCTGCCAGTATAGGTTCTATGACAGGAAAATAGCGATGTGCCCTTTTAATCAACAACATTGTTGAAGAATGGAAATAGGCATTACTGTTAAGTTCACGATCAAGACTCTCGCGGGTATCAAAATTTTCCAGCGGCACCCTTTCCCCTGCAAAGTAGAGTGAATCGGGCAGGTCAAATGATTTTACACGCTGCACATCCTGTGTCCTTACTGAAATATTCTCGTCTGCACCCGCATTCCCATCCTGTACCAGGCCTGCAAAAACAATAAGCAAAGCCACTGACCCCGCTACAGCGAGCGCCTTTATAATCAAGTTATTATTCATTTAATAGTTTCTTTTTTTTCAAAATATCAATACTCACTGTCCCCTGTCACTGTCTGCTTTTCATTCACGGCAGCAACTATATAAACAGGACTGCAAAGTTAATGTTTTTACATACACTTCTGCAATAAGCCAGTACTTTAGGGATATGTCTTTCAGAACCTGAAATGCATACCGGAGAAGACACCAAAGGTATAAGGATTCCCGGATCCGAGATCACCTCCTGTATTGAGAAAATACCTGATCTGTGGCTCAAGGTTAAGGGAAACTTTTTCACTTATATTATATTCCATGCTCATGCCCAGGGAGCTTGAAAGAAGCAAATTTTCCACACCTTCTGTTGCTCCCAGCGCCATTTTGGAGCCTTCATCACTTATGGCCCAGGCCCTGTTTCCTACAAGGAAATTATAGGACATTCCTCCGAGAATATTAAAATTCATAGTCCCGTCAATAAGTTTATACTTCAATATCAGGGGTACTTCAAGGAATTCAAAGTTCTGTCTCACGCTGCTTCCATAGGGTGTCAGTCCGGATTTCAGAGGGTCAAAGTTATCCTGTGAAAAACCCCCTCCGTCTATCCTGTTGCCGGCGGCATCACTCAGGTAGATATTACTATTTATTGAATTAACCGTTCCCGAGCTGGTCCTTACACCGAAGAACGTACCGCTTTTAGAGCTGGCATAGGGTTCAAAGCCGGTATATGAGTTCACACCCTGCACATCACGCCCGAGGGATGAATAATAAAGTCCTGTCTGCACGCTCAGCCTGCCGCTCATACGGTAGCTGACACTGAAACCACCGCTGTATGACAACACGGCGCTCTCGTTATCATTTATCTGGTTCAGTGCCTGGTTAGCTGTTTTAATATTGGAAGAAAGGTATGTAGGCGAAACCATGGCACCCACCTTCCACCTGTCATTCTCTTTTGTTTCACCGACCGGCTCAACATCAATTAGTCCGGTACTGAATATAATAAAAGGTTCACTCTTAAGCCTTATCTCATCCGGAGCAGGATCATGATTTCTCAGTGAACTGACCTGTTGATCTGTAGACTGCTCAAAATCCAGCGCAGTAAACAGCCGGCCGTCTATTTTTTCTATATTACCATTATCCCCTGCCGGAATGGTAGCTTTTGTGAGCACGACTGCATTTCTTTCCTTCACTTCCCCCGCATCCTCTTCATCCAGGGGGATATTCATATATGATGGGTTAAACAGTGGCGAGCCGCTGTTAAATGATGAAGCTATATCACCCTGCCCCTGACCATAGGGTGAACCGGTGACAAAATAATATGCGAGCATGCCCAGTGATGTAAGCACTGCTATCCCGGCAGCTATTCTGAAGAACAATGCTGTGTTATTTCTTTTCTTCACAAAGGGTGCAATATTTTCCCATACCGTTTCAGGGGGAAGCACCTCCGTATTTTTCAGTCCGTCGCGGAATAAAATATCAATATTTGAATCACTCTTAACCATTCATCCTCTTCTTTATTCCCATGTGTATCTCAACTTTCTTCTGAAGTATTGCCCTTGCCCTGGAAAGGTTTGACTTGGATGTCCCCTCGGAAATCTTAAGCATCTCAGCTATCTCCTTATGAGAATATCCTTCCAGTGCATACAGGTTAAACACCATTTTGTATTTAGGCGGCAGATCCATAATAAAACCCAGCAGCTCTTCGGTTTCCATCCCTGTTACCTCCGCTGTTTCCAGTTGAGGTAAGGTGTCATTCTCAAAGCCCGGATCATCCACCTTATTAAGGTAATACCTGTTACGGTGTCTTTCCAGAGCCGTATTAACCACAATACGCCTCATCCATCCTTCAAAAGAACCATTGCTGTTGAAAGTATGCAGGCTGGTAAATATCTTTATGAAGCTTTCCTGCAGCACATCCCTTGCATCATCATAAGAGCCGGAATACTGCAGGCTCACTCCGTAAAGCTTAGCAGAGTATCTCCGGTAAAGCAGTTCCTGATCACGTTTATTACCTGACAGGCAGCCCCTGAGTATTTTCCTTAATTCCGGCAATTTATTTCCTTTTAGAAGATAAATATAGAAATAAATATTCAGATCAGGAAAATGTTCCTGCTACACTTCCACTAAATAAATAGATGATTATTGAGCTGCTTAGGTTGCGTCCGAAGTGTTATTTACAGATGTATCACCTCATCATAAGCGGCAGCGGCTGCTTCCATTATAGCCTCTGACATTGTGGGATGAGGATGTATGGATTTGATTATCTCATGAGCAGTGGTCTCCAGCTTCCTTGCCACCACTATTTCAGATATCATCTCCGTAACGCCTGCGCCTATCATATGCGCTCCCAGCAGCTCACCATATTTCGCATCGAAAATCAGCTTCACAAAACCCTCTTTGGCACCCTCGGCGGCGGCTTTCCCGCTGGCTGTAAAAGGAAATTTGCCCGTTTTAACCTCATAGCCTTTCTCCTTTGCCGCATCCTCTGTCAGTCCGCATGACGCCACCTCGGGAGATGTATAGGTACAGGCCGGTATATTATTATAATCGATGGGCTCCACCTCCATACCCGCTATCTTCTCCACACAGGCAATAGCCTCTGCCGAGGCCACATGTGCCAGGGCCGGACCATGAACAATATCGCCGATAGCATATAGCCCTTCCACATTTGTCCTGTAATAATCATCAACTATGACCTTCCCTTTTTCGGTTTTAACACCTGCTTCTTCAAGTCCTATGCCTTTAATATTGGTGGTCACACCCACGGCCGACAGCACTATGTCGGCTTCTATCTCCTGCTGTCCCTTCTTTGTTTTGACAGTGGCTACACACTTTTTCCCGGAAGTGTCAACTGATTCAACAGCAGAGCCTGTCATTACTTTTATACCTGCCTTCTTGAATGAGCGTTCAAGGTGCCTCGACACTTCCTTATCCTCATTAGGAACAACAGCAGGCAGAAACTCAACCAGTGTCACACTGGTACCTATGGAATTATAAAAATGGGCAAACTCACTGCCTATGGCTCCCGATCCTATCACTATCATAGACTCTGGCTGCTTGCGCAGGGTCATTGCCTCACGGTAACCTATGATCTTTTTACCGTCCTGCTTCACTCCCGGCAGCTCTGCCGACCTGGCACCGGTAGCCAGGATGATATGATCAGCCGTATATTCCTTTTTACCTTCGCCGTCCTCAACTTCCACGGTACCGGCTTTTTTGATCCTGCCAAAACCCTTTATTATTTCTATCTTATTCTTTTTGAACAGGTACTGTACGCCCTTGCTCATCCCTTCAGCCACGGAGCGGCTCCTCTCAACCATCTTCGCAAGGTCAGGCCTGGCCTCCCCCTCTGTTTCGATACCGTAATCGGAGGCATGACTGATAAGATCATACACCTTGGCGCTCTTAAGAAGTGCTTTTGTAGGTATGCAGCCCCAGTTAAGGCATACGCCGCCCGGCTCTGCCTTTTCTACCACTGCCACCTTCATTTTTAGCTGTGCAGCCCTTATTGCTGCCACGTACCCACCGGGTCCGCTTCCTATTATAATAATATCGTAGTTCATTTGTTTAAAATTTTATAATTACTTCATTATATGTTGATAAAAACATCAATCCACTTCATTCATTAGCGCCTTTTGCAGGGATTATTCTCATTTATTATTATCTCCTGTCAATTTCCTGTCAGCGCCACAATTCATCTGCAGCTTTAAACACAAATCATTTCAATCTCAGATGCCTCTCCCTTTTGCTTCCAAAATTAATAATTCTACTGATAATCCACAGCAGGACCAGGGTGAATATGATGGTTGCACCTGTTGGAATATTCAGGTACCATGATGCTGCCAGTCCGGATGACATCCCCAGGAAACCGGCTATGACAGAGATTATTATAACCTTGTCGAAGCTTCGTGTGTAAAGCAGGGCTATATTGGGGGGTATGGTCAGCAGGGACAGCACCAGCACAACACCGGCTATCCTGATATTAAGCACAATAACAAGTGACACCAGAACGATAAGCAGGTATTTAAACAGATCGACCCGTGAGGAGAAGGTCCTGGCATATCCCTCATCAAAGGCTATATACAGAATAAAGCGGTAATATCTTATAAAGAAAAAAATCAGGATTATGCCCAGCACGGCCAGTGCCACCAGGTCAGAAGTGCTAATAGTGAGTATACTGCCAAAGAGGTAACTCATAAGGTCGGGTGTATAACCGGGTGTAAGGTACACAAAAATTATCCCCACAGCCATGCCGAAAGCCCAGAGAAAACCAATGGCAGAATCTTCGCTTACCCTCTGCTTTGCTGCAAGGTATTGTATCCCCAGGGCTGAAGCCACACCAAAGCATGCCGCACCAAGAACAGGGTTTACACCCATAAAGTAAGCTATGCCTATACCCCCAAAGCTTGAATGTGTTATTCCTCCCGAGAGAAAGACCATCTTTTTGGACACTATATATGAACCGGCAATACCGGCCGTTATACTGCCGAATAACACAGCAAGCATGCTGTTCATCAAAAAATCATATTCCACAAAGGCTGCAAACATTATATTAATGATTATGTGTTTCCAGTACTGTATGAGGCACATCACCATGAGCAATAAGCTGTATGGGACAACCATAGGATTTCAATTGTGCCGTGGTGATCCTTCCTGAATCGTGAAAATGCAGTTTGCGGTTAACACAGGCAAAGCTCTTGACAAAGGCCGATATTGTACCGACGTCATGTGATACCATCATTATACTTACCTTGCTGTTAAGCTCTTTCAGCTTATCATAAAAGTCCTCCTCAAAGCTGCTGTCCACAAAATTACCCGGCTCATCCAGCAATAGCAGCCTGGGCGATCCTATCAGGGCCCTGCCCATATAAACCCTCTGCAGCTCACCACCCGACAGCTCACTCAGCGAGCTCCTCCGCAGGTGGTAGATACCCATATCATTCAGCACCTCATCCGCCAGATCACGGTCCCGGCGCCTCATCCTCGCCTCCTTACCCTTCTGCATCATCAGTCCCGATAAGACCACATCCCTCACAGATACAGGAAAATTACAATCGCCCTCCGCCATCTGCGGGAGGTAACCTATCTGGTTGGGTTCTATCTTTTCCCTGTTAAATATTATTTCACCACCGGCCGGCTTTATCAATCCCAGGATAAGCTTGATAAGAGTTGTCTTGCCTCCCCCGTTAGGACCTATAACACCCATAAAATCGCCCTCCCTTATCTTAAGGTTCACATCCTCAAGCACGGGGTCGCCGTTATAGGAAGCACTGACATTTTTAAGTTCTATCATTACTGACATATCAGTCTTATTTATATGTTCCGGCTATACTCTCAGCTATCGTCCTAACCGAGCTCACCCAGTCATAAGCCAGAGGATCAATAATAATTGTTTCAGCAGCTATCTCATCAGCTATAAGGTCGGCATTCCTCTTATCAAATTCCCTCTGCACCAGTATAGCCTTTATATTTTTCTCCCTGCCTTTATCTATCAGCCTTTTCAGGTCAGACGGAGAAGGCTCCTTACCCTCTGTTTCAACAGCTATCTGCTCAAGCCCGTAGTCCATGGCAAGGTAGCTTAAAGAGGGGTGGAATATCATAAATGATTTATTGGTGGCATTATCAAGCAGGGTTTTTATGTATGCATCGGTGTCCATAATAACACTGTCGAGCTGCAGGTGCTTAAGCCAGTACTCATCTTTTCTTTCCGGGTCCTTCTCTGAAAGAAAATCCCTGATATCCTCTGCTATTATCCTGGCACGGACAGGCGAGACCCAGAAATGCGGGTCAACTCCGGTATGGTGGCTTATGCCATCATGACTATGACTATCTGCAGCAATCAGATCCTGTGAAGCGGCAAGCTCAAGCACTTCCGCCTCAGGATTGACATTGGTCATTTTATCCAGCCATGCCAGTTCAAAGCCCAGGTAAGCGTTTATTATCATCAGCTCTGAGTCTTTCAAATCCCTGATAACGGCAGGGGGTGGTTCATAGGTAGCCGGACTGGCACCGGGCGGCACAATCACATTAACCCTGTAATTATCGCCTGCAATAGCCTCGACAAAGAACCTGAAAGGCTCTATACTTACTGTTATTACCGCTTTTTCATCCTGTGAGGGACCATCAGCCTGCCGGCCGCATCCTGCGGCAATAATGATTAAGAAAAGAGGTATTATAAATTTTTTCACAGGCTTAAAATTTTTATTTTACTGTAAATTAAGATAATAAAATTCTTTTAACGCTAAAAATCGTCTCATCCTTAAGCTTCTTTAATCTTTATCCCGTTCACAAGATCGCCAGGGCTAAGTGAATATTCGCTTCATCAGCATATATAACACAACAAATTTAATATATAACAATACAATCACCCAAGTGTTGTAAATGATTATCGTATAAAGTACATTTGGAGGGATAATAATTTACTCCTATGATAAAAATAAGCACTGCCGGGGATATACTGGCATCCCTTCTGACCGGTGATTCATCCTGTATGGTGTTCCTTCATAACACAAGAGATGAAGACACAGCAATTAAGATAATGAAAGACGGGTACCGGTTTGAAGAGCAGCTCAGTTATTCCTGCGACAGGGTCAACCCGAACGATACGGTTGAAATAAACTATTTCCTTGTTGAGAGAAAAGAATACGGCAAGTTTACCATTATTGTCGAAATAGATAAGAAACTGTTCAGGAAGTACAGCTCCCTGGCCGATCAATCCGACATTCATTTTGAAGACATAATAAGCATTACCCTGCCGGTGCTGAGCGATAATGATGAATATATATATACACTGGCTCCACAGTACATAAAAGGATACCTCGATATTGCCAGCGGAAAATTCAGGAAGAACAAAATATTCAACCCTGCCTGGGAACCGGACTTATACATGGATAACCACCGCCGGCTTAAAAGCGGGGAGCAGGATGCCGGCAGCACTGAACAGTAGCAGGATGACAGCCACAATATAAGTTTTAACCACCCTGCTCATTCCGGTCGCCGGGCAGGCAGCACTGAGCAGCAGCAGGATGACAGCCACAATATAAGTTTTAACCAGCATGATCCCACCGGTCGCAACTCAGGCAGCACTGAACACCATTAGAATGACAGCCACTACCAACTGTTAATAAATCTTAAAACATCGACATTGCATCCTCAGTTAAAGCGATCTTAATGATTTACTTATTAAATTGCGTCTTCAAAATTAAACAAATCATAATTCGTATAAACTGAACATGGATTTAGCCTTAGCGATCTCATGAACAAAGTGAATAAAATTTTAAACGCATGAAATTTACCATTAAGTCTCTTATGCTCTCTCTTGCAATACTGTTTGCAGGAGGATCAATAACCTTCAGCCAGGCACAATACCACAGTCCTGAAGAAATAAACGCCGCTCTGAGCGCCCTGAACAAAAGCTATCCCGGTCTTACCGTGCTTGAAACAATCGGGCAGACATATTCGGGAAAGGACATCATGGCTCTGACAATTGGCAGTGGTGAAACAGGCTCAAAGCCCGGCATAGCCATTATCGGGGGTATTGACGGAAGGTACCAGGCAGGCAGGGAGATAAGCCTCGGCTTTGCCGAAAAGCTTCTGGCAAACGCAGAAACTGATGAAATAAAAGAGCTGCTGGCCGGGCTAAGCTTTTATGTCATACCCGATGCCAGTCCCGATGCCAGCTCAGGATTCTTTTCCGGACCTGTATATGAAAGGCTTGTTAATGCCAATCCTACCGATAATGACAGGGATTTCGAGACAGATGAAGACCCTGCTGAAGATATTAATGGCGATGGACTGATAACCATGATGAGAATAAAGGACCCCACAGGGGATTATATAACAGACCCGGCAGACAGCCGCCTGATGAGAAAGGCTGATATAAGCAAAGGTGAGCAAGGCGAATGGCATGTCTATACAGAAGGAATTGATAATGATAAGGACGGTAAGTTCAATGAAGACGGACAGGGAGGAGTGAATTTCAATAATAACTTCAGCTTTGAATATGAAGAATTCGGAGAGATGGCAGGTATACATGCAGTATCAGAGAAAGAATCAAGGGCAGTAGCCGATTTTCTCTATGACCGTTTTAATATTTTTGCTGTCTTCTCCTTCGGCCCCCAGGACAACCTCGGACAGGCATTTAAGGCAAAAGGCCCGTCTCCACAGGCCGGACGCAGGGGTCCGGGTAAGGTTACCAGCATACTGAAGGAAGACGAAACACTCAATAAGCTGCTCTCGTCCATGTACCTTGAGCAGACAGGATATAAGGGTAATCCGGGCTTTAGCCGCGAAGCTGGTAACTTTATGGAATGGGCATATTATCATTACGGACGCTACAGCTATTCAACACCCGGATGGTGGTTCCCCTCAGAAAAAGACTTATCGTCCGAAGCATCATTCCTGAAATATGCAGATGAGAACATGGATGAAGGAAGTATTTGTGGAATGGCAAAAAACAGATCATCCTGACTTCCCGGGCAAAACAGTTGAGGTAGGCGGTATAGTACCGTTCAGCATGTATGCCCCTCCCCCTGAGACAGTGGAAAAGGCTATTGAGAGCAACTACCTCTTTTTGGTGGAGGCAGCCGGGTTACATCCCGCTGTGGAATTAGTTGATCTGAAAACCGAAAAACTCGATAAGGATATTTACAGGGTAAGCGTCACACTCCGCAATAAGGGTATCTTCTCAACTACCAGTGAGCTGGGAGATTATAATAAATGGATGAGGAAAATGAAAGTGGAACTTACATCCGACTCTGATTTCGGACTGATGAGTGGCAGGAAAATAGAGATAACAGAGCGGCTCAAAGGGGATGAATCGAGAGAATACAGCTGGCTTATCCATGGTAAGGGAGACTTTAGCATATCAGCCGGTGCCGTCAACTGCGGCATTGATCAGATCAGTTTTACCATTAAATAAGATTGATAAGATCAGTTTTATCATTATAAAGCCAAACAGAAAAAAATACAGTCATGCATAAATTACACAGATCAATAATAATCATATTTGCACTTCTGATGACCCTGCCGGGACAGGCACAGAAGGAGGAATTATTCTTTAAGGCCGCCGGCACCCCGGCAAACCCAAAGGTCGATGTCTCATGGAACAGGTATAATACCTATGCCGGTATTATGGATATTGCCGAAAAACTGGAGAAAGCATACCCTGAGCTGGTAACAGTGGGGTCAGCAGGCAAATCTTACGAAGGACGTGATATACTTACACTGACCATTACCAACCACAGGAACCAGGACCCTGATCACAAACCCGGGTATTATATTGACGGTAATATCCATTCAAACGAGATACAGGGTACGGAGATGGCCCTCTATGCAGCATGGTACCTGGTGGAGATGTATGAAGATAATGATTTCATAAGGGAACTGCTGGATGATAAGGTGTTCTATATCCTGCCTACCATCAATCCCGATGCCAGGGAGAACTATATGCATGAAGCCAATACCGGCAGCTCACCGCGCTCTGGCATGGTGCCCAGGGATGATGACCGCGACGGTCTGGTTGATGAAGATGGCTTTGATGATATTAATAATGACGGTGTTATCAGCATGATGCGCCGCAAAGACCCTTACGGGCAGTATAAGGATGACCCCTCCGATCCCAGGCAGATGATACGTGTGCAGCCCGGAGAAACCGGCGAATACGAGATGCTGGGCTACGAGGGTATTGATAATGACGGCGACGGCAGGGTTAATGAAGACCGCCAGGGCAGTTACGATCCCAACCGCGACTGGGGATATAACTGGGAACCGAATTATATACAGGGGGGAGCCGATAAATACCCCTTTACCTTTCCGGAGAACCAGGCTGTCAGGGATTTTGGACTAAAGCATAAAAATATTGCAGGCGCACAGTCATATCATAACTCCGGGGGAATGATACTGAGAGGACCTTCGGCTGAAACGGGAGGATCGGAAATATATACAAGGGAAGACAATACGGTCATTAACAGCATTGGTGAACTGGGAGAGAGCATAATACCGGGCTACAGGCTCCTTACCATTTATAAGGATATGTATAATGTTTATGGCGGGGAACTGGACTGGTGGTACGGCTTTATGGGTACATATGTTTATTCCAATGAGCTATGGTCAAGATACCTTATGTTTGGCGACGGCGACGACAGGGACAGCTATAAGTTCGATAAATATTTACTGTTTGAAGATGCCTTTATACCATGGGAGGAATATGACCATCCCGTTTACGGCAAGGTTGAAATAGGAGGCTTCGATAAAAATTTCGGACGTATACACCCCGGATTTATACTGGAAACAGATGCACACCGCAACACCGCCTTCTGCTTATATCATGCATACCAGACACCCCAACTCAATGTACGCGATATCAAGGTGGAGAAGCTGCAGGGATCGCTTAAGCAGGTTACCGCCACCGTGGAAAACACCAGGATGATGCCCACCCATTCAGGTCAGAATATACACTACAAGATCGATCCCCCCGATTATATTTATCTTGACGGCGGCGAGGTGATAACCGGCATGATAGTCCTTGATGAAGACAATAATATATGCGAGGAGCAGGAACGGAACCCTCAGCGTATTGAGGTGGAAAATATCCCCGGCAACAGCACGGTTAAGGTAAGGTGGATCGTCAAAGGAGGCAGTAAGTACACGGTAAGGGTAGAAAGCGTTAAGGGAGGCCACGCCTCAGGCACTGCCGGCTGAACAGGCATTTTAGCTTCGGGAGGTTATTCATCACTATGGCCCAGATGTTCTCATCAGAGATATTGTCATATATAAGCCTTTTATTCCGATCTACGGATTTTCTGAAAATTGGATTCTTTATCGCATTATTCTCAACAAGATCAATATCCTTTTCCAGAATGGATTCCAAACTCTCTTTGAAGTCCATGTAGTTATTGAAATAGTCCAATAAATCAACACCCTTAAATTCAACCAGGAAATCAATATCACTGTCTTTCTTGTAATTATCAGTCCCATATGATCCGAATAAATACAGCTCCTTAACCTTATGTTTAATACACAGGTTTCTTATTTTTGCAATATTTCTTTCATCAATTCCCACAGACTAAAGATAATTATTTATTATCAATATTGTGTTCCGGGGTACAAATGGGCTATCAAAAAGGGAATTGTTTAATTAGGGGAAACCCTTCCTTTGTCAAGTATAATTCCATGTTTTTTAAGGCGACAAACAAATGTTTTAGCAGATATGCCATACATATCTGCAATCTCATCCCTTCTTCTGATAATGCTGCATCCAGGCGCTAAGGCAGTATGAGGTCCTTCAAAAGCGATCATTTGATTTTTACATCAATTCTTAATAAATTTATATTGCTTCACTTTTAGAAATATTTTCGCATAATGAGGCACCTCTGTTTACACCAAAAAAGTGAAATAATGAAACCACAAACTGCTTTAAAACCCGGTAATTTCCTGCTTGCATTCTTAATAATTCTATTTTCCTTTTTATATCCTGCCAGGATCAGGATAAACAGAGAGAATTTTCCGAAATAAATTTTACCCCGGATCAATTCATTGAAAAGGAGAAGGTACTGCTTGATACCATAGTCGATAAAATTGAGTATGTTATGCTTGAAACAGGCCCCGACTCCTATATAGGCAGGATATCTTCCCTGTTTATTACAGAAGATGAAATACTACTGATAAGCCAGGGCAACGTATTCATATTTGACAGAACAGGTCGGTTTAAAACAAAGCTGGGCGCCGGGGGAGAGGTCCTGAAGAACATCTGCCGCCTCTTGAAGTCTTATATCGTGATGATAAATATATTGTTTACGATTCCAGGGCCATTCACGAGTTTGATGCTGATTACCAGTTTATCAGAAAAACAGAGCACGACAGAAACCTTAAGAGAATTAAACTGCTGGGTAATGATAAATTGGTGGGCGAACTGATGACAGAATCTTTCTATGGCGATTCAGTGGTGTACAGTCTTGTCTTTTATGACAGTGAAATGAATATCATAAAAAAGCTTGAAACAACAGAATCGACCGATCCTGTTGAAGGCAATCTTTTTATGATTGACCTTATGGGAGGATTGAACCATGGCTCGGACGGGGTTTTATTCAGGGAGCAGTATGGCGACACCATATACAATATTACACCTGATATGGAAAGAGTGCCGCTTCTAAAGCTTAATATGGGTAATAAGAAATACCCTAAAGAACTCAACTTTAATATGGCTCTATTCATGGAACAAAGAAACGATTATTTACAGCCCGGGAAATTCTCAATCATTGATGATAATCTGATAATGCAGTTTAGTTTCGATGGCAAAAGCATGTATTCATGGACAGATATCAGTAATGATAAGACTATAATCCCGCTTATTGAAAACGGTAATAAAGAATATGGATTTGCCCTGTCGGCTTTTCCCGGCTATTGTCTTACAACTTACTTCACAGACGGTGTTCTCTTTGGAATTATCCAGCCATCCGATGTTATGGAATATTTTGACAAGGGCGCAGAGAGCATCCCGGCTGATTTAAAGCTAGCAATTGAGAATATGACTATTGACCAAAATCCCATCCTGGTTCTGGGCAGGTACTAGAATTCTTATAAGATGAGTCCCAAAAATCACTTCATATTAGTACTAATTCTGGTCATAATCCTGTTTGCCGGGTGTAGTACAAATGACAATGCTGATCTTTTATGTTTTGATATTGAAAATACAAAAAGTAAAACTGTAACTTTTGATGATATTTTCGAGATTGAAAAAATAATTATCCTGGAAGAAACACAAGAAAGTCTGGTTTCTCATATAATCAAAGTTGATTATGTCAATAATAACTTCTTTATCTCTGATAACAGGCATGGAGTCGTTTTGAGATTTGATGATAACGGGAATTTCATTAACTCCATTGGACAAAGAGGTAATGGCCCGGGAGAAATCGGTCGTCTTTCGAACTTTCGTATAGATAATGAATATGTGTATCTGCTGGACAGGGCAAAAGTCGTTAAATATGAAATCGATGGCACATTCATTGAAGACCTTGACAAAAGATATTATACAATTGATTTCGACTACAGGAATAATAAGTACATATTTTATAATATTAATGTACCGAGCTATGATCAGTTTGTTATAACCGATAGTATAAATACAATACTAAAATCATTTTCCCCGTTGAGAAACAGTCCAATGGTAATGGGAATGCCAGGAAGGGATTACCTTTATTATCACCAGGGAGATTACTTTTACATATCCGTATTCAGATACAATATATCGTTTAACCGACACGCTTTCAACAGCCTTTCTTAGCTATGGTTTCGGTTACAGTAGATTCACTGACTTTCCTGGATTATTTAACAGAACTGCAGATATTAATTTGTCTGAAATCAGCTACTCATTTAGAGATTATATTACTGATGATTACCTCATAAGCAGTCTGGTTATAAACGGACAAAAAAAAATACTGATTTATAATAGAGAATCACGTAACAGTATGTTAATCGATAGCATTGCGGCAGGACCTGACCTGTTAAACAACTCAAGCCTGCAAGATTTTACCGATGGTGGAATTATGTGCTGGACATACAGTCCTGCAGGGCAAAATGGGACATTTGATGAAATCCTTAAGGATGTCAAAACAAATGACAACGACATACTGATACTAACAAAGCTTAAGAAATCAAAAATCTGAGCTTAGCCAGATAAATTACATCACTTTCCCATGCTCCATTAGCTCCCCGAAAACCTTCCCACAAAGAGGATATCATTACTGTTCTCGTCGATTGACGAGTCCAGTTCTTCAAGTATTTCAGTCATTCAAGGGGGATATGCTGTATCAGTTCACCACCGGTTGTCTGTTGAAATACCACAGCAGAATCCTGTTTAAAAGGCATTCCAAGCACAGTGATATATCATTATTAATCCTGGGTTTCAAGTAATCTTACGATTGCCTCTATTTTCTTTTCCAGCTCAGGAATTCTTGTTTGTATTGCATTCCAGACAATTTTATAATCAACCCCAAAGTACTCATGGATGAGTATATTCCGCATACCTCTTAAGAGTGGCCATTCAATATTAGAAAATCTATTGATAGTGTCTTCACTTAAACCAACTGATGCTTCTCCAATTATTTCCAGCAATTTCACCAGTGCTAATCTTAGTTTGAGGTCATTCATATAATCCTCATAACTAATATTATCAGTAAATTCCCGGATTGTAATTATAGAGTCCAGGATGTGTTTGAGTCTTTCAAGATCTGATATTTGTTTTCTCATAGATCAGCACCTTATCATTTTCAATATATGGCCTTACTCTGGGCGAAACCCCATTTTCAGAAACAAGATCGACCTTCTTGTTCAATATTTTCTCCAACTGCAGCTTAATAGATATAAAATCAAACAGATCCACACCTTCCTCGAGCTCCAAAAGTATATCAATATCACTGTTGTCCCTATCTTCATCCCTTGAAAAAGACCCGAACAAATATGCCCTGCGCACAGGTTGCATCCTTAAGTATTGCCTTATTTTTTTGTTAATGTCTGTAATCATCATCCTTTCCTCTCTAACAAAAATACTATAAATATTTATTATGCTGTTACTTCTTATTACTATAAGTCTTATTTACCACAGGGAATTCAACTCAGTAGTCCATCATTCTTAGAAGCAATTCGGGCAATAATTTGGTAAAATAAAAACAATAGTGTTTAGTTCAAAAGTGATCATTTTTTAAAATATATCTTTACGAGTGCCGGGTTATCATTGGGCTTTATATTGTTATACTTCTCCAGGTTTTCTTCATCAAGTATATCAGGGTTTATATATCTGGACTTTGTCTGCTGACTAATGCTCCCCAGTACATATTCATCCCCGGAATCCCAGTTCAATACTTCAGGTAATCTCGTTCCTGTTTCTTTAGCGGGAGGTAATTCATTGTTCAGCCATTTACCGTATCTCCTGATATCACCATACATGTATTTCAAACAATCCCTCAGATTATAAAGTATTTCATATGTGTCTTTCCTTTTATCATAAATGAGTTGCAGATAATCATTGCGATAAAAGAATTTTTAAGTAAATATCTTTCGTTTTCGAAATCATCCCTGAAGGCATATACATATTTCCTGTCGATAAAGTCTTTACCAACTTCCTTATCTGATACGGCAAACTCCCAGTCGTAATCGTCAATGGCAAATGTACCTGTACCGAAGTCGAGCTCCCGCACAGTTTGAAGCTGGTTATTATCAAGTTTATATATCACATTAGTATAGCCGTGATGGATATACAGTTCGTCATTATATACGTAATAATGAGCATCGGTCCTTACAGGACGGAAGTGCATAAAGTCGCTGTCAAAGCTGAAAAAACTTTTAATAACTGAATCTGCTTTCCTGGAGTACAGGTCCAGTGCCGGTGAAAAACTATTATGTGAGAGCAACACCAAGTCCTCATCAACAAAATAAAAATAGGACACTTCCTGGTATCTTTTCCCGTAATGATGGAGAAATTCACCGATCCGGTTATATACTTTTATTTTTCCCGTCGGTTCAAGTATCTCTATATTCCCCGTGAAAGGATTTATCTGGAAATCCGCAATATAAATATATTCGCCCGGTCCGTTTCCATGGTTTCCTATTTTGTAAAGGTATTCTCCCTGCATATTAAAAACGTACAATCCGTTTGATCTGTCCTGTACAAAATATTTATCATCATACCCGATAACTTTCCAGTAATTCCGCAACAAAGCTTCTTCATCTGTTTCCAGTGGTACTATCTCTATATGCGATATATAATCATCAAGTTTTTTGGTGATGTTTTTATTGGCATCTATTGTAATCACCCCATCCTTCTGATCCCCCTTACAGGATGATAAAAGAACCAGAGTCAGCCCAAGAATCAGCAAATAGTTATTTGGATAAAAAGCCATAATTCTTTATTTAACCCTGCACCTCACCATCACGGGATTATCATTCTCAGTGAGTTTTTCTGCCAGTGCCCGGAATTCCTCCTTTTTCTCCGGATCATAACTGAAATTCTTAAAATGATCACTCTCCAGCCACAGCTTGAACTCAAAAGCGTCCACCAATTGCACAAGGTACTTATCATCAACCAGCAGATCAGGATAAAAAGGTCTGCCTCCGTCAAGGTCGTTCAGTAAAGCCTCATCTTCAAGAACAACGGTCTCCCCGGCATCTTTTTCTATCAGGTGTCCCTTCCCTCTGCACTCTACAAAGAAATGATCTTCAGTTTCAATTATATCATTTACAAATATCGCATCCGTCCAACCTGTCATTGAAACATTGGTTCTTTTCTCAACTGTAAACCTGAGATCTCCCGTGTTAAGCACTGTATGTGGATATATTTCATAATTTTTATCAACGCAAAAAATAGTATCATCCATTAAATCGTGGTAGAATAATCTGTCGCCTTTAAAATAAGTAACACACTCATTGACAAATACTACCATTACTGTTGGTTCGAATTTGAATTTATTTTCAACCCCGGCAAGGGTATCGCCACCGGTATTGATAATGACATGGCTAAACTCACTATCTCCCCCATGTGAGGAAGCCGAAACAAAGATATTTCCATCATCCATCAAATTCATAGAGCTGACTGATGATAAATTTTTTATTTCTCTTACGATCTCTTCCTTTTCGTTAAATGAAATTATTCTATCATGTCCCCTATCATATACCAGTACTTCATTTTTATCTCCATCATAATCAAATATGCTTCCACTAAGATATTCATCCGGTCCTTTGCCCTGTTTGTCCAGAACGTAAATTAGCTTACCGTCACTGTCAAAAACAGTTATGGAACTTCCCGACTGAATTGCATATTTGCCTCCTGAATATTTTATACCCCTTACATGACCCATTACCTCCTCACCTGTTTCCAGGGGTATATACTCTATATCATTACACAATGAGGACAAAAATACTGGCTCGGGATCTGATAAATCGATAAAGTCATAGACAGGTAATACTGATTTATTCTCTTCAGCGCAGGATGCCAGGAAAAGAAAAATAATTAATGTTGGAATAGATTGTAATAGTTTCATTATTATATTCTTAAGTTATTGAGCCAAACATTATAAGTCCCTATGATTCTGTCGGGACGATTCCTGTAAGATCAGCTAAAACAATTTGTATTTTTTATTTTAATCAAAATCAAGGATAAATGATACAGCACTACAATATCTCATCATTTTTTTAGAAACTTCCCCACAAAGAGGATATCATTACTGTTCTCATCAATTGACGAATCCAGTGCTTCCAGTTTTTTCCTGGCATCCTCATCTAGTTCTTCTTCAAGACAGCGATCAATTTCTTTCATAAGATCGAGGGCGGGCATTGAAGAAATAAACATCCCATTAGCAGTATCCCAGTGCATTGATACTTCAATGCCTCCATAAAAATCATTTATAAACCTTACATAGTGGGTTTCTGTTGTCTTCTTGTCTGCCAGTACAATCCCCCTGCCTGATATCCAGGCATAATAATGTCCGGGCAGATCATAGCAGACATAAAGAGGCCATTCCTCTGTTTCAAAATCCACCGTATATCTTGGAATAAGATTGTTTGTCTCAACATCATAATGATACAGGGTGTCATCCTGTGTTTTGCTATATATGGCCTGGAAGAAATCATAAGCTCCTGTGTTATGTGTAGAGCCGATCTCACTACTGAATTCCAACGCTATATGATATTCTTCAGGAGGTATATATTGTATCAGTTCACCATCTATTGTCTGCTGGTATACTACAGCCGAATCTTGTTTAAAAGGCATCCCAAGCACTGTCACGATATCATCCTCAACCCAGGCTTTAAACTTTCTTTGCTGAAACCTCAGCGGAATATGTTCGCGGGCCTGTCCGTCTGTACCGAATACCAGTATCTGCCTGGCATTGGCAAAAGGGAGTAGATAAAGCTGGTCCCTTGCCTCATCAATCTGCACGCCGTATAACGAGATATTGTACTCATCCGGACCTCTTCCCACGGCACCAATCTCACGAAGATATTTACCATCACGCGTAAATAATTTCAGGGGAGTCCTCTCGCTGTCCTTAATAGCTATATAATTATCTGATACAGCAATTTTATGGGCCCTGGAGATAAATGCTTCTTCTTTTGTTTCCAGGGGGATAACTTCACAATATTCAAGCATATCACTTAACATGATATCCACCGTATCTGTTATCTGGTCGGCATGTGTAACATACACTTCATGACCGTTAACTTCAATTATATCAGTAGCCGTAGGTTCCTTTCCGCAGGAGGAAAGCAGTAAAATGGTTATTGATAAGCAAATTAATGTTCTCATAGTCTTGTATTTTAATTAGTAGTCTATATTCAACAACATGCGTCCATCTAAATCATCAAATTCTTCGTTTCCTGTCTTTATCAGAACTTCTCGTTGCTCAGCCTTCGCCAGGGCTTCGGCTGACGCACTCAGGATACCTGTTTCCTGTACAGGTACCAGTAGGCCAGCGGTATAAAATATAAACTCACCACCGTGCCCAGTGCCATGCCGCCAATAACCGTCAGCGCCAGCGGCTTCTGCAGCTCCGAACCTATATCGGTGCCGAAAAGGAAAGGCAGCATGGCCAGTATGGTCGTCAGGCTGGTCATGATAATGGGCTTCAGTCTCCTGGCCCCTCCTTCATGTATGGCCTCCATCAGACCCATGCCGGAGCGGCGCAGCTGGTTAATGGTGTCTATCTTCAGTATGGAGTCGTTTATTATTATACCTGACATTACAATAATACCTATCATCGACATCAGGTTAATTGTCCCGCCGAATATCTTCAGAAGCAATAAAGCCCCTGCTATGTCGATGGGCAGTTCCAGCATCACCACAAAGGGCAGTTTGAGCGATTCGAACTGTGAAGCCAGGATAAAATAAAGCAGCAGTATTGATATCAGTATTACAAAAAACATCTCTTTGAAGATCTGTTGTCCGGATATCAGCGATCCTGAAAAACGTACACTTATATCATCTTCCTGGCTTACCACTGATCTTATCCGGGCAGTAAGGTTTTCTGGCGATCGTGTTTCTATATCCATGCTTAAAGGCACATATTCACCATACATCCCTCCCTTTATATATTTATAACCATGTACCCTTTCAATATCAACAAGGTTACGCAGGGGCACTTCCTGTCCACGTATATTCCTGACAAAACTGCCATTTATAATGTTACTTATATATTCCCGGTCCTCAACAAGAACTATGGGTAATATTTCATGCGAAGCCCTCAGCTCACCGGCCTGGTTGCTGTTAAATGCCGTTTTCAGCCTGTAATACAGCTGCTGTGGGTTTACTTCATACACCATCAACCTTTCCTGGTTAATCCTTACCATTACTTTTTCACCGGTGGGCGGCATTGTCACCATTGCCCCGGGCCAGCTTTGATCCAGTGCTGACCTGATCCTCTCAACCTTATCAAGAGCAGGCACCCTCTCTTCAGATACCAGGCTGAGGTGCACCACCAGGCTCGCCTCAGTGGCCGAGAATATTTTCTCAAAAACATTCTCCTGGGGTATTATGTTAAGTGAAGCATCAGGGTAAGCCGATGAGATATAATCATCAATGGCCCTCCTGAGCTCGTCGTAAACAGAATAATCTTCTGCTTTCAGGTATATTTTCGCCTGGGTGTAGCTCTGGTCATAATCCCTGTTAAAAATAAAATCCTGCTCGCCTATAAAATTATTGGATTGCACTATTTTATCACTGCAGTGCGCCAGTATATCCATTACCCTGCTGGTATTCTCGCGGACTTCAATATTCTCATTCCAGTCCACCAGCACAAGCATCTCATCCTGCTTCACGGCAGGTAAGCGTTCCTTCTCCATTATCACGAAAAACAGGATACTCACAAACATCAGCGAAATAAATAAAGGCAACATTATTCTCCTGTAGCTGAAAAAGAAGTCCAGTCCCCTCTCGTACTTTGCTTCCAGGTTTTTAAGCGAAATCTTTTTCACAAAGCGGGTAAGGGTTCCCTCGCGGGGATTCAAATAGAACTGCCTGAAGAGGGTGGGCAGCAACATTATCGAAACAGCAAAGGAAACAAAAAGGCCAATGGCGATGGCAACAGCCTGGTCATAGAAAAGGGCACCGGCAATACCGCTTAGAAAGATAAGGGGAATAAATACGGCACATGTGGTAAGTATGGACGACAGTAAGGGACGTATTACCTCGTTAGTGCCCTTTATACATGATTCTGACACTGAACTGCCCCTGTTCATATACTGCATGATATTATCGGTAACGATAATGGAATTATCTATCATCATGCCCACACCAAGTATAAGACCCGAGAGGGATATTATATTAATGGACAGTCCGGCCAGGTGGAAAAACAATATGCTTATCAGTACCGAGGCAGGGATGCTTATTCCTATAAGCCAGGGCGACCGCCCGTCCCTGAGGAAGAAAAACATTACCAGGAAGCCCAGGGTACAACCAAACAAAAGGCTCATCTTCAGGTTTGACATTGAAAAGTCGAGTATCCTTGTCTGGTCCTGTGATATCTCAAAATGTATATCAGGATAATCATCAGCAAAAATATCCAGCAACTCAGCAAGTTTCTCCTCAAGGTCAGCCATCCTGGCGGTGGCTTTTTTTATTATGGCCAGCGATATTGATCTTTTGTCGCCGTTAAAATACATACCCGTCAGCCTGCTCTGGCGCAAACCCACTTCCGCCACATCCTTCATCTGCACAAGCCTGTCGCCTGCCCTCAGGTATATATCCGCCACATCATCAACCGTCTTCAGGTACGAGCTGAACTCCAAAGTATAAAGATACTTACCGTCTTTCACTACCAGGCTGCCTACATTAAGGTTATTCCTTTCAATGGCATTACGTATTTCGTTCTCTGAAATATTAAGGCTACCGGCTTTCTCCAGGTCAGGTTCAATATATATTTCTTCATTAACCTGGCCGGTGATATCGGCTATGGCCACCTCAGGCAGTTGCTCAATCCTCTTTTTTATCACTGTTTCGGAGAATTTACTGAGCTGATTGAACCTTTCCTCCGAATACCGCTCTTCGCCCAGGCTCAGGTTAAGCATAAAGACAGGTATATCGGTGGCACTGGCTTTTATTATCCTGGGCCTGTCCAGGTCATTTGGCAGTGCGTTCATGCTGCCGTCTATCTTCTCATTCACCTCCATAAAAGCCAGATCGATATCCGTGCCGTATTCAAATTTAAGCAGGATTATAGCACTGCCGTTACGCGTTTCGGACTCAATATCATCAAGTCCGGGTACCTGCAAGAGGTTACGCCTCAGTATGCTCACTATTGAGTTTTCTATCTCCCTGGCCGAGTTATCGGGCCTTGAGACAGCCACCGTTATTTCCGGGATATCAATATCAGGCATCAGTGATACCGGCAGCCGGCCTGATGACACAATACCCAGCATGATAATGGCCACAAAGCTCATTATCACTGCTACGGGTCTTTTTATCAGAAACTTAACCATTTAAATATTTTGAATCGATAATTTTTATTTCTTTAACTGTTTTCCGGATTTTTACCTTTCCGCCGCATCCTCACTGAAGGTGTTAGTCTCTGCGAAGGAGAACCCACACCCATAAACACAGGCAGGAAAAACACCAGGCCTATAATACTGAATATCAGTCCACCCGTGGTGCCTGCTGCCAGTGAGAACCAGAAACGCTCGTCCCTGCCTGCCAGCAGGAAGGGTGCAAGTCCTATAATAGTAGACAGTATAGTCAGGAAAACAGGTATCACCTTGGCATTATATGCCTTGATATACAATCTCATTTTTGTCAGTACATTTTTTCTCTTTTTAAAATTATTATAATCGTTTACTATATACAGTGCCGAGTTAACCACCAGTCCGGCCAGCAGCAGCATGGCTGCCAGCACTCCCTCATCAGGCCTTATCCTGAAGATATGGAAGGTAAGGAAGACCCCTATCATTGAAAAGGGTATAAGGCTTATAACAATCAGTGGCTGTGTGAATGATTCCAGCAGTATGGCACAGATGAAATATATTATCAGTATCACCAGGAATATAAGGTAGAAATTGCTTTCCTGCTCACCCCATGAGTAGCGGTAATATGAACGGTCGGCAGAATAGCCCAGTGGCAGTATCGACTTAGTCTCCCTGATGTTCCTGTCGAGTATTATTTGTCCCAGCTCATAGTTGCCGATAAAATCATACATAACCATCAGCACATATTGCTGGTCCTCTCTTGTAATCTTATTATCTGTTATATCCTTTTTAATATCAGAGAAGTCCCTCAGCTTAACCAGTATGCCCTCAGCTGTCTCAACAGGGCTGTTTATCACTGTCCAGTAGTCATATTCCTCACTCTGCTGTGACTTAATGGTCATGGGAGCCCTGAAATCATTCACGAAAGGATAAAGTGAAGGAGCACGCGACCGCGAATATTTATCCACCTCCGAATAGGCAAAACCCAAATCGGAATTACTGTTAGCCAGGAAGGCGGCATCGAGACTGAGCCTGTTCCTGGTGACTTTCTTTGTCCGGTAGCGCTGCCCGCTGCCCATAACATATACTTCCTGTATACGCGGATGCTCAAGCAGCCTCAGCTTAAGGTCTTCAGCATAGCCCATCAGCTCATCATAGTTATAACCTTTCATCACCACTGTCCATTGCCCGCTTATATAATCACTTCCCACCTGGTTGGAGAAGGCCCTGCCAACACCTGAAACGGTAACATGGTATGAACCTATGCCCATCATAAAATCCTCGATCCTTATCTTCAGTATAAAAGGGAATATACCGTTCTCCACTTCGGGGTTAAAGCTTATGCTCATGTTGGCTGATTCTTCACTGTATATGCTGGTGGTAAACATCTCTATCTCATCATACCCTGCCAGCATATTCTCAACCCTCTGGCAGATATCGTTCAGATGCTCAATAGTCAGGCCTTCCTGGCTCCTGCCAATCCTGACATTAAGCTTTGTACGCACCTCATCATCACCACCACCGTAATAGTAGTAGCCGAAGGACGATGATATCTTATCAGCAAACAGCCTCAGGCTTCCGCCCAGTATTTTTTCAATCACCGGCCTGATATCCTGGTTAAATTTACGGGCTCCTATGGTCTTATTATAAAACTCCTGGAAACCTGTCAGCTCAGCTTCTTCCACAGCGGAACCATAATACACCCTGTCTTCCTCAACAGGCAGTTTTTCAGGCACCAGGAACAGGGGCAGGCCGAATCCCAGCACTGCAATGGTGATCAGTACTGCCCTGTACCTTATCCCCAGGTTAATATATCTTGAATACCATGAGCTGATATTCACTATTTTTCTTTTCCGCCTGACCATCCTGGCTGTCCTTTTTACCGGCAGTGGTATCTTATCAAGCAGTGAGGGTATAAAGAACAATGCCACACCCAGAGAAACGACGAGGTTAACAATAACCACGGCAGCAAAATCGGCCAGCTTGGCTTTTGACTCTTCATCAAGGAAGAAGATGACAGACAAAGCTCCTACCGTAGTGAGTGTGGCAGCCATTATAGCCAGGAAGACCAGCTTGTTCTTATGGTGCCTGAGGTGATCGGTCATCACAATGGTATTGTCGATGATAATACCGAAGGAGACGGTTATACCGGCAAGCGAATAAAGGTGCAGCTCCAGCTTAAGTATGTAGTAAAAGATAAAGGCCACCGCAAGGTTGGCTACCAGGCTTATTGTTATAATTGCCAGGTAGCGTATTTCGCGGCTTATGATAAAGACAAAGAGCAGCAGGAGTATTACTGAAGCTATTGTCCTGTACAGTATCCTGGTTAGCTCTTTCTTAAGTGTTATGGTGGCATCATAGTTTATTCTTGTGCTGTATCCAGGTGGTAAGTCTGCGGCAAGCTCTTCCATTGACCTTTTTACCTCATCGGCTACCTTTATATTGTTCACATTCTTCTCTGCCCTTATCACCATGTTGATTGTATTCAGCCCGTTTATGCGGTAATATGTCCGGGCATCCTGTTCCAGCAATCGCACGGTAGCAATATCACCCAGGTGTATTATCCGCTCCCCGCTTCTGTCCACCGGTATATCCGCCCATAGCACAGTCCGGTCTGCATTCCCTTTAAGGCTTATGTAGGTTCTTATATCGTTCCCGTACATATCCGTCTCCATTGCAGAGCCCATCTCCTCCTCCAGCAGGTAATTGCTTATAGCCTGTCTGATGGTATAGGCAGACAGTTCCAGTACCTTCAATTTGTCCTGGTCATATATAAGCTCCCACTCCAGGTTGCTGGCCCCGTAAACATTAATATCATACACCCCATCAATAACGGCCAGGCGTGATTTTATCTTTTCCTCAGTCATCTTCTGGATATATGAGGGACTGGCAGTGCCGTTTATCTGGTATACCAGTATATCGGTGCCGGTATCATTATCGGGCATTGACATTCTTACAATGGGGTATGATACCCCGGGCGGCAGCTTATGCCTGGCTTCCCTCAGCAACGATGCCACTTCGAAGCGCTTGGCCTGCAGGTCGGTTTTCTTATCAAATTCAATACTTATAGATCCCGATCCGTTTTGTGTGATTGAGCTTATACTTTCCACTCCGGGCACAGTGGAGACAACACCCTCGAGAACAGATGTCACCTCCTGTTCTATCACCCTTGAGGGAGCCTGGTGCCACGACCATGAAACGGTCATTGCCGGCATATACCTTGTCGGGTTGAGCTGTAGTGAAAGTAAAGGAATAACGGCAACGCCAATTATGATCAGCAATACGAAGACCATATTGATGGTAAAAGAGGAAAAAGCTTTTGTATGTATTTGACTATTCACTTTTCTTCTTCAACGACCACTGTTTCGTGGGCCAGGTTCACATTGCCACGGTATATTACCAGGTCGCCCTCCTCAAGACCTTCCGATACAGAGAACGAATCTGAATTTTCAAACTCTGTTGTCACATACTTCCAGATGGCCAGGCTGTCTTCACGCACAAAGACCACATCCCTGCCCTGCCTTATCACGAGTGCCTCTTTGGGAATGACCAGGCGATCTTCAACGGGTTTACGGATAAGTATTCTTACGTTCATCCCTTCCAGCAACTTACCAGCGTTCCTTAACTCAGCTCTCACTTTCACCATGCCATTCTCATCCACCAGGGGATTGATCTTTGTAATATGGCCTGTGTACTCATTGCCGTCACTCACAAAAGGCATTATATTTACTGGCATTCCCTTTTCAATGAATCCGTATTCCGATTCGAGCACCGGGAATTCCACCTCTATCACCGAGTTATCTATTATCTTACAAAGACCATCCTGATAAATATTCGATGGATTCCATTCCATGGCTTCAAGGTCTGCCACTGTGCCTGCAATGGGAGCATATATTTTCGTATGCCTGAGATTATACTCCGCTTCACGCAGGCCGGTCTCAGCATTGATCAGTCCGCTCCTCAGTTTCGTCATACGAATCATATCTTTGCTTAGTTCCGTCGTATCCAGGCTGCCGTGAAAGGATATCAGGTCATCCTTAAACTCGATCTCTGCCCTCTCAAGCTCCTGTTCTGCTTTTTCACACTGTATCCGGTAACTGAAGTCTTCCAGTTCTGCCAGCAGCTCTCTTTTCTGCACTCTTTGACCATTTTTTACATGGATCTTTTCTATTATACCATCAACACGAAAAGGAACAGTTGAGACATGCCTGGCGAATACCTTTCCGTTTGACACCAGTTCATGGTAGAATGTCGATTTTTCAAGTTCGACTGTGGACACTGTAACTGCATCTCTCACTGAAGATCGCCGGGCCATCTCTTCGCGGTTATCCTCCTGGTTTGTTTTACAGCATGTAAATGATATCCCCAAAAGCAGAAAGGCCAGGATGTATAGAAAGTATTTCATAAGGTTGGTTTTAGCATGAAAAACAGTAACTAAAAGTATCGTCAATAATTATCAATTACAAAAATCACTCCAAAATACACAAACATTCTTCTTAACAGACATTGATTGAACGAAGTAAGATGTAAGATACAAAAATTTTGGAACCGGGGAACCTGATGTGAATTACGAAGAACGTGTAATGTCTATTTATCGATTAGAATCAAAGACTTATCTTACTGGAATTACTTAATAGGCCGGCATGGGAAAAGATTTTACAGAGGTTTGGCCTTTTCATAACTAATTCATAGTTAGAAGGAGAAGGACATAACCACTGATAAACACAGTCACAACATGGTTTTTGAACTCTTATGCTTAGCCATGAATTTCCGTTCTCCATTTCATTGTATACTAGCTCCGAAATGTTGTTTTCAATTGTCCCTAGATTAATACTCCCCAAAATTAGGACCACTGGTTAAGTTGAAAAATAACAATTAATTTTACCAGTGAATTATGAAACAGAAAAGAAGAAAATTTTCAAGCGCCTTTAAGGCCAGGATAGCAATTGAAGCGTTGAAAGAACGCGAGACACTTGCTGAATTATCAAAGCGATTCGAGGTCCATCCGAACATGATTGGTAAATGGAAGCAGGAATTTTTAGAAAAATCCTCAACTGTTTTTGAAGGCAAATCAGAAGAAAAATCTGAGGTCGATGCTGATAAGCTTTATTCTAAGATAGGGCAGTTGGAGATAGAGAATGACTTTCTAAAAAAAAGCTTAAACAAGATTGGACGATGAAAGGGCGCAGGGAACTCGTTGATAATGAAGATGAATTGAGTGTAAGAAAACAATGTGACCTTCTTTCAATTCATCGCAGTGGGCTCTATTACATGCCACTGGGAGAAAAACCGGAGAATCTTGAAATTATGAGATTAATGGATGAACATTATATAAAACACCCAACAGCAGGAGTAATCAGGATGCAAGATATGTTGTTTGCCATGAGCATTATAGCAAATCATAAACGTGTCCGCAGGCTATTGAGGCTGATGGGTATAATGGCTATATATCCAAAGAGAAATCTCAGTAAGTTAGGCCTGAAGAAATATATTCACCCATACTTACTCAAGGGCCTTGAAATTGCAAAACCAAATCACGTTTGGGAAATTGATCTAACGTATATTCCAATGAAGAATGGCTTTTTGTATTTGACGGCCATTATAGACGTTTACAGCCGTTATGTTGTTGGCTGGGGTATCTCCAACAGTATGGATACTGATGCCACTCTGGAAGTATTGCAACAGGCTATTAGGGAGTATGGCAAACCACAGATAATAAATTCCGACCAGGGGAGCCAGTTTACCAGTGAGAAATGGGTAAATTATCTCAAGAAAGAGGATATTAATATAAGCATGGACGGTAAGGGACGCTGGGTTGATAATATTTTTATAGAACGCCTGTGGAGATCTGTCAAGTATGATCATGTATACCTTCATCCTGCTACTGATGGGCTGGAGTTATACCAGGGGTTAAAAGAATACTTTCGGTACTACAATTATGACCTTCGTCACCAGGGTATAGGAAGACAAATACCTGCAGAATTGTATTACCCGGCGGCATAGATATTAACAGGAAATGGAGTTTTTAACAAAAGAAAAAAGTAAGCAAAAAAGAAAAGGTGTTAATAACCAGAATAACTCTGCGAGTTATTTCCGGTTATGTAACACATATTTACATCATCATATTATTAAAAAATCAATTAAGAAAAGACCTTTGGTGGTCCTATGGATGGGTAGTACTTCTCACTTCATCACGCAACTCTTCCCAGGTAAGCCTGTAACCCCTTGTTCTGAACCCAATTGATTCTGCAGCATCGCTAATGCCAAGCATTGACACTCCCCTGTTGGTGATATATGATCTTGATCTAAGATATTCCAGGCTGTAGGATTTCCTATAATACTTTGCTACCATCCTAAGGCAGGACGGACCGCAGTCCATTCTGTCTAATTGCTTGAAGAAAGGAAATTTCACAGTAGGTTTTGCTTACTTGAGACTTATTAGGATTATCTTCTAGTATAAGGTGCCAGCCGGAACACTTATTCAATTTATATTGAACTCGAATCTATCATTCTATTTCTTGAGTTTCACAATAACTATAACTGGATTATCTTCAGCATTGATGTCTCTAAATGATTGGAGGTGTTCCGGTAGATTAGTAGCTTTTTCAGGATTCATATCAAACCACCTTCTAACTTCCAGAGCAGGTATTGCTGTTACAAATTCATCATCCTTATTAATATAGAAATGCTTATCGGTTCCTATCGGTATAAAATTATCCAGATCATTAGAAAAACCTATACAGCGGATGCCATAAAAATCCTCAAACTTGTAGAAATCATGATCATCAGGCGTATCACATACCATTGTCCTTTTTTGAATTTTATCATAAATTATTATATGACGAGTCCCATAAATTCCTGCAGAGAACATCAGGAATCTTGATGACTCATGCATGTTTCTGATATGGAAGTAATTAAGATATTCAGAAAACTTAGCGGCCCTCAATTGATATGGAAGCAGAAGATCGCCCATAATAATATGGTATCGAGGTTGGATTGTACGACTGTTTACACTGAAGATAGTATCTGTATGTAACTCAAAAAACCTCACTGTGTCTTCAGAATTAAAGAACATTCCTTTATGACCTTCAAAACTAAAGACCCCATTCTCTTCGTTATAAATATTATAGTTTGGATAGAACTTTAAGGATTTACCATTATTACTAAAAACTACTAGCTTTTCAGATTGATTCACCTCGGGATTATCAATATATCCCAGGCATAATGTATCATTAAGTGGCCAAAAACGGCTAATGAAGAGTAAATTACCTTCTGAACCAATAGGACAAGGCCTGCTTACTGTTCTAATTACTTCACCAGAAAAATTATACCCACGAAAAATATTGTTATTATTCACATCCCTTCCCTTATTACCAAAATTGACATAAAATATATCTTCATCTTCATCATAAATATCAGTAGTGGCAAGGTATTGATCAGGGCCTCTGCCATAGCTTGATATCTCATAAAGAAACTTACCTGTATACCTACTAAATATATATAACTTCTGAAAGCCTATGAAAAGAATAAGGCTATCTTTGACATTTATTAAATGTGGAGCATTCAACATAAAATCTTCACCAGTCTCAAGTTGGATATATTGAATATCGGTGGCAACATTACTAATCGGAACCTCAAATCTATCTTTATACGCACCATAGAGATTCTACTTCCTCAATTGTTTCAATAGGTTGTATGCTACTTTTGCATGATGAAAACAATACGAAAAGCACAATAACCAGATTAATGAGTTGCATGTTTTTATTGATGTTCATAATAAAAAGTTACTTTTATAGAGGCAGCCTCATAAGTTAGATTAAGCGTTGGAGAGCATCATATATTAGAAATCTTACGAATCCCTCTCCCCGAAAACAATAACCTTTTGAGGCAGCCTCATTTATCTAATTTATTAGATCACATTCCGGAGCAGATGATGGTTCGATCTCAATCGAAGCAGATTCACACCAATTTCCACCAGCATGAACAGCAGAAACAAAAGAATCATACATCCCATACCACTCTCCCACAAATCCAATACATGTTATGTGGTAGCACTCTGGAACGGGATTACCTCCTTTAAGGTTTATTAATTTCTCTCGTGAAATAATTTTACTGGTATCAATTCCAATACTTTCAAAGTTTTTCATAATTCAAATTTTTTAATATTCATTTACTATTGCCTTTTTATCATTATAAATGCAGGAAGGCATAACCTTAGGTTTATTCTATTATTTTATCTTTACCACATCACCTCCTTTCTTTTTTGGGAGAAGGAAGGGGTCCGTCTTCGTCCCGAGTACACGCGACTTCGGCGGACAGGGCGCGGAGTCACATTTTATAAGGGATGCAGGCTTCGTGCTTTTTTCTTCTCCAGTAGTTCGACAATATCATCTATATAATACTCAAGATCAGTTATTTCATATTGACCGGGGTATTTATAATTATTGATCAGTATGGTTGGTGTTCCTGATATCTTATTCCTTTTGAACAGTTCTTTGTTTACATTTAATATTCCTTCTGATGCCTGTAACTCAGTACTCTCGAATTCAGGTAATTGCATGCGGGTCCTGTTCTCAAGATTTCTATACCACTCTGATAAAATACTCATTATTCTGTCAGTATCTTGTTCAATCGATAGATCCTTACAAATCTTAAGTATTGAAAGATCTTTGGAATTGGCATTACATGTCAAAATAATATTGATTTTTACGTTATTACAATTTTTATACAGGTAATTCAGGCTTCGGAATGCTTTAGCACATGGTTGGCAATACAGACTTAGAAAGGCATGCACAACCAATTTGCTTTGAGGATTTCCTGTCACCAGGCAATCAGGTATCTCAATATCCTCAGTATAACCCTCAATAAACAGATATCTGAAGATAATCGGATTTCTTTTAAACCTGTTAAACCGGTCAGTTTTACTACCTATATTTATTCTCAGGCTTATAATTTCGCGGATTAAAACATAGATAACCAGAGTTAGCGAATAAACTGAAAGAAAATTAGTAATATGTATTAAACTAAATGTCAGGTCACGGATTACAGGTAACAAGATAATAAATTCAGTTACAAGGGTAATTTGGACTGCTAAGCACAAAGGGCAAAACTTATTAAGTCTGAAGGCCTGTAAATAAATTGAATAGAACGGATATGGTATTACAAGAATACTTAGTAATGCCAACATTCCGATAGAATGTGACCCGTGGCTAATTAAAATATAGACCAGTCCGCCCGTAAAATAGATAAAACCGACATCTGCCCAGCTTATCCATCCAAAAACACTGGAACTACCTGATTCAAGCACAGCATTGCAATCTGTTTTCTAAGTTAAATGACGATATCTTATCTGTAAATGGATTCTTTATTTTTAATTCCTGTTGAACAAGAAAGAAGGATGAAATCAAGCCAAGAGTCTTAGTAGATAATAATGACCAGAACATCCAGTTTCTGGTATTGTTTGTGATTATTTGGTTATCCAACAATAAACCGGCGAGTACTACTAAACTAAAAACCACAGAAAAGGGAATAAGTAGTTTATTTAGGATTTCATGCTGCCTGTTGTCACTGTATTCTTTCTCACCACTTCCTTCAACCGGCTGATATACTATTACAGCTCCTGATAATCCTTCAATAAAGTCATTAATGTCTTCGGTAATTTCCCTGCCTTTCCCGCTGGTATATTTTACTGTACTATCTTCATTATTTAATGCAAAAACCACCTGTCCCCCGGCAACATTCCTGTGAGCTATATATGGTATTTTAAGGCTTATTATCTCATCGCCGGTGAGCTTTAAGGGATAATGATCTATATTCCATCTTGTAAAGGCATCACAAACACTTTTAAGACTGGGATAATATGGATGATGGTGAAGATAATTTCTTATTGATGTAATACTGACCCGGATCCCGTAATGTTTTACAGCCTCATAAATAACTGCTACAACATTATCTTCGGTGTTCTTCTGCTGTCCCATTCGTATTGACAATTACAATTGACTATATCAAATATCATCAATTATATGACTTGAGTCAAGAGTAATTATCTGCAATCTTCTGCATAAAACTGAAATAATCTACAATAATCTACATTTATCTGCTTCGAGAATCAATCAGGATGAACAATCCTTAATAAATCACTTTTCCTTTTTGACCGGTGGTTTACCCAGTATTTTATAAATCATTTGCTGTTCCCTGGGCGAGATCAAGCCTCTTCTGACTTTATAATTATTGTCATCAAGAATTCTATTTAAAGTGGGTACTGAAATGCCAAATTCATCAGCAATATTCTGTTTTGTTTTAAATGAAGAATCCATAATCAGACAGTTATTGTTTGCATACCAAATATATAATAATAAAAAAAACTTAAGCAAGTTTTTTCTTAACTATTTGTAATCACTGACATAAGCTATGAGTTTCGAAATGCTGAGCAGGCTTTTGACTCCCCTTTTGGAGAAAAGAAAACTGTATCATTTAACCAGTACATCTCTGTGATTGCCCCATTAGCAGGAAGATTAAGATCTTAGATATTAAAACTATAGGACTCTCTTGGTATTATGCCCATCATCCTTAGGCAGGACGGACCGCAGTCCATGGTATCCAGTTGTTTATAAAATGGAAAATTCAAAGGAGATTCATTTAAGTTCGAGTAATAATAATACCGGGTTATCTTCTATAGTAAGAGTGTCAGCTATTTCCTGAAATTTTTGTTTTATATCCGGGCGTTTAGGAACAGCATTTTTGAAACCATTGCTGCTGACCATATCTTTGAGATGGACTGCGTCCATGAATGAAATGATATAGTTCTTATTATTGATTTTAGCTACGCTTTCAGGCTTGATTGTTCCGTATCCAACCCAATCATTGGGGATTCCCCAAAATATTTGCTCATCAATTTCAATTTTGCATCTGTTTATTAATGTTAGTGTTTCCTTCCTTTGATCATATATCGCGGTTTCTGATTTCACAATTTTATTAATATGCGTCCTGTAGCTTATTATCCAGCAAGAATCGATAGCATTGATGGATTCAAGATATCTTAGTTTTACGTTATACAGACTTTGCATAAGCCTATCCCACCTTATGTTTTTTGAAATCTCTTCTTTACTGTAATTCCTGTACTGATCATCATATTGACGCTTAACAAAATACTCAGGAGAATAATCATTAAGTCCTACATTGAAGATTGTATCTGAAATAGATCTGTAGCGATAGAGCTGGTTATTACTTTTGAATACAATTAATGGAAATGGAGGTGGATAAGAAATTTTTGAATAACAATTGAATATCTTGGCATTTATTACACTACCTAATGTATCCAGAATAATCCAATCATATTTCGGTGGTTTCCCAACAGATTTTGCAAAAAGAAATATACGATCTTTATGAAAATACATTTCAGCAAAATTTAAATCGTCAGGCCATCTGATGTCACGAACATGGTTTAATTGTCTATCAAAAACTACTACCTTATGCCAGGTATTAATATAAATTATCCCATTATCATCAACACCAAATTGTTGAATACTAAGATATTCACCCGGACCCCGGCCGCTACGATCCATGGTGTTTATCAATTTGCCATCCAGGTTAAAAAGGCTTAATCTTCCAACACTAGTACCTTCTGCTGAACAGATATATAAGTAAGGATCATGCCATTTAACATCCATTACCTGAGATACTGTGATTTCACCAAAATCCAGTGGAATTATAACAAGATCAGAAGCAAGGCTGTCCAGGGAAAAATCACCTTCCGTGAATTCTACCGGGAAGGTCTTTAAATCATTCTTTTCATCGTGATCACAAGCAGGGACGATAAAAGAAAAAATACAAAGGAAAAACAGAAGCCTGTGTTTGAAAAAAGAAACTAAATCTTCATCGTGGAAATATTCTAAAATTTTCATCCTTTAAACTTAATGTTTCAGTTTTAGCAGGACCATGCATGAAAGCAAAACGATAAGTCCGGCCATTAGTATAACAAGATATTTTCCTCCTGTAAAATTCATTTGATAATTTTTAACCGGACCCCAGTCAGTGGCATCCAATTGTATGTGAGTTGTAAATATAGAAAATAAGATTCTAAAACTAAAATATTAGTTCCAGATAATATCCCGGCGTAGGTGTATAGCCTTTGAGCTATCATCTTCGTCTATGCTGAACGACTTGGACCAGTTAACAGAACCATATTCATCAATAAGCACCTCTGTGTATGTCTTGCCCGATGACTGAGTGATCTTTACCAGTATCTCGCCTTCTTCGCATATACCACTGACATTTATGGATGCATGCCTGGCTTCTTCTTCAATCTCGAAATCATATTCTCCGGACGAAACAGGACAAAACCGGAAGGGAGGTTGCAGTTTTATAGCCAGCAGTCGGCAGTCGGCAAGAATGTTAATTCGTTAATTGGTTAATTAGTATATTGGTATATTGGTGTATTCGTGGGACCACCCATTAAGGGGCTGCTGAAAGCATCCAAGTACAATTGACTATATCAAATATCATCAAAAAAATGACTTGAGTCAAGGGTAATTATCTGCATTCTTCTGCATAAAACTGAAATAATCTACAATAATCTACATTTATCTGCTTCGAGAATCAATCAGGATGAACAATCCTTAATAAATCACTTTTCCTTTTTGACCGGTGGTTTACCCAGTATTTTATAAATCATTCCCTGTTCCCTGGGCGAGATCAAGCCTCTTCTTACTTTATAATCGTTGTCCTTAAGGATTTTATTCAAAGCGGGAACTGAAATACCAAATTCATCAGCAATTATGTTGATTTGTGATTTGGTATATTCGTATATTGGTATTCAATTACGGTGAGCAAAGCGAATCAAATTACGCGAGCATCGCGAGCTAATTACGCCCTGCGCAAGGGGGGGGGGCATTTACGCAAACGGAGTGAGCCAGTTACTGTGCGCCCGGCATGCCAAAACACTATTCCATCAACCACTTCCAAACAGGTAAAATTCTTATCTGGTTTTTATCTATTGTCAATTTATCCTGATCATTATGGGTAAGCAGAAAGCCCTCCCTGAGCTTATGGCTTTTCATGGCCTCCAGCAGGCCTTCTATCTCGCGCTCTTCATTATCCGAATTAAGCTCATAACAAACCTGGATTGCCTGCTTTATCCTGTTTCCCTCATTAATGATAAAATCACATTCCTTGTTTTCCTTATGATAAAATATTTCTTTCCCCTGCCGTTCCAACTGGAGAAATACCAGGTTCTCAAGCATTCTGCCCCTGTTTTCACTGAATGAAAAAGCATTCTGACTGATTACACCGTTATCGATACAGTACAACTTTTTGGGATTCATAATTTGCTTCCTGAGCGAATAATCATACTTGCGTAGCTCAAACAAAACGTATGCAGTCTCAAAATGATTGATAAACTGGCTTATACTGTTAACCGATCCTACATTAAGGAGATCTTTTAACTTATGATAAGAAGTTGGCTTGCCCGTATTTGAAATGGCATAATGAAGCAAGGTTTTTATAGATGTCTCACTCCTTAACTCATTTCGCTGCATGATATCCCTGTAAAATATATCCTGCAACAGGTTTCTTAGCAGCTCCCTGTCCTTTGATTTTAAGTATTCCGGGAACCCTCCTCCTTTGAGATACCTGTCAAAGAGTGATATTGAGTGTACTCTTTTATTTAGTCTTAGAAATTCATTATATGAAAAAGGGTAGAGCTCGGTGGAGATATGTCTTCCGGTTAATTTTGTCCCAAGTTCGCGACTGAGCATATTTGCATTGCTGCCCGTTATTAAAACTTTTTCGCCACGATCAACAAGCTGTCTGACATACTTCTCCCAACCATGAATATTCTGTATCTCATCAAAAAACCATATGGCTTTCTGATTAGATATCTCACTGAAGATCTCTTCGGCCTTGATAAAATCACGCAATTCAAATCCTGTAAGATTTATATCTTCAAAACGTATATATTTCACAGATGATACATCCTGCAGATATTGCCTGGCAAGTGTGGATTTTCCACACCTCCTCACCCCGGAGATAATCGTTGCACGCCCAGGTAGTATCTTTATTTCTTTATCGCGCTCCACCCCTGAGTCGAGTTGCAGATTCTTCCTGCTGTTTTATTAATACCCTTTTCAGATCCTTCTTAAGTATCATTTCAATAGCTTATATTACAACTATACATTTTTGCATATTTCAAATATACATTATTTTATATTATAAATACACACATTAGATGAAAAATTTATCTGTATATGTTTCGATTCAACTCAAGGTTCAGGAGCCTGGGCTTGCTCGCCCGGAGCGACCCCAGAGGGCGAGTCGAAGGGTCGAAAAGGGGCGAAATAAATTACATATTTCTATGATACCGGGATTAGAAATGCACTTATATCTAATTTCAATACACTTGAATTAAGAAATGACACAGGGGCATTATGGGAAAACTTTATGATATGTGCTAGGATGAAATATAATCACTATAGCAGAAACTGGGTGAATTATTACTTCTGGAGGACAAAAGACCAGCTGGAGATTGATTTCATTGAAGAAAGTGAGGGAAAGTTAAAAGCTTATGAGTTTAAATGGAACCCGCACAAAACTCCTTCTGTCTCAAAAACATTTATGAAAGCATATCCTGGCAGTTATTATCAGGTAATTAACAGGGATAATTTCATTGAATTCTTAACGGATTAGGAAAAGCTGCAGATCAGACTGTTTAGGGCTACGGAAGGGCAGGGAAGTCCGCAGTCGGCAGTCACCAGTCGGCAAGCATGTTAATTCGTTAATTTGCTCATTGTGAATTCGACGGTCACGAGCCTAACTATTCAGGGTGATGGTATCTATCCAAAAGCCCAGAAAAGTATTCATCAATATTCTTTTTATCAGAAGTCATAAATTTAAATACATGATGCATCTCCAGTTCAGAATTTAAAGTGAATACAATCGGATTCTCTGAAATTATTCCAAATAACTCATCCATTCGGTCAGACGATAAAAAATTTACTTCCTTCTTAATTTGACTGGCTAATTGTTCACTCAGCCTTGAGGATGATAATGGAGTAAATACAATGAACTTAAAATAACTGAGAAAATCTGACTCGTTAATATAATCAATCAGTTCATCTATACAGCTACTACAACTATTATCTGAGAAGTATAAGCAAATAACTGGGAATTTATCCACAATATCACCTATTTCAACTACCTCTCCTCCTGAAGTTATATACTTGGCAAATGAGCCAAAATAAAACCCCTCAAACATAGTATTCATTTCAAATGCCTGGTGCCTGGAATACTCCAATTCACTCTCCAGGAATTCTATCTTCTTGTCTTTAAAGTTAATCTCTTTCTTATTGCGTATTGAAACAACAATTAAAACGAAACAAACACAAACAATAATAATTAACAAGAGTACTTGAATAATACCAGGAATCTTTCTCTTCATATTACCTTGGTTTTAGAAACAGAAGTACAGGATTATCACTTTCATTCAAACCGTCTGCTATTTCAGCATATATATTTTTTTCATAATCGCTCAATGTTGACTTAGCTATCACTTTATACTTTTTTAGAAATGATGAAGGTTGCAAGGATGCTATCATGTAACCATCATGTTCAAAAAAAGGTGTGGCTCTGCTTAGAACATCATCTTCATTCCTGAAGGAGTGCCTTACCTGTGATCCGTTTCCCTTTGAAATGATAGTTGTATATCTGTCAGGGTATTTATCATAGATTACTATATAGTGACCTTCAAGTTCCTGAAAATCCACCAAAACACAAAATTTTCCCTCCTTTATCCTACCGAAAAGTATTCTTACATTTATTAACTTGCCATTTAACAACTCTTCTGGGGCATTATATTTTCCAAAATCAACAGCGTATCTTGGTAGCATTAGCCCTGAATCATTATATTCAAACACATTATTATTTAAAGTTAGCCGTACAAAATATCTGAGCTTGAATTTGGAAAAGGTTGTATGGTATTCTATATTCAAGGATTCATAATTGTTGGGCATTTTTAGTATTCCTCGTGCTTTCTTTGTATCCGGATCAAATTCATAAATGCAATAATTGCATAAGGTGTCTTTTTCTGAGTTTGGTTGAGGTAAATAAGAATACAATAAATACTTACCATTATTGATCCAATACAAATCACTAACATAGTTTAAACCAGGGTAAATCCTTTTTTCCATCTCAAAAGAATCAGAAAATTCAGCAATAAACTTTGATCTATTGTCATATACTGAGAATTTACCAGTTGTGCCTAAGATGGTTAAGCCCCTTGGTGATTGTAGTTCGCCTGGCCCACGACCCTTATTATATACTTTTCTCAAAAAATTACCTCCTCTTGAAAAAACATAACAATTAGAACGGCTAGTTACATATATCTTATTCTTTGATACTTCAAGGTAATCAACAGAGCTAATCAGATTTTCTCCTGTTGTTTCTAAACTGATGACCTTTTCAACTTAGAAATTCTCAATTAGTTTTTTTGTTGGGGCATTTATTGGATCAATCTCAAATGTCTTGGTTTCCTGACAAAATATTAGTCCTTGAAATAATATAAGAAAAAAATAGAGAAATATTTGTCTCATGTTTTTTAGTTTTAATTAGAGAGCGCATCAAAAAATAATTATCTCATTTTTTGATGCACTCAATTAAGAAGAATAATTATTCAGGTTCACTTGATTCAAGGCAATTTTCTGGCTCACAGACAAAATCTCCGTCCTGACAACAAACGCCCACCGTACCGTCATGTTATCATTCACCACAATATATGAACGCTCCAATATTGATGGTAGTCCATCAGATTTTAACACTCCGCTACCAAAGAATGCTCCGGTAAATAAGAGAATAAATGCAACTGCCAGTATTTTATTTCTTTTTTTCATTTTGTTTTGTTTTAATGTGCTTTACTCACAAATAAGTCTCTAACAAATTATTATATTTACTCCCCGTAAGGGGGAGTTACCAATACTGAAATTCAGCACCTTTAGTAATTTTCTGTTTTGAGTATACTTCTCCTTTTATCATTAGCTTCCAGTGTAATTATTGATTTCCTTATTGATCGGACTAAGTTAGAATCAAAAAAATATCTGTGTTCCTTTTTCTTATTTGCAAAATACAGACAATATTTTCAAATGTAAGTTCCAAAGAATCTGACAATAAGTCAAGATCAAAAACAGGAAATCTTCGGTAAAAACAGGACAAAACAAGACAAAAACGGAAGGAAGATTGCAGTCTTCAGTCGGCAATAGTGTTAACTAGTGTATTGGTTAATTTGGTTGTGACGAAGTGCAGCAAACCGTTTGTTTCCTCATTATTCAGTCTGCTTATCCGGATCACCCAGCACTTTCCTGATCATTTCAAAATCAGCAGGAGAAATCAGCCCTTTGTCAAGTATAATCCCATGTTTTTTCAAACGGCAAACAAATGTTTTTGGATTTATACCATACAAATCTGCAACCTCTTTCCTGGTTATAAACTGATTGGTCATGACAGTAATAATTACGGGCAGACTGCCTTTTTCTGTATATAAAGATTAAAAAAAAAACGGAATTGGCAAAATGGACATGCGAAACTCATAACCTATTATAATTCACCGATATAAAAAAGATTCATAAATTAGTGATTACAACGCAAGGGAAAAGACGAGTAATCTTCGGTTAAAAATGGACAAAACAGGACAAACCCGGAAGGGGGTGCAGTTTTAAAGTCGGCAGTCCGCAGTCGACAAGCATGTTAATTCGTTAATTTGTGTATTGGTGTATTAGTTAATAATGTGAAGCAAGTTACGACGGATCCCACGAGCCGAGATCCACATAAATGTTCACTTTCTGCTAATTTTTGAACACAGTGCTTGGTTTATTCAAAAAATGAACATACTATGTTCGACAGAAATAAACCATATAATGACTTACCATCGCTCCCTCCGGAGAAAGTAATTAAGGATGATCCTGATATCCTTAAGAAACTGGTTTCTGCATCAAGGGCACTTTCATCGGTCAATAATGCCATATTAACTCTGCCAAACCCTTATATGCTAATAAATACTATTTCCATAAAGGAAGTAAGGTCTTCCACTGAGGTGGAAAACATATTGACAACCGAAGATGATTTATTTAAAGCAATATCGGACTCCAAAAAAGAAGAAGAGACTGATCAGCAAACAAGGGAAGTACTTAGATACAGGGAGGCCTTATGGACAGGGTATAATGCCGTATCTGATAAGGGTAAATTCAGTCAGCAAACAATAATAAACATTTTCAGGCAGATAAAATCATCCCGACTTGGAATAAGACCACCGCATGCCAGAGTCATTATCAGGAGGGGTAACAGTGATCATCGACCTGGTGAGGTAGCCTACACTCCTCCGCGGGGAGAAGGAATTATTGAAGCCCACCTGGACAATCTCATCAAATACCTCAATGATGAAGAAACGGACAGGACTGATCCATTGATAAAGATGTGCATTGCACACTACCAGTTTGAAGCAATACACCCATTCCAGGACGGTAATGGAAGGACCGGAAGAATACTGAACCTTCTGTACCTGGTTAAAACAGGTCTTCTGCTGCAACCGGTATTATACCTATCGAAGTATATCATTGAAAACAAAGAATCTTATTACTACCATCTTGCAATTGTAAATCACAGGAAAGACTGGAAGAGCTGGATCCTTTTTATGCTTGACGCAGTTGAGAAAACATCTGTAAATACCGGTAATTTAATCAGTGATATAGTCCATCAGATGGATGAAACATACAAATATGCTTCAGAAAGGATTAATTGGTATAACAGGGATCTAAATGAGGTCATATTTAGCCAGCCATATATCAAAGCAAAAACAGTGGGCGAGTTAATGAAAAAAACTTCACGGACAACCATAACAAAATATATGGGACAACTGCTTTCAGAAGGAATACTGTCATCCAAAAAAGAAGGTCTTGAGGTTTACTATCTGAATGATGACCTTATCAGGATTTTAGGTGGTAATTGATTGATATTACAGCGGACAAAATCCGGGCTTTGAATTTGTTAAGTCGAAGCGAACCAAATTACTCGAGCTCGCAGTCCTTACTCAGGGACCTTGATGTATTCCTTTATCTAATAGGCTTAGGAGTTGGTATCAATGAGTTTTCTATTTTCCATGATTTTATCCGTGGCCCTTCATCAATATCATCATTTATTAAACCCAAATCGAAGCTCATCATATGGTAATATTATTTTGATTTTTGTATCTTTGAGAATATGGAGAATAGAAAATTCAATAGAGAAAAATTAATTAATTTCTGGATTGAAAGTTCTGATGATGATTTTGATACAATGATTGATATGTTTAATTCAAAAAGATACAGTTGGTCATTATTCATCGGGCATTTGATGGTAGAAAAATTGTTAAAGGCTTTCTACGTAAAAGCAAAATCAAACTATCCTCCATACATTCATAATCTATTAAGACTTGCCGAACTTGCTGAATTAAAAATTGACGATATAAAAAAAGAACAACTCGTGACTATTACCGCTTTCAATATTAACGCACGTTACGATGATTATAAAATGAGTTTTAAGCAAAAATGCACACCCGATTTTACAAGTGAGTGGATTGAGAATATAAAGAAAATGAGAGAATGGATAAAACTATTAATAAGACAATAACAAGATATATCAGATTAATACGGAAAAAGTATTCTGATTTTGAGAGTGTTTATGTTTTTGGCTCATATGCAAGGAGAAACTTCAATCAGGATAGCGATATAGATCTGGCAATAATTTTTAAAGACCTGGATGATTCAAAACGCTTTGATATTCAGGTACAGTTAATGTTGCTGGCTTCTCAAATTGATACACGTATTGAGCCTCATCCAATATCACATGATGATTTTTATTCAGAAAATCCATTTGCACGAGAAATAAGAAAAACAGGATTCAAATTGTAAGCGTCTAAATGTTCACCCGCCTTCATCAAACATATTCAAAGTTCGGAAATTATTCTTTTTTACAGGCAGAAATTTTCTGGATTTTTCTGTATTTTTCTGTATTCTTCTGCACTAATCTGCATCCTATAGCCAGAAAATAAGATCTGCCTGATTATTTTTCAATACGGATTTAACAGGCTCTATTTTGTGAATAATACAATATCTTCATTCTTTAAACTTAATTTTTCAGTTTCAGTAAAACCATCACCGGGTTATCTTCTATTGTAAGTGTATCGGCAATATCCAGCATTCTCTGTTTAATTTCCGGTCTTGAGGGATCACTGCTGATAAAATTATCACAAAGGGTTCTTTCAATGAACCTGTAAGGATCATTTGTTTTATGAAATGATCTCCCGCCGGTACGCTCATCAACTACAAGGTTGTAACCATCCCTGAATTTCCTTCCCACCAGGCAATAGGGATGATAGCCGGTACTGTCTATCTTATAAATGTATCATTCAGGTTATAATGCCTGTATAACCGGCCATTGTTTCCAAAAATCTGGATATCAAATTCTCTGCAGGTCAATTTGTATTTATCAATTGCTTCTCAGTGAAAGCCTGAAGTTGCCCGTTGCTTCCCTGGCAACAATCTGGAAAACCCATTTACCGGTCTGTGAACTATCATCTTCGTCTATGCTGAACGACTTGGACCAGTTAACAGAACCGTACTCATCAATAAGTACCTCTGTGTATGTCTTGCCCGATGGCTGAGTGATCTTTACCAGTATCTCGCCTTCTTCGCATATACCACTGACATTTATGGATGCATGCCTGGCTTCTTCTTCAATCTCGAAATCATATTCTTTGGTAAAGCTGGCTTCCTTTAAATTTTTAGTGAGCTGCAGGCTGCTGGAGTTTTGCGAGCCGTTAACGAAATAAACACCCTTCCGGCCCGTACCGGTAGAGAAGAACATTGGTGCATCGGGCAAATCAGGGATATCGATATCCCTGTAGGCCTCACGGGCTTCCCGTACGGCCTTTTCCATTTCTTCGGTCTTTATAACCATCACCTCCCGTTCTTCCTCTATAGCTTTTTTTTCTGCTTCCAACTGCCTTTCCAGGATGAGCTTTTCCTGCTTCTTTTTTTCTTCTTCCCTGTTCTGTGCAAACACTGTGAAACTATTCATAGAGACAAGGAAGGTGACAATCATTAGTGCTATAATCTTTCTTTGCATGATATACTGTATTTTGTTTATAATCACATTCCAAATGTAAACACAAAAGCTGCCTGATTATGTTAACAGCGGGTTAAAGCAGGGTTAAAGCCTGCCGGGAGGTCATATAATTAGTTAAATTTGATCTGACTGAATAGTATTGATCATGCGGAATTTAAAAACCCTGCTCCCCGTATTTGCAGCGCTGGCATTGTTTACACTGGCGCAATTCCTGATCGTACGCCAGGTATGGCTGCAAAAGGATGAGGTGTTTGAACTGAGGTATCGATCAGTGGCAAAGGAAGCAATACAGGAGCTGACAGTCACCGACCCCTACCGCGGCTTCAGTAAGGCCTATTTCATTATTGACGATATAGCCCCGCTGTATACCGGTAAAATAAAGGCCATCGCAAACAGTGCGGATTCATCGCTCTTAGCTGAAGAGATAAGGGCTAATTTCTCAGAAATATTATCCGAAGACCAGGTGCTGACAGCTTATCTCAGTAATTATTTCAATAAGCTGGGGCTGGAAAACGAGATAAGATCCTTCATAAACATCAATCAAATCGACCTGATCGATATCAATGAAATAATTAATGTTTATAAAATCCCGGCCAGGGAGACTGGAGTGGCCGGGGAGACCGGAGTGGCCGGGGAGACCGGGAAGCATCAGTCGCGACAAGGCATACAGGTGTACACATTCAAAAGCGAAGGCAATAATTACAGGATTTCCTTTGATTATTATATCGATATAGCCAATAAGGAGAAAATAATCTTAAGGGACATAAGCCTCACACTCATACTGAGTATAATCAGTTTTATCATAATAAGCCTGATATACCTTGCAACAATGAGGAATTACCTCGAAGAAAAGCGCCTGTCCGGACTCAAGACCGACTTTATCAATAATATGACCCATGAGCTTAAAACACCACTTTCCACCATTACGGTGGCAGGAAAGACCCTTAAGCACGATGCTGTTATCAACGATAAAAAGAAAATCACAGATACGGCAAATATGATAGGTAAACAGTCTGTGCACCTCAATGAACTCATCAACCATATTCTTGAGATCAGCATGTGGGAAAGAACACAGTTCCAGGTCGACAAAAGAGAAATCGATGTGGGAGAGCTGATAGAGGAGATAGCTGATAATTTCAGAAGCGGCTGCGGGGAAGATTGTGTATTTACCGTGGACTGCAAGCTGAAAGGCAAAAAGGCTGAGCTTGATGAACTGTATTTTACCACTATGGTAAGTAACCTGCTGAATAATGCGGTGAAATATTCAAGGAACACGGCGGTCATCCACCTGGCCGCCTTCAGCGATAAGAAAGGGGGTATCACTGTTGAGGTTTCAGATAGGGGCATAGGTATCAGCCGCTCACAGCAAAAAAATATTTTTGATAAATTTTACAGGGTCAGCACAGGCAATATACACAGCGCAAAAGGCCTTGGACTGGGACTTTACTACGTTAAAAAAATTGCCGAAGCTCATGGAGGTTCAGTCAGGGTAAGCAGCAAAAAGGGAAAAGGAAGCGTCTTTACTGTAAATATACCATAAATCAATACAACCGGAACCATGAAAGTATTAATAGCAGAAGATGATATTGACTTTGGCAATATACTCAGCCAGTATGTCTCTATCAGCGGCCATAAGGTATCCCTTACCCGCAATGGCAAAGAGGCCTGGAAGGAATTTACCGGGGAAAAGCCTGATATTTGTGTTCTTGATGTGATGATGCCTGAGATGGACGGCTTCTCACTGGCAGAGAAGATAAGGCAGAAAGACCCTGAGATGCCCTTTGTTTTCCTTACGGCCAAAACACTGAAAGAGGATATTGTCAAAGGCCTCAGGATAGGTGCCGATGACTATATTACAAAGCCATTCGATCCTGAGGTGCTTATCCTTCGACTTAATAATATCCTGAGAAGGGTCTATTCAGGGATGAATGATGAATATAAAATAGCTTCCACCACACTCAGCTTTAATACTCTTGAGCTGTGCTGTGCCGGAAAAAAGGTAAAGCTTACACTGAGGGAGGCCCAGTTATTACGCTATATGATCTCCAACAGGGGTAAGATCATGCGACGCGAGGATATACTTACCGAGATATGGGGCGAAGATGACTATTTCCTCGGACGCAGCATGGATGTCTTTGTCAGCAGGCTAAGGAAATACCTGTCGCCCGACCCCGCCTTAAAGCTCAGGACTGTCAGGGGCACTGGTTTTGTCCTGGAGATAAACGGGGCAGGCAGCAGGGAAAATCTTATTTCATAAGCTCATAACCCAGTTCATAGTCCGCCTTAACAGCCGGTATACCTTTATCCATCCACAGTGGCATAGCTTTGCCCTTCAGGTAGTGGTCAAAAAACTGGGCCATGCGTATCTGGAAATCCTTCTTGTTCTTAAGATTCTGCGGCCAGTGAGGCTCTCCGGTATAGTTAAGCATCCATACCGGTTTCTGCAGCCTGCGCAGTGCAACAAAATATTCTATCCCCTGGTACCATGGCACATGCCCGTCTTCATCATTATGCATGATAAGTATGGGTGTGGTAACCTTATCCATGGTGAACAAGGGTGAATTCTCAATATACCTGAGGGGTGCTTCCCATATGGTTGCTCCTATCCTGCTCTGTGTATGCTCATACTGGAACGACCTGTTAAGTCCCGACCACCACCGTATACCACCGTAGGCACTGAACATATTGACAACGGGGGCTCCCGACTCAATAGCGGCGAAAATATCAGTGCGTGTGGCCATGTAGGCTACCTGGTATCCTCCCCAGCTGTGGCCCTGTGCACCTATGCGGTCAGGATCGATAAATCCCTCGTCCACCAGTGCCGTAACACCGGGCATAACACAATTATAGGCACTCTCGCCCGGGTAGCCGTCTTCATAATAAACATCCGGGTTGAATATCACATAGCCGTTGCTGGTATAATAGTGATAGTCGATGGTTGAGCGGTGCAGCTCGGGAGTGCGGTAGTTATACAGTCCGGATGACGACTTCTCGTAAAAGTTAACTATCATGGGGTACTTTTTTGAGGGGTCGAAGTTTTCAGGCTTGTATAGCAGTCCCTCCAGCTCCCTGCCATCCAGGGATGTCCAGCTATACAGCTCGGCTGTACCCCAGAGGAATTCATCCTGCTGCGGGTTGGCATTGCTTATGCGTGTGCTGTTACGGAATTTCAGGTCAGATACCAGCAGGTCAGGGAACTCATTGAAGGTCTCTTTTGTATAAACAACAGTTGAGGCATCATCAGCTTTCATGGGACGTGAAAGATTATAGCTGCCACCAAGCAGCAGCTCAGGCTCCGATGCCCTTTTCATTCCCCACTCATAATACCCCGATGCCCTGGTCACTTCATTCGATCCTGACAGGTACTGTGTCTCTTTCTCATCAATAAAGTCCTTATCGCGGTCGAAACGTATAAGGCGGTAGGTGATCTTATCGCTGCGGCCGCTTACTGTGAGATTTACAGGCTCACTATTATTCTCCGGATCAACCTTCCATATATCATAGCGGTCATAAATAAGCACCGCCGCATCATCTTCAAGCCATCCCGGCGATCCATAGGGGTAGGCATAATTAGGCACATCATTGAGTTCGTTCTCAGTCCTGATAGTTGCCGGTTCGGTAATACGGTATTCCTTACCCGTTTCAATATCATATGTATAATAAGAATAATCAGGATAGTTAAACCATGCCAGGTATTTGCCTGCCGGCGACACCTCCACGCGGGCACGGATATCTCTTTTTATCATCTGCCTGTCGCCGCTCACAAGGTCGAGCAGGTAAACGTCATAATGACCCGGACTGCCTTCCCACATCGACTGCAGCTCATAGGGCTTATCCGTTAGCAGAAGCACCTTATCCGCATCACCCCCGTCTATCAGTCTTGACTGTGGTATGTCTCCGGTTTCAATCTGCAGCAGCCTGTCATCTCCCATGTCATACATGGCCAGGTAGCTCCTTCGCAGTTCACGTTCTTTATTTATGACCTGCACCGTATGCATTTCACCTTCACTGCCATGCCATACCTGCACATTGGGATATTCTTCTTCGAGGATTGTTGTATCCCTTTCCGGCCGCATTGGAGCGGTACCGAAAAACAGGCGTTCACCATTGTCAGAGAACCTTATACTCCCGTTATCACTTATAAGCCAGCCTTCAGGTATAGCCGGATTATCATTGCTGACTAACTCTACAGCTTCTCCGGCGCCTGACCACAGGTAAAGGGAAAAATCCTTTGTTTCGTTCTTATCTGCCTTCCTTTTCTCCTTCACCGAGCAGGAAGGCAATCATATCTCCTTCTTCTGTAATTGACAACTGCTTATAGTCATTATCACCTGTCATAACAGCGCTGAGCTGCTCCTTCTCTATGTCATACAGGTATAAGCCCGGATCAAACCCGTCTGCATCACCTGTGGACACAAAAAACAGTCTGCTGCTTTTCTCCGCAAAGTGATATTCGGTAACAAAAGGCCATGATACAGTCTCACCACTGGCGAGATCTTCAAGGTGCAGCATAAAGCCATTCTTGCCGGATTCCTTTTTACTGTCCTTCTCACCGGATTCCTTTTCTTCAGCTTCACCGGCTTCAGCTTCTTTTTCACCGGCTTCCTTATCATCTTTTTCCACCTGGTAAGCCAGCCATCCGCCCCACTCAGCTGGTATCTTATAATTCCTTATATCCTTTATCGAATCTAGCACAGCTTTCCCAATGGAATATACCCCCAGCACATCGCCCGGCATATCTTCCTTTTTGGTCTTTTGCAGCTTCAGCTCCCTTACATGCTGCCATGCAGGTATAATAGTAAAGATCATAAATTCAGAATCGTCCGTTATCTTTATCTTTTCAGCAGGTTTGGATTCAAAAACCCTGCTGCCATCCTTATTATAAAGGTATATTTCAGGGTCGCCCTGCCAGGGCTCCGTCTTATAGGCTATCCATTCACCATCGGGTGAAACGACTTTCTCGGTTATCCTTTTCCACGACTCAATATCATCGTGTGTCAGTGCCCTCTTCTGAGCATGCAGTCCGCCTGCAAATGATATTATTATTATAACTAAAAGGCAGGTTCTCAATTTCTTCATTATTTTATAGCTTTAGTTTTTAAAAGGCATACAGGACAGGCACAGCCTCCCTGTATTATTTACACAAAGATAAAATCTTATTTTTAACGGTCAATGGTAAGTGAATGTATCAGGTTTTAATGGTGAAGGCACCCGGTATGCTAGTCGCCCAGTATACCCGCCAGCCTTCTCTCCAGCTCATCAGCCCCCAGGTTAACAGCCAGTATCCTGCCATCAGCATCAAGAAGGAAATTTGCCGGTATAGCACTTACGGCATACAGCCGTGCCACCTCATTATTCCAGTACTGCAGGTCAGAAACCTGGGTCCATTCAAGCTTATTATCTTCAATGGCCCTGAGCCAGTCATCCCTGTCGCGGTCAAGAGACACAGCCAGCACATCAAAGCCCCTGTCATGGTATTTATCATATACATCTTTAATACCGGTATAGGCCTCCCGGCAGGGTCCGCACCACGAGGCCCAGAAATCAAGCAGCAGCGGCCCGGATCCCAGCTTATCATAAAGCCTTACCTGTGTGCCCTCAGGGTCAGCCTGTGTAAAGTCAGGGGCCATTTCTCCCGGCACCAGCCTTTTACGTTTCTCCAGGTCTTCTTTAAGGTCAATGATGATCTGTGTATTTATAAGCCTTTCATCCAGAAGGTCAATATATGATTCGGTCTCTTCAATACTCATGCCTCTTACCGAGCGCAGTATGGCTGGACTGCAATATGATGCGGGGTGGGAACGGATAAAATCCTTACTGTACTCATTGATATCTTCAACAGCAAGGTCTCGCCGGGCTATCAGCCTCTCAGCTTCTTCCTCTTCCCCTGCCTCCCTTGCAGTCTCTGCCTGGCGGGAAAAGTTCATTACCTTTTGATATAAAGGTTCCAGTCCGCGATTATACTCATCAAATTCATACTGTGTAACAGATCCTGTTACCTCAGCATCATATAATGAATCGACATGAGCCCTGATCATCATATCAGTGTTTTCAGGATAGAACATAAAGGCGCCCCTTCGCCCTTTGACAAAGAGATAGTAAGGCCGGGGATAATCGATCACGGCACCTCCAAAGCGAAAAAAGCCATCCTCAACGGAGGCTGAGTCCACCACTGTAAATTCACCCGACACCCTTTCCTGCAGGTACACCGTTCCCTCATCCAGTCCCTCGAGGTATCCTTCTATCAGGTATCCCTTCCCGCTGGAGCATGAGACTGGCAATAAGTACCAGGGCAAAAAGAACGATCGCTTTGTACATAATTTCTTTGCTATTAACACAAAAGTAGAAAAAATATCAATGCCCTTTATTCTGACGGTATTTCTTCAGTAATTCAGCTGCCGCCGAATAAGATGTTATCTTACCATCATGCAGGTCTTTTTCCAGCTCTGACAGCTTCTTTTTAATATCCGGATCATCATAAAATGAAGACCTGAGATTATCCATAATTGTATCATGCATCCTTATGACTGACTGCCTCTTTCTTTTCTCATAGAAGAAACCGTTGGTTCTGGTAAGATCCAGCTGCTCGCTTATCGTATCCCATATCTCATTTATACCCGTGGCTTCCAGGGAACTGCAGGTGAGCACCCTGGGTTTCCACCCCGATTCATTGGGAGGGAAGAGTGACAGTGCACTCTGAAACTCGGTCTTTGTCATTTCAGCCCTGTGAATATTACTGCCATCGGCCTTATTGATAATAATGGTATCGGCCATTTCCATTATACCCCTTTTTATTCCCTGCAGCTCATCACCCGCGCCTGATATCATTAGCAGAAGAAAAAAGTCGACCATGGAATGCACCATGGTCTCGGATTGTCCCACGCCCACTGTCTCAACAAAGATGGTATTAAAGCCGGCAGCTTCACAGAGTATGATCGACTCCCTTGTTTTTCTTGCCACCCCGCCCAGCGAGCCGGCTGATGGAGAGGGCCTGATAAAGGCAGCCTGGTCATTGGCCAGCGATTCCATCCTTGTCTTATCACCCAGTATGCTTCCCAGCGACCTTTCACTGCTGGGATCAACGGCAAGCACCGCCAGCTTCCTGTTCATAGCGGTGATCTTCTTACCCATAGTCTCGATAAAGGTGCTCTTACCGGCACCGGGAACACCCGTAATACCTATCCGCACAGAATCTTCCCCATAAGGAAGGCATGCCTCGATAATCTTTTGAGCAAGCTCAAAATGTTCCTTTTTATTACTTTCAACAAGGGTTATAGCCTGACTCAGCATTGGTATATTACCCTCCAGTATGCCATCGACATACTGGTTCAGCGAATATTCCTTTTTTCTTTTCCTGGCTTTACCTGCAAACACGGGATTGACAGCCGGTGGCTGCGGTACGCCCTTATTAACTGACAGTGACGATTTTCCGGTATTCTTCTCTTTGTTGTCCCCCATGCAATTAACTAGTCGTTGGCCAGCACCGTACCGCTGACCACAAGGCTTACCTGGCTGTTCTCAGGGTCGTTGGTAATAACAGTTATTACCTTATGCTGCCTGCCCTTGCGTACACCCGCGTCAAACACAGCCTTTATATTGCTTGATTCCCCCGGCTTAATGGTGGTATTGGCAGGTGTAACGGTTGTGCAGCCACAGGATGCCCTAACCTTGCGGATGATAAGGTCGCTCTTGCCTGAGTTTTTAAATTTGAATTCAATATTTGCTTTCTCCCTTTGCTTAATCTCACCAAAGTCATACCTTGTTGTCTCCAGGTCGAATACCGGTGCATTCTCAAGCTCAGATTTGGACCATGAACTGAAATCTTCCACCAGGTTGGCAGATACAACGAAATATGTCCTGTCGAGCACCTCGCCATTCAGCACTACACGGATAAGATGGTTAACATAACCCCAGTCTTTGACACTGCCGGCATCATAAGTGCCTTCAATAATACCCTTCTCACCCGGGTCCAGTGTTTCGGGTTTTGGTTTCAGTTCCACATGTGCGGGCACCCTGTCAAAGCCCAGTGTAACAGGATTATCTGAGGTGTTTATTATCTCCATAATCTTTATTTTCTTCTTCCCGTGTTCTATATCGGTAAAGGCCAGGTGATTGCTTTTAAACCTCAGGTCGCCGGCCTCAAACCTGTATATCTCCTCTACCGTACGCTCCCTCGGTATAACATCTCCTTCAATAATGAGTACATGTACGGCGGGTTGAGTATTGGTATACACTGTTACTGTTTTCTTAAACCGGTTAGGACGGTTACGGGGATCATAGGTAGCGGCAACATACCCTTTCTCTCCGGGTTTAACAGGATGCCTGGTCCATTCCGGTGATGTACAGCCGCAGGAGGCTGTAACCCTGCTTATCAGCAGGTCGGATGTACCGGTGTTCTCAAATTCAAATTTGTGTGTCTGCGGACCGGCTTCCTCCTTAAACCTGCCATAGTCATGTTTCGTATTTTCAAATTTAATAGCAGCGCCATTGGGCTGGGCTGATACCATCAATGATGTAAAAAGGATAATAAGTAAAAGTTGTGTCTTCTTCATGTCTTTCCTGAATTTATTTATTAGTTATCAAGCTCTCTCTTCATCTCTCTCTTCAGACAAAAAACAGAACCATTTGGTTGCACTGTTTGTTCTGATATACAAAATTATCAAATAATGAACCAAAATTAATAAAGTTTGATCTTTTTCGCTATTTGTTGATAACATATTATCTTAGCTTTGTTTCTTTGCACAGCTTTTGGAATAAATTTTGATGCCATTTTTTCACCAAAATCAAATGCTCATTTGAAATTAAGGATCAGACATATAATACTGACAGCACTCTTTTTATTGCTAAGCCTGACCGGGAAAAGCCAGTTCTACAACGGGCTGCAAATGACATTTGGCAAGAACCGCCTTCAGCATTACGATTTTTACTGGTCATACTACCGCTTTGATTATTTTGATGTCTATTTCAATGAATATGGAAGGGACCTGGCAAAGTATACTGCAGCTGTTGCGGAGGATAAGATAGCAGAGATAGAGGATTATTTTGATTATATGCTGGAAAAAAGGCTGCTGCTTATCACCTATAATCTCCATGGAGAGCAGAAACAAACAAATATAGGACTGGTGACAGGGCAGAGCGATTATAATATTGGCGGCTTTAACCGTACGATAAAAAACAAGGTAATGCTTTATTACGAGGGTGACCACCGGACATATGACCGACAGATAGCGGCTTCGGTCACCGAGGTAATGATTAACGAGATGCTTTATGATGCTGACAGCAGGGACAGGGTATCCGGATCATCACAGATACAGCTGCCCGACTGGTACCTGAAGGGACTTATCAACTATATTGCCTTTGGATGGGATTATGAGACGGACAACAGGGTGAGGGACGGTATACTGTCAGGCAGGTACGAAAAACTCAATTTCCTGGAATATGAGGATGCCATATACGCCGGACAGTCTTTCTGGAGGTATATAGCAAAAACCTATGGCGATCCCATTATCCCCAATGTTATATACCTTACCAAGGTATACAAGAATGTGGATGACGGGCTGATGTATGTACTGGGCATGAAGCTGAAAGACCTGCAGAAAGAATGGTATGAATATTACCGGGACTATTATGAAAATATAGAGAATAACGAGCCTGAAGGCGAGCCCGGGGAAAAGATACACGAGACAAAGAAGAGAAGGATAATACAGGATGTAAGTGTGAGTCCGGATGAACGCTATGTTGCCTATATCACATATAACTGGGGTAAACGCAAGATATGGGTTCATGACACAGAAACAGGCAAGCGTGAGAAGATAGCATCCCTTGAACCGAAGTATGAGCAGGTGGCTGATATCAGCTATCCTGTTATAGAATGGCACCCGGGCAGCCGCATACTTACATATATAAATGAAGAAAAAGGTGACCTGAAGATATATTTTCACAGGCTGCAGAGTGGCGAGACAGAAAGCCGTAACCTGCTCTATTTCGATAAGGTACTTGACTTTGACTACTCACCCAACGGCAACAGGCTGGTGATGTCAGCAGTGAAAAACGGGCTTACTGATATCTTTGTTCATACCATTGCTTCCGGCACCAATGAGCAGGTAACACGCGATGTTGCCGATGACCTTAACCCCAGGTATGTAAAGCCTGAGGGTAACAGTATAATATTCAGCTCCAACAGGCTAAATGACACTCTGGACATTCCTTTTGACCCCCTTGCAGAAACGGCATCCACCCGGGAACTTTTCAGCTATGACCTGCAAAAGGATAATAAGGTGGCGGTAAGGTTGTCAGAAGGAAAATACATTGAGCGGATGCAGCCCGTACCGGAGAACAAAAGGGAACTCTGGTACCTGGGTGATAAGACCGGGGTGATCAATAAATATCTTGCGCGGTCCGACAGTGCCATAAGCTATATAGATACCACAACCCACTACAGGTATTTCATCAGGTCAGAACCTGTTACCAACTATAACAGGAATATAATAAAGCATGACATTGCAGGCAGCAGGGTGGCAGAGATAAAATTTAAGGAAGGTAATTACCAGCTGTATACAGGCTCTGTTGACGGCCAGGACCCCATCCCTGAAGATGAGCTTATCACCACCCCTTTCAGGGAGGAAAAGACGGCCATGCTTCATAAAGCCGACAGCATTGAGCAACTGAGGCAAAGGCTGATAGAGGAGGACAGGCGGAGAAGGGATACCCTGACAAAACCCCTGTATGAGTATTATGCCACTGATGAGCCCATAGATTTTAATTTCTATATCTTCGAAAAGGAAAAAGAAAACTACTATGAGCAGCAATGGCGCGATGAGAAATATATGGATATTGACCTGGATACGGGCAGGATCGATTTTCCGTCAATAAGAATATATCAGCCATCCTTTTATAACAACTATATTGCCAACCAGATAGATTTCAGTTTCCTTAACCAGTCCTACCAGGCATACACCGGCGGGGCCCCATATTTCAATCCGGGCTTTAACATGCTTACCCAGATAGGGGTGGTGGATCTTTTCGAAGACTACAAGGTAACCGGGGGATTCAGGTTTGCAGGCAATTTTGACAGCAATGAATATCTTGTAAGCATAGAGAACCTGAAAGGAAGGTTTGACAAGCAGCTTGTTTTTCACCGGCAGGCACTCAACAGCTATAATGACACGGCCTATTTCAAGATACACAGCCATAACCTCTATTTCACCCTGGCAAAACCCATCACCACGGTGCTTGCATTGAAAGGAACAGTCAGCTACAGGAATGACAGGTATGTGGAACTGGCAACAGATATAAGCTCCCTGCACAGCGATGCCATCCACCGCCACTGGGCAGGGCTTAAGGGTGAAGTGGTATATGATAACACCAGGTTCAGGGGCACCAATATATATTTCGGTACACGCTTTAAGCTTTTTGGTGAGTATTACCGGGATATACAGAGAAACAAATCAGACATGTTTGTTATAGGCGGCGATTTCAGGCATTACCTGAGGATACACCGCGACCTGATATGGGCTAACAGGTTTGCTGCCAGCTCGTCTTTCGGGCCGACAAAGCTGCTGTATTACCTGGGTGGAGTGGATAACTGGCTGGGATTTCTTTTCAATGATATTCCCATGTTTGATCAGTCAATACCGGTGGACCCCGGAGCCAATTACGGCTTTCATACACTCGCCACCAATATGAGGGGATTCAGCCAGAACATAAGGAACGGCAATAGCTTTGCCCTTATCAACAGTGAGATACGGTGGCCCGTGATAAGATATATAGCGGGCCGGCCGCTGAAATCAAAGATCTTAAATGATTTCCAGCTGGTGCTCTTTGGTGATCTGGGCACAGCATGGAGCGGACTGCATCCGTGGACAGGGGATAACAGCTGGGATATCGAGACATTGGAGAACGGGCCGGTGAAGGTGGTACTGGACACTAACAGGGAGCCCATAGTGGGTGGCTTCGGCTTCGGACTGAGAGCCAATCTCTTCGGATATTTTGTCAGGGCCGACTGGGCATGGGGTGTTGAGAACTCAATTATACTGCCCCGGGTATTCTACCTTTCCTTCAGTCTCGACTTTTAGCCATCTATAATATATCATATGGACAGACTAGCAGAGATAATCACAGCAAAAGCCAATGAATTATTTGATGAAACAATAAGGCTGAGAAGGCATTTCCATATGTACCCCGAATTATCGTTCAGGGAATATGAAACATCCGATTATATATGCCGTTACCTCGATAAGCTTGGTATTGATTATACCGCTAAGCTGGCCGGAACGGGTATCATAGCATGGATCAATGGTGAAAAGAAAGCCGGGGGCAAAACCATTGCACTCAGGGCCGAGCTTGATGCCCTGCCTGTAAAGGAAGCAACAGGATTGCCCTGGACCAGCAGGAATGAAGGACTTATGCATGCCTGCGGTCATGACAGCCATATGGCCATGCTTATGGGAGCAATAAAGATAAGCAGTGATTTAAGAAAGGAGTTTGCAGGTAAAATGGTTTTTATCTTCCAGCCCGGTGAAGAGCTGGCACCCGGAGGAGCAAAAATGCTGATGGAAACAGAGACTTTCAGGGGTATCAGTCCAGACCTTATAATAGCCCAGCATGTGCTGCCCGACCTCCCCTCAGTAATGACAGGCTTTAGAGCAGGTAAATATATGGCCTCAAGTGATGAGCTGCATATCACCATAACAGGTCGCGGCGGACATGCAGCACTGCCTGAAAAGAGCAGCGACCAGGTTCTGATAGGCAGCGAACTGGTAATAAGGCTCAGGGAGGCGGCAGATAAGTACAAGACAGATGAACCACTGGTGCTGGGCATAGGCAGTTTTATAGCCAGGGGTGCTACCAATATCATACCCGATAAGGTAAGTATTAAAGGTACGGTAAGAACATTTGACGAGAAGGCAAGAAAAGATATACTCGGTATTATGGCAGAGATATGCCGTGAGGTGGAGAAAGAATACAGGGTAAGGATAGAACTGGATATACCCGAAGGATACCCGGTACTGGTAAATGATGATGAGTATGTAAGGATGGCCATGGACCTGGCTAAGGAGATAAACGGTGATGATATGGTAACGGGACTGGAACGAAGGATGAGCTCAGAGGATTTTGCGCACTACTCCCTGAAATACCCCGTAGTGTTTTTCCGCACGGGAATTGGAGCTGAGACCGAAGGGCTGAGCGGACTCCATACGCCGGGTTTTACCATGGATGAGAAAGCCATGATCACAGGACTGAAAACCATTTCATACCTGGGAATCAGGTTTACAGAGATATAATATGCTTTCGCTTCATAGCTTAAAATTTTTCGCCGCTCATGGAACTGCTTGTTTATATACGCCTCTGATTAAACTATTCTTAAAAAACCCGATAATCCTTTTGAAATTAAAAAATATAGGTAATTTTGTGTTGTCGTTATCTTGTATTTATAACTAAAAATAATTGTAAAAATGGCTTACGTAATAACAGATGACTGTACTGCTTGCGGAACTTGCATTGATGAATGCCCTGTTGAAGCTATCTCCGAGGGAGATATTTATAAAATCGACGCGGAATTATGCACAGACTGCGGCGCATGCGCTGATGTATGCCCCGTTGAGGCTATTCATCCGGAGTAAAAGCAAACGCAGAAAACCATAAAAAGAGGCTGTCCCAAAAGGGCAGTCTCTTTTTTTACGGGGCTACCCGGATCCTATGGAACTGCCATGATCTTACGGGACTATCAGATGTTTAATTGGAAGGTCACTATTTAGACGGACTGTATTTAGCCTTTTCCAGGATCATCCTGTAGTTATCTTCATTCATCAACTGCTCCAGCCCTACATCCGGGTTCTTCTTCATATACGACTCCACTATCCTGAATCCCAGCCACACAGCTGCGCGTCCGGGTGACTCCGAAGTAAAATAATTTGTAAAGGGGGCCTCGCCGGTAAATTTCCTTATCAGCATCAGGTCGGTGCTGAAGAGCAAATCATGCTCAATAATATATTCCCACATGCGCTGCTCATTATTCCTGCAGAAGGTCATCTGCCCGGAGGTAAAACCCATTAATGCTGAATCGGGATAATCATAAAGCATGCATTTGGTAAAATATTGCAGCTTGCCCTCATACATCATAGCGGAAAGCAGATCTTCGGGTGATGACTCCTCCTCTGCCGGCCAGCCCGCCTTAGCCCAGGCATACATGGCATCGGGAACTATCCTTTCAGGAACCATCTTACGGCTCAAGTAGTTATATATGCCCAGCTCAGTGTAATACCTGCTGCCGGACCCAAGGTAGCGGTCGAGTCCCACCGCCAGGATTGAATCTCCAATAATTATACTGTTATTAAAACCTGAAATAAAGGTATACATAGCGGGTATGGCAGAACCTGGAAAATAATACAGGTACCTTGCCCATGCTTTTCCGAATTCGGATTCGTAATAAGACATATCAGGGTACTTTTCCATAACCGTATTATAAACCTCATAATTATAACGGTCGGTTGCAAAGGCCAGCATATTGTCATAGCCCGCACTGTCATCCAGGCTGCCGGCACTTATCACCCAGGCAAATAACTGCAGAAAGTTGCCGTATTTTGACTGCAGGCTGTCCTTCATGCCGGCCAGCATGGACGGATCGGTCTCAAAAAGATCCTTTTCAAGTCTCAGCATCTCAATCTCCGGCTGCGGGCCTTTTGTTCTGACCCTGTAATGATTATCGCCGCAGGAGCTTATGGCCAGGCTAAAAAGCAGCAAGATGCATATTTGTTTTATTTCTCTCATTCCCGGTAAATCAATTTTAGTAAAAACAAAATTATTGCTTTTTTTTGACATGCAATAAGCAGCTGTTTGCTTTGATTGATATATAATTATTATTTTCGCAGTGTCGACTAATAACCAAGCTGCAAGGATATGAAAATAAACCGTACTTTCTTAAAAATAATACCCGCAGCACTGCTTTTCTGCTTACCGCTGCAGAAAGCGGATGCCCAGGGCTTCAGCTTCAGGCTGTATGCTGAACCGCTTATAAGCTGGTTCTCATCGGATACCGAAGCAACGATGAATGATGGTGCCCGGCCCGGTTTTGCCTATGGCCTCACCTTCGACACCTACTTTACTCCCAACTACGCCTTTTCAACGGGAATAGGCCTGATGAACACCTCAGGCAGGCTGAATTACAGCGACACCATTACTATCAATTTTAAAAATTCCGTATCTCCGCTTTACCCGGGCGAGAATATACTGTATAAAATCCAGTACCTTACGGTCCCCCTTGCTATTAACATGAAATCCAACCAGATAGGCTATATGACCTTTTTTGCCAACGTAGGCATGAAACCCAAAATAGTTATAAGCGGCAAGGGCAGCATTCCGGCACATGCCATAGAGAAAGAAAATGTTATGGACGAGCTGAAGCTTTTTAACCTGGGATACCAGATAACACTGGGCACGGAATATTCGCTTGGAGGCAGCACAGCCATTATACTCGGACTGGGATATGAAGATAATTTCCTGGATATCACAAAGGATAATGAAGGGCAGCCGGACGATAAGATAAGACAGTATATTATACGGTTCAAACTGGGACTGAACTTTTAAGCACCGGTAATGAAAAAATCATGAAGATCACACTTGCACAGTTAAACTTCCATGTAGGCAATTTTGAGAAAAACAGCAGGCTTATTATTGACGCCATAGGCAAAGCGAAAAAGGACGGATCAGACCTTGTGGTCTTTCCTGAATTAGCAATAACAGGTTATCCTCCCCAGGATCTTCTCGAACACAGTGATTTTATTGATAAATGCTATGCTTATATCGATACCGTAGCCAGTGAATGCAGTGATATAGCAGCCATAATAGGAGCGCCGGCTATTAACAGGAATAAAAGCGGTAAGAAACTGTTTAATGCAGCTTACCTGCTGTCCGGGGGTAAAGTGCAGGATATAGTTTACAAGGGCCTGCTACCCACCTATGATATTTTCGATGAATACAGGTATTTTGAACCTTCGCGTGATTTTAAGGTAATGGAGCTGAAAGGAAAAAGGCTGGCTGTAACCATATGTGAAGACCTGTGGGATGAACAGGAGTTTGAAAATGAATTCAGCAGCCTGCGCATGTATCCGGTGTCGCCCATGCAGGAACTGGCAGCCCTGAACCCCGATCTTATCATCAATATCTCAGCTTCACCCTTTGCTTATAACAAAACCCAAAGCAAAATAAAAATATTCACGGATAAAGCAGCAAAATGGAAGCTACCCCTTCTTATGGTCAACCTGGTAGGCGGTAATACGGATATTATATTCGAAGGTAATTCGCTGGTGGCCGGACCCTCAGGAAATATTATTGATATCTTCCCGGCCTTCAAAGAGCATATTGCCAGTTATGAGCTTACAGATATAACAGGTAGCAGTGAGCATAAAAAATATTCACCGGATACCGTAGAGATGATATACGGGGCCTTGATACTGGGACTGAGAGATTATTTCAGTAAAATGAACTTCAAAACAACAGTTGTCGGACTGTCCGGCGGGATAGATTCTGCCGTATGCCTGTGCGTCGCTGCGGATGCACTGGGGGCATCAAAAGTCAGAGCCCTGCTTATGCCCTCAATGTACTCAAGCAGCCATTCCGTGGATGATGCCATTGAACTATGCAGTAACCTTGGAGTGAAATATGATATCATAAATATAGCTTATTCTTACAGGGCTATTGAGGAATCACTCTCGGATATAATGAAAGGAATGCCTGAAGATGTCACTGAAGAGAATATACAGGCGCGTCTGCGCAGCCTTTTACTGATGGCCGTGTCCAATAAATTCGGTGATATTCTTCTTAATACCTCAAATAAGAGCGAAACAGCTGTAGGCTACAGCACCCTCTACGGAGATATGGCAGGAAGCATATCTGTTCTGGGCGATGTGTACAAAACAGATGTATACCGGCTGGCCGCCTATATAAATAAAGATAAGGAGGTGATACCCGGAAATATTATTGAAAAAGCACCATCCGCCGAGCTGCGTCCCGGACAGAAAGATTCCGATTCACTCCCTGAATACAGGATACTGGACTCCATACTTTACCAGTATATTGAACTACAAAAACCCCTTAAGGCTATCAAAGGGGAAAATATCACTCCCTCTCTGGTCAGGGAGATAAGCAGCATGGTAAATAAAACCGAATTTAAAAGATATCAGGCCCCTCCCATACTTAGAATTTCCGGCAAAGCATTCGGTCCCGGGAGAAAAATGCCGCTGGTGGCAGACTTTTAGTTTATTAAGACTCATTCCGGATAAGACATTTTATTGCAAAAGGTGATGGGAATCATTTTTTGCCACTGACGATATGTTCTAAAACATAAGAAGTAATGATCTGTATTCGTGACCCTTACAACATACTGTTAATGAATGTGTTAAAAAATGTTAATTTAGGGTTTTTAAGATTCTTTTGTTATTTTTGTCTATGTTCTGTAACATAAACCATACATGAAAACAGCTATATACAAAAATCACTACATCCAGAGTTGCATTGAAAGTCCCGGTTCGCTCTTTAAGAATCTTAATGCCGAAGAGAGGGATGTACTCGTAAGAAATCATTCCTATGCTCACTACCGTAAAGGGGAGATAGTATTCAAAGAAGGTGAAAGGCCAACTGGACTGATAAGCCTGGCGGGCGGTAAAGTGAAGATATTCAAGGAAGGTGTTGGCGGCCGGGAGCAGATACTGAGGATGGTAAAGCCCGCCAATCTGCTTGGCTTCAGGGCCTTATTTGCCGGAATGGTATATTCAGCCTCGGCTATAGCCATAGAGGATTCAACAATATGCATAATCGAGAAGGATTCCTTCTTTAAGCTGGTGAAGGAAAGTCCGGAGCTGTCCATAAAGATAATCAGGATGCTGTCCATGGAGCTGGGATTCTCGAACAGCCGCACCGTATCATTAACACAGAAGCATATACGCGGACGCCTTGCTGAATCGCTGATAGTACTGAAAGACACCTATGGTTATGAAAAGGATGGCAAGACCATAAGGGCTTACCTTTCAAGGGAAGATATAGCCAACCTTTCAAATATGACCACATCCAACGCCATCAGGACACTTTCCACCTTTGCAGCGGAAAATGTAATATCCATTGACGGGAGAAAAATAAAGATACTTGACTCACCTAAACTCGACAGGATAAGCACACTGGGCTAGGCGCAGCACAGCATGCCTGACCGGCTATTCATAAAGATATATTCTTTTAACCCTTGAAGGTATACCGGCAAGTATTTCATAAGGTATGGTATCACACACTGCGGCAACATCATCTATTGATATATTATCACCGAATATTTCAGCTTCATCACCGGCCTTCAGACCGGTACCGGTAATATCCACCATACACATGTCCATGCACACATTACCAGTAAGAGGCAGGTAATGACCTCCTGCATACACCCTGCCCCTTCCCTGACCCATCAGCCTCCTCAGTCCGTCAGCATATCCAACAGGCAGTATAGCTATCGTCCGGCTTTTCTCTCCAGCATCCTTTAATCCGTATCCCACCCCTTCACCGGGCTTTATGCTTTTAACCTGTGATATTCTGGTGCGGAAGGAGGCGGCTGTTTTAAGCCCTTTCATTTCTGTCTCGGAGACACCATACAGGCCTATACCCAGCCTTACCATATCGAAATGGTATTCAGGAAACCTCACTATGCCTGCTGAATTAAGCAGATGCCTTAAAAAGTCAGTGCCTGTCTGCTGCTGTATATACCCGCTCATCTCCTTAAATCCGGCTGCCTGCCGGTGAGTAATATCGTCCATCGTACTGTCCCAGGCAGCAGCCAGGTGTGAGAAAACGGAAGCTATCTTTACGGCATTGCTCCCCTGCAGGGAAGAGAGCAAACCGTCAATATCTTCTTTCATAAATCCCAGCCTGTGCATACCCGTATCAAGCTTTATATGTATGGGATAATCTTTAACTGCGCTGCGTTCTGCCTCATCAATAAAACAATCCAGGATATCCTGGCTGTATATTTCCGGTTCAAGCTCATACTCAATCATAGACCCCAGTGAATATGGGTCGGGATTCATCACCATAATACGTTTTGTGATACCCTTTTCTCTGAGACTGACACCTTCATCAGCATAAGCCACGGCAAGAAAGTCAACACCGTTATAGGCCAGCCACTCGGAAATCTCCCTTGCCCCGGCACCGTATGCAAAAGCCTTAACCATAGCCATTACAGCTGTGTCCTTATCCAGATACGACCTGAAGGTATTAAGGTTTGACAGCACAGCATCAAGGTTTACAGTAAGCTGTGTCTGGTGTGTTTTCAACTCCAGCAGCCTGCCTATACGTTCAAATTCGTATCGCCTTGCCCCTTTTATAAGCACTGCTTCATCCCTGAATCCGGACGGCGTGAATGCTCTGATAAAATCAGCGGTGCCCTTATAAAAAACTGTTTCATCCACAGGGAAATAATCGCGGTAGCTCATCATATCTGTGCCTATGCCGATAAGCCTTCTTACTCCCGCTTTCCTTATACTTTCTGCCACTTCGCGGTATAGCTGGTCTTTATTCCTGCTGCCCTGGACAAAATCGGACAGTATAAGTGTCATCTGCTTATCCGAGATACCTTTCAGATAATCCAGCGCTATGCGCAGTGAGCCGGGATCTGAATTATAATAGTCTTCCAGCAACAGGCAGTTATTAATGCCATCCTTCCGTTCCATCCTCATGGCTACAGTCTGCAGCCTCTCCACCCCTTCCGCTATCTGCACACTATCCAGTCCAAGATACAGAAGCACTGCAATAAGGGTGGATATATTATCAAGCGATGCCCCGTCTGTAAAGGGCAGGCTGCATAAAAACTCATTACCTTCATAAGCAATCTTTAATACCGGCCCGTTTTTATTATGCAGATCAGGACTTATCAGTACATCAGCTTCATCCTCGCTTGCTGACCATGTAAAAAGTCTCTTATCCTGCAACCGACTGTCTTTCTGTATATTATTGCGTATCTTTTCCTTATCATAGGGATAGATTATGGTGCCTGCATTGACAAAAAGGCCCAGCTTCTCCTTCACCTTTTCATCCATGCTGCTGAAATTCTCCTGGTGTGCCTCCCCTATATGCGTGAATATACCAATATCCGGCCTTATCATCTTCTCCAGCCTTGCTATCTCCCCCGGCTCTGACATACCCGCCTCTATCACGGCACTATGGTATTCATTATCCAGGGCCCACAACGATAAGGGCACTCCCACCTGGGAGTTATAGCTACGCGGACTCCTTATCACGGTCTCATACTTCCCCAGTATACCGGAGAGCCACTCCTTAATTATAGTTTTACCGTTACTGCCGGTAACTGAAATAAGGCGTCCACTGTATTTATCTCTTTTCCATGCAGCAAGCTTTTGAAGGGCGGACAGGCTGTTATCCGAAATAATAAAAGCCGCATCCGGATACTTATCCGGCTCATAGATGAAATGATCCCTGCTTACAAGGAACACTCTTAACCCCGATTTATACAAAGCGGGTATATAATTATGTCCGTCGTGCTTATCCCCTTTCAGGGCTATAAACATTATACCTTCTGACAGTTCAGACACCTTCCTGCTGTCTATCAGCAGTTCTGACACCTCATGTCCGGTCTCCCCGACCAGATCAGAGCCCGTAATCGCTGTAACAGTATTAACATCTATCTTCAATTTTCCTCCTTTGATTCCGAAAGTTTAAGAAAGCAATTTCTGCACAGTGGCTTATACAGATCCTGCTCGCCAAGCATCACCACATCTTTACTGTCCGTTTTCCTGAAAGAATAATTGGCCAGGTTACCGCACTCTACACATATGGCATGCACCTTTGTAACATAATCGGCAATAGCTATTATGTCAGGCATGGGTCCGAAAGGCTTTCTGTTGAAGTCCATATCAAGACCGGCAACTATCACCCTCACACCTTTGTCTGCCAGCTCATTACACACATCCACTATGCCCTTGTCAAAAAACTGGGCTTCATCAATGCCTATAACATGCACATCCGATGAGAGAAGCAGGATCATGGAGGCATTCTCCACGGGGTTTGATGTGATGGTGCGGTCATCATGGGATACAACAAAGCTGTCTGAATACCTTGTATCCAGAGCAGGCTTGTATATTTCAACCTTCAGACCTGCAATCCGGGCTCTTTTCAGCCTCCTGATCAATTCTTCCGTTTTACCGGAAAACATTGATCCTGCAATAACCTCTATTGATCCGCGTTTATTTACATGGTCAACAGAATTTTCAAGAAAATGCATTAAGCATAAATGTTTATGACACGCGTATATGTTTATGACACGTGTATAATTTTCGTCAAGGTAAATATTAATTATCTTTGCAAAGTAAAGAAAATGATTTTAAATAAAACCCGGTAGATGGATCTCAAATCAGTTATAAATATTATTCTCGGGGATCTTAAGGAAGCCGCCGATCTTATGGACGAGCTGAAAAACAAGCCCGACTATCCGGAGCTCAGGGCTGAGCTTGCAAAGTCAAAATGCAGGAGTGCGGGTGATATGATCAGGCTTATTGGTGATATACTGGAGGAGCCCGGGACAGAAGAAAGTGACGGTGCAAAGGAAAATATCACCGCAGAGAGAGAGGCGAAAGAGGCCGGAGAGACTAAAGAGGATGATCACTGAGCAGAAGGAAGACGCTGAGACTAAAGAGACTGATCAGAGAGCTGAAGAGAAGACGCTGAAGACGAAGGAATCCACTGAAGAAGAAAGACGCTGACATAAAGGCTCTGACTGAAAGCAGAAAGGAAGGCGCTGAGCAGGGAACAGAAAAGATTAAAGAGAAAAAAGCAGATAAAATTATTGCCGACAGATTTGCACATCTTTCAAGCCGTATGAACGAAAAGGTTGGAGACAGCAAAAAGACAGGGGGTAAAATACGTACCATACCTGTCACTGACCTGAACAGGGCACTGGGTGTTAATGACAGGTTTTATTTTATCAGGGAACTGTTCAATGGCAATGCAGAGCTGTTCAGAGAGACCATAGATAAGCTGAACAGGGCATCCACTGCTGCTGAAGCGCATGACATACTAAGCAGGGAGCTGGCAGACATGGCAGATACAGAAGCTGCCCTCCAGTTATTTGAGCTGGTGGAACGCAAACTGTCAGTAAAATAATATGGGCAGGCTCTATATCATACCCACTCCTATAGGCAACCTTAAGGATATCACCTTAAGGGCCGTCGAAATACTTAAAGATGTTGACCTGGTGCTTGCCGAGGACACCCGCAAATCAGGAATACTGCTTAAACATTATGATATAGGCACTCCCCTCTCATCACATCACAAATTCAATGAACACAGGGAGTCTGAAAAGATATGCAGGCAGATAGCCTCGGGCAAAAAGGTGGCTCTTATTACAGATGCCGGCACCCCGGGTATATCAGACCCCGGCTTCCTGCTTGTACGCACATGCATAGAGAATGGTATTGAGGTGGAGACACTGCCGGGTGCCACAGCATTTATCCCGGCACTGATCAACTCGGCCCTGCCCTCAGACAGGTTTTGCTTTGAAGGCTTTCTGCCGCAGAAAAAGGGAAGGATGAAAAGAATCAAAAACCTTGAGAACGAGGAAAGGACAATGGTGTTCTATGAATCACCGCACAGGATAAAAAAGCTTATTGAGCAGCTCAGCGAGGTGTTCGGGGGCACGAGAAAAGCATCCCTGTCCAGGGAGCTTACTAAAATTTATGAGGAGAATATAAGGGGAAGTCTTGAAGAACTGGCAGTATATTACCTGGATAAACAGCCGAAGGGGGAATATGTGCTTATTGTTGCCGGCAAGCCTGCATAAAAACGGATTATGAAAAAAACTGTTCTCACATTATATATCATCCTGCTTGCGGCTCTGAGCGCTGAAGCTCAGAGTCTAAGGGGTCATATAAGAAATACCGAAGGGGAGCCGGTAAGATATGCCACCGTATATGTTGATGAGCTCAAGCACGGCACAACGGCAAACATTAAGGGTGAATATGAAATAAAGCTTAAGCCAGGCACTTATACAGTCTTTTTCCAGAGCCTGGGCTTCTCACCTGAGGTAAAGAATATTAAGATAGGCAGCTCGGATATTGAGATGGATGTGAGCCTCGGTATGCAGTATTACCAGATACCGGAGGTGAGGGTCACGGCCACCGGCGAAGATCCGGCATACGGCATTATGAGGAAAGCAATAGGGCTGGCACCTTATTACCTTAACAGGGTAAGCCATTATGAGGCCGATATATACATAAAAGGCAGTGTGGTGGTTAATAAGATACCCAGGCTGGTAAAAAGAAATATCAATGCTGAGGATATTGAAATCAATGAAGGCGACAGCTACCTTATTGAGTCAATAAACAAGATTGAATATGATGCACCGGATACCTATAAACAGACAGTGATAGCGCAGCAAAGCACCTTCCCTGATGCTCAGCAATCGGATATCTCGCCCATGGATGTGGTAAGGGCAAGCTTCTACCAGCCGGTACTCGCCGATATTGCAATAAGCCCCCTTGCACCCAACGCAATGTCACATTATAAATACAGCTATGAAGGATCGACTGTGCAGGGACCCTATATAGTTAACAAGATAAAGGTTATACCCAAAAGGAAAAGCCAGCAGGTTTTTGAAGGTACCATATATATCATTGAAGAACTGTGGTGCCTGCACAGCCTTGACCTTACAAATGAGAACCTGGCAGGCTCAATTAATATCAGGCAGGTCTATACTCCCGTACAGGATGATATATGGATGCCTGTAAGCCATAATTTCGATGTAAAGATTGCTATTATGGGGGTTGATGCAGACGGAACATATGGCAGCTCGGTAACATATAACACCGTGGAACCAAATACCGGCCTGGTAAAGCCCGAGGTACTGAACCTGAACGTAAGGGCTGAACAGGATATACTGGAAGAGCAGCGAGCAGAATCAAAAACACAGCAGAAGATAGAGGAGATACTTAAGAAAGAGGAACTCAGCAACAGGGATATGACCAGGCTGTCAAGGCTGATGGAGAAGGAAGCTGAAAAAGCCGATCCCGGGGAAGATGACCTGGAGATCAAAAAAACCACCAGTCATAAGGTTGTGGAAGATGCAAACAGGAAAAGCCAGGAGTACTGGTCGGAGGTGAGACCCATACCCCTGTCCGAAGAAGAGAAAAAAAGTATAAGGGTAAGTGACAGCCTCAAGGTGGAGGCCGGACTTAAAGAGTCAACTGCATACAGCGACAGCACCGGAACAGGTAAAAGCAAGCTGGGGACTGTTGTAAACGGTATACTCTTTGGTAAGACATTCTACAGTGAGAACAGGAAGAGCAGGTTCAGAACAGGCGGACTGATAGATCCGGGTCACCTGGGCTTCAACGCCGTGGACGGCTTTAAATACGGAATTGACTTTAGTTTCTACCATGTATGGGACTCAGGAATGACCCTTTCCCTCAGCCCTGAGGCAGGATGGGATTTCGCCAGGGAAAATATCAACTGGAGGGCCAGCGGCCTTATTACCTATAACCATATGAAGCAGTCGCGCATCGTGTTCTGGATGGGCATGGGCAGCAGGGATTTTACAAACTCGGCAGGTATCAGCCCATTTATGAATATGGCCACATCCCTGCTTTTTAAAGATAACTACCTGAGCTTATATGAAAGCCGCTATATCACCCTGAGCCAGCGCCAGGAATATTTTAACGGCTTTTATGTTGAGCTGAGGTATGCATATGATGACCGCAGGCTGCTGGATAATAATACTAATTATTCATTCTTCAGAAGGGACGAAGACTATTCGGTCAATATACCCCTTAATGAATACACCGGTGCGCCCGGCGACACAGAAGCTGATTACCTGCTTACAGATCATCTGCACCACCAGTTCTCAACCGTAATATCATATATCCCCCGGCAGAGATACAGGATCAGTAATGGCAAGAAATCGGCTGCCAGCTCTGACTATCCAACTTTTAAGATCTATTATGACCATGGGATCAATATTACCGCTGACAATGCAATGGACCATTACGACCATATACAGTTTGAAGCAAACAAGTCCGAGTCCATTGGCGCTTTCAGCGAATATTCGTGGCGATTGAGAGTGGGAGGATACTTAAATAATGACAGGCTGCAGTTCCAGGATTTCAACCATTTCAACACCCAATCCCTGCCCTTCCTGATACGTAACCACCAGGATGTGTTTATGCTTCGGGATTATTATTCACTGGCCACACCTGAATATTATATTGAAGCACACCTGAGGTATACCACCCCTTACCTGCTTATCAAGCTCTTACCCTTTCTGAGCAACAGCCTTATGAGGGAGAATATAAGCCTGGCCTACCTTTACAGTCCCAATACAGGCAACTATTACGAGCTGGGTTACAGTCTGAGCGAGATCTTCCTTATCGGTAAGGTTGGTGTGTTTGCCGGTTTCGAGGATCTGAGTTTCAGGTCGGCCGGACTGAGATTCACCTTTATCTTTAATTAGCCTCGCCGGGCAGCTCGTCGCCAGGCTCCTCTCCGGGCAGCTCATCATCACGATAGCTGTCAGGCATCTCCTTTTTGGCCTTTATACCCAGTTCACGAAGGCTGCTCACCCTGTTAATAAGGTTGCCCCTGCCCGTCAGCTTCATCACCGTATCATCATACTGTTTCTGTGTCTCGCCCAGTTTTTTTCCCAGCTTCTCCAGCCTCTCCAGCAAGAGCACAAAATCATCATAAAGAGCCCCTCCCTGCCTGGCTATCTCCAGTACATTCCTGCTCTGGTATTCCTGCTTCCATATGCTCTCTATCATCTTCAGCGCGGCTATCAGGTTAGTTGGACTGATAAGAAGCACCCTCTTCTCGTATGAATCGGACCACAGCCTGTTATCTGACTGGAGGGCAAGAAAATAGGCCGGCTCAACAGGCATGAACATCATTACAAAATCAACGGTATCCAGACTGTACTCATCCTGGTAGTCCTTGGCAGCCAGCTTGTTGAAGTGAGTCCTTACCGACTGCAGATGTGCCTTCAGGGCCTGCTCCTTCTCCTCATCGGTATCGGCGTTCACATACTGCTCATAAGCTACAAGCGACACCTTGGAATCAATAATGATAGACCTGTTGCCCGGATATTTTACGATTATATCAGGCTGCAGCCTGTTACCTTTCTCCGATGTATACGACTCCTGTACAAAAAATTCCCGGTCTTTTACCAGTCCTGATTTTTCCAGTATACTCTCCAGTATCATCTCCCCCCAGTTACCCCTGGCTTTTGAATCTCCCTTAAGAGCCCTGGTCAGTGCATTGGCTTCATCACTTATCCTTGTATTAAGCCTTTCCAGCTCTGCAATCTTTGTAATAAGCGATGCACGGTCCTTGCTGCTTTCAAGCCTCGTTATTTCAACCTTGTCCCGGAAGTCCTTAAGGTTATCATTAAAAGGTCTGAGTATACTGTCAAGCTTTTCCGAGTTCTCCTGTGTAAACTTCCTGCTTTTCTCCTCCATTATCTCATCTGCCAGAAGCCTGAACTCCTTCTTCATCTTTTCCTGTATGGACTCCAGTTCTTTCTTCTGTTCGCCCAGCTTCTCCCCCAGTGCTTCAATGCTTGTATCCTTTGATGCCACCTGGCCTGTAAGCCTGCGTATTTCGGCTTCCTTTTCGGCAATATCGTTCCTGTACTCTGATAAACTGGCTTTAAGATCGCTGATATGGGCATTCTCACCGGCACGGGTGGATTTATTAACCACCCTGTGTATGATTATCATTATCACCACACCTGCTGCCAGTCCAGCCACAAAAAAAATAATATTTTCAGGCATCATTAAAGGATATTATATTATTCTGCATCACTACTGATCTGGTTAAGGTAGTTCCCCAGCCCCTGTTATGGGAACTGAAACCCCCCACCACCGGCTCCTCCCGGAAGGTTGTCATCTCCCCCGATATCACTATTCATCTTTGAGCTTACGGTAAAAGAGTCAGAAACATTCTCCGAGCCAATAGCGTCATAGTTAAGGTCCTCAACATCCAGAAACTGGGCCCTTTCCTCCCTGAACCTCAGCAGCACATCGTCAACAGGACCGTTCCTGTTCTTGGCCAGTATGATCTCGGCTATACCTTTTGATGACATCTCATTATCGAGTGTCGTAAAGCCGTACTTCTCCGGCCTGTGAATAAAGATTACCATATCGGCGTCCTGCTCGATGGCCCCGGACTCCCTCAGGTCAGAAAGCTGCGGCCTCTTGTTGCCGCTCCTTACCTCTACCGACCTGTTCAGCTGGCTTAAGGCAATAATGGGCACATTAAGCTCTTTTGATATGCTTTTGAGTGAGCGTGATATATTAGACACTTCCTGCTCACGGCTACCCGCATCCTTTGGACCGGTCATAAGCTGAAGATAATCGACAATGGCTATATCCAGCTTGTGCTGTGCCGACAGCCGGCGGCATTTGGCCCTGAGTTCAAAAACCGAGATAGCGGGTGTATCATCAATAAAAATACTGGCATCCTCCAGGGTCTTTATTTTGGTCTCAAGCTGCTTCCACTCATCCTCCCTGAGCCTCCCGTTCTTTATCCTTGCAGAGGGCAGCTCCGTCTCGGCAACGATAAGCCTGTTCACCAGCTGCACAGCCGACATCTCCAGGGAAAAAACAGCCACAGCCTTTTTATGGTCAACAGCCATATTCCTGGCCATGGACAAAGCAAAAGCCGTCTTACCCATCGAGGGTCTTGCAGCAACTATTATAAGGTCTGACTTCTGCCAGCCCGACGTAAGCCTGTCAAGCTTGGTGAAGCCCGAGGGCACACCCACCAGGGCATCCTCCCTTTTGCTTGCTTCTTCAATTTCATGTATAGCTTCCTTAAGCACGATATTAAGGGCAGCCACCTCCTTCTTTATATTTCCTTCGGCTATCTGAAAGAGCTCATTTTCTGAATAATCAAGCAGTTCGTTAACATCATTAGAGTCGTCATACGCCCTTCCCTGTATCTCCGATGTTACCCTGATAAGCTCTCTCTGTATGAATTTCTGTGCCACTATCTTGGCGTGAAACTCAACATGAGCGGCTGAGACAACCTTTGATGTCAGCTGTGTCAGGTAAACAGGTCCGCCCACGTTATCCAGCTCATCCTCCGTACGAAGCTGCTCTGTTACGGTATAAAGATCCACAGGCATCTCCCTCTGATTAAGCGCAAGAATAGCCGAATAGACCTTTTTATGCACATCCTTGTAAAAGCTTTCAGGCTTCAGGATATCAAGCACTGTTATTATTGCATCTTTCTCAAGCATTACTGCACCCAGCACCGCCTCCTCCATATCCATGGCCTGAGGGGGCACCCTGCCCATATCAGGCATGGCATTTGATGCAGATCTCACCCTGGTCTTCTGATTAGCCATGATATACTATTTAACTTTTATATGTCCTTGCTGAATTCATCCGTGATTAACAGCTTCAAAGTTAGAAAATACAAGCTGTCCGCCTACTTATTATCACTAATTATTACAAACATTTTATGTTGATATCTTGTTGAAAGATGGTATATCTGTATTAGCGGAATAATTCATTATTTTTGCAGACAGCACTCAATAATACAAGTTTATATATGACAATTTTTCCGAATGCCAAGATCAATATAGGCCTTAGGATCATCTCTGTGAGGAGTGACGGCTTTCATAATATAGAGTCATTATTTTACCCTGTCGGAGCCACGGACGCCCTGGAGTTTGTCCCGGCCCCCGGAGGCCAGGAAAAGGACAGCCTGAAAATAACCGGACTAAAACCTGATTGTAGCAGTAGTGAAAATACAGTGTTAAGAGCACTGGAGATTGCAAGGAAGCACTATAACATACCGCCCCTGAGGATACACCTGCATAAAACAATACCATCCGGATCGGGACTCGGTGGCGGATCCTCGGATGCGGCTTTTATGCTGAGCTACCTCAACAGGTATTTCAAGCTGGGAGCGGGAACGGACATGCTCAGCGAGATGGCACTGCAAATTGGCAGCGACTGTGCATTCTTTATCAGGAATGAACCCGCTATAGTTAGTGGCAGGGGCGAGATACTTACAGATATCCGGCTCAGCCTTAAAGGCAAATATTTACTACTGCTGCATCCCGGCATATTTATCAGCACTGCTGAGGCTTACAGCATGGTCAGTCCTTCCGGTAAGGGCAGCAGCATAAGCAAAATAATACAGGAGCCCCTTGCTTCATGGAAACAAAATCTAAAAAACGATTTCCAGGAGGTCATTACTGCAAAGTATCCTCTGATAGGAGAACTGATTGAGAATATCTATAATAACGGGGCCTTATACAGCTCAATGAGCGGCAGCGGATCAGCAGTGTACGGCATCTTTGAAAACAAGCCTGACATCGCTAAATATGAAAGGTACTGGGTATGGTCAGGACTTCTTTAAGAAACTCTTTTAAGTGATACGTTTATGGTCAGGACTTCTTTAAGGATCACTATTGTAAGATACTGAATAAGTTCAGAACACTTTTAAGGACCTCTATTCCTGAAGATTAATCTCCATCAGAAGGCTCCCCCTGGGAACTTTTTCCCCGGGCTCAACATTGATCTTTTTGATAATCCCGTTAACATCGCATTTGAGCCTGTTCTTCATCTTCATTGCTTCAAGCACCATCACCACATCACCCTTTTTTACCTTATCACCCTCCCTGACCAGTACCTCTATTACTGTACCCGGGATAAAGCTCATCATTTTGCTCTTATCGGGCGGACTGTAAGGTTCTTTATTCCTGAACGATTCACTCAGCCTTGTTGTATATAAGGAATGATTGATATTTATCTTTTCCAGCTTACTGTCACTCTTTGCCATTTCGTCTAATATATTATTATTCGGAAAATCTAGAACGGTGGTATCCCATGCTTCTTGCTGGGAAGGAAGACTGATTTATTATCCGAGACCTCAATTGCATGTATCAGCAACTTCCTGGTCTCGGCAGGTTCTATTACCGCATCCACATAGCCTTTGTTGGCAGCCACATAAGGATTGGCAAACTTGGCCTTGTATTCCTCAACCTTCGCTTTCCTTGTGGCATCAGGATCATCGGAAGACATTATCTCTTTCCTGAAGATTATATTGGCCGCCCCTTCTGGTCCCATCACCGCTATCTCAGCACTGGGCCATGCAAAAACAAAATCAGCCCTCAGGTGTCTCGAACCCATGGCAATATATCCACCACCATAAGCCTTGCGCAGGATAACGGTTATCTTGGGTACCGTGGCTTCACTGTAGGCATATAGCACCTTTGCACCATGCCTTATCACCCCGGCATGCTCCTGATCAACACCGGGCAGGTAACCCGGCAGATCAACAAAGGTTATTATAGGTATACTGAATGCATCACAATAACGTATAAAACGGGCGGACTTATCAGAAGAATCAACATCCAGCACACCGGCCATCTCCATTGGCTGGTTGGCAACAAAGCCTACTGTGGCGCCTTTAATCCGGCCAAAGCCAATAACTATATTCTTCGCCCATTTTCTCTGTATCTCAAAAAATTCAGACCTGTCAGTAACAGAACGTATAACATCTTTCACGTCATAAGGCAGGGTTGGGTCGGCAGGCACAATATTCTCTATATCGCATTCGCTGCGTGGTTCCTCCGGCTCTATAGCCTTAGCTTTCTGCTGGTTATTCCATGGTATATAACTCACCAGCTCCTTTATCTTGGCAAAACATTCGTCCTCACTCTCGGCGTAAAAATGGGCATTGCCCGTTACCTCGCTGTGCACCTTTGCGCCACCCAGATCTTCCATGGATATCTCCTCACCGAGAACCGTCTTTATAACCTCGGGACCTGTAATAAACATCTTCGAGATATTCTGAACAACAAAAACAAAATCTGTGAGGGCAGGTGAATAGACAGCCCCGCCGGCACATGGTCCGAGTATAACCGATATCTGCGGTATAACACCGCTGGCCAGTGTGTTACGGAAAAATATCTCCCCATAACCGGCCAGTGAATTAACGCCTTCCTGTATCCTTGCACCCCCTGAGTCGTTTATACCAATAAGAGGTATCCTCATCTTAAGGGCATGATCCATTATCTTGGTTATCTTCCTTGAGTGCATCAGTCCCAGCGATCCGCCTGCAACAGTAAAGTCCTGTGCAAAAATAGCTATAGGGGCACCCTCAATAGTGCCCGTCCCTATTATTACACCATCGCCGGGCAGGCTCTTTTTATCCATATCAAAATCGCGCGCTTCATGCTCGGCAAACATATCATACTCGCTGAAGGATCCCTCATCAAGCAGTATCATTACCCTCTCCCTGGCAGTGCCCTTGCCCATGGCTTTCTGTTTTTCTATGGCCTTATCACCGCCGCCGACAAGTATTTTTTTTCGCCTCTCCTGGAGTTCATGAATCTTCTGATCTATAGGCATATCTGTATATTTTTGTTAAAACCCTGAATAAAATTATTACCCTTAATATTTCCCGTTTTCAGCTTACAACAATAATAAATTCATGTGAATAAAAGAAGAATATATATCAGTTTTTTTCGACTGCAATAAACCACAAGAGGTATTAGTCGCGACAGCTTATTAATTATCAATCGTTTATATATTAATGTTTTTCGAATATGTTTTATTTGGGAGCTCTCCTGTACAGGAGTAGTGCTATACTGAAGTAAACAATATTCGGCAGCCACATGGCCAGCATGGGATCAAGATTGCCTTTTAACGAAAACTGTGTGGCAAACTGCATAAAGAAAATATACGAAAAACTGAGAGCCAGCCCGAAACCTATCTGCACGCCAATACCTCCCCTTACCTTTCGTGAGGAGAGTGATACCCCGATAAGTGTAAGTATAAAGACAGCGAAGGGGCTTGCTATCCTTTTATGTTTTTCATTAAGACACAGTTTGATTTCTTCGGAACCCTGCAGACGCAGTATATCAATATAATCATTAAGCTCGAAAAGGTTCATGGTAACAACAAAATACTCCCCCCTTTCAAAATCCTCGGGCGTAATGGTTAGGGCGGTATCTATTCTCCTGCCTGTCCTTATCCGTTCTTCACCGTCAACTATATCCCGTATAACATAAAACCTTGCACTCCACTTATTTAAAGTGGTATCCCATTTGACATGGGTTGCCTGCAGTTTTGATACAAGCTCACCCTCTTCATTAAACTGCTCAAGGCTAAATTCGGTACCCATCTGTGCGGCCGAACGATATGTTTCCATATAGGCATAAACATTCGGATAGACCTGCCTGTGTATATCCCTTGCCGTAAAATGACCGCTGCGCGTACGATAATACTTATCCTCAAACTCAATCCTCAACTTACTCGAATGTGGTATTACAAAATTTATAAGTATAAAGGTAAGGAGAGCTATGATAAAGGATGAGTAAAAATAAGGCAGCATCATTCGCCTGAAGCTGATACCACTGCTGAGTATGGCAATTATTTCAGTGTCATAGGCCATCTTCGAAGTGAAAAAGATAACCGATATAAATGTAAACAAGGGGGCGAAAAGGGTGGCGAAGTAAGGTATGAAATTAAGGTAATAATCAAAGATAATGGCTCTCAATGGTGCCTGGTTCTCCATAAAATCATCAATCTTCTCGGAGAAGTCAAATATTATTGCAACAGTCATAATAAGTACCAGGGCCAGGAAGAATGTTCCCAGGAACTTCTTTATGATATATACATCAATAGTTTTGTTTTCAATCTTCATTACAGCCTCTGTGCAAGTGCAACAACCATTTTATCCTTCCAGCTGCGGAAGTCGCCGTTCTCTATATGTTCGCGCGCCTCATTTACCAGCCACAAATAAAAGGCCAGATTATGTATGCTGGCTATCTGCGCACCCAGCATCTCTCCCGAGATGATCAGATGACGAAGATAAGCCTTTGAATAATAAGAACTCACATCCGATGGTCCATTTCTGTCAATGGGTGAAAAATCATCAGCCCACTTAAGGTTTTTAATATTTATTATGCCTCCGGCGGTAAAAAGCATGCCGTTACGACCATTCCTTGTAGGCATAACACAGTCAAACATATCAACACCCATATCTATGGCCTCAAGTATATTAACAGGTGTACCCACACCCATAAGATAACGTGGCTTAGTGGCAGGAAGTATATCATTAACAAGAGCTATCATTTCATACATCATCTCCGCCGGTTCACCCACTGACAGCCCACCTATAGCATTGCCCGGCATATCCCTGCCTGCAATATACTCAGCCGACTGCCTTCGCAAATCGCCGTAAACACTACCCTGCACAATGGGGAAAAGCTGCTGCTGGTGTCCGTACAGGGACTCTCCCTGCTTAAAACGTGCAATCCCACGGTCAAGCCAGCGATGAGTCATATCCATTGAGCTCTTTGCATAATCATAATCGCAGGGATAGGGTGTGCATTCATCAAATGCCATTATAATATCAGCACCTATAACCCTCTGCAGGTCAATAACCGATTCGGGTGTAAACTTATGTGACGACCCGTCTATATGTGACCTGAACAAAGCCCCCTCTTCCGTTAGCTTCCTGTTATCCGAGAGTGAAAAGACCTGGTAACCGCCGCTGTCAGTTAGTATGGCCCTGTCCCAGTTCATAAAACCATGCAGTCCGCCAGCCTGCCTCAGTATATCCATCCCCGGTCTCAGGTAAAGATGGTAGCTGTTGCCAAGTATTATACCGGCATTTATATCATGTTTCAAATCGCGCTGCAGTACCCCCTTGACCGTTCCGGCAGTGCCCACAGGCATAAAAACAGGGGTCTGTATTATTCCGTGATCAGTATGGAGAATGCCCGACCGTGCTGCTGAGTCCGGGTTATTTTTTTGTATCTCAAACACCTGCTTATTTATTTTTTAACAGCACAAAGGTAGTGCTTAGATACTGTCTTTGAAAATCCGTAATAAAAAAAGCGTATAATATGCAATTCACTTTGAGGTAAGAGCTAAACTTATTAATATTGCCTGTCAAATCCAATGCAGATGTTTGAGCTTCAAATACCCTCCGAGGGTTACATATTATTGTTATTATTTGCAGTGAGCCTCACTGTGCAGCTGTTTTATTATTTTTTCTTTTATATCCGCACCGGTGCTGGCAGGAAGAAAAGAAAGGAAAGGAAGGCTGAACCCGTGTCTGTGGTTATCTGTGCCCGTAATGAAGCAGAGAACCTCAAATCCTTCCTGCCCTCCGTCCTTGAACAGGATTACCACGATTTTGAGGTCGTTGTCGTTAATGACTGTTCGGACGATGACAGCGAAGATGTCCTGGAACGGTTCACAAAGGAATACAAAAACCTGAAGGTAACCACCATACATAAGGAATCCAGCCTGCGGCACAGCAAGAAGATGGCCCTTTTCTTAGGTATAAAGGCCGCAGGCAACGACCTGCTATTGCTTACCGATGCCGACTGCCAGCCTGTGAGCAGTAAGTGGATATCAGGATTTGCCTCTTCTTTTACCAGGAAAACGGGTTTTGTGCTGGGCTACGGCGCTTACCTCAGGAAGAAAGGACTGCTCAATAAATATATCAGGTATGATGCCATGTTCATTGGAATGCAATACCTGGGTATGGCCCTTGCAGGTCTTCCCTATATGGGTGTGGGCAGGAACCTGGCCTACAGAAAATCATTATTCCTGGATAACAAAGGCTTCGGCCCCCATCTCAACCTGCAGTCAGGTGATGACGACCTCTTTGTCAACCAGCTGGCCAACAGGAAGAACACCCGTGTAAACCTCTCACCCGGCTCAATAACAAGATCAATACCCTCAGCAACGTGGAAACAGTTCTTTAAGCAGAAGACAAGGCATATGTCCACTGCCTCACATTACAGACCCTTAACTAAATTCCTGCTTGTTGCCGAACCTGTGTCAAGGGTGCTTTTCTATGCCTCCTTTATTATCCTGATGCTGACAACAGGCCTCTACCTGCCTCTTGGCATAGCTGCCGGCACAGTTATACTGGCCAAACTGATAACCTTCATCCTGGTGCAGCGCACTTTGAACGAAAAGGATTTATTGCTATTTTCGCTGTTATTCGATATCTTTTCTCCGGTGATCAATATGTTCTTCCTTATAAGCGTTGCACTTAATAGACATCAGTATTACGAATGGAAATAAGACCTGAACTATCAGAAAAAGCTAAACAGGACCTGAGGCTGGTAAAGCTGGCCGTTGAAGGTAATGAGAAAGCCTTTGCCGATCTGATGGACAGGTACAGGGATTCCATTTATTATATGCTGCTTAAGATGGTCAATAATGCCTCCGATGCTGATGACCTTACGATAGAAGCATTCGGTAAAGCCTTTAAAAACATACACCTCTACACTCCCACTTATGCCTTCAGCACCTGGCTGTTCAGGATAGCAACCAATAACTGTATTGATTTTATAAGGAAGAAAAAGTCATCCCCCACAGCTATGGAGCAGAAGCAGGACGAACAGGATGATCCCGCCTCAAACCTTCAATCGGATACACCCGGACCCGAAGAAGAAATGATGCAGAAGCAGAAGATAATGCATCTCAGCAATGTTGTCAGCCAGCTGAAACCAAAATACAGACAGCTTATCGAACTCAGGTATTATAAAGAGTATTCGTACGAGGAGATTGCCAGGGAGCTCAAACTGCCCCTTGGCACCGTCAAAGCACAGATATTCAGGGCCAAGGAACTTCTTTTCAATATCATGAGCAAAACAAAAAATATACAGTGAACGACCCTGTTTCAAAATACTTCGCTACACTGCCCGCTTCACAGCAAGATAAGCTTAAACGACTGGAAGCCCTGTACAAAGAGTGGAATCCCAGGGTTAACCTGGTGTCGCGCAAAGACATGGATAATTTTGTCCTGCATCATATTATACATTCACTGTCAATATACAGGCTTATACCTTTCCTGCCAGGAACAAAAATACTTGATGCCGGGACGGGGGGCGGACTGCCAGGCATACCGCTGGCCATTGTTTTTCCCGAGTGCTCATTCACCCTGGCCGACTCGGTCAGGAAAAAGATAAATATTGTTAAAGAGATAAAGCAGGAACTGGAGCTTGATAATATTGAAGCCATGTGGACCAGGGTTGAAGAAATGGAAGGAAGCTTTGATTTTGTTATAAGCAGGGCCGTCGCTGCCTTTCCCTTACTGGTTAAATGGACAGGCAGACTGGTACGCCGGCCATCAGCCAATGATCTGCCGAACGGGATCATGGCACTTAAGGGCGGAGATCTGAGCAGTGAGCTTGCCGGTTTTAAACACCACAGAATGTGGAGGCTGGAAGATTATTTCGACGAAGAATACTTCAGGGGGAAAAAGATTGTGTACCTGCCTGTCTGATCCACTGCTTTCACCCGGTCCTATCCGCCCGGTGAATGCTTTTTCCAGTAAAGAGCAGGTGAATAACTTTTTGTTTTTAAAATAATATTATTACTTTTGCAGCTCAAATAAAGATAAAGAAAACTTAAGCAAGTCATAATAAGATGAAAAGAACATTTCAGCCTTCAAGAAGAAAGAGATCGAACAAGCACGGTTTCAGGGAAAGGATGTCAACGGTCAACGGACAGAAGGTACTGGCCAGGCGCCGTACAAAAGGAAGAAAAAAGCTTAGCGTCTCAGACGAACCAAAACATAAAGGATAATTAAAACCTTTCACCTTACAGAAAGGAAGTGCTCCGTATATTACGGGGCACTTTTTTTTTACAAATGACACCCCTTCACCGAGATCCATTCCGATACGAGTCCATAAGGCACTTTTTTTATGGTCCGGATGATACAACAGAAAAATTCAGCCTTTATTTCTAACTTTGCAGTCTCATCTTTTCAAATACGATATGACAGAATATATGCCGGCAGACCTGAGGTCTGTATATGACAGGGTAATGAATGATAAAAGGATAAGTCCCGATGAGGGACTGGCCCTTTTTAAATCAAACAATCTTGGCTTCCTGGGCCATATGGCGGATATAATAAGGAGAAGAAAGAACGGGAAAAGGGCCTTTTTCAACCGTAACTTCCATATTGAACCTACCAATATATGCATACATAACTGCGAGTTCTGCTCCTATAAGAAAGCCGCAGGCAGTCCGCTGGCATGGAACCACAGTCCCGAAGAGATTCTGGACATAGTCAAGAGCTTTGATAAAAAACCGGTAACAGAAGTGCATATTGTCGGCGGGGTGCACCCCGACCATGATATTGACTATTACTGCAGGATACTGGATATGATACGTAGGCACAGGCCTAAACTGCATATCAAAGCATTTTCAGCAATAGAGCTGGATTATATAATCCAAAAATCAGGACTTGGACTAAAGGAAGGACTGTTAAAACTAAAAGAGCACGGACTGGGATCAATACCCGGTGGTGGTGCAGAGATATTTGATGAGAAAATAAGAGAAATTATTTGCAGGGATAAATCCTCATCGGAGATGTGGCTGAAAATACATAAAGAAGCACATAAAGCCGGCATACCATCCAATGCCACCATTCTTTACGGACATATGGAAAAATATGAACATCGTATAGACCATATGGAGAGGCTCAGGGTATTGCAGGATCAAACAGGCGGCTTTAACTCATTTATTCCTCTTAAGTTCAGGATGGAAAACAATAAAATGTATGACTACGGCGAGGTCAATATCATTGAGGATATGAAGAACTATGCGGTATCACGCATATACCTTGATAATTTCCCGCATATAAAAGCCTACTGGCCGGCACTGGGAAAAGAATCAACACAGCTGGCACTGTCTTTCGGTGTGGATGATGTTGATGGCACCATTGACGATACCACAAAGATATATTCAATGGCCGGCGCCGAGGACAGTAAGCCGGCAATGACCACCGACAATATCTGCAGCCTGATAAGGGGAGCAGGCTATCAGCCTGTTGAAAGGGATACACTTTATAACACGGTCAGAGAGTGGTAAAATGGGACGGCACTAAAATTTATCTTTTGCAGCTTGCCTTTTACCTTACATCACCATATAATTTTATCTTTGTCCATACGTTATTATTCTAATAAAGCGGTATTATGAGCCTGAAAAAATTCCTTCGCAGTAAGGATTTCCTGAAAAACATAGGCCTGGCAATTGCCATTGCCCTGGTAATAATCCTGTTAACACTATTGTGGTTAAGTGTATACACAAGGCACGGGCAGTCCAGACCAGTGCCCGACCTTTATGGCTTAACAATTGATGAGGCGGAAAAAGTCGTTGAGGAGAACAAGATGAGATTTCATGTTAACGATTCCGTCTATACCAATATAGTACCACGGGGATGCGTACTTGAACAGAACCCCAGGGCAGGATTCAGGGTAAAAAAGAACAGGCGGATAATGGTTACCATCAATGCCTTCAACCCTGAAATGGTTGAGATGCCTGATCTACTGGAGCTCTCCAAAAGGCAGGCGCTGGCGCTGATAGAAAGTTCCGGCCTTGAAATAGGCAAGCTGAACTATAAACCCGACCTTTCTGTTGACTATGTACTCGAGCAGATCTACCACGGCAAGCCCGTTGAGCCGGGCGATTCAATACAGAAAGGATCGGTGATAGACCTGGTTCTGGGAAAGGGACTCAGCAACAGGCGAACAGCCATACCGGAACTGACAGGTCTGGGCATTGATGAGGCGCGCAACAGGATACTGGCCGCATCACTTAATATTGGCACCTTCACATATGATAATACTGTCAATACCGCGCAGGATTCAGCCACTGCATTTGTTTTTAAACAGAACCCGGCCTATAACGAGGATGCCACACTGCAACTGGGTTCATCGGTTTATGTATGGTTTACCACAGACTCCATGAGGCTGCCTGTTGACTCATTAAAGATGAAAACCGACTCACTGTTTATAATAGATATAAAATAAAAAACTGAGCAAGACCTGATGATCGCTAAACGAGCATACCTTATGATCGTAACACTCACCGCCCTGGCAATAAACGGTTTCAGCCAGGAGGTGGTCACTGGTTTGCAAAAAAACATTCAAATATATGACAGGCAGAGCAGCAGGGACATGACCAAGTCATTAGCAGAACCCGATACCATCGGCCTTCCTTTCTTTGAGGATTTTATTCCCCTTGATATATGGCCTTCCGGCATGCGCTGGACAGATAATGATGTATATATAAACAATACTTACCCTGTCAACCCGGTGAGCCAGGGTGTTGCCACCTTTGATGCCATTGACAATAACGGCCTGCTGTATGATGAGGCAGGCTCTTTCAGCTTTGAGGCCGACCACCTGACATCGGCACCCATTGACCTTGAACTGGATGCTTCGGACAATGTCTTCCTCAGCTTTTTCTACCAGCCGCAGGGTATAGCCGACGCCCCTGAGCAGCGCGACAGCCTGGTGCTGCAGTTCTATTCAGCAACAAATGAGCAATGGCAGCATATATGGAAAGCAGAAGGCAGGGAGTTGCATAATTTCAAACCCGTAATAATAAAGATAGACGATCCTGATTACCTCTACAAAGGATTCAGGTTCAGGTTTGTCAACTATGCAAGCATAAGCACCACCCTTGCTGATCCCGCCATGGCCGGCAATTCAGACCACTGGAATATTGACTATGTCTATCTCAACAATAACCGTTCAGCAGACGACACCATACCCGCTGATGTGGCCTTCACTTCACCCATGCGGTCAGTACTTAACACCTACGAATCAATGCCCTGGTCCCAGTTCAGGAATGTATTCCTTTCCGAGATGGGATCATATATAAATATCAATTACAGGAATAATGACGGGACAACGAGGAATGTCACAAGGAACTTCGAGATCTTAGACATGTATGAAGATGAGGTGGTGCATGCTTTCTCTGCAGGAGCAACTAATATAGAGCCCTGGCAATGGATAAGCTACAATGCCAACCTTATCTACACTTTCAACTCCGCACAGAGTGACTCGGCACTGTTCAGGATAAAGTCAATACTTATTACAGATGAATTTGACCGTAAATTAAATGATACCATCGAATACCAACAGGTGTTCAGCGACTTCTTCGCCTATGACGACGGCTCGGCCGAGAGCGGTTACGGCATAAACGGGGCGGGCGCTTCCAATGCAAGGGTATCGGTCAGGTTCCGGTCTTTTGAGCCTGACACACTGAGGGCTGTGAGGATGGCTTTTAACGATAGCTACCAGTCCTCAAACAGGCGTTATTTTAATATTGCCATATGGGATGATGATAAGGGGATGCCCGGCGAGCTGCTTTATGAGCAGGAAGAGATGATAGATCCCGGTCAGACTATTAACGGCTTTATTGAATATATACTGAATGACCCGACAGCCATCGATGACTGGTTTCATATCGGCTGGATACAGCAGTCGGAAACATTCCTGAATGTGAGTCTCGACCTTAACACCCCACCGGAAGGGAGACGCTATTATTATATTAACGGTATATGGAATGAGTCGGAAGCACAGGGCAGCCTTATGATCAGGCCTGTGATTGGTAAAGCCATAATCCCGTCCGGCATAGATGAACCCGGGATCATGGAAACAGGTAATATCCGTATATGGCCCAATCCCGTTAAGAATATACTCAATATAGACATGAGCTCTTATGACACTGTCCGCGAGCCTGAGATAACCATATACAGCAGCGATGGCAGGAAAATAATGACCACCGAACGAACAGATCGTATTGACGTCACCACCCTTCCCCAGGGCATATATATCATTGTCATTAAAGCCGGCAGTCATATCCTGGGATATAATAAATTCATCCGACTATAGCCTTATGGATAAAGTCCCGGACCATAGCGATAACAGCGAACTGTATGAACATTACCGTATTGAAGCCGATGCCGGGCAGAAAGCTCTCAGGATAGACCGCTTCCTTACCGACCGTCTGAACAATACCTCACGCACACGTATACAGAACGCTGCCCTGGCGGGTAATATAGTGGTTAACGACAGCCCCGTAAAACCTAACTACAAGGTTAAGCCCGGTGATATAATACAGGTACTGCTGCCCCATCCTCCGAGGGATCTGGAGCTACTGCCCGAAGACTTGCCTGTTAATATAGTCTATGAGGATGACTCAATACTTATTGTCAATAAGGAGGCAGGCATGGTTGTGCATCCCGGCTTCGGAAATTATACAGGCACACTGGTGAATGCCCTTCTGCACCACTTCAGAGACCTTCCCCTTTTCAAGACCGGGGAGGTACGGCCCGGACTGGTACACCGTATAGACAAGAACACATCGGGACTGCTGGTCATTGCCAAGACAGAATATGCCCTCAACTACCTGGGCAGGCAGTTTTATGATCACAGCAGCGGCAGAAAGTACACAGCCGTTGTGTGGGGTAACCCGGGTGAGAGCGGTACCGTAAGCGGTCATATAGGCAGGAACCCGAAAAACCGCAAGCTGATGCATGTCTTTCCTGACGGAAGTGAAGGCAGGCATGCCGTCACTCACTACCGGCTGCTCGAAGACCTGTCATATGTCTCGGTCATTGAATGTGAGCTGGAGACAGGGCGCACACACCAGATAAGGGCGCATATGAGCTATATCAAACACCCCCTGTTCAATGACCCCGAATATGGAGGCGACAAAATACTGAGAGGCACCACCTTTACAAAATACCAGCAGTTTATCAGAAACTGCTTCAGCATTATGCCGCGCCAGGCCCTGCATGCGCGTTACCTGTCTTTCCGGCACCCCGAAACAGGCCGGACCATGGAGTTCGAGACAGAGCTGCCGGATGATATGAGCAGCCTTATTGAGAAATGGCGTAATTACACCACCGGAAGCAGGAACAGCTAAGCATTACTTTCCCTTTATGGCTCAGCTTAAGTAACATTATTTAGTATATTTGAGCATCAATCAAATATTTGTCCGTATATGAAAACCATAGCCATAGTATCCGGCGGTAACTCATCCGAATTCGGCATCTCAGTGAAGAGTGCAGCTGCAGTGGACAGGGCCCTTGCCGGCCGCTACCTCACATATGTAATAATGATCAAGGGTACTGAATGGTACTGGGAAGACCCCTCGGGTAAAGCATATAAGGTGGACAAGAATAATTTTACCATTAAGCTCCATGAAAGGCTGGTCAGGTTTGACGCTGTCTTCATTGCCATCCATGGCAGCCCGGGCGAGGACGGCCTTCTCCAGGCTTACTTCGGGATGATGGGACTGCCCTATACAGGCTGCAACACCTTTACCTCCGCTCTCACCTTTAACAAGAATGCCTGTAAGTCCTTCCTCCGTGATCATAATGTTAAGATGGCCCGCTCAGTGATAATAAGTAAGGATAATATCCCTGATCCGGACATCCTGGCTGACAATATAGGCTTACCCATGTTTATCAAGCCCAATGAGAGCGGATCAAGCTTCGGGGTGAGCAAGGTAAGCAAGACCGCTGAGATCATGCCGGCCATAGAGCTGGCACTGACAGAGAGCCCGGAGGTGCTCGCCGAAGAGTTTATGGATGGTACGGAAGTGGCCTGCGGGGTCATAAGGACATCGGGCGAGACCATAGTCCTGCCGCTGACAGAGATAGTGAGCAAAAATGTGTTTTTTGATTATGAAGCAAAATATGATCCCTCCAAAGCAGATGAGATAACACCGGCCCGCCTGCCTGACAAAATAACGGCAGCCGTACAGAAGGCCGGGACTGACATAACATCATACCTGGGATGCAGGGGTCTTGTAAGGCTCGATTTCATTATAGTGGGCGATGAGCCCATGTTCATAGAGCTTAATACCATACCGGGTATAACCGAAGAGAGCATAGTGCCCAAGCAGATGGATGCACATGGTATCCGCCCGGGCGATCTCTACTCAATGCTTATCGAGGATGCTATCAAAACCTAGTCTTCCACCTCCAGCTCCACATCATCAAAACGGTAGGCATCTATAGGTTCACACGTACATACAAGGTTCCTGTCGCCATAACCATTATCCACCCTGCCCACAGCCGTCCAGAACTTGTTCTCTGAGAGTCCGGGTACAGGATAAGCAGCTTTCTCCCTGCTGTACTTATGGTTCCAGTCGTCGGCAACAACCATGGCAGCCGTATGCGGCGAGTTATGCAATGCATTGTCTTCCCTGTCTGCCTTTCCGTCTTTTATCTCCTGTATCTCATTCCATATTGATTTCATGGCCTCCACAAACCTGTCAAGCTCATATAAGGGCTCGCTTTCCGTGGGCTCTACCATAAGGGTGCCATGTACCGGGAAAGATAAGGTGGGAGCATGAAAACCGTAATCCATCAGCCTCTTGGCTATATCCTCCTCTGATATACCTGCTTCACTCTTAAATTTCCTGCAGTCAAGTATCATCTCATGTCCCACACGCCCTTTTTTGCCCTTATAAAGCACATCAAAATGATCTTTCAGGGCCGATGCCAGGTAGTTGGCATTCAGTATTGCCATCTTCGTCGACTGTTCCAGTCCGGCCGTGCCAAGCATAAAAATATAGGAATGGGATATGGTAAGTATCAGTGCTGATCCGAAAGGAGCGCCAGCGACTGCTGTAGTGCCATTGCTCCCTCCCGTCTGTATGACCGGATGCGAAGGCAGAAACTCGGCCAGGTGTTCGGCCACACATATGGGGCCCATACCCGGTCCGCCCCCGCCATGCGGTATGGCAAAGGTCTTGTGCAGGTTAAGGTGCACCACGTCGGAGCCTATAATAGCTGCATCAGAGATGCCGACCATGGCGTTCATATTGGCGCCATCCATATAAACCTGTCCGCCGTTATCATGGATAATATCCGTCATCTCATTTATCGCCACCTCAAAGACACCGTGTGTTGAAGGATAGGTTATCATAAAAGCAGACAGCTTGTCCTTGTTCTCCTCTGCTTTTTTCCTGAGATCATCAATATCAACATTACCATTATCATCGCACTCAACAACCACCACCTTCATACCGGCCATCACACCGCTGGCGGGATTCGTACCATGGGCAGACGAAGGAATAAGAACTATATTACGGTGACCCTCACCCCTGCTTATATGGTACTGGCGTATCACCATCAATCCGGTATATTCTCCTGCTGCACCCGAATTGGGCTGGAAGGATACTGCTTTGAAACCGGTTATCTTCTTCAGTGCATCACCCAGCTCATCCATTATCTGGTAATAACCCTTTGCCTGGTTTTTAGGTACAAAAGGATGGATATTACCATATTCAGGCCAGCTTAGCGGGAACATTGATGTGGCTGCGTTTAGCTTCATTGTACATGATCCCAAAGGTATCATGCTATATGCAAGTGATATGTCCCTTCCTTCGAGAAGCTTTATATACCTCATCATATCTGTCTCGCTGTGATAGCGGTTAAAGGCCTCCTGCTGCATAAACTCAGACTTTCTTCTGAACTTCTCACTTATACATATGCAGTCACATATCTCCTTAACCTTCTCAACCTTCTTACCCGCTGCTTCGGCAAATATGCCTGCCAGAGTGTTAATCTCATCCACAGTTGTTATCTCATCAAGGCTTACCATTACCTTCCCTTCATAGAAGAAGTTAAGGTTGACCTCCTTTTCAAGTGCTTTCTCTTCCAGCTCTTCTGCTTTAACACCTTTGGGAAGTCGTATATCCAGGGTATCAAAAAATTCATTGTTAGCTATCTTATAGCCCAGCTTTTCAAGCGACTGCTTTAATGTGCAGGTGCTCTGGTGAATATGCGAGGCTATCCTCTTCAGCCCTTCAGGCCCGTGATACTGAGCATAAAAACCGGTCATATTAGCCAGCAGTGCCTGGGCCGTGCATATGTTGGATGTGGCCCTTTCCCTCTTTATATGCTGCTCTCTTGTCTGCAATGCCATTCTCAGCGCCGGCTTGCCGTTTATGTCTTTAGAAACCCCTATTATCCTTCCCGGCATATTCCTTTTCAGTTCTTCACGTGCTGCAAAGAATCCTGCATGCGGACCCCCGTATCCCATGGGGAGGCCGAAACGCTGATTGGAGCCAAAGACAATATCTGCTCCCCACTCGCCGGGAGGGGTAAGCAGGGCCAGGCTCATAAGGTCAGAAGCTACGGCCACAAGACCGTTGGCAGCATGCACCTTTTCAACGAATTTTTTATAGTCCCGTACATCCCCGTCAGCAGCAGGGTACTGCAGTACGGCACCAAAGAATGAATCATCCATCTCCTGCTCCGCATAGTCGCCCATAATAAGCTCTATACCCAGTGGTTCAGCCCTGGTGAGTATGACATCCAGTGTCTGGGGAAAGATATTTTCATCAACAAAAAACTTATTGGCACCGGCTTTAACAGCTGCCCTTGACCGGGCATTATGCATCATTATCATTGCCTCCGAGCCTGCTGTGGCTTCATCAAGCAATGAGGAGTTGGCCATAGCCACCCCGGTCAATTCACTTACCATGGTCTGGTAGTTAAGCGAGGCTTCCAGCCTGCCCTGTGATATCTCGGCCTGGTAGGGTGTATAAGAGGTGTACCAGCCCGGATTCTCAAGGACATTCCTTATTATCACTGAAAGAGCTGCCGTACCGTAATAACCCATACCTATGAAAGACCTGAACTGCTTATTCTTTTTCCCTATCTCCCGTATATGGTTAAGGTACTCAAACTCACTCATCGCCTCAGGCAGATCAAGCGCTTTACCGGTTAAAATTGAGGAAGGTACTGTTTCCTTTATCAGACTATCAACTGAATCGGTCCCCACTGTTTCCAGCATGCCGGGTATCTCGGTGTCTCTCGGACCAATATGTCTGTTAACAAATTTATCAAATGCCATATCGTTTGTGTTTAGTAATATTATTTAAATTTTATATCAATATTTTTTTCAGATAAGCTTTAAAACCTTAAAGATAATATTAATCTCTTATGTTAAAAACGGATTGCTCTTTCTTTCAGCGGCTATGGTTGTTTCCGGACCGTGACCGGGATACACTGCGGTATCGCCATCCAGTACCAGCAATTGCTCACCAATACTGCTTAACAGTGTGCCATGATCCCCACCCGGCAGGTCTGTACGGCCTATGCCACCCGCAAACAGTGTGTCGCCACTAAAAACACAATTCTCTTCTTCGCAGTAATAAGCTATGCTGCCGGCTGTATGTCCGGGTACAAAAAGGCACTTCAATTTAATATCACCCGCCGTTAGTACCTGTCCGCCCGAAACAAATTCACCTGCCCCGGGAGGCTCCGGCATACTCAGCCCGAACATCTCCGCATGCAGGGGTGCAGAACTAAGGTTGGGCTCTTCCTCCCTTGCTGCATGAGTCCTGAGTCCATATTCCTTCAGCATAAAGTGATTACCGAATATATGGTCGAGATGCAGGTGGGTGTTAAGCAGCATGACCGGTCTCAGATCATTGTCCACGATATATGCCTTCAGCTTATCAAACTCCTGCTCATCATAGCAGCCGCAGTCTATTATCACACTGTCACCACTGTCATCAGAGAGTATATATGTATTGACCTCTATCGGTGAAAAAACCAACTTTTTTATCTTCATATCTTTCCTGTTTGGCGTCTGTTCTATTTGTAATCTGTTCTGTCTGGCGCCTGTTCTACTTGTAATCTGTTCTGTCTGGTGCCTGTTCTACTTGGCGTCTATAGTACCCTTAAGCATGGGTACAAAAACAAAGCGCCCATGGTTTGTCTCTTCGTACTCCCCATTCTCATCTTTGTATATACGCGTCATCACCTGGCTGCCGGCTCCTCCCACGGGTGCCACCAGGCATCCCCCCGGCTTAAGCTGATCCAGAAGAACTTCCGGTATCTCTTTTGTGGCTGCCGTTATCAGTATGGCATCATAGGGACCGTACTGCGGCTTACCCTTATGGCCATCGCCGTAGAAGAAATGTATATCATAACCCAACTTTGTCAGTATCTTCTGTGCCCTGTTATACAGCTCCTTATACCTCTCTATAGTATAAACCCTGGCTCCCATCTCAGCCAGTATGGCGGCCTGGTAACCCGAGCCGGTACCTACCTCAAGCACCTTATTGCGTCTTTGTATATTCAGCAGCTCAGTCTGAAAAGCTACGGTATAGGGCTGTGATATCGTCTGCCCGCTGGATATGGGAAAAGCCTTATCCTGGTATGCATGATGCAGAAAGGCATTATCCATAAAGGCATGCCGCGGCACCCTGTTCATTGCCTCCAGTACATCTTCGTCCTTTATACCCTTGGTCCTGAGACCATCAATCAACTTCTGCCTTTTACCCTTTGCCAGGAATGAATCCATCTCTGATAACATAATAATATATTAATATCCAACAAAAATAATAAAAGAAGCCATTCTGCCATGCCAAAAGGCAGGCTGCTGATAAAAAAGCTATCCTGCCATAAGCAAAAGGCAGGCTGCTGATAAAAAAGCTATCGTGCCATAAGCAAAAGGCAGGCTGCTTATAAAAAGCCGTTCCGAGGAAGATAATAAGCAGGCTGTTTAATAATTTGAAATTAATTACTTTGTTCGATAATAATTATGATATTTGATAGTTTTTATTTTACAAGCATGTCTTTCCCTAATGAAAAAACAGACTCTCAGGATTATCTATATCATATCCGACCTTATCACCTCAGCAATGGCCTGGTCTGCTTTCTTTTTTTTCAGGAAGATAGTCATAGAGAAAAAGCTGTTTGGTCCTGAGCTGCCGGTAACGCCTGATAACAGGTTTTATACAGGTCTGGTCATCATACCCGTTTTCTGGTTTATACTTCATTATATCTCCGGTTTTTACACCCACCCCCAGCGAAAATCACGCCTTACAGACCTCGGCCAGACATTATCCGTCACGCTACTGGGCAGTGTCATACTCTTTTTTGCTCTTATACTGGATGATGTGATAAGCCAGTACACAAACTACTACCTTTCTTTTGCCGCACTGTTCACCCTGCAGTTTATCCTCAGCTACATACCACGTTTCATAATAACAAGCTCAACGGTGCACAGGGTGCACAGGGGAACACTAGGCTTCAACACCATAATAATAGGATGTAACGGGCGTGCCACAGATATATATAAAAAGATAATAAACCAGAAGAAGTCAACAGGTAACAGGTTCGTTGGATATGTCACCGTCAGCGAGCCGTCTGCTTGCGAGCTTGACAGTTACCTGCCCTGTCTGGGCAGGCTTGAAGAGCTTAACAGCATTGTGAAAAATACAGCGGCTGAGGAAGTGATCATAGCCATTGAGCCCGGCGAGAATAATATTATAGGTCGCATACTGAATGTGCTCAATAACCATAACCTCATTATTAAAGCAATACCGGGAATGCATGATATACTGCTTGGACGGATCAGGACCAGCGCCATCTTCGGCACACCCCTGATTCTTCTGAACCCGGACCCCATGCCGGCCTGGCAGAGGAATATCAAGCAATTGTTGGATTACATCCTGTCATTATCCGCTTTTATCATCCTGCTGCCTCTCTCCGCTGTGCTGGCAGTGATGATCAGGCTGTCAGGCAGAGGTCCCCTTATATATAAACAGGAAAGGATAGGACAGCATGGCAAAGCGTTTATGCTGTATAAATTCAGGTCCATGCATGCCGATGCGGAAAAGGACGGACCGATGCTGTCCTCTCATGACGATCCCCGCATAACAGGTATCGGCAAGTTTATGCGCAGGCACCGTCTCGACGAGATACCCAATTTTATCAATGTACTGAAAGGCGAGATGTCTATTGTGGGTCCGCGACCCGAAAGGGCCTGCTACCTTGAAAAGATAATAGCTGAAGCACCACGCTATAAGCTGCTGTTCAGGATAAAGCCGGGCATAACCTCCTGGGGCCAGGTTAAGTTTGGCTATGCCTCAGATACAGACGAGATGATAGAGAGACTGGATTATGATCTTTTATATCTTGATAATATGTCATTATACGTAGATCTCAAGATCATTATTTACACCACTATCATCGTTTTCAGGGGGAGTGGTATCTGAGCTCGGCCTCTGCCGCCCGCCGGTAAACGGGCGGACTCCCTTCCCTGAGTATGCTCTCATACAGTATTATCTCACTTACATGCTGCGGTGGCAGTTTATGACCACCCGGCTCAGATAACAGATCTGACAGCCGCTCCCTGTTCTCTATACGCTTCATCCTGCCCAGTGTGAGATGCGGGCTGAAAGGTTTTTCCTCATCCAGCAATCCCGCCTCCTTAAGCCTGTGGCAGAGCACTGACCTCATCTTATAAAGTGTATCCCCTGCCTCTATACCCAGCCACAGTACGCGGGGCCGCCTGAGGTTTCTGAACAGTCCTGCACCGGTAAATTCTATGGTGAAGGGCTCAAAATGGCGGGTTGTCTCCTCAAGCAGCTGCGCCGCTTCCTCCTGCTGCCGCTCATCAATATCACCCAGGAAAGCAAGCGTGAGATGCATATTGGATGGATCCACCCACCTTATCTTCTCACCGGCCAGGACTGAGCTGTATGAAGCAATAAGATCAGCCAGCGCCTTGTTATTTTGTACCTCAATAGCTATAAACATCCTTTTCATAGGTCTGAAATTTTTTGTTACAAAAATTTACAAAAAAATTTTCACAAGGAATGAACCGCTGTCTCTAGGTCTGAATGCATTTACTCTTGAATAGCCGGCCACCGGATCATTCTCAAAGACCTGTGTCAGCCTGTCAACCAGTATATCCGCATCTTCAACACTGAAAGGCATGGGCGGCCGTATCTTAAGCACGTTATCATACGGACCGTCTGTTCCCATCAGTATCTTCATATCCCTCATCCTCTCCTTTATATATGCTGCCTCCTCAGTTGCCGGCTCCAGTGTATGCCTGTCCCTCACCAGCTCGATGCCCAGGAATAATCCCGATCCACGTATATCACCCACCAGCGGATACTTATCTTTCAGGGGCTTCAGCAGCTGCATAAGGTAAGAGCCTGTTTCAGCGGCATGCTCCATATACTTATCGCGTAAGACTATCTCCAGCACCTTCTTGCCTGCCGCCGCCGATACGGTATTTCCGCCAAAGGTGCTGAAAAACTCCATGCCATTATTGAATGCTGCTGCTATCTCTGCTGTGGTGATAACTGCTGCCAGGGGGTGACCGTTACCTATGGGCTTACCCAGCACCACTATATCGGGTGTCACACCCTGGTCCATAAAAGCATAGAAGGAGCTACCCATCCTGCCATAACCTGTCTGCACCTCGTCAGCTATGCATACAGCCCCGTGCTTATGCATATATTCATATACCTGCCTGAGGTAGCCTGCCGGGAATATTATCTGTCCGCCCACGCTGGGACATGTCTCGGCAATAAAGGCAGCGGGCGGTCTCCCTTCCCCTGCCAGCCTGTCTGCTATCTGACCCACACAGTCTGCATAGCTAATGCCGGCATCTTTGCTGCCGTATTTATATTTGCCCCTGTAAGCATCGGGCACCTCAGCGGTATGTACCCACGGGGGTGCTCCCCTGCCACCCGGACCCCCATGCTTATAAGGCGATATATCAATCAGCGTGCTGGTATTGCCGTGGTATGCTCCCTCCAGCACAATGACATCCTTCATGCCCGTATAGCTGTATGCCAGTCGCAGCGCCAGCTCATTGGCCTCGCTTGCCGAATTGAGAAAAAAACATTTCTCCAGGGGCTTCTGAAAAGTGCCCAGCAGCATCTCCGCATACTCATTAAGCCGGTCGCCCAGGTACCTTGTATTGGTATTGAGCATCTTCATCTGCCTGTACACCGCCTCTGCCACTTCGGGATGTGAATGGCCTATATGAGGAACATTATTATAGGCATCAAGATATTTCTGTCCCTCTTCATCAAAAAGGAACTGCCGCCATCCCCTGACCATCTTCAGCGGCTTTTTATAACTGAGTCCCAGGTTATCTCCAAAATATTTCCTGCGCTTCAGATATGCCTCCTCCCTGCTCAGCTCCTTTTCCGGGAAGCATTCCTCCGGTATATTAAGCAGTATATTGGGGTGGGGCGACAGCTGCTGCCAGGCCTCACTCTCCCACGACTTACATACTCCCGGGAAAGCATTGCCGTAGCCCATCATATTTGTTATTATCTGAAAATGCAGGTGCGGGCTCCAGCCTCCGTTCTCATCCGGACTGCCCGCCCTGGCAAAAACTTCACCCTTCTTTATCTGCAGTCCCTCTTCCAGTCCCTCAAAAGAGCTTGCGGCAAGATGCCCGTACAGTGTATAAAACTCACCGCCCCCGGTATCATGACTCAGTATTATCATATGTCCGTAATCCAGTTTACCCTCATTATACTCAAACAGGTGCACCGTGCCGTCAAGTGGGGCATACAACTCCGTCCCGGCCGGGACAAACAGGTCAATACCAAGGTGCACCGTCCTGTCCTGACCATATGTAAACTGTCTGTCCTGAAACACAGGTGATGAATATAAGACCCTTGGTTCGGCAAAACGTCCTATCCCTATACTCTTGCCCATTGTCCTTAACCGTGCATCTATTCTTTCTCCCAGAGCGGCGGCCGAGTTCAGCCCTTCCTCTCCCTCCACCATATCACTGCCCACACCCAGGTCCAGCACCAGGCAGTTTTTCTCATCAGGCTTAACACCCAGCACGGGGTAAGCTTCCTTACCGGCTTTTTTTATCTCCCCTGTCAGTGCCCTGACGACAGGGGCAGCATCCCTGCCACATGCCCTCCTGAATACCGTTTCAGCAAATAGGGGATGTATATTATCAAGAGCAGGGATGATATCCTTTATGGGCTCCTGGCTTATTGCCAGGTAGCTGTCGCCGGGCCTCTCTTTCTGCTGGCCGGCAGCCATACATATACTCAGGCAGAGTCTCATTTTGGCCATTATAAAGATAAGCCCCATCTCCTTATCTTCAAGTCTGAATGTCTTGTCATAAGCTTTCAGCATTTGAGAGGCAGCCCGCAGCGGATCCTCCCTGTCCAGCATAATATAAGCCATGGCAATAGCCGGGTTGGCAGCGGTATAGCTATAAACCATATCCCCGAAGTCGATAAAACCCTTAACAGAAGGATCTTCATGATACCTGTCTGTAGTGGTATCAACAATGATATTATAATCATTGATGTCATTATGTATTACGCTGCGTCGCAGTCCGGGCAGCGCCGGTCTCACAATACTACCATACTCCTCTGTTGTCTTATCAATAAAAGACCTGAGCCTTTTATCGCTGACAAGGTCATAATACTCTCTTACCACCTCTTCATACAGGGCCAGATCCCATTTAAACTCACGTCTGAAAGCTTCATCATAAAAGCCGGCAAGCGCCTTATCCATCAGCCCCAGCTTACTGCCAAGGTCAGTTAGGAGTCCCGGTGACTGATACTTAACAGAGCCAAGCGGCCTTCCCTTTATATAACTCAGCATCAGCACCCTGTACCTGCCTTTACCCTCGGCTTCCAGCCCGGTGATACCTTCACGATTTGAGTGGTTCCTTTCCCCGCCGGTCAATTCTCCTGTCTCCAGCTCGGTGATCGCTGCACCTGTGCTGTCCTTTATCACTTCGGGACAAAAAGAGACCCTGGCTGCCAGGTGATCAAAAACCTTATTCCGGGCTTTTATAAATACATCATCCTCACCGGGATTAATTACTTTAAGGATATATTCAGAACCATCATCCGTGGTCAGCAGGAAGTTCTGGTCCCTCTCACCGTCAAGCTCTCTGCAGCGGGTATCCATGTGGTATCTTTCTTTCACAAAGTCGATTATAAGGCCGGTATCCAGCCGCGGTTTATTCTTTATCATCTCACTCCTTTTTAAGGCACAAACACTTGCACCTCTGTCATTATCTTTTTATTTTTATCTCTGCTCTTATGTAAAAAAATTAAAACTTAAAGTTATATGAAATTTGCAATAATACTATCAGGATGCGGTGTCTTTGACGGCGCAGAGATACATGAATCTACAATGACCATGCTGGCCATAGTCAGGAATGGCGGCACTTATGATATTTTTGCCCCTGATGTTGACCAGCATCATGTTATCAATCATCTTACCGGTGAGGAGATGGATGAGAAGAGAAATGTACTTATTGAGTCGGCCCGCATAGCCAGGGGAGATATCAGGCCTCTAAGGGAATACAGCCATGAGGGTTATGATGCACTCATAATGCCCGGCGGCTTTGGTGTGGCAAAGAATCTGTGTACCTATGCCATTGACGGCACTGATTTTTCGATTGACAGGTATGTGGAGGGGGCCATACGTTCCACACATATGGCGGGTAAGCCGATAGGCGCACTTTGTATCTCACCCGTGCTGCTGGCCGGTATTTTTGACAATCCCCGGCTTACCATAGGCAATAACAAGGACACCATAGCGGATATAGAGAAGCTGGGGGCGGTGCATGAAGTTACGGGTGCCGGTGAGGTCATTATAGATGAGAAGAATATGCTCGTTACCAACCCCTGCTATATGCTTGACTCCGACATAGCCGACATAGCAGATGGGGCTGAGAATGTTGTTAAGGCAATAAAAAAGATGATTGGCTGATCTGCGGCACCTCATATCCTGCCGTTCTCTATCTCGTATATCACCTTTTCGATAAGGTAATCTTCACCGTCAGGATCATATTCCGACTTAAGGTCAGAACCGAAAATGCGTGCTATGCCCTGCCAGAAGAAGGCTGACACCGCCCCCCTGTAATCCTTTATAAGCTTATAGGACGTCCTTTGTGTCTCCCTGTCTATCAGCTTGATAAGTATCTTGCCCTGGGTGATGGACATATGCTTTATATCATCCTCATACTCACCGAACAGGTTCTTCTCATAATTACGAAGGTATTTCCTTCTCTCCCTGTCGCTGTCAAGGCTCATAAGTGTATCATTAACCTCTGACAGCCTTTCTCTTACGACCAGTGAATAAGGGTAGACCTTTTTAACATTACTTACAAGCCTGCGGTATTTCCACCACTGGAAACGTTCCTTCAGGCCCATCTTCCTGACAACATTAACCTCATCAATCTCCACCTCCGGCATTGTTTCACCATCACGTGTTACGTTCTCAAGCAGGTAAAAGCGTCCGGGCAGGGAGTCGGTTTTCACTTTTACCGTATCCTGGGCGTTAAGAGCCAAAGAGGCACTAATCAAGAATAATATATTAAGTAAGCTTCTTATCATCACTGCCACAAAATTAAATAATTAAGCCATATATTGTTATTACGCACCCTTATAAATACTTTTGTGCTACCATGAGCAAAAGGGTTGACCATATAACAAATAATGAACAATACAGGCATCTGTTCACACTATCATATGATGAAATCGTCCCTTTCGTATTTAAGTATATCAAAAAGCATACCTTTCCCATTATCCTTGCATGGTCATTCCTTCTTGCCGTTATAATACTGATGATAGATTTCCGCTTTGCACTGGCAGCCGATTACCGCTTTATCAACATACTTATGCACAGCTCAGTAGGCATTGTCATTCTACCACTGGTACTGGTTCTCCCACATGAACTGCTTCATATAGTGCCTTATTACCTCAGTGGTGCCAGGAATATACGTGTGGGGGCCGACTGGCAGCAGTATTATTTCTATGTGACAGCCCATCATTACCCCGTGGGTGCCCCCACCTTTATCACCGTGGCGCTGACACCCTTCCTTGTTATCAGCGCCGCACTGGTATACCTTATCATCATTATTCCCTCCCCGCTCTGGACCTGGAGCCTGCTATGGACACTTTTTATGCATACCACCATGTGTGCCGGCGACTTTGCCCTTATCAACTATTACTGGATCAACCGCCACAAAAAGATCATCACCTGGGATGATGCCGACAGTAAAGAAGCATACTTCTATGAAGAGGTCAGACACTGATATCCACTCAGCAATTTTAAAAGTCAGTAAAATCACTACTCTGGTAAGCACTAAATATATGTTGTTGTAAAATAATCAATGGATTAAGCATATTTTGCTGCTTGCTGCAGGATGCAGCATAATAAATTTTATTAAACCCCGGGGCAAGCCCCGGACCCTTCTTTCCGGGGCCAAGTCCAGGAGAATTTAACTATACCGTCTCGTTCGCCGAAGCGGAACGCGAAGGTGGATTAAATTATTCCGTAAGCATAACGATGCGTTGCTCAAAACGATTTTATAGATTAATGATGCAGTCCCGTTATTATTACAACATGACTCAGCTAATGCATCTTATGATTACACAGTATTTACCATGACTTATTCTAAAACTGCTGCTTATATCAAATCTAACCGGTCAAATGAATATTTCTACCTGCTGATAAGTATTCCTGTGGAAGTGCCCAGCCATATCCGGTTATCCTTTGATACCTCAATTGCCGAGGCCCACCTGTCTTTAAGCGTGAGACTGTCAATTACCCAGTCTGTGCCGTTATATGCTACAACCAGATCGTTGGACTGGCCCCATAGGTTGCCATCATGATCAACGGCCAATTCTCTTATACTGGAGTGATCATCGAAGCTAATCAACTCGCATTCTTTTCCGTCAAAAAGGATAACCTGGGGTCTGGGGTTGTATGATGAATATGATAAAGTATAGTCAACGCTGCACCAGAGACTATTCATCTTACTCATTTCCACATCACCCCAGTAAGCAGGGATAAACCCCAGATCATCACCGGTATATACACTTATAGTCTCTCCCGACAACCTTGCCAGGCATGATTCGTCAAGGTATCGGTCCTGTGCTGCCCAAATATTGTCGTCACCATCAATTGCCAGTGCTCCTACGATATTCAATGGAAGGTCCGAGTTATCCGGGGTGTAAACGGTAAAATCCATTCCGTTAAACTTCACCAGTCCACCTGATGAAAACCATATGTTTCCCTGGGAATCTTCAACTATTGATGTGACGTGATTTGAGGGCAAATCTGAATTATCAACACCAAACCTGGTAAAGACTTCACCGTCAAACCTGATCAAAGATTCGCTCCCAATCCATATGTTATCATTACGGTCAACAGTAATGTCCCAGATGAAAGCTGAGTCGCGCAACAGTGAATTGGAAGTATCCCAGATAGTTGTGCTGCCGGTTTCAATGTTGTAGCGTATTAATTTTGGACTGTTTACGTCTCCCGGCCAGTGTGCATTAAAAGTCCCTGCCCAGGCGTTACCCTTATTATCGAAATCAATAGCAACAATATCATACTGGTCAAGAACGGGTGGGTTAAAATCAATTATTAACTCCGGAGCATTACTTTTCTCACATGAAAGCAAAAGGCTTAGGGCAAAAAACAGGAAGGTTAGTTTTTTCATTTTTGTTTTGTTTGTTAATATAGTTGTTTTATTATTGGTTTTTAATTCATTTTTAAAGTATGAGGTGTGTTTAATGACTTGTCTCTTTAATTAGCGTGTAATATTTACACTTATAAAGAAACCAACAACACCGCCTTTCTAATTTAAACTTAATAACATTACTTTTCTGAGACTTTAAAACAATCAGTATTAAACAGGGGTAATTGACATTGACTTAAAATATCATCTCAAATTCCATACATATTGATTCAATAATTTAGCTGCAAACTGTATTTCCTTTAAAATTCATCGAAATATAATATATTTATTTAATAATACATAAATATCATATTAAAAAGACATATCCCTCTGCTACCCTGTATGGTTTTCAAATAGCTATTCAAGGAGCTGACTTTTAAATAAAATTTAGTTAACATCCTGTTTATTAGGTAATTATGGGGTTAAATGCAATATATTATTTCCATAATTACTTTGTGAAGGGAGCGGGGCCCTCCTGCCCTGAGACTACTGTGGACAGGAATGGTTACTCGCCTATTGTTGGTCGTTGCTGGTTTTAATATTCAAATATACAGTCATTTAGACATTGATGTAAAAAATATTTCTGTTTTTTTGTAATAAATTCTGATCCAGGGGTACTTTATTAGTAAGTGAACTGATCAAACAAAACCAATGAAAGAAAAATTCCTCGAAATACTATCAAATTATCAGGGGATATTGCACAAGGTCAGCCTGATTTACTTTAAAAATAAATCTGACAGGGAAGATAACCTTCAGGAGATAATATATCAGCTTTGGAAATCATTTCCCAATCTTAAGAATCACAATAGTATCGGCTCCTGGATTTATGCTGTATCAATAAATACGTCAATTTCAAGGATCAGGAAATTATCACGGATAGAATACAGGGAAAGTGTTCCTGAAATACCCGACAGGTCAGATATAACCGGTAAGATGTCAATGAATGATTCATTGCAACTATTATTGAATGCGATACATAAGCTTGATGATATTGACAAATCAATCATGCTGCTTTATCTGGAAGAAAAGAGCTATGATGAAATTGCTGAAATAATCGGGATATCAAAGTCGAATGTAGGTGTAAGAATCAACCGGGCAAAAAAATCATTAAAGCAAAACTTAAAACAATAGAGTCATGGAAAATAATGAATTACAATCAATATGGAGAACCGTGAATTCTGATATTAAACAGAAATCCAAAGATGAATTAAATCTTTTGTTGACATCAAAGGCAAGGCAAGTATTTACTGAATTTTTATTCTTGAATATTATTGCTATTCCGGTTTGTATAGGCTTAATGGTTTGGTTAATTATTTCTACGGCAAACAGAATAGATGATATACCCTATGTTACTAACAATATCCTGTTAGGGACAATTGTATTGTTTGCTTTGTTTTACGGAATTCGGGAATGGCAGAGATTTAAACGAAACAAAAAGAATAAACCAGTCAAAGGATGGTTAGAAATAGAAATCAACTTATTATCCAAATGGCTAATTGGTAAATACAGGAGAATTAATTTATATCTAATTCCAATGTTATATATCCTCACCTTTTTATCGATTCATGTGTACTATTCAGACCAATATTTTATTGAAGTGTTTCATTCGGATAAATTCCTAAACGAAGATATATGGGGGTTAATTATTTTCACACCAATACTTTTTGCTGGTCTTTTTTATGGTCTGATAAAACTTCGCAAGTATCAGATAAAAAAATTGCAATTTCTTAAAGACCTGCACACTCGTCTTTCCAATGTGAGCTGACGGGGATGATTACTCCGGCCTGCTTATTTCATAAGGTTTATTTCGAAGCTGTTTCTCCAGAATGATCGCTATGATGATAAAAACCGGAATTGTAAGCAAAAGCCTTAGTAAGGAAAATTTCAGTCCCAGAAAGGCGATCTCAAAGGTGAGCATGGGTATTTTGGCAGCGCTGAACATGCCCACATAGATAAAAATGTTGCGCAGGCTGGAGCCTTTTTTCCATAACAGCCATGCAAAAGGGAAAGCCACGTACAGAGAACCAGGCTGAATTACAGCCAGCAATACCATCAGAGCTATACCCTTAATGCCAGAGCCTTTCCCGATGTGTTTTTCAAGCTTCTCCTTGGGTACCCATACATCAAAGAGGCCTATAATGATAAACATACATGGAAGTATCGTCAACATTTCGCTTAGGAACTGCCAGAAGGTGGTTTCAAACAGCTGCTCGCCGGTTGAAAAATCAACAAGGTAAGAGATGCCGATAAAGCTCCCGAACAGTAGGATGACAGGAAGGTCAAACTTGTATTTTTGAAGCTTCTTTTTTATAGCTGGTTTATTCAATTTCATAGGATGAACTCAAAATGTTTATGTTAAGGCAAAAATAACGGCCATAATAGTCCCGATAACAATGGCTCCTAAAAAGCTCAATCCGTTTCTAATCAGGGTAACTTTCAATCCGAAATATTTGGCCTCCACGGGTATAGTCATAATGCCCACCATTTTAAGTGAGGTAATGAACAGGGCAATGACGCCGTAACCTACACCACTGTCATGCAGCATTCCGGCAAGCGGATAAGAGATAAAGCCGGGTATCAGTGACACACTGCCCACAATCGCTGCCGAGAGGTAGCCAAAAATACCGGCCTGGTCACCAAAATAGGTAAGCAGCACCTTTTCGGGAATAAAAAACATGGCCACACTTACCAGGATAATGACCGTAAGCAGGGTTGGGAGCAGCCTGAGAAATTGTATGGCTCCCTTTTTCAAACCGTTCAGCGTCCTCTCTTTGTCAGCTATAAAGGAAACCAGTAGCAACAGGCCCGTTATGACGAAAAGGATGGTCATTGTTATTCTCTCTTTTGAATCTGAATACCCATTATTTTAGTATCTTCCAGAGCTTCCATCTGATAATTGCCGGGTTCTGAAATGACCCACTGGTCTTCTCCTGCTTCGGCATGTTCCTTATCGATGTTTATAACAATACGTCCAGAAACAATGTGAAAGATGACATAGGTTTCCATCTCACAAGGTCCATCCGGTGGCAGTTTTTCTCCTGTTTTCAATTCAATTATTCTAACTTTAAAAACATCGGTTTTATACAGCTCATTTTTATGCCTTTCACCATATGGGAAAGCGTGCATTGATTTAAGATCCAATAACTTCATAATCTATTGTATTTTGGTTTATTTGATCATTCATATTCATCAATAATGCCACCGGAATTGGGATAAACTTGCGGTGTTATGTCTTCACTGGTTATTTTAACATTAGCTTGTAAGATGCTATAAGTTTTTTGCCCCTGGATGTCAGGTTGAAGGAGTAAGCTGACATTCTCCATTGCTTTACCAGCATTCTCAGGCTGCCATTTATCATGACGGAAATAATACCGGGATCAATATCTGACCTGATTTCCCCTTGCCGTTGTCCCTGTTGAATTAATTCAGATAGTGCAGAGAGGCTTCTTTCCATCTGGAGACGGGTTTTTACAACCAACTCCGGCACATTTTGAAACAAATCTTCTGCAAACACGACCGAAACAAGGGCCGGATTTTTTTGAAAGGTCTGAAAATGATTTGCCAGCTTTTTTTCGATAAACTCAAATACGCTGGCAACTTCCGTTTCGTTTCTATATCCTGTTTGCTCACATATTGTATCGAGCAAAGCAATCAAAATTTGTGTTTTGCTTCTGTAATGCCTGTAAATGGCAGATTCAACAAGCCCAACCTTTTTTGAAATATTCTTGATAGTTAAGCTTTGGATACCGCTTTCATCAATCAGCTCCAGCGAGGCATTAATAATTTCTTTTTGTCTTTCCGTTAATTCTGTGTCCATTTTATATAGAGTGAATATTCGCTCACAAAGATAAATAATTATTATTGACTTAATTAAGTGTTTTGGGAGAAATATGTTAATTCATCTTTGAGATCAGTGAAAATATCTTCTGGTGTTTCTTCCTTTTTACACCTGACGGTAAGGGTTGACTAATTTGCGGTTCGGAGCTCCACGAAACCCTGCAGAGCAGGGTGAGTCAATTAATGATACCGTCTCTGGAATATCAAAAAGTGCTTCTGACTAATCCATTAATGATAGCTTTGGCACTTTCATTTTTTATGGTTCACTCATTTTAATCTCACTCTCATCAACAAATCTGTTGTTGTCATATACAAATACTTCTGCTCGGTATCAAAAGTACAATTAGCGGTTGCTTTACCGGTTTTAATCACGGCAAGGTGTTTCCCTTCCGGACTAATAATATGAACTCCGCCAGGCCCTGTTGAGAAAATATTACCGCTTTTGTGAACTTTTAATCCGTCTGGCAATCCACTGGCATTTCTTGCAAGCGCCAGAAAATCGAATAATATTTTTCCATTTTCAAGTGATCCGTCCACGGCGATCTCATAACTGTATAAAACCGGATTATCCGGATCAGACTGATTGATATACAGGGTAAGCTGATCCGGGGATAATGCAATCCCATTTGGCATGCTAAGGCTGTCAACAAGTAAAGAAACATCTTTATTTGAACTAACTTTAAACACTCCGTTTATTCCAATTTCTCCTGTTTTATTATCTGGTTGACCATAAGGAGGATCTGTAAAATAAATATTGCCTGCACGGTCAATTGTGAGGTCGTTGGGACTGTTAAATTTCTTTTCCTTATATGTATCAGCAATGGTGATAAATTGCTCCTGCGGGTTTTTTAAATCAGCATCTAAGCGGGCAATACGCCTGTCGCCATGCTGGCACAGCAACAAGTTGTTTTCCTGGTCAAGGATTAATCCATTTGGCCCCCTGTCAGAATCTTTGTTTTCTTCACCGGTATGGCCGGCAGATTCGAGGTAAGTACTAAGTCCATTCTTTTCATTCCATCTGTAAATTTTATTTGCAGGTACATCAGAAAAATCTACAGACTGTAATTCATTAATCCAGAGAGGACCTTCGCTCCAGTAGAATCCCTTTGCCAGTATTTCAAAGGTGGCATCACGGTCAACTAAAGCAAGAGCAGCTGAATCATACACCTCAATTTTTAACTGCTCCCTTGCAGGATCAATATCAATGCTTTCAGAGGATCCGGTTTTATTGCTATTATTACAGGAAATGAATAACAGAAGGAAAAAAGCAATGAAAAAATTAAATAGATTATTCATAATCTTTAAATATTTAGATTTCAAGTGTTAATTTCAGCTTAGTGTAAAACCGGGTGCTGCCTACCAGGCGTATGCCATTGGGGCTTCCCCGCCTGGACCGGGAAATATCTCATCCAGTTTTTTCAGTACTTCTTCATCCAGTTGAATACTTGCTGCCCGTATTGCACTTTCCAGCTGTTCAACGGTCCTTGGCCCAACAATGGGCGCTGTCACAACCGGATTATGAAGTAACCATGCCAGGGCAACTTCTGCAGGTGGATGAGCAATTTTTTCACACAGAGACTCGTATTGCTCAAGTTGATGGCGTTTAGCTTCTATCTTCCTGAGGTAATCCTTATCAGAGCGCCTTCCGGACTTGTGTTTCTGTAGTGCACCACCTAAAAGGCCTCCTGCCAACGGGCTCCAGGGGATTAAGCCTAAGCCATAATGCCTGCATGCCGGAATGACTTCCAGTTCAAGCATTCGATTATCGAGATTGTAAATACTCTGCTCACTTACCAGTCCCATAAGGCCGCGTTTAGACGCTTCCTGGCATGCTGTGGCAATGTCCCATCCCGCGAAATTACTTGAGCCCACATATACCACTTTCCCCTGCTTTATTAATGTATCAAAACTTTGCCATGTCTCATCCCAGGGACAATCGTGGTCAATATGATGCATCTGGTATAGATCAATCCTATCGGTCTGCAAGCGTTTTAAGCTGCCCTCACAATGTTTCATGATTTTATACGCACTCAGGCTTCGTCCGTCGCTATTGACTTCAGGCAAATTTTCTTTACGGTCAACCGGGTTATACACCTTGGTTGCCAATACAACAGCATCCCGTCTTCCTCCTCCCTGTGCAAACCATCTTCCTATTATTTCCTCTGTATATCCATGCTCTTCAGCCCAGCCATAGACATCAGCAGTATCGAAAAAATTAATACCTGATTCCAAAGCCCGGTCCATGATTCTGAAGCTGTCTTTTTCGCTCGTATGCCACCCAAAGTTCATTGTTCCAAGGCAAATATTACTAACAAGAACTCCGTGCTTTCCAAGTCTCTTATGTTTTACATTCATTATGCTTTCTTTTTTATTAAACTTTTAAACCTCCTGCAAGCTTTTTCTGCCTTAAAAATACAATTTATTATAATAATTTTAAAGGCACTTATATCTTTGGAAGACCGGCCAGGCAGAAAGGATACTGACTAATAAATACTGCCTCATAAATACTGGACTCAGGAAAAAACATCCCTGTTTTCATTAAGGTACTCTGCCAGTGTTAAGGCTTCTCTGCCCAGTATTTTCTTTACGGTATCTGTAGGATTCATTACTTTCCTTCGCTTTATTTTGCCGAAAACCGCAATCATTGCATCGATATATTCATCAGAAAAACCTCTCTCCTTTAATTGCTTCCTGTATGTATCATTATCCGGAGCTTCATAAATTATCTTTTTATCCAGAACCTTTGAAAAAATTTCCGCTACTTCATAGTTATCCATGGCTTCGGGTCCTGTTTATTTCCAACCGGCCTTTATCCGTTATGTTATTATCTTCATATTTGCCGCACCACTCTGTCCGTGCATCTGGAGTCTCTAATTTAATTCAAAACTATAATTATAATCAATCAGCTTTCTTTCTGCATTATTATCAATCCATGCCTTTTCTTTGTGACTGATTTCAATTATTTCATTGGTCGAAGTGTTTTTAAATCTTTCTGCAACCGACTCTAATATCCGTAACTCTGTTTCGTTAAATAACTCTTTATCAAAAGTCTTGTCCGGATTTGGCATAAATTGCTCTCCTGTACCAGCATCGGCAAAATTGGTATAACAAATATCCAGTTCGCCTTTATTGGCTAAATATTCAAAAATACTATTAAAATTATTGGGGACAGGTCCCATTGGAATGGCTCGGTACTGAACACCACTCATTGAAAATCCTGATTGTTTATGCATGTTAAAATCGGCATAGAATAATAGTTTATTCATCTTGGTTTTCCATGGTTCAAGCTTCTCGGTAAAAAAAACAACCATTTCAGAAAATTTCCTAAAATCAGGTGTTTTAAAACCTGTTAGATTATTGGGAAGGCTTGTACCAAAGAAATAATTCTCCAATTGTTTTTCAAATTTATACTTCTTTTGCTCTTCCAATAAGTTATCAATTGTTCTATGTATTTTTTCTATAAACTTCGGGTCAAGTGTTGTGCAATAGTTAACCAGCTTTTTGAACTCATGTGGGTCGTCAGCTAACTGAATTAATTTGGCATTTGATTGGTTTGGTACTTCGCCTCCTTCGTATTGGCGGTAACCATTGGTGCCAAACCCCAATATTTCGGACATCTTTGCTGCCGAAATATTATATTTTTTACGAATTGAAATAATTTGTTCAGGAAAGGGGATGCTGTATTTTACCCTGTATTGATTTACTAATTGATTGTAATTCAATAGGGCAAATGCATCATCCTCGAATTGTCTGCCTGTATCTTCACATTTATAAGAATGAAATAATACCTTGAATTCGTCTTTGCGAAAACTCATGGTTCTCCACTCTTTTACAATGCTCATTTCTTTACCTGTAAATGGACTTTTCATGATGTTTGTTTTTTTAATGGATAACCCAAAGGGTGTTCGGCAATATGAAACGAAATACAAATTGCTCCGTTGTTTTCAATTCCCATACTTACTTTGATGTACACTTCTTTCTTTTTTATCTGTTTGCCAAAAACCCACATAGGCAATATGCCATGCATTTTTTCGTCTAAAGGACCTTGTGAATAATCTTCAGTTCTTAGCGAATTTATTATTTCTTTACGTTTGGCAGGTGAAATTTCCAAATCATGTAACGTTTGTTGATTCTTGCCGCGGTCATCAAGAAACAATATGCCGAAAATTTTCATTTTCACCTTTAGTTCCTTTAAGTATGTTTCAACTTCTTGTTTTGATGCCATATGTAAATTTAAACCGGTTTAAAAATACGGGATATTTTTATATTATGCAACTATATAGTTGTTTAAATGCTTATGCAATTCCTATATTGAACTTTATAGTTGTTTTAACGCAAAATAAATTTTTATGTCAAAATGCTGGATTCTATTCACACCAGTTTTTATTATTCTCTAAAAGAAGACTTTTTAAGTAATGTAAAACCCAACGTGCTTTACCAACAGCATTGGGGTGAAAATTATTTCTTAGTGCCTGCTCCTGTTCATGCCACATTCTAACCATGTCTAATGGAGCATCACAGATTGCAATTGCACTGGGTTTTTCAAACCGCTCATATTCCTGTCTATTGTGCTTTCGGGCTTTATTTCAGACAATTCGGCAGCATTTCTAAGAAACCTATACATTTGTCATAATTCAGTTCATAAAAATTCACTCCCAGATTAATTGTCTCATAATATTTCGCTTGGTTCTTTTTATAAAATTCCTCAGATGGTATTTTCCAAAAATCACGTCCTGATTTCTCTGTAACAAACCATTTTTCAATTAATCTGGCAGCTCTACCGTTTCCATCTCTAAATGGATGAATATGTGCAAATCGCAAATGAATCAATGATGCAAAATAAAAGACCTCAATTTCATTAAGGTCAGATGAAATTAACTCATTTAAATCCTGAAAAAACACTTTCATTTCTTTCTCTATAAATTCTGGCTCAACAGCCATATATGCTAATCCTGATTTTCCATAAACACCAACCTGTTCGATGCGGTATTTCCCTCTTTTACTTCTTATTAATAAAGTGTCTGAAAATATCTTATGACAATTCAGTAAGTTTTTTTCATTGAGTTTGTTAGTCTGTGCAAATTCATACGCCTCAATCAAATCCTCAATTTCTTCAATTTCTTTTCCTACTTTGAATTTATCCTTATTCATTTCATAATTCATGTAGGAATTTAAATCAATACTGTTCCCTTCAATATTCGATGAGTAAACTGCAGAAGACTTAGTCAAATATTCAAATCCTCCACGATTCTCTGAAAAATCAAAATCCTTAATTAATTTTGGAATTTCATTCCCAATTGACTTTTTATATACGTCTAAATATTTTCTTTCAGTTATTCTCATTTAATCCAACTATATATACACAAATATACTCATTTCTGATGTTAAATCCCTATGGTGCTGCGGTTTCTAAGCCTTTCCCCTTTTCTCTTCACAGATCTCTTGAGCACTACGATCACTATAACAACCTGTCTTACTTTCATTACGATTTAACTCGCGAGATACAGTTGATCGGTCAATATTCAATTGTCTGGCAATAAAAGAGGCCTTGTGACCTATTCTATATAATGTTTCAATTTTGTATCTTTGCTTAAGTGTGATATGGCAATAATTTTTCCTTGCTCAATAAAATAAGTTTAACATAAATAATAAAAATCATTATGAAAGCTCCATCAGCACCTAAAAAAATCATATGGATTATTGGTTTAATCTGCGGTTTACTTGGAATTATTGGTCATTATGCCAGTGTAGATATTTTAACAGAACACAATTACATTTTACTGCTTGTTGGTTTTATTGTACTTGCTGCCGGCACTACTTTCAGAATGTTGTAAATTTCGACTAAGAAACCGGTTGATGCTCGAAAAAATGGACGTGCCATATTTTCTTGTATCAATTTTTGGATGATAATAGAATTTGTTTAAGTTATTAATTATACCGCACTTATGTGGGGTTATTCTTCTTTAATTCTATTTTTTAGATCCATCTGTTCATGCAGTATCCTTATGATTTCAATTTCATTATTTTGAATTTCCCGATAGAAAATGATGTGTCTACCAACTCTAAGTCCCAAAATGTTTTTGAAAATATCTGAATAATTCTTGCCCAGGCCAGGCTTTTTTGAAATCTCATTGAAACTGTCAATAAGCATGTTATAGTACTTATCTGCTTGTTTTTCAGACCACTTTTCCAAAGTATAGTGCCAAATATTTGTTAGATCCTCAACTGCCTTATTTGTTAGCTTATACCTAGCCATTCAGTTTTCTTTCTGCTTTTAGGTCTTGTAGATGTGATTTTGGATCGAAGTTAGTTGCGACTCCACTATCTATGCCTTCCTGAATAGCATCGCGGAGAGCTATCATTTTATTTTCTTCTTCCTCTAAAAGCCTAAGTCCGGCCCTTACAACTTCACTAGTGTTTTTATAACGTCCAGCTGAGATTCTACTTTGAATGAACCTGTCAAAATAGTCACCTAATGTTATCGAAGTATTCCTATTCATGATGTGAAATTTTCTTCAAATATACCAATTATTGGTACAATTGTCAATATTTCTACGATCTTTTTAATCCCACATAACGCCACGCTAAACGAAGTTTACTCACTTCCTTTCGTGAGATCGCTTCGCTAAGTTCGCACTGAGGGCGTCTATTGTGCTTTCGGGCTTTATTTCAGACAATTCGGCAGCATTTCTAAGAATCCTATACATTTGTCATAATTCAGTTCATAAAAATTCACTCCCAGATTAATTGTCTCATAATATTTCGCCTGGTTCTTTTTATAAAATTCCTCAGATGGTATTTTCCAAAAATCACGTCCTGATTTCTCTGTAACAAACCATTTTTCAATTAATCTGGCTGCTCTACCGTTTCCATCCCTAAATGGATGGATATGTGCAAATCGTAAATGAATCAAGGATGCGAAATAGAAGACTTCAATTTCATTAAGATCAGATGAAATTAACTCGCTTAAATCCTGAAAGAATAATTTCATTTCATTCTCCACAAATTCAGGCTCAACAGCCATATATGCTAAACCTGATTTTCCATAAATACCAACCTGTTCAATGCGGTATTTCCCTCTTTTACTTCTTATCAATAAAGTGTCTGAAAAGATCTTATGACAATTCAGTAAGTTTTTTTCATTGAGTTTGTTAGTCTGTGCAAATTCATACGCCTCAATCAAATCCTCAATTTCTTCAATTTCTTTTCCTACTTTGAATTTATCCTTATTCATTTCATAATTCATGTAGGAATTTAAATCAATACTGTTCCCTTCAATATTCGATGAGTAAACTGCAGAAGACTTAGTCAAATATTCAAATCCTCCACTATTCTCTGAAAAATCAAAATCCTTAATTAATTTTGGAATTTCATTCCCAATTGACTTTTTATATAGGTCTAAATATTTCCTTTCAGTTATTCTCATTTAATCCAAATATATATACACAAATATACTCATTTCTGATGTTAAATCCTTATGATGCTGAGGTTTCTAAGCCTTTCCCCTTTTCTCTTCACAGATCTCTTGAGCACTACGATCACTATAACAACCTGTCTTACTTTGATTACGATTTAGCTCACGATATACAGTTGATCGGTCAATATTCAATTGTCTGGCAATAAAAGGGGTCTTGTGACCTATTCTATATAATGTTTCAATTTTGTATCTTTGCTCAAGTGTGATATGGCAATAATTTTTCCTTGCTCAATAAAATAGGTTTAACATAAATAATAAAAAATCATTATGAAAGCTCCATCAGCACCTAAAAAAATCATATGGATTATTGGTTTAATCTGCGGTTTACTTGGAATTATTGGTCATTATGCCAGTGTAGATATTTTAACAGAACACAATTACATTTTACTGCTTGTTGGTTTTATTGTGCTTGCTGCCGGCACTACTTTCAGAGGGTTGTAAATTTCGACCAAGAAACCGGTTGATGCTCGAAAAAATGGACGTGCCATATTTTCTCATATCAATTTGTGGATGAGAATAGAATTTGTTTAAGTTATTAATTATACCGCAATTATGTGGGGTTATTTTTCTTTAATTCTATCTTTTAGATCCATCTGTTCATGCAGTATCCTTATGATTTCAATTTCATTATTTTGAATTTCCCGATAGAAAATGATGTGTCTACCAACTCTAAGTCCCAGAATGTTTTTGAAAATATCTGAATAATTCTTGCCCAGGCCAGGCTTTTTTGAAATCTCATTGAAACTGTCAATAAGCATGTTATAGTACTTATCTGCTTGTTTTTCAGACCACTTTTCCAAAGTATAGTACCAAATATTTGTTAGATCCTCAACTGCCTTATTTGTTAACTTATACTTAGCCATTCAGTTTTCTTTCTGCTTTTAGGTCTTGTAGATGTGATTTTGGATCGAAGTTAGTTGCGACTCCACTATCTATGCCTTCCTGAATAGCATCGCGGAGAGCTATCATTTTATTTTCTTCTTCCTCTAAAAGCCTAAGTCCGGCCCTTACAACTTCACTAGTGTTTTTATAACGTCCAGCTGAGATTCTACTTTGAATGAACCTGTCAAAATAGTCACCTAATGTTATCGAAGTATTTCTATTCATGATGTGAAATTTTCTTCAAATATACCAATTATTGGTACAATCGTCAATATTTCTACGATCTTTTTAATCCCACATAACGCCGCGCTTAACGAAGTTTACTCACTTCTTTCGTGAGGCTTCGCTAAGTTCGCACTGAGGGCGAAGGCCGCCACAGCTAGTTCGATAAAGTTACTGGCGCCAATCATGGCTGCCGGAGAGCAAATGTCGTAGGGCAATTTCAGTTTGCGCCCTCTATGCCTGGTAATGCCCTCTATACCAGGTAATAAAAATGAGACTATAATCTTTTATAAAATTCTTGCGTCTTTTTTAATCCATCATCGTCAACAGGGTGAATATCTTTTTTAACTCAAAGCAACGTGGGTTTTCTTTAAGTTAAAAAAGCAACTCACATTATTTAAACCCACAATTAAAATATAATATTATGGCAATGAATGGAAAAGCAGTGGTTGTTTGGAGTGGCTCATTAGCAAATGGTAATGGCTATGCCGAATTTGAAAGTGGAACGGGCGGAAAAATACCCGTAACTTGTGCTATGGAAAACGACACCCCGGGTAAAAGCAGTCCTGAAGAATTATTAGCTGCAGCACACGCAAGTTGTTTCTCAATGGCCCTCTCGCAAATCCTGACTATGCAGGGTAACCGGAAAATTGAAAAACTGCGCGTAGCTATCACCACAACACTCGACCAGGTGAAAAAAGACGAGCCTTTTTTGATTACGCGTGAGGAAATCGATATTACAGGTAAGGTTGGAGATATTGATGAAGCAGGTTTTATAAAAGTGGTTGAAATGGCAAAAACTATGTGTGCTGTTGGCCTGGCGTTAAAAGGAAATGTAAAGCTTGATTACAGGGTTCATTTCGAAGCATAGTAGATTTGAAATTACATTCTTTTGTTGAAGTGAAATAGCAATAATATACGTAAACAGCAAATTAATAAACCAATTTGCTGTTTACGTATTTAAGTTGATTTAACCGCAGCAACCACTGTTTGTGGATTGCAATCCTGACAAACGGAAGCCGTTCGTTCCATAATCGATGGTAACGGGTGCAAGCGTTTTCAATAGCTCTTTTTCTAAAAAAAAGTCAATTCCCTCGAGGTCTACAACCACTTCATTGTTTGAGGGTTGCATTGCAATATCCATTTGTATGGATGGTCCGCAACACCCCTGGGCATTAAAAATATGAATTCCTGCGCCCGGTTTTTCAAATCCATCGAGCACTTTATTCAATTCAATCGCAGCTTGTTCTGACACTTTCATAATTTCAATATAGTTTAATTTTCACAATTATTAACCGCAACATCCTGCGCCCGGTCCGCAATTATTCCGGCTTAACAAAGGCATTGATGATTGCTCTTTTTTTGGAGGCTTGCGCCTGGGTTTCTCTGAACATTCGGCATTGCATTTCGGACAGTATGCAATATATTTGGAGCATGGCCCGAATACCGGGTCAGTATATTCTTTTTTCGAAGGCGATTCAACTTCAAAGTCAAAGTCGCAATCTTTACAATGGAATATCATATTCATCTTATCAATCATTAACAAAGATACCTTTCCCCAACTTTTCAACCGCTTTTAAACCAATTATTTCTTCCCGGCTTAAGGGGATTGGGAATAATGGTTTAGTACCGAACAGTTCCTGCGCATTGTACAGATAGTGCTGTTGTAATTTCCACCGCTCGCGCGAAAAATCATCGGGGCAGTCGGCTTCATTCAAAATCTGGTTCAGCAAAACGCCTTGCACAGTAATGCCTACCCGCTCCAAATCCTTCATGGCGCGATAGCCTTCGTTCAAAGGGGTAAACTCGGGATACGCCACCAGCATAAATGTTGCAAGGCCAGTATCTTTTAAGCGCTCAATCAGCTTCTCAATTTTCTTATCGGGCTGCACAAGGGATGCTGATGATGTAGGCTGTTGGGTTTTCTTTTTCGAATCGATTTCTTTTTGGTATTCAAACGGCAACTCCAACAACCGCAAAGTGTGGCCGGTTGGTGCAGTATCGAGTACAAAATAATCCCACCCCGGCTCGTTCAATACATTGGCAAATTGCTCGAAAATAGCAATCTCTTCGGTGCAGGGCGATTCCAGTTCTTCCTCGAGGCCAACGAGCAACTCATCAGAATAGCCATTTGATTTTGCTTCATCCAATATTTTTTTGCGGTACTCTTCAACGGCTGCTTTTTGGTCGATATTTACGGCCCAAAGGTTGCCAGATACATTTACCGGAGTATGGTTCACTTCGGTTTCAAGCACTTGCCCGATATGTGCGGCAGGGTCGGTAGTAAACAGCAGTGTTTTTCCTTCGTTAGCAAGCCTTGAAGCTACTGCACAAGCAGCAACGGTTTTTCCAACGCCGCCTTTCCCGGTAAGGATAACCACCCGGTTTTCCGCTTTCTTTTTCAGGATGGATAACAGCTTATCGGGAGTGCTAAAACCTTCGAATGGTTTTACCGCCTTAAATTTGCGCTGAATGGTGTGCTGCTTGTTTTCAAATGCAATTTCGCCCAACAGGGCAATATTCTCAACCCCTTTTACTTCTGACTGTTGCATAGGAACTTGCGATGTTTTGTTTCCAAAATTGTTGCGTAATTCAGTGATGTACTGTTTCTGCGTTTCAGCTAATTTTCCAAATATTCCCTGTGTTGTTCCATGATTGGGGAATATACCGTTAATCACCAGGTGAAAATTATGAATGCCTGTGCGCTCCAACTCACTTTTCGCCCTAAAAGTTTCATATACCGAAGTTTTCTCGGGGCGGCTTACCAGGTAAACGATGGTTTGGGTATCATCCTGCATCACGTTTACGGCATGTTCGTATTTTTTGCGGGCTCCTTCAATTTGCGAAACCGGACCGATACAGGTTTGTCCGCTCCCTTGCGCACTTTTCTGAATGTATTTATCCCACTCGTTGGGCAGGGTCATTAACCGTAGCGTATGGCCTGTTGGTGCTGTGTCGAACACAATTAAATCGTAAGAATTATCTCCGAGGAAATCGGTAAACTTATCGAAAGTGGCTATTTCCACTGTACAACCGCCGTTAAATTCTTCTTTCACCTGCGCCAGGGCAAAATCATCGAGGATAGCAGCAAGCGGTTCAAGCATTCTGTTTTTATAGGCATCTGTTATGGCATCGGAGTCCATCTGTGCCACCGACAGATTTTCAGATACATTGACGGGTTCAACGCCTATTTCACGTTCAAAAATATCGCCCAGGTTACCGGCCGGGTCGGTTGAAACCAACAAGGTACGTTTTCCTTTGTTTGAGTTATATACTGCTGTTGTAGCGGCCATGGTGGTTTTACCTACGCCGCCTTTGCCTGAAAAGAAAATATATTTTGACATTGATAATCTGTATTAAATTGTTATTTTATTTTGATTCATTTTTTACTTCTGCCAGTTCCATGGCAGCATTGGTTGCAGCCGTAAGTACCGGGCACCATACCGGTGGTATGTTCGGGTTATTTTCTCCGGCGGCCAAACGCTTAAAACCGGGCGATAATTTGCGCAGGTTGATAACACTTGCGCCAAACATAATCATCATTCCCAGCATGGTGGTAATGGCTGCCCAAATCAGTAAAACCCAATAAGTAACCCCGCTTACAAGTTGGTAAAGCAAGAATGAAGATATGACTGAAATCAGTACCCAAACCAGCATGACTGCCAGGTACGATGATATATTTTTTTTGCTGAATAAAGGATATTTTTTCATAATATTACTTGTTGATTATTGACATAATTGATTTATTTATTTTCGAGATGTTAATTTTTTTATCGGCACATGCCAGTTCGCCGTTCACCAGAACAAAAGGAAAATTAACTTCCTCTTTTTCGAGCAATTGCTGGCCAACGGAGTGCTTAAACCATTCGTCCGACATAAATTCGATATGTTTTACCTGCACCGCTTCGCCAAATTTTGTTTCGAGCCGATGGCTAATCATTTGTACCACCTGCTGCCAGTTTGCCTTCGTGGAATCGCAGGCTGCCTGTGGAATGGTGAATATTTCTGTTAAAATCGTTTTCATCATTTCCATTGTTTTTAACTGAATACCCCAAAAATGTGCGTATCCGGTTCAATATTATTCAATTCGGGAATATGTTTTTTTAGTTCTTCCAACCCTGGGTACGCCCCGTTTTTAATGATTTGCCCGTTCAGCAAAACAAGGGGTAATTTACCGGGTCCGTTGGTTTTAATAAAACTGCTGACCACGCTGTTTTGTACAAAAGCCATGGGCGACTGGTTAATGGCAAACCGTTTGGTTTCAACACCTGCTTTTTTAAGGAGTTGTATGGTGTTTTGCAAATCGATAAGTTCTTTATCGGGTTCCGGTCCGCATACGCCACTTTCACAGCACATGGAAGGGTCAAAAATTTCAAGTGTCATATAATTATCTTTTTTCTTTTAGTTCTATTAATAAATCTATTTATTTTCCTGTTACATTACTTCTTCTCTCAAATAATATTGTATCTCTCCATTTTCCATCAAGCATAGCAATCCTTTCCCTTGTACCAATAACCTTAAATCCAAATTTGTCATGAAGTTTAAGGGTTGCAATATTCTCAGGAAATATACTTGAATATAAAGTCCATATTCCATTTTTTTCGGAAGATTCAATCATTTATTTCATGAGCTTAGAACCAATTCCTTTACCTGAAAAATTAGTATCAACGTATATACTCACCTCTGCTACGCCTTCATATACCAGTCTTGTGGAAACAGGAGATAAAGCAATCCACCCAAGTATCTTATCGCCATCAAGATAAACGAATCTTGAATGTTTTAAATGTTTTAAATCCCAATCATTCCATTTTGGGACAACTGTTTCGAATGTTGCATTTCTTGTATCGAGTCCCATTTGATAAATTTCAAGAATTCTTGAACTATCCCGGGTAATCATCTCTCTTATCATAATTTATTCTAAAAACTGTTCATTTTGCTGTAATTGAAATTTTTCATTTTCTTCAGGCAGGTTAGACTTAGTTTTAAAAGCAAGGGCGTAAAGTTTCATTTGTTTGATCATAGAATTTATACCATTCGCCCTATTAGGCGAAAGATGTTCCTTTAATCCTATCTTATCCAAGAACGACATGTCATAATTGATTATATTATCCGGACTTTGACCATCCAATACCGTGATCAGCAGGTTGACAATTCCTTTTGTAATTATAGCATCACTGTCGGCGGTAAAGTAAACTTTCCCATCTCTATAGTCGGCATTTAACCATACTTGTGACTGGCATCCACGAATCATGTTTTGTTCGGTCTTAAATTCCTCGTAGATTGGTTTGCGTCCTTTACCCATTTCTATTAAATAATTATACTTGTCCATCCAGTCATCATAAATGCTGAACGCATCAACAATTTCAATTGCTTTTTCTTCAATAGTCATGATATAATTTTATGTAAACATTTGTTTTACCTTTTCCAAAGCAGAAATAAAAATGTCAATTTCTTCTTTTGTATTATATACAGCAAATGAAGCTCTTACTGTTCCTGAAATATTAAAATGCTGCATCAGAGGCTGGGCACAATGATGTCCGGTTCGCACTGCAACACCAAGTTTATCTAATATTATCCCAACGTCGGAGTGGTGTATCCCATCCATCGCAAATGATATTACTGAAGCCTTTTGGGCTCCTGTTCCGAAAATCCTGATTCCCCCCATATCATCTAACTTTTGAGTAGCGTATTCAAGAAGTTGCTTTTCGTGGTTAGAAATATTATTTATGTCAATCGATTCAATGTATCTGAGTGCTTCGGCAAGGCTGATAATTCCTCCTACATTAGGGGTGCCTGCCTCAAATTTATAGGGAAGAGTGTTAAAGGTGGTTTTTTCAAAACTTACCTGATCAATCATTTCTCCGCCTGTCTGGTAAGGAGGCAGTTCTTCAAGTATTTTTTCTTTTCCGTATAGGACTCCCACCCCCATGGGAGCATAGATTTTATGGCCGGAAAAGGCATAAAAATCACAATCCAGGGCCTGCACATCAACTTTTTTATGTGTAATGCCCTGAGCTCCGTCAATCATCACCAAAGCTCCATGCGCATGGGCTTTTCTGATAATTTCTTCAATGGGATTAATTGTTCCTGTTGTGTTAGTGATGTGCGCAATTGATACAAGTCTGGTTTTTTCTCCAAGCAACTCATCGAAAATATCCATTCTCAGGTCACCATTCTCATCCACCGGTATCACTTTTAGTGTAGCCCCCCTTTCCTCACACACCATTTGCCATGGGACTATATTAGAATGATGCTCGGCAACGCTTACAATAATCTCGTCACCTTCTGAAAGATACTTTTTTGCAAATGAGTATGCCACAAGATTAATCGAATCAGTTGTTCCCCGTGTGAAGATTATTTCATTCTCGGAATTTGCATTAATATATTTCCTGATGTACTGGCGGGCATCCTCCATAGAGCTGGTGGCAGCCAGACTCAGATAATGAAATCCACGATGAACATTTGAATTTTCAAGGGAGTAGTATTTCACCAGAGCATCAATAACCTGCACTGGTTTATGAGTGGTGGCGGCATTATCTAAATAGACCAGAGGTTTACCGTTAACTTCCTGGTGAAGTGCCGGAAAATCTTTACGGATCTTGTTAATATCAATAACCATTTTTCTTTTTCTTTTTTTGTTACAAAAGCCCTGTTTCCAACCTGGCTTCTTCAGTCATCATTTCCGGTTTCCACGGTGGGTCAAAAACAAGGTTGATGTTTACCTCGCCAGTCCCTTCAATCTCGTTGATTTTTTCATGCACTTCCTGAACAATATGGTCGGCAATAGGACAATTTGGCGCGGTTAGTGTCATCGTGATAAATACATTGTTTTTATTGTCCGTATCAAGCTGATAAACCAGCCCCAGGTCGTAAATATTGACCGGTATTTCCGGATCGTATATTTTTCTGAGTGTATCAATAATTTTACCTTTCATCAGTGCATGTCATTTTTTAATCTGTTGACGGAAAACTTGCAGAAAAGACGCAGGTTTTTCAATCTTTTTTTAATTGCAATTACAATCAGAGCAGGTTAGGCAGGGTTCAAATTCGATAATGTTTCCGTAACGGTCTGTTTCGGGATGGCATTTTTGGGTGACCAGCGTTTTCAAAAGGGTTCTTCCCCGTTGTACCCTCGATTTTGCCCCTGAATAAGAAATCCCTAATTGCCGGGCAAGTTCAACCTGATGATAGTCATTAAAAAAAATGGCATCCAGTGCGGCTTGATATTTTTCAGGTAACTCGTTTAATGAAGGCAGAACGCAGTTTTTAATGAACCCTTCGTTTACATTCCACTGCCCTGCATCGGTTTCATTCTGAATTTTTAAAAATTTATTTTTTCGTATTGTCTCCCTGAAATGGTCGGTAATCAGGTTGCGTGTTACCTGGTAGAGCCACGGCCTGATTTTCGATGGGTCGTTTAAGGTTGAACCTGATGACATATATTTAAGAAAAACTTCCTGCAATATGTCATCGGCAGTACCGGAGTCGCCAACCCGCTTCAGAATAAATGCTCTGAGTTCAAAGTGCAGCGACTGCCATATTTTTTCAACCTTTTTTTTCATCATTAAAAATATTATTCTTGACTAGGTACTATCAAACAATCTACTTTTACACGTTCAATTACTTTTTGGGTTGTACTTCCCAGAATTTCTTCCGAAATAAAACCACGGCCTTGTGCGCCCATTACAATCAGAGTGCAGTCGTGTTCTTTTTTTGTTTTGATGATTTCATCGGAAGGGATTCCATGTTTAATTGCCAGGTTAATTTCGGTGCTGGTAAATTCTTCCAGCGCATTTTTCATCCGCTCAAGACGTTTCATGTCAATTTTATCGAATTCATCAATAGCTGCCTGCTCGCGATGTTTCATTATATCAGAATCTTGTACGTGCATCAAAACAATTTTTTTAGCTTGTTTGGCCACGTTTGTTTTCAGAAATTGAAACGCCTTTTCCGAACTGTCGGAAAAATCGGTAGGGAAAAGAATTTGCCGGTTAAAATCGCGACAATACAACTTGCAATGCTCCGAAAGTTCCTCCTCTTCTTCTAACATCCGGATTAAAAGCACCGGGTTGTTGCTTAACCGAACCGTTTCACGCGCAGTGCTTCCAAGCAAAATTCTTTTTAAAAATCCTTCGCCTTTAGATCCTAATACAAGAATTGAATCAGGGTTTTCCTTTCCGTATTCAACAAGTTCATAATGGGCAATTCCTTCTTTAATGACTATGTCAACTGAAAACCCCTTTTCTTTAAAAGTTTCTTTCAGTTTTTCCAGTTTCGTCTTGGTTTTGTCCAGAAAAGTGATTCCGGCAAAATTCATGTAGCTCACGCCCAGGGCATGAAACAGCGTAATGTGTTCGATACCCAGGTTTTTAAGCTGGTCGCTGCATGAAAGCAACAATTCAGACGCTTCTGAAAGGTCGGTCGCTAAAATGGCTTTTTTTATCATGACGTTTAATTTTTAAGATGAATAAAACAAAATTAATACCTCCACCGTTTGGCCAGGGCTACCAGCGATAGCATCACCGGAACTTCAACCAGCACACCCACTACAGTTACCAGGGCAGCTGGGCTTTCCAAACCAAACAATGCGATAGCCACGGCTACGGCCAGTTCAAAAAAGTTACTGGCGCCAATCATGGCTGCCGGCGAACAAATGGCATAGGGTAGTTTTAGTTTGCGCCCGCTAAACCAGGTAATAAAAAAGATAAAATAGGTTTGAATAACCAGTGGGATGGCAGCCAACAAAATGATAAGTGGATTTTTAGTGATGTTTGGTCCCTGAAAAGCAAACAACAACAACAGGGTCAGGAGCAATGCAAAAATACTCAGCGGTTTAAGTTTAGGCAGGAAAACCCCGGTAAACCATTCCTGTCCGCGCCGTTTTATGAGCGATCTGCTCGTAAGATAACCGGCAACCAACGGGATTACCACGTAAATTATTACACTGAAGATAAGCGTATTGTATGGAATGGTAATATTGGTTATGCCTAAAAGCAATCCTACAATCGGTACAAAAGCTACAAGAATAATGAGGTCATTAACCGAAACCTGCACTAGCGTGTAAGTGGGGTCGCCATCGGACAGGTAACTCCACACGAAAACCATGGCGGTACAGGGCGCTGCGCCCAGCAAAATCGCACCGGCAATGTATTCGCCAGCCAATTCTGGTGTAATAAAAGCTGTGTAAATTTTCGAGAAGAAAATCCATGCAAAAAAGGCCATGGTAAACGGCTTTATCAACCAGTTGACGGCTACTGTCAGGATTAGGCCTTTAGGGTTTTTACGGACATTCTTAATGCTAGAAAAATCAATCTGGAGCATCATGGGGTAAATCATCAGCCAGATTAAAATGGCAATGGGGATATTTACCCGGTAGATTTCCATTTTGCTTAAAAATTGCATCGTTTCGCCGGCAAACGAGCCAATTAGAATACCACCCACAATACACAGCGCCACCCAAACGGTGAGGTATTTTTCAAAAAATCCAATTTTTTTCTCCGAAGTCATAATTTTATTCTGTTATAGTTTCAAAAAATTAATTTTCTTTTTCGGCATAAACCGTCACGCTAAAAATTCCGTTTCCCGATTGTTTGTAATCGGAAATTTCCTCCTGAGACAGGTAATTTTTCAACATCTCATCGGGCAACCGGATTTGTTTTTCCTTTTGCACTTTCATGTTTGCCAGTCCGCTTTCAGCCATTATAGCAAGGTATTCATCCAACGGGATAGCGCCTGCCACACAACCCGCATACATTTCGGCATCCTGTTTTAGTTTTTCAGCTAACTGGCCTTTTAAAACCACATCGGATACCGAAAGGTGGGCGCCGGGTTTCAACACACGATATATTTCGCTGAATGCTTTCCGTTTATCGGGAACCAGGTTGAGCACACAATTACTGATAACCACGTCTGCCGTACTTTCAGCAAGCGGCATGTCCTCAATATCGCCTAAAAGAAATTCGACATTACCGTAACCCATTTTCCTGTTGTTTTCGTAAGCTTTTTCAATCATTGCCTCGGTCATGTCGATACCAATCACAAGGCCTTCTTCACCCACCAGGGCACGGGCCACAAAACAATCGTTTCCCGCGCCGCTGCCCAGGTCGATTACCGTATCCCCTTTTTTGATAAAAGCGTATTCGGTAGGCAGTCCGCAACCCAGGCCCAGGTCGGCATCGGCCAGGTGGCCTTCAACACCGGTGTATTCGTCGCCAATCATGCTGAATTGCAGCTCACCGCAGCAACCTGAAGTTCCGCAGCAGGAAGTTTCGCTGGCCAGCAGGCTTTGTTTGGCAAGCTGTCCGTATTTTTCTTTTACTATTAATTTTAAATCTGTTTCTTTCATTTTTTACTCGTGACATTCAAATATTTCTTATACACAAATTATCTGCTTGTTCAATATTTTCGAGGAAACCAACCAACACCTCTTTCAGCAGTTTTAATTTATCGGGGGCGATGCAATACTGGGTTTTTACTCCTTCAATTTGACCGATTATCAAACAGGTATCTTTAAGCTCCTTTAAATGCTGGTTTACGGTGGTGCGCCCCAGTGGCAGTTCGTCCGAAATATCACCGGTAATGCAGGTAGGTGTTTCGGCCAGAAACTGCAAAATGCGTAATCTGGCAGGATGGGCCAGCGCTTTAAAAAGTACCGCCATCTCTACCAGTTCTTTATCGAATAATGCTGTTTTAGATTGTGCCATACTGTAAATTTTATGACGCAAATATACGTCATATTTTTTATATAACGTAAAAATACGGCATAAATTTTTACATGATTTTTGTCGGGCTTAGTAATGGCATTGGAAAATCTGGTTGATTAATTACTGTTGGGTCACCACTGTGCCTTTTATCCTTAACCTGACCACGCTGTTTACAGCATTTGAATTTACTGTAATTGATTTATTGTTTCTTTTGCAAATTGAAAAGGTAAGGGATTATTGTTATTATTAAACCTTTACTAATTTAACTTTTGTGTCATAAAACGAAACGCTACCACCAACCGGATCTAACAAACAAGTATTGTTACGTAGAGAGCCGTCTGTCCACATTGCCGCATTTGCATGAACGCCTTTTGCTCGTCTTTTATCTCCCTTAATAACAACATTATCTATCTCAAAATCGTTAGCGCCTGTTGCCCAATGCCCAAAACCAAGATAAAAACTAATGACACCCGGTCTTATATTTTCAGTAACTACAACCTTTCCAATGATATCTTTAGTTTTCCCGTTTTTGAAATCCCATTTACCTTCTGTATTTGTAGAACTTACTACTTTAACCAAATCATCATTTTTTAGATCAAGTCGATGTGCATCTATTGTATTGATAATTATACCGTTTTCCGGTAAAAGTGCTTGCAACCAATATGCTCCAATTGTTCTTGATTTTGTTTGAGAAATAGTTCGGCTGGTAATCAAATGTAAATCGTATCCATCTCCCATCTTAGAGAGCGATTCGCCTGCAAAGTTTTTCTGTTCTATGTATTGTGCAATACCCGAATAGTTTTTCCCTGTACCGGAATACTTTTTTGTAGCAGTTTTTTCCTGGTACATATTCATGTAATTTTTGTATCCGTTTTTAAGTTTATTGCCAGAATATGCTTTATCGTGCTCCTGGAATCTTCCGCCACGGTTTAAGATGTAAACTACTTTTGCCCAATGTTCTTCGCCAGCTAATTTTTTCCAGCGTTCTAAATTATAAACAGAATTAGGTAAATGCTTTCTGGATTTTTCGAATATTTCCAATTCTCTGGCATTGGCATCGGAAACCCCTCCTTCGCCAACAGCTATGTTAGTAATTGCTCTGATATAAAAATCGTCAGGGATTTTGAAATCTAAACCTTCGCCGAAAGCATCTTTTCCAAAAGTTTCTAAACCTAATTTTTCGCCAATAGCCATAAAAAGCGATTCTAACGAAATGGGTACTTCCTGGTCGAAAATCTTTACGGTTTCGGTTAATGGCGCTATAACAGGTTGTCTGATAACTTCGACCTTAACAGGCATATTAGGGTGAGAACCTTGAAATTCCCAACGTTCGAGATATGATAAATCGGGGAATATATAATCAGAATACATTGATGTTGGGCCTATTACAATGTCGCTCGTAAAGAATAACGGTAATTTCTCGACATCGGTAAGCACTTCAATATTGGTGTGGCCGGCAGGTAGAGCATATGTAGGAGCTCCCATATACATAAAAAGAGCTTTTACCGGATAAGGATATTTATCGCCAATACTTGGTATGATTTCTTCGTAAATATCGCTGGAAAGCGGAAACCAGTTTCTTTTTGACGGATAGCCTTCAAATATTGAAGTTTTTTCATATTCTTGTCCGTGTCGGATAGAACTTATTCCAAATGCATCAATTTTTGATTTCTCTTTTAAATTGTAAGGTCCGCCTTTGGAATCATCATGTTTGTAAGTTGATGCTTTTGACATTCCTCCCTTCCAGTCATAATTTCCGAGCAACATATTAATGCTCATCCATGCTAATACATTATAAAAACCGTTAGTGTGTTGTGCCGGTCCGCGATGTATATCAACGGCAGCCTGCTTACCGTAACTTGTAAGTTGTTTGGCAATGTGAAGCACATCTTTTTCCGGCAAACCTGCTATTTCGCACCATTCGGTGATTTTTTGCTGATTTGCCGATTCTTTCAAAATTTGTAATGAAGATTTAACTTTAAAAACTTCACCATCTTTCGACGTTAATTCTGTGTCCACAAACAAATCGCCATAAACTGCTCTTTTTTCGTCACTTGGGTCAATTGCAACCGGTTTTCCATCAACAAAAACAGTCAAGAACTTCTCCTTATATTCTTCTCCATTGGCAAGTGTTCTCGTTTCTGGTTTAATTATACCCAAATCGGCAGCACGAAGCATTTTACCCGGAACACCGTCTTTAATTACAACTAAATGAGTTGCGTTACACCACGATGTTTCATCGCTTTCGGTCGCTGCGGCTTTGTTTGCGCATCTCAAAAAATTTGCATCGTACCTTTCGTTACTCATTATCCATTGAGTTATTGCCAGTGCTAATGCAGCATCTGTACCTGGTTTAATTGGTAGCCATGTTTCGGCTTTTGATGCTAATTTGGAAAAACGAGGGTCAACAACACCGATTTTGGTAATACCGTTTTTTAAATTTTCGGTTAAACGAACCGTTCTGTTTGTGGGTCCGTAGTTGGCATCAAATAAATTTGCACCAACAAAAAGAATATATTTTGAGTTTTCAATATCTGCCTGCCAGTAAAATTTACTTCCATCTGTAAATTTTCCGCCAACATATTTTTCGCTAATAGCCTGACAGGTAAAATACAAAGAACCTTGACAAACCGTTGTATGTCCATGCATATTAGTAGTTCCTAAACTTTTACCCAAATATTTAAAGAAGTTTTTTCTGCCACCTTTTAAACGTCCCCATGACATTACAAATTGATTATTTTTTGGTCCTAAGTCGGGATGTTCAGAGTCTATGAGTTTATCGAGGTTATTGGCAAATTTTATTTTAAATTCTGAAATTAAAGCATTGCGTTTTTCTTCATCTTTTTCGGTAAGCATAGTTTTAACATCGGCAGCCATTGCTTTTGCAATTTTTTTATCGGTTAAAGCCATAATGCTTTTAAGACCTTCTACTTCTCGGTTTTCTTCACCTGCTACGTGTGAGAATAATTTTCCTCCTTCAACTATTTCGGTAATTGCTTGCGAAAAATCAATTGTTTGCCATTTGTTTTCGCCTCTTTTACCGGCACGTTTCAAAACTTTACGAATACGATACGGGTCATAAGCTATCTGAATACCTGATTGACCTTTTGGACATAAACCGCCATCAACTTTTGAAGCTTCATCGGGGTGAGAAATCATTGGGAGTTGCGGCACCATTGTCCACGGGTTGTAAGGGTTTCCGTCAATTTTTGACAAAACGCCGTTTTCAATTTTGCATTTTATACCGCAACCGGTATTGCAATTTAAACAAGCTGAATATAGAATATTTTCGGGATTGTTCAGAAAATAATCGTACTCCTCGGTTCTTTCACTATTATTAGCAAAAAGATTTACCGGATCTAGGGTTGAAGCTACAAAAGCGCCTCCCCCTAATAAAGCCGAACTCTTAAAAAATTTTCGTCTTGAATTATATTTGTTGTTATTTTCCATTCTTAAGCAGTTTTCAAGGTTTGTTTTTTAACCCAATTAAATCCGAAGTAAACTAATGCAACAAAAACAGAGGATACAAAAATTGTAATAGAATACTCTATTAAAGTTGGAGAATAAAAGTGGTCTAATTTGGGGTCATAAAAAGCTTCTTGTAATTTTTTAATTTCGCCTATTGCCTGTCCCGGAATAAGCACATTTAATCGAGTAGAAATAAAACTTATGGCAATTACTGCTCCTGCTAAAATAAATGAATTATTTGTTTTTGCTTTAATCAAGATAGCTACTCCTAAAACAGAGCCAAGTAGATGTACTAACCAGAAAACCCACCAGAACTTTCCGAAAAGTATAAGTATGAAAAAATCTTTTTCGTGAGAATTTGGCGACCAGAAAGTGATGCTATATTCTGAAAATTCCAATAAAAAATAGGCGGCAATACCGGAAATAATTACAATTTTTAACAGCTTAAAAGGGTTTTCGTTTGGTTTAGAATCTTTTTCTAAAAGAGCTTTAATCATTAGTAAAACTGCTGCACCTGAAATAATTGCAGATGTTAAGAATAATATTGGCATAATTGCTGAATTCCAGAACGGTTTGGCATCTACAACTCCAAAAAAAGCACCGCTTTGGCTCGGAAATGCAATTCCGACAGCTGCAGTAAACATAATTAGTGGAACCAACCAACCCGATTTATCATTTATTTTCTCAATGTTTTCTTTTTTATTTTGCAGATAAAAAATCAACCCGAGTAATGCAATAAAACCGGCATACATCCAACCGTTGAAAGTCATCATCGAACCAAAATTCGGCGATAAAAACACATTAGCAAAACGGAACGGATGCCCCAAATCAAACCAAATTGACATTAAGCCGCAAACTACTGCCGAAATTGAAGCAACGATTATGTATTTAAAATTTTTTCTGAAAGTCGGGATATTAAGTAAATAACCTAACGAACCTATTGCAAATATTCCACCGCCAATCCCAACAAAATGAAAGTACATTGCAACCCACAATCCCCATGGAACATAACTACCATAACCAGTCAGTTTTTCGCCGGTTGTAAATCTAAAAACTACTGCTATTAAACCAATAATAAAAGCTATAGCCCAGAGCATTTTTATATATTTTGAAATTTTCATAATCCTATTTTATTAAATCAAGTAAAAAACCGCAGGTTTGGTTCCCATTTCTTCTAATAATTTAATTTGATTTGAAGCAGTAAGCATTTTGTAAACCAAAGATTCTGTATCGTTTGCATCGCCAAAATAATTTGCTCTGCCAATACAAGTTGTAATGCACATTGGCAGTTCGCCTTCATCTAAACGGTGTACACAGAAATTACATTTACGGGCATTTCCAATTGGTGAGCCATGTCCATCTCTTTTCCAAAGTTTACCATACTCAAAAGTTGTAAGTTTCTCGTATTCTTGAACTTCGGGCGTATTATCGGTAAAATAATTTCCAAAATCCGAAGTTCTTGCACCATACGGACAAGCCGAAAGACAATAGCGGCAACCGATACATTTATCATAATCTACTTCTACTATTCCGTCTAATCTTTTGTAAGTAGCTTCAACCGGACAAACTGAAACACAGGAAGGATTATCGCATTGCATGCAAGGACGCGGAAAAAATTGGGTTTTCAAATTAGGGTAAATTCCCGAATTTTCGGTAACCACCGGACGATAAACACAACCCGGCGGCAGTTTATGTTCGGCAACGCAAGCAATTGTACAAGCATGACAACCAACGCATTTTCGTGTATCAATTATCATTAACCATTTTCTTTCTTCCAATGGTTTTAATAATGCACGTTTTACATCTTGCTGCATTTTAAGTAACAAATCAGATTGGTCATCAATTTTAATTGTTTTAAAATCAGGAATTTCCTTGATTGTTACTTCACCTGTATCAGTATATTCGCCTTCGTTATTTCGCGAAATTGTAACGGCAGCTGTGGAAACTCCTGCACCCAGGCCCGCAAGTAAACCTGCTTTGAGAAAATCTTTTCTTGAAATTTCTTTTTTTTCCTTTTTGATATTATCATTCATGTTTATCTGACATATTTATCATTAAACTTAAAAATTGATTAATCCTCCTGCATGTTTGAAAAAGGTTCGATTTTGCCAGCCATATAAGCAGGAATGAAGGAGCCAAATAATGAAATTGAAATTGAAACAGCAATTGAAACAAGCAACAAGAGGTAAATAGGGCTTACCGGAATACCCGCAAATTGTGGACCAAGCCATATTGCGGCCAGGGTACCCACAATATACCCTGCAATACCACCTACCAAATCCATTATCAGTGCTTTTAACATAAGAATATAGTAAATATGCTTTTTATAGTAACCAATCATGCGGAGTATGCCAATTTCTTTGCGACGTTCGTTCAAGTTTGCCCATATATAATGTGTCGTCCTGAAAAAAGTTTACAGTTTTTATTAGTAATCCTGTTATACATTTACAAAGCTAGTTTTAATCCTGATACTGATTTACAGATTGCTTTTTCTTTTCATAAGAGTTCTTCCCTGGTGGCATTCTCAAAATCGGCATCTACTTTTAAATTAATGCTCTGAAAACCTGCACGTTCTTCGTAAGAACAACCAATAAATGTACAGGGATTAATATTACCATCAATTTTAATTTTTATTCCGTTTAATTTCATGTTACGCTGTCGTGCCACCTGATGGCCGGTTATGTTGATACATCCGCATAGGCGTTTCGCTCTTCCCATGAACGGTTACACTTACTTCGCGTTTATCTTTGTTCATCTTAAATTGTCCTTATGTGGTTAATAATTTCATCTATTTTCTCCTCAGTTATCGGAGTTTTCCCCTTTTTAATGCCAAAAGCCGTGCTACCCTGTCGGCATAGCAACCAGTATTTGATGCTCCTGAGCAGGAGACGATCATCATGTTTAAATCTTGTGTAGTCATAATTCCTCCTTTTTTATCATTTCACCATGTATCTCACACGCCCTGCTTAGCGTGTTGGTAATGGTTCCGAATTTTAATATGTTTTTGTGCCAATTGTTTATTTTACGTTCATCTGCATCGGTTTCTACTTCTAATTTGTAGTTGATTGCTTTCATGTAGGGCGGATTGTCATTTCTTTCTCCATGGATGGTAATCCTTGCCTTACGATATGGTATCTCTAGTATCTCCGAATAGCGCTGCACATTTTTAAGCATACAGGCTGCCAGCGAAGTAAGCAGCAACTCTGCCGGATTAGGCAGTATATTGTCACGCCCTGAAGTAGCATCAAAATCAATTTCGGATTTGTTCGCTGTTGCTTGGGCAAGTCCTCCTTGCTCAACTTTTGCTATTATTTGATAATCAAGCATAACTGTAACTTTTTATTGTTTTATAGATTCTCATTTATCATCCTTTTTCATTTACTTAGTAATTTTAGCCCATATATGATCTTTTTAAAAAAGTTCTCTAAGCTCCCTAACAACAGTAAAACTGATTGCTTCACCATCGTATCTGTTTGCTGTGTCTGTCTTTTTACACTTGTTGCCAACGCCACGCTAAACGAAGTTTACTCACTTCTTTCGTGAGATCGATTCGCTAAGTTCGCACTGAGGGCGAAGGCTGCCGAGCTTGCCCGGGCAGACTGTAAATCCCGCAAAGGCGGTACCAAATTGCTTTTAGCAACTATGTTCTTCATGTTTTGGCTAGAAGTCCAATTAAAGCTGATATCTTCATAAAGTTACAAAAGAAATTTGGTTTAGCCGCTGTTAAGTGCTGCCTGTTTTATCCGTCCAATAGTCCTTCAACTTCAGTTTTTAGTTTTGGTCTGTCCGTATAATAGCTTTCAATTTCCTTTATTGATTGAAGAATATCGTAAAGCCAGGTTTTGATTTCAGGATTCATATAAAATTCGTTTGGAGGAATTGATTGATTGGCGTAAATAAGGATTTTTGATAGCTTTGTTCTCCAATAAATCAACTTGTCGCCTAAATATCTCTTCAAGTGCTTGTTTCAGGCTGAAATAATTGTCTGCATAGTTTTGCAAGTCAATACTGGAAAAGTCCACCAGTAAATCAATATCGCTATTTTTGTTGAATTTATCAGTCAAAATCGAACCAAATACAGATAGCTGCGAAACATTATACTGTTCGCATAATTTACGAATTCTGTCAATATTTTGATCAATAATACTCATATCCCAAAAATACAAATTTTTACTAATACAGTAAATACTTTTATCAGGTTGCACTTAAGACATAATGACTTCTTCTTCTGGAATAACATCTCTAATGATCCGGTCGTATGTTTGTTTTGTTTCAGGGGGATCATTCTGTCTAATTTGATTCTTTACCACGTTTTTCAGTTGATCATACTGTCATACTGTCGATACCTGAAATAGTTTTTTATTTGAGCTTTAAGTCTCTCTTCAGCTATCAACTCCTGTTTTCCTATATCATTAAAAGCCTTTATCATATTTTGATAACCAGGATGTATTTTCTCCCATTCTGATCTGCCTCCATCATATTTCGATGAGGCTGTAGTAGATATTAAGATTAGGGGGTTTAGGTTCTCATTATATCGAACAGCATATTTTAAAGCTATCATACCACCATAGCAATGACCAGCTAAGTCAAAGCTTTTAATATTAAGTTCCCTTTTGAAGGATGCTAATTCTTCAACATACTTATTCATACTGTATTGAGATAAAGAATCAAGTCTTTCATATTTTCCAAGACCTCAAGAATTACAATTGACCAGCAGAAGGTGAACTGAAAATTTTATTTCTTCCTATTCCAATTCTTTTTAAAAAAAAGGATATGGAGGTTGCTAATACACCCAGACCATATTTAATACTTCTTTTTAGGTTTATAGAACTAGCTTCTTTAAAATATTTTGTTGGGCAGGTTATCTCTGCTATTTCATAACCGGCATAAAATATTGTGCCAACATCTGATTATCAAATACAAAATCATCAGAGTTTATGTTGTAATTCACAGCTTTTAATACTTCTTTTGAGAAAGCACGATAACCAGTATGATATTCAGATAGCTTCTGATTCATTAAGAAGTTTTGTGCAAGAGTTAAAAAACGATTTCCCACGTATTTATACATTGGCATACCTCCTTTTAAAGCTCCTTTACCTAAAATACGGGATGCTAAAACTACTTGATACAAATTGTTAGCAATTAAATAACACATGCTGTGAATTAGTTTTGGTGTATATTGATAATCGGGATGTACCATAATTACAATATCCGAATCTATTTCTAATGCTTTGTTGTAACAGGACTTCTGGTTACCTCCATATCCTTTGTTTTGTTCATGCACTATTACATGCTCAATTCCAATTTCTTTTGCTATTCTGGCAGTATTGTCTTTACTCTTATCATCTACCAGAATAACACTATCTACTATGTCGAATGGAATTTCTTTATACGTTTTTTTTATTGTTGATTCAGCATTATAAGCTGGCATTACCACTGTAATTTTTTTTTCGTTTATCATATTTTGAATAATTAACAATGGTTTAAGATAGTTTTATTTAAAACGTCGTGAAAATATTTATATATCAAAGGCGTGATGCGGGTATCTGTGACCAACATCAATTTTTAGCTTGATAATCAACGTTTGTATTTTTAAATATTAATTTCATTTGAAATCCTCACATTAACGTTGATAACAGGAATTAATCCAGTTTCCGAATTGTGTCATAATGACGCACAACGTCAGTTCGTCTAAAAACCTTCCATAATAAGTAGGTTTTGATCAAATTTAAGCCAAATTAAGAAACGTTCAAAAAAGTAGGATGGTTTTTTTCAAAAGATTGATTGCCTTTAATAGGCTTATTTTGAACAATATTGCGATGGCTGTGCTTTTTATACCAGTTGAACAAAACCTTCGGTAGCTAATTTTCATAGTACACGTATAAGGTGCAATTAAACACCGCTTCAATGACAATCAAATACAATCGGTAAATGGATTGCCATTACTTTTAAAAAAATACGAAAATTTTTTAAATGTTGCAACCCGTGCTCAGAATATCAGGAATGGCTATCGGTTTGCCATAAGAGACCTTTGTGTTTTTACAGGGTTGCTGCCTGTAAACATTGAACCTGAACAATCAGAGCTATATAAATAAGAATTTAGCATTTACTCTGTAATTGAATCTGGTTCGTATAAAATAGCTGCCGAGTTAATATGTTCATACCGATCTGCTATTCTCCCCGTTTCTTCACATTTGGAAATCATATACTCTTTTTCGTCCTGTGAACAGTGAGAAAGCAAAATCCAGACCCTGTTATATACAGAGATCTTTTGCAGGTCAGCATCAAACCTGTCAAAGTCATTCCCTATCCAGATGCCATCTATGTATTCCCGGTCCGGCAATATAAACGATGCTTTATAAAACTTGAAGGCATAAATGCTCCCCCCGTGAACGTATATGATATCCCCGTTCTTGTAATGACTATTAATGTATTGCATCGGTTCCCTTATCTCCTGAACTTTGATAGGCTTATGGCTATGGCTGGCATGTTGAAACACAATGAATACCATAACCGGAATGATCAATATAGTTTTATACCTGAATGATCCGAAAATATGATAAATCCCATATGAAATAAATATGAAAACAGCTGGGGCAATATATAATGTGAATCTCGCACTGAATGGGTATATGTGCAGGAGGGACAGGACCAGATGAACCATAAGCGGAACGATGAAAATGATCAGCTTATATTCTCGTTTGATAATGATAAGTACCAATCCGATAATACTCAGTATAATGCCAAGTTTAAATGATCTGTGCCCGAGGAAGAATACAAATATGTTGTGGAATTTATCTTTTATCCATGTTATCATTGTCTGAAATGAAGATGTATCGGGTAAATAATCCAAGTATATAAATGAACTCACCTGGGATTCTGCACTCGGATGCTTACCAATAAAGAAGTAGTAATAACATGCAAACGATGTCAGCCAGAAAAATATCATCAAGAAAATACCTAAATAGTATCTCAGCGTCTTCAAACGCAGAATTCTCGGCAAGAGCCCTAATCCTATGCTAAACAATACTATCACAGTAATATTTGAGAACCAGATCATTAAAGCGCCGAGTATACCAAAAAGAATAAATTTCTTCAGGGATAAATCATTCTCTAAACTTTTATAGATGAATTTTATACTTAATAGGAATATCAGCACATCAAGATGGTATTGCTTTACCTCCACAGAATAGTAGATCAGCCAGTGTGAAAAGATAAATAATATCAATCCAAGAATGGCGACAGCTTTTCCAGAGTACTCACGGACTACTAAGTAAAATAGAATGACAGAAGCAATTCCTGCCATTAATGGAAAAAGCCGTAAAGCATATTCGTTAGGTCCAATCAATTCGGTGAAAAACTTCTCAACCATAAGAAAACCAATAGGCGCAACCTGCCTGTAATCAAGTGGTTCCAATAACTCTGCATAACTCCTGTTGACAATATTTAAACTTAGCATGGATTCATCCAGCCATAATGCCCTGTTTGAGATATAGTTCATGATCCTTACCCCGATTCCATATGCCATCAAAATAAAAACTATCCAGATGTGAGGGATTGAATTAAAATATCTGTAAATTCTTTTAATGATCAATTTATCCATATTTTAATGATTTAGATATTGAATTACATGAGTAGGGTAGAATTCATTAACATATGATAAACATTGTTTTACTAATTATCAGGTTCATGTGTGTTTAACGTACCTAATTGAACACAACGTTGAGCGGTTTGATTAGTTGGCTGGCGCACTTTTTGCTTCATGCCGGGTTACGTTTCATAGATTTGGCTATTTGTTATTATGTTGGTTTTATACTTATTGTTGCTACTTCCAAACGTTTCTTAATTGCAGAACACCACTAATTTACGAAAAATTTTATTAAACACTTTGCAAAAAGTGTGACAGGTGCGTTGGCCTGAGCCGCCGGCCAGTGTTTCGCCGCGGGAAGCCAACCGAAGGCCTGCGGAGCAGGATGAGTCAATTAATTATAACGCACTTCGGGGGCGTGGTAATTTATGTAAACGATGTATTGATATTTATCAGGGTCAGTATCCTCCGAATCAGGATGTCATATTTTAAATCAAAAAATGAAATCAAAAATCTTCAGGGGTTTATCTTGAAAAAAAGAGCTCTGAGAACTGCATCAATCAAGCAAGACAAAAGGCCGGGGTCATTATATCCTGTTTGGTGGTAACACTCTTAAACCATGTTATAAGCCATATTGTCCGTGTTAGTGGTAGTTTTTGTTTTTAAAGTGTAATATCTAGTTATTTTATCTGTTCAGGAACTGAAAAAGATTTTTTAAAGTTTAGATAGAATAAACCCGGATTTTCTAAGTGAGGATAGTGTCCGCTTCTTTCAATATTAATAATCTTTGTTTGAGGTAATAATTCCTTTATTTCGTAAGCTACGGCTTCAGGTATTACGTCTTGCCTGGATTTTAGTATTATACAAATTTCTTTATATTTAATTAAGCCTGACTTTAAATCATAGTTTTTAAAAAGATCTTTCCACATTAAATCACTTACCTGAGGGCTATATGATGTATTCGAAAAGTGCAATGGCTACCGCCACAGCTAGTTCGATAAAGTAACTGGTACCAATCATGGCTGCCGGAGAGCAAATGTCGTGGGGCAATTTCAGTTTGCGCCCTCTATGCCAGGTAATGCCCTCTATACCAGGTAATAAAAATGAGACTATAATCTTTTATAAAATTTTTGCGTCTTTTTTAATCCATCATCGTCAACAGGGTGAATATCTTTTTTAACTCAAAGCAACGTGGGTTTTCTTTAAGTTAAAAAAGCAACTCACAATATTTAAACCCACAATTAAAATATAATATTATGGCAATGAATGGAAAAGCAGTGGTTGTTTGGAGTGGCTCATTAGCAAATGGTAATGGCTATGCCGAATTTGAAAGTGGAACGGGCGGAAAAATACCCGTAACTTGTGCTATGGAAAACGACACCCCGGGTAAAAGCAGTCCTGAAGAATTATTAGCTGCAGCACACGCAAGTTGTTTCTCAATGGCCCTCTCGCAAATCCTGACTATGCAGGGTAACCGGAAAATTGAAAAACTGCGCGTAGCTATCACCACAACACTCGACCAGGTGAAAAAAGACGAGCCTTTTTTGATTACGCGTGAGGAAATCGATATTACAGGTAAGGTTGGAGATATTGATGAAGCAGGTTTTATAAAAGTGGTTGAAATGGCAAAAACTATGTGTGCTGTTGGCCTGGCGTTAAAAGGAAATGTAAAGCTTGATTACAAGGTTCATTTCGAAGCATAGTAGATTTGAAATTACATTCTTTTGTTGAAGTGAAATAGCAATAATATACGTAAACAGCAAATTAATCAAAACCAATTTGCTGTTTACGTATTTAAGTTGATTTAACCGCAGCAACCACTGTTTGTGGATTGCAATCCTGACAAACGGAAGCCGTTCGTTCCATAATCGATGGTAACGGGTGCAAGCGTTTTCAATAGCTCTTTTTCTAAAAAAAGTCAATTCCCTCGAGGTCTACAACCACTTCATTGTTTGAGGGTTGCATTGCAATATCCATTTGTATGGATGGTCCGCAACACCCCTGGGCATTAAAAATATGAATTCCTGCGCCCGGTTTTTCAAATCCATCGAGCACTTTCTTCAATTCAATCGCAGCTTGTTCTGACACTTTCATAATTTCAATATAGTTTAATTTTCACAATTATTAACCGCAACATCCTGCGCCCGGTCCGCAATTATTACGGCTTAACAAAGGCATTGATGATTGCTCTTTTTTTGGAGGCTTGCGCCTGGGTTTCTCTGAACATTCGGCATTGCATTTTGGACAGTATGCAATATATTTGGAGCATGGCCCGAATACCGGGTCAGTATATTCTTTTTTCGAAGGCGATTCAACTTCAAAGTCAAAGTCGCAATCTTTACAATGGAATATCATATTCATCTTATCAATCATTAACAAAGATACCTTTCCCCAACTTTTCAACCGCTTTTAAACCAATTATTTCTTCCCGGCTTAAGGGGATTGGGAATAATGGTTTAGTACCGAACAGTTCCTGCGCATTGTACAGATAGTGCTGTTGTAGTTTCCACCGCTCGCGCGAAAAATCATCGGGGCAGTCGGCTTCATTCAAAATCTGGTTCAGCAAAACGCCTTGCACAGTAATGCCTACCCGCTCCAAATCCTTCATGGCGCGATAGCCTTCGTTCAAAGGGGTAAACTCGGGATACGCCACCAGCATAAATGTTGCAAGGCCAGTATCTTTTAAGCGCTCAATCAGCTTCTCAATTTTCTTATCGGGCTGCACAAGGGATGCTGATGATGTAGGCTGTTGGGTTTTCTTTTTCGAATCGATTTCTTTTTGGTATTCAAACGGCAACTCCAACAACCGCAAAGTGTGGCCGGTTGGTGCAGTATCGAGTACAAAATATTCCCACCCCGGCTCGTTCAAGACATTGGCAAATTGCTCGAAAATAGCAATCTCTTCGGTGCAGGGCGATTCCAGTTCTTCCTCGAGGCCGGCGAGCAACTCATCAGAATAGCCATTTGATTTTGCTTCATCCAATATTTTTTTGCGGTACTCTTCAACGGCTGCTTTTTGGTCGATATTTACAGCCCAAAGGTTGCCAGATACATTTACCGGAGTATGGTTCACTTCGGTTTCAAGCACTTGCCCGATATGTGCGGCAGGGTCGGTAGTAAACAGCAGTGTTTTTCCTTCGTTAGCAAGCCTTGAAGCTACTGCACAAGCAGCAACGGTTTTTCCAACGCCGCCTTTCCCGGTAAGGATAACCACCCGGTTTTCCGCTTTCTTTTTCAGGATGGATAACAGCTTATCGGGAGTGCTAAAACCTTCGAATGGTTTTACTGCCTTAAATTTGCGATGAATGGTGTGCTGCTTGTTTTCAAATGCAATTTCGCCCAACAGGGCAATATTTTCAACCCCTTTTACTTCTGACTGTTGCATAGGAACTTGCGATGTTTTGTTTCCAAAATTGTTGCGTAATTCAGTGATGTACTGTTTCTGCGTTTCAGCTAATTTTCCAAATATTCCCTGTGTTGTTCCATGATTGGGGAATATACCGTTAATCACCAGGTGAAAGTTATGGATGCCTGTGCGCTCCAACTCACTTTTCGCCCTAAAAGTTTCATATACCGAAGTTTTCTCGGGGCGGCTTACCAGGTAAACGATGGTTTGGGTATCATCCTGCATCACGTT
>JAXHLX010000030.1:0-22321 GCA_034521735.1 Bacteroidales bacterium
TGTTTTGTGCGATGGGACACCCTATTTCACTTCCTCCAGGATGGACATGATTTTCTGCTGAACTGGATTCCTTCTTAACATAATGGTTTTCTTTGAGTTATCCGACATTTCCACGGTAGCCTCCAGCATTTTCCTGGTAGCCTCTATTGCCTTGTTCATGCTGATCTCAGGGGCTTTCAGGTATAATAACCTTTCCAGCTCTTTATAGAGTGTGTATGCAACAAACGAAATACAGATATGAGTTGCGATTCTATTTGGCAACCTGTGGTATACTGGCCTGACCTTTAATCGGTTTTTGAAATTCTGAATGCCTTTTCGATGTGCCAGAGTTGATTGTAATTGTTAATGACATACTGATGGGAAAGGTCAGTATTGGTAATGTAGCCTTTTATACCATCCCACTTACCATCTGCCTGGTATTTGTCGTAATCAATGCTGATGTCTACATCTCCTGACAGCTTCAGGTATTTATTGTATCCTCGGTTATTAATCTGCCCCTTGGTAAGTTTCTTTGACTTTAACTGCTTTTCCAGACGTTTCAATCCTCTTTCCCGGTTAGCCTGGTCCTTCTTTGCCCGCTTGGATGAGTAGCTAACTATTAATCGGCTATCATCTTCCCTTGGGAACTCATCCGTTTGTTCATCCTTCCAGGCTCTTTCAGTAATCTGCAATCTAAGCTGTTCAGCCTCATTCTTTGGTTTACCTCCCAGAATGTATTGATAGCCTTTATCTTTTAACCCGGCTATGTTCTCTTTTGATAATAACCCTGCATCAGCAATCACTATCGGTTTAGAGAGTTTGAATTTCTCCTGGAAGTGTTCCAACACAGGAATCAGTGTATACCCTTCAAAAGTATTTCCTTCAAAAATCTCGTAGCCTATTGGATACCCTTTGATCCCAACTAACAACCCAAGGTATATCTGAGGTAGGTGGTGTAGATATTCCGGCCTAAACCCGGCCACCAATTCCGATTATACCCGGCCACTGATTCCGGCATACCCTGCCAATTTTTAATGGGTTTTATTCCGATACAAACCCTGCCAAAATAATGGAGGGGGGCAGCCGGCCGGCCTAACTTCGTTCCGAAGTAAACACTGCCAGTTTTATTTTAAAGTATCGATTTCTATTTGTATTCTCTGGTTTGTTAAACCCTATCAGAGAAAAAATGGCAGCATTACAAGTAGACATTATGAAAATCAAGCAGTTAATTTTGCTTAAGAGCAAAAATGTATCAAACCGGAAAATATCCGTTGAGATTGACATTGACAGAAACACAGTCAATGAATATGTAAATAAACTCAACTCCAGCGGCTATAGTTATGAGGAACTATTAACCTTCAACGAGAAGGATCTACAGGAGTTGTTTCCCTCGAAGGAGGCATTAGATAAAGAAAGATATGCCCGTTTACACGCACTGTTTCCTGGCTTTGTAGCGGAGTTAAAAAAGCCAGGCTGTACGCGCCAACATCTTTGGCACCGCTACAAGACAGAATATATTGATTACTACAGCTACTCGCAGTTTTGCCAGTTATTCAGTGATTGGCTTGAAAGCAAGAAGAGTAGTGGAAAGCTTCCTCATAAAGCCGGGGATAAACTTTTTATTGATTATGCGGGAAAAAGCTTTCGATCGTAGACAAGCAAACCGGTGAGATCCGGAAGGTAGATGTCTTTGTTGGAATATTGCCTGCCAGTAATTATACCTATGTTGAAGCCAGTTATGACCAAACCAGGGAGTCGTTGGTAAAATCCATGGATAACTGTTTGCGATACATTGGCGGCATCCCTCAAGCCATCGTACCTGATAACTTAAAATCAGCAGTAAACAAAGGCAGCAAATACGAACCAGTTATTAACAAGACTTTCCGGGATATGGGGGAGCATTATGGTTGTGTGATTAATCCTACAAGGACGTATTCTCCTCAGGATAAAGCTTTGGTAGAATCTGCAGTAAAACTTGTTTATCAGCGGATATATTACCCCATGTCGAATATGACCTTTTTTAGCTTGACAGATTTAAACAACCAAATCCGTTCACTGCTTGAAAAATACAATCGCTATAAAATGCAGGTCACAGAGGTGAGCCGATTAAAGCAGTTTATAGAAATAGAAAAAGAGTATTTATCAGAGCTGCCGAAAGAGCCATATCAAATTAAGTCCTACAACCGGGCAAAAGTTCAGAAGATGGGATTTATCTTCTTAAGCGAACAGAAGAACTACTACAGTGTTCCCTATCGCTATATTGGAAAGCATGTTGAAGTACAGCATACCACTGATACAGTTGAAATATATTACAACAAAGACCGCATTGCCACGCATGCAAAAAGCTTCCGTAAAGGTGATTATGTAACCATCAAGGAGCATCTGGCCACTACACATCAGTATTATCTTTCCTGGAGCAGGGAGTTTTTTGTAAAGCAGGCAGCAGGAATCGGGGAAAACACGGCAAAGTATATTGGAAAACTTATTGATCAGCAACCCTATCCGGAAATAGGTTATAAACGTTCACGTGGGATTATATCATTAAGCAATGCCTATCCTAGGGATCGGATAGAAAAAGCATGTACAAAAGCCTTGGAGTATCATATATGTTCAATGAAAATCATTGAAACGATCCTGAAAAACAGAGCAGATATAGAAACCAACCCGGAATCCGTCGAACATAAAATAAAGCCACATAAGAATTTAAGACCAGCAAGTAATTACAAATAAAAACAGAGATTATGAACAACAACACAACAATCGAAAAGCTCAAGCAGATGAGACTGCTTGGTATGGCTGAAGCCCATTATGGGAACATGCAATTATCAAACATCCAGGAGTACACAACAGATCAGTATCTGGCGATGCTTGTGGATCAGGAATGGGAATACCGGCAAGACAGAAAAATCGCCAACCTGAAAGCTAAAGCCAAGTTTAAAATACAAGCCTCAATCAGAGATGTTGACTACACCCATCCCCGGAAACTTGACCGAAACTTATTTGAACGACTGGCAACACTTGACTTTATCAAAAAATGTGAAAATATAATTATTACAGGACCTACAGGGATCGGTAAAAGTTGGCTGGCTCAAGCTTTGGGAATGCATGCTTGTCACATGCTTTACAAGACAGTGTATTTTAATACTGCCCGACTAATGGATGAAATAAAACTTACCCGATTGCAGGGTAATTATGTCTCCTTCTTAAAGAAGATACAGAATGCTCAATTGCTTGTTATGGATGATTTTGGTTTGTCTCCTTTTGACCGGGAACAGCGACAAGCACTCTTAGATATCGTTGAACATAAATATGATCAGGCTTCAATTATATTTACCTCCCAGATCCCAGTGCAGGACTGGCATGGATTAATTGGAGAAAGCACCATTGCAAATGCAATACAGGATCGTATAGTTTACTCGTCTCATCGTATCGAATTAGATGGTGACACAATGAGAAAAAACAAATTAAAAAAATGAATATATTTGCCACAGAAATCGATCTTTAAAACTGGCAGGCTATCATCGGAATCACTGGCAGGCTATCGTCGGAATACATAGGTGGTGTTTTCCATCCTTGGAAAAACCCCTGATACGCATCTCATCTTCATCACTGCTCTCAAAATAAATCGTGGTCATGTCATAGAAAACGATACTGATCTTGTTCTCCAGAACATGCTTGGTATGATTGAATGAAATCTCCTCTATCTGCTCCTTATACCTCGAACTAAGCTTATCCATGTACCGGTATATACTATACACCGAAATCTCCTTTCCTTTATTCTCATGCAAATACTCAACTAATTTCAGTTTACTACCAGGATGGGTGATCCTCGAAATGACCAGATCCCTGAATAATGACTCCGGAATCTGATTATAGCCGATCCTGTCGAAGATGCGGCCAAAGACAAGCTCAGGACCAACTACCCGGATATCATCGTTCCCGAGATCTTCTACTGCGTGAATCTGCCCCTTATCCTCTTCACCAAGACCGAGAGTTAGCTGGTCAAACATACGGGGGATCTCCTCCATGGCTGATCTATATAGTCGATCTATCTCGTCCTCATCATTGGATGAGCCAATGGTTTTCAAAACACGATAGGTACCATAGGATTTATCGATGATCTGGATACTCACGCTCCCACTTCTGTTCCGTTTTTTGCGCACAAACATGCTCCAAAATAACACGAGACACCCAAATAACCAAACAACCTTACCTTAATCACCTTTATTATAGCAAGTTAAGAAATGGACGGCAGAAGGCCGCACAAAACAGGAGGGATAAAAATATTACCTGGTTAGTTTTTAATAAATGGTATAAAATCCCAGGACAGAACCTAATACCTTTCCAATATGGAGAATCGAGATATTTAACCATCAAATGGTAAAAAAAGCACATTTTATTACAATTTTTTCAGTATTCTTTTCCAGCGAATTTTTTTTAACCCAGCCTCATTACTATCTATGGAAAGTAATATCAGGGAAGTCTTACCAATAAATAAATTACCGGGAACCAGCCCCCAATATCTCGAATCAATTGAAAAACTACGATTATCCCCCATCATAAAATAATAATCACTCTTAAACTCAGTTCTACTCAATTGAAAATCCTTCAACTTTGAACTGTCATCTAAGTCTTTAGAACAATTTAACCTGAATCCATCAATAAGCCTTTCACAAAGTGGAGGAATATATGCATTCTTTGGGATGATCTGTTCTTTCCCTGGTATTATTACAGGTCCAAGATTAATTGGTGTCCATCCATTTTGTATTTGCCAAAAATCATAGCTGTAAAATATTTCTGAATATTGTAAAAACCAGGATATTGAATCTATATAGGCAATCCGATTTAATAATTCATTTTGGTTACGGGTTAAGTTAACTATAAAATAACCCCTATTCTGTTCTGATCCACAATTATAAACAGCGGCTCCAATACTCTTCAACAATATATTTATGTTTTTAAATTCTTTCTTTTTAAACCAAATCTTAAATAATTGTAAAGCGTTATCTGGTAATTTTTGTATACTATCATTTATAAATATCCTGGAATTATTTATTTGAATCTTGTCTCCAGGCATTGCAATACACCTCTTTATCAGCAATTCTTTCTCACAGAGAGGATTTTTAAATACAATAATATCATTTCTTTCAATTTCCGCCGGTAGAGTTTTTACAATTATCACGTCGCCGGCAAGCAGGGATCCATTCATTGACATAGACGTCACAAAATATGATTTATCAAACAGTAAGCTAATCAAAATTAATATGATCACTATAATTACTGTTACAAACACTTTTAGTTGCCTCATATAGTGATTACATATAGATTTTAAAATTCTCATTTTATCCTGAAAGATCAGGCAGGTTATAAACTACTATAGGTTGATTCTCATACCAATTTATCCCTACGATTTTTTTATCAGTTATTATAAACCTGCTTAATCCAATATCCAGAAAGATTTTTGCCAGGGCATCACCATCCCATGAAAAAACATGCATTTCATTACCGATACCGGGAGTAGCTGATTTAAAGTCCTTTCCACAATATAATGCAAAAATATACTTTGATGTAGTATATACATCCACGTAATGAAACATTGTTGCATCTGTCAAATACCTGTTAGGATCGTTTGATAAAACCGGATCAAATTCGTTCTCATTTATGATTGAAAATCTTAGACTTAAATCTGAATTATATAAATCTACCCTATGAAACATGCGTAATGCACTAACAAAACATTCATGTTCAAAATTATAATCATTTTCAGCATAGAATATCTGCCCAAGATGTCCCCTGTTTTTTTCACTACGTTGTTCAAAAAAGATATCATCAACAGTTTTTACAATATCTCCTTTACCAATATCAAAAAGGAAAGCCCTGTAATTTCCTGACGTCGTAGAACCGATTATTGAATTATTATTTATATAAAATAAATTATAGGGAATTATTAATTCCGGGGATAGACGATCTTCTTATCCGGGATATAACTTTGGTAATTAATAAGACTATCAAGGTTGTATGTTTTTGTGATGAACTTATCTGTAATAACTAATTTTTTTTCAAACAACCTTTTACTAAGATCGGGACTATTAAATTCTCCTGGGCCTCTTCCTTTCAATCCACCATAATCCAATATATTATAGGTGCTTAAAGAGATAATTGTAAAAACACTGTCAGTTTTAAAATCAGAAATCACTATTAAAGAATCCATCTTAACCATACTTCTTGGCTCGAGAAAATGATTAATGGGTCCCACCTTTTCACCGGTATTTTTCAATTCAGTATTAAAACCACTAAAGTATTTAATTTTGTAATCTTCATTTTGATGGCATGAAACTACTATCGTGATTAATAATAGACTAACAAATTTAAATTTCATTCTTTTATTTTTTTAAAATGTCTTTTAATAATTCTCTTATTTTCTCGTTCAACTTTTCTGGACAAATATGGGTTCCCGCAGTTCTTAATAATATTATCAGGACTCACAAGAATACAGTTATGATTTCTCAGTTTTAATATACCAAGATCATTGTCCTTAAAAAATTTATTTAAAGGATCGTACAAAATGGGGAAATTAAAACTACCAATGTCATTTACATGAGATTGAGTGAATTCTGAATCCTTACCTGAAAGAATGACCACATATGTATTGTTATCTGTATTAAGCTTATCAATATATAAATTCAGCTTGTATAATTCTTCAATACACGGTGGGCAGCTTGCATCCAGACAATAAATGGTTTTAAAATTTGTATCGTTTATATATTCGTAATCGTTGTATTGTTGCAAACTGTCAATTGGATAATCTATAGCTTTACCAACCGGACAATCACTAATGTTTGCGTTTGCACATGAATAAAATACAATCACTGTAATACACAATATGCATCTCATGTTAATTTAATTTAATCAATATTAGTTAAATAATACATTATCTCAAGAATGATTGCATAAAGTGAGGGGTCAATGACCCCCCACTTATTTCATTTTTTCATTGAAGACCTTCAGGTGGATCATGAGGACAGCCTGCATCCCCAATATGGGTCCATTGATCACAGAAACAATTTATACAGTTTCCTGGCCACGTTTTAGTGTTTTTATAACCGAATGAACACCATGAAGCTTCTACTTGCTTTGGTTTTAAATTAAAGCTAAATATGAGTAAAGCAATTACTCCTATAAAAAAACTTATATATATGATTTTCTTTTTCATTTTAGTATACTTTAATAATTTTTATTCAAAATTTGAAAAGGTAGATTGGATTTAATATTTTAGCTCCCTAGGAGGGAGCTACCAATGGTGAAGTCTCAATAATAACGCGTACTTCTTCATTTTGTGGTTTTCTCCTTTATTCTTTACATATTAAAATATGAGTAATTATAACTCCTCAATCATATTTATTTGATTGATATAAGATACTATGTTTGAAATAATGCAGCGACAATTTCTTCTAACTAACTTAACAGCAAGGTTTTATTTTCATTAGCTTATAAATTTAAAAAAAAATAATAATGTTTCAAAATTTTTATGAAGATTTTTTTCTTTACACTGCTGTCCCGTTGACCTTTTATAGTCAAGGAATAGCAAATTATTAAAGATATAACTTTGTGTCAATTAATTGAAATATAGATCACTATACGAATTAGTAATTCTTTTAACTCAAATTTAGAAATTCAAATCGCAGAAAGTCTTAATATATTTATAATTCACAATGTCAAAATGTTATAGGCTTTTCTTATATTTTAACGGGACACCAGTGAACTTGTATCATTACTGAAAGGTTCAGTGCTTATCCCAGGTGTATGAGAGTCTCAACCCTTCCCCTATAATTGTATTGCATATTTTATTATTTTTACCCCCTCATATGCAGGACAAGAAACAAGACATAGCAGTATTCAAAAAAAACATTGACCGCAGAAGCTTTGTCAAATGGTCGTCACTGGCCGGAGGAGCTCTTTTTGCCCCGCCTGTGCTTGTATCATGCGACCGGCAAACAACCGGTACGCCGGATCCTGCAGCAGCGGAAAAAATAGTAAGGACGGGCTGCCCGGCCCATAACTGCGGTGGCAAATGCCTGCTCAAGGTGTATGTCAGGGATGGCATAATAAGCCGTATAGAAACAGACGACAGGCAGGGAGATGATATTTCTGACCCTCAACTGAGGGCATGCATCAGGGGCCGTTCGTACCGCAAGAGGCAATATCATCCTGACCGACTTAAATACCCATTGCTGAGGACAGGTGAGAGAGGTGAAGCACAATTCAAACGTATAAGCTGGGATGAGGCCTATGATATTATGCACGACAAAATATCAGGGGTGATAAATAAATACGGCAACTCGGCCATACATTTACCTTACGGCACAGGCTCCTATACCAACACCAACGGGCGCTGGCCGGCAGCAAGGCTAATGAATATCCTGGGCGGAAGCCTCGGTTTTTATAACAGCTACAGCTGGGCATGCATAAACATAGCCACCCCTACCATGTACGGCACCCTGGCAACGGGTAACCAGCGACAGGACTGGGTGAACAGCCGCTATATCCTTATGTGGGGATGGAACCCGGCAGAGATGAAAGACGGCACCAACAGCGACTACTTCATAAAAAAAACCAGGGAGAACGGGGCAAGGGTGGTGTGTATCGATCCAAGGATGAGTCCCAGCGCCATAGCCCTGGCGGACGAGTGGATACCTGTGCGTCCAGGCACCGATGTGGCTTTTATGAGTGCCATGGCCTGGGTAATAATAGAAGAGGGACTGGCAGATAATGACTTTATCCGTAGATGCTGCTCCGGCTTCGACAGGGACACCATGCCGGATAAATACAAGGATGAAGAATCATATAAGGATTATATACTCGGAACACGGGATGGAACAGCCAAAACACCGGAGTGGGCGGAAAAGATAACAGCCGTACCGGCAGACACTATCAGACGTATTGCCATCGAATATGCAAGTTCAAAGCCTGCGGTGCTGTACCAGGGATACGGAATGCAGAGAAGGGCATACGGGGAGCAGGTGGTGAGAGCAGGAGCCACACTGGCAGCCATCACAGGTAATATAGGCATACCGGGCGGCTGGGCCAGCGGACTGGCCAACCAGGCCGGTGGCGGACCGTTCTGGACCGTCTTCCCATCGGGACCCAACCCGGTGAAAACACGAATACCCGTCTACCTGTGGACGGAGGCCGTACTGAAAGGCAAGGAGATGGGTCCGGAACACGGGCTGAGAGGAGCCGATAGCCTGGATAATAACATTAAGCTCATATGGTCTGTGGCAAGCAATGTACTGGTAAACCAGCATGGCAATATAAACCGCACGGTTGAAATACTGAAGAACCCGGAGCTGCTGGAATTTATCATAGTGCAGGATAATTTCCTTACGCCCTCAGCCAGGTATGCCGACCTGGTGCTTCCCGCCTGCACACAGTTTGAGACATGGGGTATTGAAGACGGATGGAAATATGGCGAGGAGGTCTTTCTCACCCCCAAAATCGTTGAGCCTCCCTTTGAAACAAAAAGTGATTACCGCATCTGTGCTGAGCTGGCTGAAAGGTTTGGTGTGTATGATAAGTATACCGAAGGCGGAAGGGATGAAAAAGACTGGGTGGCATGGTTCGTGGACGAGATATACAGGAAAACACGTTTCCCGGATATGCCTCCCTTCAGGAAGTTTGCCGCAGGCAATGCCGGGGTATATACGAAGGCTGTCCATAAGCCCAGGGTGGCCCTGCAGGATTTTGTTGAAAACCCTGAAAAATCACCACTGCGCACACCTTCAGGGAAGATAGAAATATTCTCAGGCGAGCTGTTCAGCGCCGGTCGGCCCGCCGAGATACCGGCGGTGCCCAAGTATATACAGGAGTGGGACAACCCCTTTGATGAAAAGGCCGCTCAGCACCCACTGCAGGCCATGGGTCACCATTACAATCCCAGGGTGCACTCAACCCACCATAATAACGAATGGACAATGGATGCCTTTCCCCAGAGGGTGTTTATAAACCCGGCCGATGCAATAAAAAAAATGATAAAGGACGGAGATATGGTTAGGATATGGAATGAGAGGGGCAGCATGATACTGAAGTGCAGGGTAACAAAAAGAATGATGCCCGGTGTTATAGATATACCGCAGGGAGCATGGTATGCGCCGGATAAGGATGGTATCGACAGGGGGGGAAATGTGAATATACTGACATCAGAAAGGTGGACCCCCTTTGCAAAGGGTAATGCACAGCATACAATAATGGTCGATATTGAGAAGTCCTGATAAAATGAACAAGAACTTAGCGATGTGATCTTATGAATAAAGTGAATAAAATTTAAGCTGTGAAATGAATATTAAAGCAGAGCAGCAGTCTGATGAAAGAAGTGAATAAAATACTGAAGGAATGAGAAGCTACGGGTTCTATATTGACACTGCCAGCTGTTCAGGATGCAAAACATGCCAGGTAGCGTGCCAGGACAAGAATGATCTTGATCCCGGACTGCTATGGAGAAAGGTTATTGAGATAGAAGGGGGTGAGTGGGAGAATGACAGGGATGCCTGGTCGCGATACCCCTTTGCCTACCATATCTCACTGGCCTGCAATCATTGCGAGAACCCCTTATGTGTTGAGGCCTGCCCGACACAGGCCATGCATGTAACGGAGCTGGATACGGTGTCCGTTGACAAGGAAAAATGTATCGGCTGCTCCTATTGCTCCTGGGCCTGCCCCTATGACGCACCCCGACTCGATCACAGGACAGGCAGGATGTCAAAATGTGATATGTGCTATGACAGGATAATAAATAATGAAAATCCGGTATGCGTGGATGCCTGCCCCATGAGGGCCCTGGATTTCGGGTATATGGATAAGCTGCAGGAGAAATACGGTGATAATCAGTCAATATACCCGCTGGCCTCCCCTGAGCTTACCCGGCCATCGATTATTATAAGAAATCATAAAGACAGCCTTGCAGCATCAGGCAGTAACGCTAAAATAGCCAACAGGGAGGAAATATGATGGAAGAATACAACATCTCACTTGCTCTTTTTACATGGCTCACACAGCTGTCTGTGGGGATTATTATACTAAGAGCCGTTTATATGAGAATAAGCAGCGGTCAGCAGAGGCTCATAACAGGACGGCTGCTGCTGTCCATTGTCCTGGTGCTGCTGGTAACGGGACTTCTTTTCTCCTTTGCTCACCTGAAGTACCCGCGGCATGCCTTTAATGCCCTGAATAATATCAGCAGCAGCTGGATGAGCAGGGAGATACTGGCCGAGCTGATTCTCGTCTTCTCCGTAACAGCATGGTATACAGGCATCAGGTTCAGGATAAAAGTACTGTCCCCCCTCCTTTTTGAACTGCTATCAGTGCTGGCAGGCATTGTGCTTATTTTCTTTATGATCAAAACATATATGCTGCCTGCAATACCTGAGATGAACCACCCGGCAGTACCGGTATCATTCATTATAACACCCCTCCTTGCCGGTTCTTCTGTAATTTATCTCCTGATAAGAAAAAAGGAACAGGCTATGGCAGGCAGGTTTAAAATTGTGGCCTATATAATGTTTATCGCTTCTCTTGTCAATTTCGTGGTCTTCAGTGTATACCAGGATGATCTGCCTCTGCTTAACCCTTATTATGCCTTATGGCTTGTTGCAGCAATCCTTTTAATTATTTCCCTCATGGCCACCAATAAGAACAAAAGTGTATTTCCAGATGTTATATTCCTGACCCTTGCACTCATATGTGACTTTTCTGCCAGGGTATACACTTTAACTTATACAGGGCCGGGTTTATGACAACAGGACAATCCGAAAAAGATAACAATAACCTTTATACAGCATATAATATGCTGCTTTCTTTTACAGGCAGCTTTATACTCTATGAGCCACAGCAGGGTTGCATTAACGACCTGGTGGAACAGAATATGTTTGAAAGCCTGCCCCTGGAAAGTGATAACCCGCAGTTTATCCTTGGCGCTTCATACCTCAGAAAGATTAATACGGAAGGCAGTCTCGATTATGAGGAGATAATAAATGACCACCTTGAGCTTTTCGGAGGCAAAGGCAGAGCCTCTGCCCCGCCCTGGGGATCGGTATATATGTCAAAAGACCATACCATGAACGACAAAAGCAGCACAGAGGTGCGAAAAATATATCATGCATATGGCTGGAGATCAAGCATCGAGGGTAAGGTGCCCGATGATCATCTTGGGATTGAGCTTCAGTTTATCAACCTGCTCCTTGGCAAATACCCGGAGCTTGAAGATGAGGTATGCAGAAAAGAAATACGTACTGACCTGGTGAAATTTATTGACAAATATATAAGCCCATGGATCAATGACTGGAACAGAAGAATGCAGGAACATTCCGTAAGCAATTTCTATAAAGGGATAGGGTATCTTACTGTTGCATGTATTGAAGATGTTTATTCACTAATGAAGCGAACCTGAATTTTTCTTCACTACGCTTAACAAATAAGAATGATTAATAATTTATATTTGTTCCTGAATGCATTCAGTTCTTTGGTAATATTCAAAAACATTATAAAATAAAAAAGACCGGTACTGGCCCGATTTTTGATTAGTTCCGTCAATATTAAAAAACCCTAACCATGGCAAACATGAAAAAATCTGTAATATTTATTCTGTTGGCACTACCCATAATGGTATATGCACAGGATAAGCCTGCACCGGTACAGGAAGAATTAAAATACGGAGTAGGAGCAGCTGCCGGATTCTCAACAGGATACGGACTGTCTTTCAGGTACTGGCCCTCAGACTGGGGGATACAGCTAACAACAGCCCCCTATTACAGCAATAATGATGCACAGATAAGCTTTGGCACAACAGTGCTTAAGACAATAAAAAATGACGGGCGAATAAAACTGTTCATGTACTGGGGCAATCATATCTTATATGAAAAGTATTCATATTACTATGATTATTATGAGGAGGAGACTGAGAAATATACCACCTGGATATCAGGGATAGGTCCGGGTTTCGAATTCACCTTTCTCGACAAGGTCAGCTTCAACCTGATGTTTGGCATTGCCACCTATATTGATGGAGATTTCATGCTTAATATGACTGCTGAAACCGGACTGTATTATATGTTCTGAGGGAGCCTGACAGCATGTAACTGTCTCTTCTACTCTATATCAATGACTTCCTGTCCGGATTGGTACCAGGCGCCGGCATACTGCTTTAATGGACTGCCTGACATGGCAAAGACCAGGCGCTGGCAGACAGCCCTGGTCCAAACACTTTACTTTACCTGCACAGGCTTTGTCAGGGCAATTAATGAGGTATAAAATTCCAGGCAGAAGCTAAGCGGAACAGCTAAAAATTAGGATTAAGGAAACGGTCAATGGCACCTATTATATAATCAGTCCAGCCCTCCCTTATATTATCATAAGCCTCATCCGGTATATTCGTATGTTCAACCGTTACCTGCGTTCGTCCGAAATCCCTCACCAGCACTATTACGGCAACTGACTTTTCTTCCTGCCCGCCAAAAAACCACTCCTGCACTATCTTCCTGTTTTTCTCAAGCTCCAGTATAACACCCTCAATATCACCTTCCCAGAGCGAGAAGGGTTCCCCGGGTTTGTCTCCCATTACAGCCGGGTAGCCCGACCATATTTCAATGGTAAGCGGATTGGTCAAGGCGGCATACACATCCTCCGCTTCCGCATTTATGGTGTAAGTCTTCTTAAATGTTTTCATCCGTAATATATTTTTTTTAGCAAGCCTGCCCGGCATTCAAAAATACCCATTTAAAATTAAATAGCATCACAGAGCAACCGGTACATGTTTTTTTTAAATCAAAAAGGTGTTTTACTTCACACACATAAAAGTAATATAACATAATCACCGGGACGTGTTGTTAAAAAAATCAGTAGGTTTGCAGTATTCATTAAAAAATTACAGTTATGTCCAGATTGTTTATCATATCACTTACCCTGCTACTGATCTTCCCTTCTGCCTCATATGCGCAGAAAGGTATTCCGGAAGAGTTCACCATGCTCTATTATAACGTTGACAAGTTCTTTGATATCACTGATGACAAGGGCCGGGCTGACGATGATTACCTGCCGGATGGTATAAAGGCATGGGACAGCGAAAGGTATAAGGCAAAACTTAAGGCTGTGACGGAAAATATAGCGCTGGCGGTTGATGCGGGTCAACCCGATATCATAGGCCTCTCAGGCATTGAAAATAAAAAAGTGATAAATGATATTATATCCGGAAGAAGGTTGCGCAGGGCTGACTATAAAGTGTTTATAACAAACTCGGATGGGATGAATACTGCTTTCCTGATAAAAAAGGAGCTGATGACTGTTGATAAGACGGAGACAATAAGCATTGACAGCACCTTTTTGGGGAAAGGCGAGGTTTTTGATTATAACATACTGTATGTCAACGGCGAAGTATTAGGCCTGGGACGATGCCATTTCTTTATCAATGACTGGCCGGGTGTAAAAAACAATAGCAGGGCGCCGGAGAACCTGCGGATGGGAGCAGCCATAGCCCTGAGAAAGAAAACAGATGAAATATTCAATTTCGAGAGGGATACCAGGATAATCATTATGGGCACTTTCTTTGATGAACCAACCAGCAGGAGCCTCTTATCCGTTCTTAATGCCAGTAATAAGAGGAAGAATTTCGATTACCGCGACCTCTACAACCTCTTTTATGACAGGCATAATATCGAGGGTGAGGGTACCGTATTAATTAACAGCACATGGCAGATGTGGGACCAGATAATTGTGTCCCCGTCACTGCTGGGTGACAGCCGCGATTACCATATTGAGTTTAGCTCAGGAGGCATCTATATGCCGGATGAGGTAAGTGCAGACAGAAGCGTTTTAAGAAGCACCTACCTCGGGGATGAATACACGGGAGCGGTGTCAGCACACCTGCCCGTCTTCTGTAAAATAAAAAAAAGAGGATTATAAGGCATGAATTTCAAGCTAGCCTCTGATTATGTTCCTACGGGAGACCAGCCTGAAGCAATAAGGCAGCTTGTTGAAGGGTTGAAAAGCGAGACCCCGTACCAGACCTTGCTTGGCGTTACCGGCAGTGGCAAAACATTTACTGTAGCCAATGTCATAGAACAGATTAACAGGCCGGTGCTTGTGCTCAGTCATAACAAAACACTGGCCGCCCAGCTATACGGCGAGTTCAGGCAGTTCTTCCCCGATAATGCCGTTGAATATTTTGTTTCGTACTACGACTACTACCAGCCGGAAGCCTACCTGCCTGTAAGCGACACTTATATTGAGAAAGACCTCTCCATAAATGATGAGATAGAGAAGCTGCGGCTGAGCACCACCTCGTCCCTGCTGTCGGGACGCCGGGATGTCATCGTTGTATCCTCGGTCTCCTGCCTCTACGGTATAGGCAACCCTGAAGATTTTCACAGCAATACCATACATATCAGACAGGGCGACAGCCTGGGCAGGAATATTTTCCTGCGCAAGCTTGTTGACAGTCTCTATGCCAGGAATGAGATGGAATTTAAAAGAGGGACATTCAGGGTGAAGGGTGATACGGTGGATATTTTCCCGGCCTATGCCGATATAGCACTGAGGGTTATATACTGGGGTGATGAGATTGAAGAGATAGAACTTTTCGATCCTGTCACGGGCGACAGCCTCGAGAGGCCGGAGGAATATGTTATCTACCCGGCAAATATTTTCGTGACAACACGCCACAGGATAAACCAGGCCATACACCAGATACAGGAAGACATGATCAAGCAGTCTGCCTATTACCGGGAGATTGGTAAGGGTCCGGAGGCACAGCGACTGGAGCAGAGGGTGTCCTATGACCTTGAGATGATCAAGGAGCTGGGCTACTGCAGCGGTATTGAAAACTACTCGCGCTATTTTGACGGACGTAAACCGGGCACACGCCCTTTCTGCCTGCTCGATTACTTCCCCGATGACTTTATCACCGTTGTTGATGAGAGTCACGTAAGCATGCCACAGATAAAGGCCATGTACGGCGGCGACCATTCAAGGAAGCAGACCCTGGTGGACTATGGTTTCAGGCTGCCTGCGGCACTGGACAACCGCCCCCTCAGGCTCGAGGAATTTGAATCCCTTTCCGGGCAGACCATCTTTGTCAGCGCCACCCCGGCAGACTACGAGCTGGAGAAGAGCGAGGGCGTTTTTGTTGACCAGGTGATAAGGCCTACGGGACTCCTTGATCCGCCCGTGGAGGTAAGACCGAGCAGGAACCAGGTGGACGACCTTATGAATGAGATAAGAGAGCGCAGCGCTGCGAAAGAGAGGACACTGGTAACCACGCTGACAAAGAGGATGGCTGAAGAGCTGACTGCTTACCTGTTACGATATAATATAAAATGCACCTATATACACTCGGATATTGACACCCTTGAGAGAGTTGAGATACTGGAAGGGCTGCGCGAGGGCAAATATGATGTGCTTGTGGGTGTTAACCTTCTCAGGGAAGGCCTCGACCTTCCCGAGGTATCACTTGTAGCTGTCATTGATGCCGACAAGGAAGGCTTCCTGAGGTCTGCACGCTCGCTGACGCAGACGGCAGGGCGTGCTGCACGTAACCTTAACGGCAAGGTGATAATGTATGCCGACAGGATCACAGGCAGCATGAAGATGACCATCGATGAGACCAACAGGCGGCGGGACAAGCAGCTTAAATATAATAAGAAGATGGGCATTACCCCTACGCAGATAATAAAAGCCACAGGCTCCGTCTTCAGGGAGTTGCATAAAAAGGGTGTTGATCCAAAGGCCTATATTGAACCTCTGAAACCTGATATAGCAGCAGACCCTGTTGTCAGGTATATGTCGGCCCCGGCCCTGGATAAAGCCATCAAAAAAGCACGCAAATCAATGGAGAAGGCAGCTGCCGCCCTCGATTTTATAGAGGCAGCCCGCTACCGCGACGAGGTGGCAGAGCTTGAGGCTTTATTGCAAAAAAGGAAATAACACCCTTACTTTTCACCCTGCCTGAACTTATCATGGCAGGCTTATTATGGCCTGGCCCGGGTCTTGTCAGGGTAACATTCACTTTATTCTTTGCCCGGCCGGATCTTGCCAGGGGCCTAATACCTTACTTTTCCCCCAGCCAACGCTCGGCATCAATAGCTGCCATACAGCCGCTGCCTGCAGCCGTCACGGCCTGCCGGTAAATGGGGTCCTGGACATCACCGCAGGCAAAAACTCCGGGCACATTGGTTTTTGTCGTTCCCGGAATGGTCTTTATATAACCTACATCATTGGTATCTATATAATCATTAAACTCGTCAGAGTTAGGCTTATGACCTATTGCAAGGAAGAAACCGTCTATCTTTATCTTAACTGTTTCCTCGTCTTTCGCACCCTTATTCTTTACAAGCACAGCTCCTTCAACACCATCCTTGCCGTACAGGTCAACAGCCTGGTGCTTCCATAATATCTCAATATTCTTTGTATTAAAGACCCTTTCCTGCATGGCCTTTGAGGCCCTGAACACATCACGCCTCACAATCATATACACCTTACGTGCCAGACCGGCCAGGTAGGTAGCCTCCTCACAGGCGGTGTCGCCACCACCCACCACTGCTACATCCTTACCTTTATAAAAGAAGCCGTCACAGGTAGCACATGCAGACACACCCATGCCATTATATGTTTTTTCGGCCTCAATACCCAGGTATTTGGCTGTTGCACCTGTAGCCAGGATAACAGTGTCAGCCTCAATGGTTTTCTTATCATTTATAATAACCTTATGCGGATAACCTGAAAAATCAACACTTGTGGCAATACCAAAGCGCACATCGGTACCGAAGCGTTCAGCCTGCTTCTTGAAATCCTCCATCATCTGCGGTCCCGTGACCCCTTCAGGATATCCCGGGTAGTTCTCCACCTCGGTAGTCGTGGTCAGCTGTCCACCCATCTCCATACCTGTGTACATCACCGGTTGCAGGTTGGCCCTGGCTGCATAGATGGCTGCTGTGTAGCCGGCAGGACCTGAACCCACTATCAGGCATTTAACTTTTTCAGTTTCAGATGATCCTCCTGTTGAAGGTTCATTATCATTAATATTCATCGTTTTAATAGGTTCCATATACTAATATATTTTGACTGCAAAATTACAATTTTTTCAGGGATATATATATAATGATATTATCGATACGTTAATTACCTTCAGACTTACAATCACGAATACTTATTTTTATCTTTAATCAACCTTCGCGTTCCGCTGGCGGACGAGACGGTATGTTAGAAAGAATGGTGTTAACTATTTCAATTACGTTGCCGTATCATAATAACATTATCATAGTTAACAGCCAGACTGGTATTTACGCCAATATTAACTTCATCATTAACGGGGGGATGGCTTTTTATCCCCAGTGATTCCAGGAAGGCAGCCTGTGACCGGTCGTCATCAAACTTAAGACTCAGCACCGCCTGCCCTGTTCCTTCCACTATCAGGCAGCTGTAATTATCCGCATCCTCCAAAAGGTCACTCCATTCGTTGGCCCCGTTATAGAGTCCCAGCTCACCCTTTACCAGTGTTGTTTTGATGACCTCATCCTCAAAAGCTATACCGTGCATAAAATCACTTATACTGAATGATGATCCCTCTATCATGGACTCCAGGGCTGTGGCCATCATTGAACTCTTCTGCATCGCCTCACTATTTCCGGCATCATTTACTATACTTATATAATAAGGCCCCTTACAGAATTGCAGCTGGTAATCAGACTGGCATGAATAGTCGCCGATATGGCCTGATGTATCACAGCGAAAAACAGAAACAGAATATATACCAAAGGCGGCGGCAAGATCATCCATCCTATACACTTCCAGCTTATAGCCGATATTATCATCCTCTATTTCAGTTACTGCAAGCCTGTCAAAGCCATATTCCAGGTACAGCTCGGCCCCGCCGTTCATATACCCGAAAAGTGATTCGGCTGTATATGTTTTTTCTGATTTTATAATGCCACTAAAAGGATCATCTTCTGCCAGCCGCGGAAAATCCTCAGGTATCTGGGAAAAAGCTGAAAAACCTATTAAAAAGACTGATAAAAGAAAAAGAACTGATATTTTCATCCATTTTAAATTTTATTCACTCCGTTCATAAGATGACTTCGCCAGATTAATAAGTTCGCTTCACTACCTTCATAATATCGCTTCACCACCTTCATAATATCCCTTCATTACCTTCATAATAACGCTTCACCACTTACATAATATCGTCTCGCCAGGTTTATACCAGTTTCATTAAAAAAGAATGTTATTATCCCCCCGGGCTTATGTCATATTTATCTCGTTAAGCTCAACAGGCTCTCGACTTCTTATGTCATATTTATCTCGTTAAGCTCAACAGGCTCTCGACTTCTTATGCCATATTTATCTCGTTAAGCTCAATCATATCCCTCCTGCTTACGCCCAACTCCAGGCTCTCAGCTATATCCAGGAATGCTGATGACCGGGGGTTATCTTCCTTCTGTATACCCTCTTCGATCCTTTTTGCCACCACAATCTCATGGGCTATACGGTCCACAGCCACAGGATCAGTTCCAACAAGTATTGTGTTATAGTTGCAGAAGAATTGTGGATTGGCACCCGGACCGCCGTTAAAACATCCTTTTAAGCCATCTACAATATTGAGCACCACCTTATCCCTTAAGGGTGCAAAAGCACAGACATGGGCACAGGTCTCGCCCCATAGCTTTGCATGCAGCCTGCCGGTATTGGTCACCGAACCATAGGCCAGGTTTTTAAGAGCATTGGTAACAGTAGCACCGGCATTCTTCAGTATGGGTACATTGATTATCTTATCCAGCTCTTTGGTCACTATCCCGGTAAAATACGAATACTTGCCTCCATTCACCATATAGGGCATTGTATACTCATCATATTCACCCTCCACATCAGCCCAGTAGTACCAGTCTTTATCTATCATCTTCTCCCCGTACATTACACCGTCAGTATCGTAATACGATCCATTCTCATCCTGCTGCTCTGTCCCCATAACCCTTATTCCCGGGTAGTTATCTTCGGTGTATCCTGTTTCATGCAACTGCACAAGCCGCCTGTCCCATATAATAATATCGCTCCGGTCAATACCGCTTAACTCCAGCTGTTTGATGATTGAACGGGTAACAGCATGACTTGTCGTAAGCGTTTTACCGGCAACGGGATTGACCTTAAGTCCAATTTTCTCGCCCGGCGACACAAACTGTCTCCATGCCTTCTTCAGTTTCCTCTCCCCTGTCAGGTCTAGCATAGCCTTTTCGAGCATAGCATAAGCCTCTTCTTCCATTATCTCATTATCGACTATTGCGGCCGGGTGATTAACACGGCTTACCTTACCGGGATATCTGCCCGGCATGGAATTTTCATTACGGGGCACCTTTGCCGCATCGGCAATATTGGTTTCCGGTTTCTCCTGCTCCTGTCTGAGCAGGCTATCCGGAGCTGCGGCCATCGGAGCACCTGCAACAACAAGGCTGCCCGTACCCAGCACCTTAAAGAATCTACGTCGGGAAAAAGGGATTTTTGACATGATTATCTGTTTATTATATTAAAATGATTTCGCTAAAAATAGGAAAAAATAATTAATTACACACAGTCTCGTCGTAGCGATCACATCATCATCTCCGGTTCAGGTGCCTCTGACTCAGCAAGCCAGGCAATACCTGTCCCACGCACTACCTCCGCGGCAGTCAGGCTCATGAACCTTACCTGCCCGTTGTAAAAACCTCGCTGCGGCAGCCCGAACTCATTGCCGGCAAATAAATCCGGAAGCAATGACCAATAAGCATTATGCATCATAATATAGTATTTGAAGTCTTTAGAACCGTAAGCAACTATAAATACCAGGACTAATGAAAAAACTACTTATACCAATCATTTTAATTGTGTTTATCCCGGGTTGTTTAAAGGAGAAGTCACCCGGGCAAGCCCACTATGATCTTGAATTATCCTTATTTCCCGGCAGGCAGCATATAGCCGTATCAGGTACCTGGGAAATCCCGGTTGATTCTGCAACAGGCAAAATCGATTTTTACCTCCATAAGCAGCTCGGGATAGAGGAATTGTTTATAAACGGCAGGGATAATTACCTCTTATCAGCGGGTGAGAGTGATAATCGTTATATGCCCGATGCGATAAAGTACAGCATTGAAACAGAAGATTTACTTAAAGGAACCGTAATAATCAGTTTCAATTATTCAGGTACCATTACCGAGTGGCATGATATGCTTGCAAACGTCATAGGTGAAGAATGGACTGAAATGGGTTTATATTTCCCCTGGTACCCCTACAGCAATGATTACTCACCTTTTACCTATGAAGTAAAAGTATTGACAGAAGGAGATTACCACACGGTAATGATGGGTCATGAAACAAGTGATGACTATTACGCCATTTTCAGAAAGGAGACCCCCACAAACGATATGGTTGTATGTGCTTCAAAAGATCTAAAAACCATCTCGAAGAAAATATCACGATACAATTTCAGGCTGGCCTACTGCAGCATGTCAGATGAGTTGACAGACACACTTATCATGGACGTTGAAAGGATATTAAGGTTATTCGACAACTGGTTTTCTGCAGGTAATAACACCATTTGCATAGTGGAATCAATGAGAGAGAAAGGCGGAGGCTATGCCCGGCTGGGTGGAATTTTTCTTCCCGGATTTACAGAATCTGACTATTTTGAATCGCGAAAGGCATACACCAGATATCTTGCCCATGAGATATCCCATCTCTGGTGGTACAGGGCCAATACCAACACATGGGAAGACTGGCTGAATGAGGGCTTTGCCGAGTATTCTGCCCTTATGGTATTAAGGGAATTACACGGCCAGGAGTACTTTGATGAGTGGATAGCAAGGAAAGAGAAAAGTGCGGAAGGACTTGGTCCGGTGTGGCAGACCGACCGCAACGGTGAGCAGGCATACACCATCCTGTATGACAAGGCCCCCCTCCTGATTCACGAGCTGGAAGGCAGAATAGGTGCTGACTCCCTGAAAAAGCTTATGTGGGATCTTAATAATAAAGAAGTAAGGACCACAGCTGAATTTATGGATATGCTTGAGAACCGTGAGGGGAAAGAAACGGCGGAATGGTTTTTAAAAAGGCTGAAGAGCTGAACGGACAATGATGTTTCAGTCTTAAGCTTTAGTATATTAAGTTTCCGACCGGTCAGGAGCAGCAATTTAAATATTGACGTCTCTTGAATTGCAAGTTGGAAAATAATTAAATGATTAGTATTTTTGCCGCACATCGGGATGTAGCTCAGCACGGTTTAGAGTACTCGTCTGGGGGGCGAGGGGTCGCGAGTTCAAATCTCGCCATCCCGACA
>JAXHLX010000031.1:0-228057 GCA_034521735.1 Bacteroidales bacterium
GTGGTGCCGTTTTTTTCCCGCCTTTGTTCATCCTTGCCTCGCGGTTAGAACCTTCCGCTGCCATAGGTACTGCGCCTGACTGTTACCTGCTGTACCTGCCTGAATAAGCTCTGCCCTGAGTCTTTTTGCGGGAAGAAAAGAATTCCTGCTTCCTCTGTTGCTTTTCTTTCTCAAACTGCTTTTTTTCCTGGTCGTTCATGGGTTTATCCGTCTGGGGATAAAGGTTGTCTTTTACAGTCTCAATTTTCCTGTTTATCAGTAATTCAATATCCCTGACAAATACATTCTCCTCAGGCTCGCATATTGATATGGCTGTACCGGCCTCCCCTGCCCTTCCTGTGCGTCCTATCCTGTGGACATATGTTTCCGCAACATTGGGTATATCATAATTAATAACATATTTAAGGCTGTCAATATCAATACCCCTGGCCGCGATATCTGTCGCCACAAGTACGCGTATCTCACCGTCCTTAAACTGTCCCAGTGTTCTCTGCCGGTTGTTCTGGGCCTTGTCGCCATGGATGGCTGCTGATTTTATCCTCTGCTTTTTTAAGTTCCTTACTATCTTATCAGCCCCGTGCTTCGTACTGGCAAACAGCAGCACCTGGTCTATCTTCCTGTCGCCCAGTATATGGATCAACAAATCTTTCTTATCCTGCTTGTTTGTATAGTAGAGGTATTGCCTTACGGTGTCGGCCGTAGAGGATACAGGGCTTACATCAACCTTTTCAGGTCTGTGCAGTATCTTAGCTGACAGTTTTACAATATTATCCGGCATGGTGGCCGAGAAGAACAGTGACTGCCTCTTTACCGGCAATTCAGCAATGATCTTACGTATATCATGTATAAATCCCATATCGAGCATGCGGTCTGCCTCATCCAGAACAAAATATTCTATGTTCTGCAGGCTTACATATCCCTGGTCCATAAGGTCCAGTAGCCTGCCGGGTGTTGCAACCAGTATATCCACCCCTTTGCGGAGGGCCGATACCTGCGATCCCTGTGGTACACCTCCGAAGATAACAGTGTTTTTAATCCCGGTATACCTTCCGTAAGTCGTAAAGCTCTCCCCTATCTGTATGGCCAGTTCGCGGGTGGGGGTGATGACCAGCGACCTTATCCTGCGTGCTCCCCTGTCATGCCCGTTGCGTGCATGCAGGTGCTGCAGTATGGGTATGGCAAAGGCTGCTGTTTTTCCCGTGCCTGTCTGGGCACTTCCCAGGATATCCTTCCTGTTAAGGATAAGCGGAATGGCTCTTGCTTGTATTGGTGTTGGTTCAATATAGTTTTCTTCTCTCAGAGCCCTTAAAACAGGCTCAATGATATTCAGTTTTTCAAATTGCATTATTCAGTGCTTGTGTAAATATAAAATTTTGGTGATACCCCCTGGACGTTCTTTATTAAAAGGGCATAAAGGCAGGTAAATTAAAATTGTTGCAAAGATACGTCAATATCCGCACTTTACGTACATTATGGGAATAATTATGATAATCTGATCCATTCGTGACTTTAGGATCAGTGAAAAATCATGCCCGTTTCATTTTAAACTCTTCAAGACGCATCAGCCTGTTTCGCTGTAGCATATATACAATCATGGCAATCCATGGTATTATGAACATAGTGATAATCCAGAACGGTTTGTTGTATATCCTGTTTCTGAACATATCACTTAATATGATAATCCATGAAAAAAGCGACATTACCAGTCCCACTATCAGGAAAAACTGCGAATGGTCCCAGTGCTGAATTTTGGCAAATGCGCCAAACACTACTATCAGTGTTTGTCCGATAATAAGAGCCCAAACGGCCATGTAACTGATCTTTAAATCCGGGTTTTCCATTATTAACAGATATTTAGGTTCTATAAACCAGCCGGCAAGTCTCCATATGAAATTTATCGACAGAGAATGACAACCGTACTATTGCAGATTTTGAATTATTATATGCAATTTAAAAAAATGCAGGGAATTAAGCAAAATTTTATTGTAGCTGCACAAATTCATGAGCGACCCTGTCCGGACCAATATCAAGCACCAGGTATCCGGCATCCTTGTATCCGTCCTGCAATGCATCCATGGTTATATGCACTGTGTTGCCAAGTGCAGCTTCATTCTTTTTATGGTCGTGGCCGCTAAGCACCATATTAATATTATGCCTTACACACAGATCGGTCAACACACGCAGCTCCTCAACAGGCGGGTTGGTGCTTGCAGTATGCCTGATGCGGAAGAGGTTATTATGGGTGAAGATGATGCAGTGCCTGTAAGAGGAACGCCGGGTTTGCAGAACATCCTTCAGCCATGCCAGCTGATCGCTGCCCAGGGTGCCGCCGCCCGTATCAAGACATATAAACAGATCGGCTGCCTGCGGAGTGCTTACCGTAAACAAATAGGTGCTGGAGCCAAGAAGGGAATAAAACTGTTTCCACCCGTCAAAATAAAGGTCGTGATTACCAACTACGGGGAAACATAAGAGTGAGTCAGGGTCCGGAAGGTGATCTTTAAATACCCTGTAATCCTCTGCATGTCCCGTTGTCAGATCACCGGCCATAAGGGCCGCCACCGCTCCCTCCGCGACAGCCTCATCCAGGAAAAAATTTAGGTTCACGGTGCCCCCGCTATGACTGTCAGACATGGCAAAGATGGTATACTCTTCCGCTTCAATATCTATCTCCATGAAGGGATGGTCTTTATTCCATTCCATCGACTGCTCAAAGCGGATATTGGCAGATTCGTAAGAAAGGAAGAACCCGCGCATCTCAAACTTCTCGCATGATGAGAAAGCGAGAAGCAGGATGATTATGAATACTGACTTTTTTAATCTGATTGCCATATAATACCTGTTCTGAAGAAAAAACCAAAATGATTAGCACTGATATTAAGTGATCCAGCACCTTTATACCATGATTCAGCATAGACAGTTAAAGGCAGGGATAGCTTATACACGGCCCTGAGAAAAAGCATGGGATTTGTCTCCTGGCTGATAAGGAAATGATCGATATTGCTTAGTGATATCCCTATATTCCAGTCACTATCTGCCGGCTTTACATTATATCCCAGAAGGTACAGCATGTTCATATTTTCATGCAAGGACCTGTCTGACACGATATCATAATCCTCAACAGCTTCCTGTGTTATACGGTAAGTCCTGAAGCTCGTACCCAGCTTATATCTGAAATGATCCCTTTCTATATTCACCAGAATACCAAAGTCTGATTCATGCACCAGCTCCGAAAAAGGGATATACATAAACAGGCCCTGCAATTCAAAATCGAACAGCCTTATAGTAAGTTCTTCTGATACAGTTGCTGACAGTCCGCTAAAGAATACTGATCCTGTGCTTACAAGGTTTTGACGGCTGCCTGCCTCCACCCTTGTACCGCCAAACTGAAAACCACCCAGCACGGAGCTTTTAAGGTAAAAACCCTCCGAGGCATTATTCATACCTCCATCCATGTAGGTATTGAGATGCAGCTGCGCCTCTGAATGCCCCGTTGCCAGCATCACAAACAGAATAATAAGAAGGTATTTCGGGTTTAATATTTTCATCAGAGCATTTATCTCAGAAACAGGCAATCCGTAAAACCAAAGCAAGATAAACTAAATTATTTACTGTAATACTCACTCATAGCCCTGGCAAAACCGCTGAAAGAGCTGTAATCACCGGCAATAATATCCACCTCAAGACCCATATCTTCGGCGTTGGCGGCTGTATATGGACCGAAACAGGCTATTAGCTGCCCCTCAGGCAGGCTACGGTCCTCTATTATCAGCAGAAAGGCCTCAATCTCAGCCGTACTGGTAAAGGCAATAATATCAAAGCGGCCCTTAATAATATCGGATACCAATTCATCCTTTCCTTCTATCTCAGCAAGTCCCGTACGGTAGGCATTAACCCTGCTGACCTTCATGCCGGTCTTTTCGAGTCCGGATATAAAATCAGGCACCACATTGGGTTCACTGATACCTCTTACCTCCGGCACAATAAGGGCTACCGACCGGCCTGCTATATCATCCCTTGCCGCCAGTGCATCAACTATTCCCTGCGGACTGGATTCATCCGGCACTATCTCCGCACTCACACCATAATGCTCCAGCAGTTCTGCATCCTTCCCTATGGCGCAGAATTTTATCCCTGCCAGCACTTCCTTCTCAATATCCTCAGCCCCGCCTTCAAAGAAGGCTTCAATGGCCTTGCGGCTTGAAAAGGCTATATAATCATAATCAGCCACATGCATAAACAGGGAGTCAAGATCGGGATTATCCGCAGGTATAACTGTCTCGATAAGAGGCACGGAAACAGCTGTGCCGCCGGCTTCACTGATAGCCGCAGACAGTCTCTCAGCATAGCCTGCCGGCGTGCCGAAGAATATCTTTCGGTTTTTCAGTCCGTCTCTACCGCAAGCAAATAATATCAGGGCCGTTAAAAGGCAGGTGATGAATATCTTTCTTCTCATATATGGCATGCAATTATTGAGTCTAAAACACTTTTTGATAATTAAAGATTGCAAGATAGTGAATTTTACAGCTTAGCCTTCAATTGCTTTTAAGAACACTCAGCGCCAGGATTTTCAAGGTGCCGGCTATTTTCAGGGTGCTTCTGGTACTCCCGGCTGCCATAAACCTGTCAGCGCCAATAAAAATCACATAATTTTAAACATTCTGGCTCTCTGCTTGTCATATTTTTGTAGGTTTATACTGTAATCATAAAATAATCAGGATGAAAATTGGTGTTTTAAAGGAGGCCGGTAATGAAAAAAGGGTTGCACTATTACCCCTTCATATCGGACAGTTCAAAGAACTGGATCTTGAGGTCTTAATACAGAGGAGCGCCGGTGCAGGCAGCTATGCCTCTGACGAGGATTACATAAAGCAGGGAGCTGTTATCTCGGGTAAGGAACAGCTACTAAAGGATGCTGACATAATACTGTCAGTCAACGCCCCCGATGATGAGACGCTTAAGAATATAGCTAAAGGGAAAGTGCTTATAAGCACCCTTAATGCCTTATCCAATAAAGAACTTGTAGCATATCTGAAGGATAGCGGTATCACTTCCTTCAGCCTTGACCTTATACCCAGGATATCCCGGGCACAGTCCATGGACGTACTGTCAAACATGGCCACGGTGGCAGGTTATAAGGCCGTGCTGAGAGCCGCCAATGAGCTGCCCCGCTTCTTCCCTATGTTTATGACAGCTGCCGGCACCATCAAGCCGGCCAAGGTGCTGGTGCTGGGTGCGGGTGTGGCGGGACTGCAAGCCATAGCCACATCGCGCAAGCTGGGGGCGGTGGTTGAGGTCTTTGATGTACGCTCGGCCGTGAAAGAGGAGGTAAAGAGTCTGGGCGGTAAATTCATTGAAGTAGAGGGCGCCACAGAAGACAAGGAAGCCGGCGGTTATGCCGTTGAGCAGTCCGAAGAATTCAAGGAGAAGCAGGCGGCAATGATACAGGATCATGCAGCGAAATCGGATGTAGTGATATGTACGGCACAGATACCCGGAAAGAAAGCACCGCTGCTGGTAAAAAAGGAGACAGTGAATATTATGGCCGCGGGATCTGTCATTATAGACCTTGCCGCCTCCACAGGCGGTAACTGTGAGCTGACAGAGAACGATAAGACAGTTATACATAATGAAGTTAAGATAATAGGTGAGTCCAACCTGCCCTCTGCCATGCCCTCGGATGCCAGCAAGATGTACGGCAATAATGTTTTTAATTTTTTAAAGCTGCTTTTTGACCAGGAGGGTAATTACAAGCTTAACATGGAAGATGAGATTATCAGTGGTACCTGTCTGACACATGAAGGTGAAGTGATAAATGAAAGAATTAAATCAACTCTAAATATTTGATATAATGGATGAGATACTGATATTTTTCTACACGAACAAAGAGGCCATTTTTATTATTGCCCTGTCTGTTTTCCTTGGTATTGAGGTAATATCAAATGTGCCCTCTGTACTGCATACCCCGCTGATGTCGGGAGCCAATGCAATAAGTGGTGTTATAATTATAGGGGGTATCATACTGCTGGGACACTCAGACCTTAAATTCTCAGCCGACCTGGTTCTTGGCGTGCTAGCCGTATTAATGGGTACGCTGAATGTGGCAGGTGGATTTGTTGTCACCGACAGGATGCTTGAAATGTTTAAAAAGAAAAACAAGTAAGAGATGATGGAAACAATATTGACCACCGCTGATGGTGTAAATTTCACAACAGGTGAGGCTATACTTGAACTAAGCTACCTGCTGGCTGCCATACTGTTCGTAATAGGTCTTAAGCTGCTCAGCCATCCTGAGACAGCAAGGAAAGGCAACCTGTGGGCAGGCTCCGGCATGGTGCTGGCCATGATCACAACCCTGCTGCTGCATAAAGATGCTGCGGGTAACCATATTTCACTTACCAACGCTGTTGTTGTGCTGGCAGCCATAGCGGCTGCAGGCATAGTAGGCTGGATAATAGCCAGAAGGATTAAGATGACAGCCATGCCGCAGCTGGTCTCTTTCTTCAATGCCACAGGCGGTGCCGCATCAGCCCTGGTGGCCTTCCTTGAATTCCCCAATGTTACCGGCACGGGAGTTATAATAATCACCCTGCTGGGTCTGACCATAGGCAGCATATCCTTCAGTGGCAGCCTTGTAGCCTACGGCAAGCTCGACGGCAAAATAGGCGATATAAGGGCCTCATTCATGAAATACCTTAATATAGCACTCCTGCTTATTGTCATTGTACTTATAGTGCTTATTAGCAGCGGAAACACGGGCATGCAGAATCCGGCACTGGCAGTGTCGCTGCTGCTGGCCGTAGCACTGGTCTATGGTGTTCTTTTTGTTATGCCCATAGGAGGAGCTGATATGCCCGTGGTAATATCACTGCTTAACTCATTGACAGGTATTGCCGCCGCCATGGCCGGTTTTATTTACAGTAACCAGGCCATGATACTGGGTGGTATACTTGTTGGAGCTGCAGGCAGCATACTGACACTCCTAATGTGCAGGGCCATGAACCGCTCGCTGGTAAATGTGATAATTGGTGCATTCGGTGGCGGTGGTGCTGCAGCAGAACATGAGGGAGGCACAATAAAAGAGATAAGCGTAAGCGATGCAAGCATACTGATGGCCTATTCACAGAGGATAGTGATAGTGCCTGGATACGGTCTGGCCGTGGCCCAGGCACAACATATAGCAGCCGAGCTGGATGAGCTGCTGAGCGAGAAAGGTGTTGAGGTTAAATTTGCTATCCACCCTGTGGCCGGAAGGATGCCAGGACATATGAATGTGCTGCTTGCCGAGGCGGATGTATCCTACGACAAGCTGGTGGAGATGGATGAGATTAATCCTGCACTGCCAAACACTGATGTGGTGATCGTTGTCGGAGCAAATGATGTTGTCAATCCGGCCGCCGAAGATGATCCTTCCAGTCCAATATACGGCATGCCCATAATAAAAGCTTATACGGCAAAAAATATCATTGTAATGAAAAGAGGTATGGGTAAGGGATATGCAGGTATAGAGAATTACCTTTTCTTCAATGACAAGACAAGGATGCTCTTCGGAAATGCAAAGGATTCAATACAAAAACTGGTAACAGAGATCAAGTCACTTTAAAGAATAAAACAAAGCATCTTAAACAATTAGTATGTATAGTATAAGACTGATATTTATCATTATGGCTGTTTTTCTCACCGGCTTCAGATCGGATAAGCCAGCATATATTTTATATGACAGCGAAGGCAGGGAGGCTTCTTATGAAGACCTTATAGAGACTGCTGCCGGTGCCGATATTGTATTCTACGGGGAATTGCATAATGACCCCATCTCACACTGGCTTGAGCTGGAGATAACAAAGGACCTTTACTCTGTGCTTGGCGACAGGCTCATACCCGGTGCCGAGATGTTTGAAAGGGACGACCAGCTTATCATCGATGAATATCTTGCAGATATGTATGATGCAAGTAAATTTGAACCGGAGGCCAAGCTATGGAAAAACTATGATACGGACTATAAACCCCTGCTTGAATTTTCAAGGGAGAAAGACCTTAAGTTTATAGCCACCAATGTACCCAGACGCTATGCGTCGATGGTAAGCAGATCAGGCTTTGAAATCCTTGACAGCCTGCAGGAACAGGCAAAGGAATATCTGGCTCCCCTCCCAATATTATATGATCCTGAACTTAAAGGATATAAGGAAATGCTCAGCATGATGGGAGGAGGAAACGTGATGGCCCATGCAAACCCTAATTTACCAAAAGCACAGGCCATAAAGGATGCCACCATGGCATATTCAATACTTGAGCACTGGCAGGAAGGCGTTACATTCATTCACTATAACGGAGCATATCATTCGAGAAATTTCGAAGGTATCATCTGGTACCTCTTACAGGCTGATCCTGACCTTAAGATCGTAACGATCGAAACAGTCATACAGGAAGACATCTCTGAACTGGCAGAAGATAATAAGGGTATAGCCTCCTATATAGTGTGTGTGCCGGAGAGTATGACCAAATCGTATTGACAAAAATCAGATTATTACGGGCCATCTGAGACAGGTGCAAACCACCTGATCCTGATTATACATTTGAGGAAGTTATCTTCCTCTCTCAGGATGCCATATGCTCTTTAATCCAGTCGCGTATCGTTTTCAGTACATCCGGACTCATAGTTTGTTCAATTTCCCCGTATTCATCAGGCAATCCTGTTTCAGAAGGCTGGAAAAGATGATTAAGTCCGGGAAGAGTGAGTGTGCCTGCCAGATTAAAACCGCGGGTGCCGTGTTAAAAACAATTATTATTAAATAGTATTAAATTTACAGGTATTAAAAGATTAATAATGTCTGATACTTATAAAAAAGATATCCAGTATTATAAGTTCTGCCTTTATGGTTTCCTGAAGAACCAGAAATTCTATGAGCCTTTCTTTTTACTTTTCCTCCTGAGCAAGGACATCAGCTTTTTTCAGGCAGGGGTGCTTTACAGCATACGCGAAATAACAAAGAACCTGCTGGAGATACCGGCAGGAGCGGTGGCTGATGCAGCCGGGAGGCGCAAATCAATGCTTTTTTCTTTTACCCTGTATATCATATCCTTTATTATCTTCTATTTCTCCACCGGGTTTGCAATACTGGCTGTGGCAATCACAGTGTTCGGCATGGCTGATGTATTCCGTACCGGCACACATAAAGCAATGATTTTTAATTACCTGGATGTTAATGACTGGTCTCACCTGAAAGTGAAATATTACGGTGCCACCAGGTCATGCTCCCAGACAGGGTCGGCCATATCATCGCTTATAGCTGCTGCCATAGTTATACTCAGCAATAATTATTCAATGATCTTTGCCTTCGCCATCATACCATATATCATTAATTTCATAAACCTGGCCACTTATCCCTCATGGCTCGATGGTGATCAGAAAAAATTCAACCCTGTGCTATTCAGGCGCAGCTTCGTAAAGACACTAAAGTCGCTGACAGTGGCTTTCAGGAATAAATGGACAATAAGGATATTCATCAGTTCATCACTGCCAAGCGGGTTATTTAATTCGGTAAAGGATTACCTGCAGGTGCTTATTCTGTCACTGGCCGCCACACTGCCCTTTATGGAATCATTTACGGAAAAGGATAAAAGCTCTGTTTTAATAGGCATCTCATACTTTATTATATATATGATCACCAGCAGGGCCAGCAGCATGGCATGGCGCTTTTCAGGCCGGTCAGGTTCCGTTTACAGGGCAATGAATATAAGCCTGTTGCTGATATCGATGGCAGGTATACTGACTGGATTGCTTTTTCATACAGGTACAGAATTTATTGCCCTGTTTCTGTTCCTTGTGATCTACCTGATGGAGAATCTAAGGCGTCCGGTTGCCGTTGCAGGCATAGCCGACCGAATGGGTAATGAGTCATTAAGCACCTTTCTGTCAACAGACAGCCAGCTGAAATCGGTATTTACTATGATACTCAGTCCTGTGGTGGGACTGCTGGCAGACGCTATCTCGCCGGGAACAGGAATTATGGCTGCCGCCGCCATTATACTGCTGGTCTATCCGCTTGTGAGACTCAGGGAAACAGCTAAGGGAAAGTATTAAGTCTCATCCCTTGATTTCTGTCCGAGGTAGCCTCCGTGGTGCCTTTTGGCATAGTCTTTCTTTGTAAAGCCTATCTTTTCCTGCAGGAGCACCACTATAGCATCACCTATTACCGCCATCACAGTTGTGGAGGTGGTAGGTGTAAGTCCCAGCATACACACCTCAGCAGGATCACCCGTCAGCAGTAGGTGGTCCGCACTCTCTGCAAGACGGCTGTCGCTGTTTCCGGTGAGCACTATCACGGGTATCCCTTTATGCAGTGCTGATACCAGATCCAGCAGTTCAAGTATCTCACGAGTACGGCCTGAATTGGAAATAACAAATAATATATCATTTTCCTGTATAATACCCAGGTCGCCATGCTGGGCCTCACTGGGATGCAGGAAGACAGCCGGGGTGCCCGTTGCGCTTAGTGTTGTTGCAATGCTGTGTGCAATCTGTCCGGCCTTGCCCATGCCGCTGCTTATCACCTTACCCTTACCACGGTGCACGCGTTCGTAGATAGCCTCAACAACGTCATTATAAAAACCATTGACCGGTATGTTTCTTATTGCTTCAGCTTCCCGGGTGAATATATCCTTTACTTTTTCCATAATATTTTATCAGTGATTAATTTTTCAGGGGTGAATATAATCATTTGCCTTGTGCTCAGCTAATAATCTCATTAACTCCCTTAAGAACAAAATGAGGTTTATAAGGAAACTCATCAACGGTGGCACTGTTTGATATACCACTAAGCACCAGGCATGTGTCTATCTCCGATTCAATGCCTGCAATAATATCAGTATCCATCCTGTCCCCTATTATTATGCTCTCCTCCCTGCTGCAACCCAGACGCTTAAGAGCTATCCTCATCATCAGCGGGTTTGGCTTGCCCACAAAATAAGCACTCTTGCCTGTTGACAGTTCAATGGGGGCTATAAGTGCTTTTGTGGCCGGCACAATGCCGTTTTCGGCCGGACCGGTCATATCAGGATTGGTACCGATAAGCTTGGCCCCTTTTAAAACCAGGTTTATGGCTTTCTTTATCTTCTCATAACTGTATGAGGCTGTCTCTCCTACCACTACATAATCCGGGTTTACATTATTCATTGTATAGCCAACATTATACATGGCATTGATCAGTCCGGCCTCCCCTATAATATAAGCCGTGCCCCCGGGCTTCTGCGATGAAAGAAACTGCGCGGTGGCCAGGGCACTGGTGTAAAAAACATTCTTCGGCACATCAATACCCAGCCTCCCCAGTTTCTCCTTCAGCTCTGTAGGTGTACGCTCACTTGAGTTAGTCAGGAAAAGAAACTTCTTTTTCTCCTTTTTAAGCCACTCCACAAACTCGCCTACCCCCGGCAGTAATTTATTACCGTGATAGATAACACCATCCATATCCGATATGATGGCTTTCTTATTTCGTATTTTTTCAATTATTTGACTGTGATTCATTATTTCTTAATTATCAGTTATGAGATGCAAAGATACCGGACATTATCATCCACAAGGTTAAAAAATGATTAAATTTTCATATTAAGATATCATATGCCCATAAATCTTTAAACCGGATAAACATAATATCTGCATTATATGGCACAAATAATAAAAAAATCTTAGTTTTGGTTCTTTGAGAAAAGAAAGATTGTTTAACCTAAACCTCAATCAAATTGTTACAGACTATTGACTGGATGATAGTGGGCGCCTTCTTCCTTATCGTTATCGGGATAGGATGGGTAGCATCCAGGACGGCGGGCAAGGATACCACCGAATTTTTTCTCGGTGGTCGTGGCATGCCCTGGTGGCTTCTTGGTATTTCAATGGTGGCATGCACCTTCTCAGCCGACACTCCTAACCTGGTAACAGGCATGGTCCGTGAAGACGGTGTGGCCAAAAACTGGGCCTGGTGGGCTTTCCTCATTACCGGCATGGTAACTGTCTTTATCTATGCCAAGCTATGGAGAAGGTCAAATATCATGACCGACCTGGAATATTATGAGCTCAGGTACAGCGGTAAGGCAGCATCCTTCCTGAGGGGCTTCCGTGCTCTATACCTGGGTGTGCTGTTTAACACTCTCATCATGGGTACCGTTACCCTGGCAGCTATTAAGATAGGCGGTGTCATGCTTGGCATCAAACCATGGCAGGCTGTGGTGGGGGGCTCAGTGGTAGTTATGATATATGCCTCTCTGGGCGGACTGAAAGGGGTTATATGGGCTGATTTCTTCCAGTACAGCATTGCCATGTTCGGGGCAGTGCTGGCAGCTGTTGTTGCAGTACGCCAGCCCGAGGTTAACGGCTTGCAGAACCTGTTGTCCAATCCTGCCCTGCAGGAAAAGATAAAGGTGCTGCCCGACTTCAGCAATCCCTCCGTATGGGTTACACTGCTGCTGATACCCATAGCGGTGCAATGGTGGGCCGTATGGTATCCCGGTGCCGAACCGGGTGGCGGAGGCTATATAGCACAGCGCATGCTATCGGCCAAAGATGAAAAGAACGCCATAGGTGCCACCCTGCTTTTTAACTTCGCTCATTACGCCCTGCGTCCCTGGCCATGGATAATAGTGGCCCTGGCATCAATTGTCATTTACCCTGACCTGCAGTCCATTCATGAACAGTTCCCGGATATTTCGGATACCTACCTCAAGGATGATATTGCCTACCCGGTGATGCTCTCCAAGCTGGACCCGGGCTGGCTTGGACTGGTAACAGCATCTATCATAGCCGCATATATGTCGACCATAGGTACTCACCTTAACTGGGGTTCATCATATGTTGTCAATGACTTCTACAGGCGCTTTGTAAAACCGGAAGCTCCGGAGAAAGAGCTTGTTAAAGTGGGAAGGATAACAACGGTAGCCCTGATGGTGATAGCAGGCTTTATGGCACTTTTCTTCCTCAATAATGCCACCCAGGCCTTCGATGTGCTGCTGCTCTCCGGGGCGGGCACGGGAGCAATATACCTGCTGCGCTGGTTCTGGTGGAGGATCAATGCCTGGACTGAGATAGCAGCCATGATAGCAGCCACATTATCAGCTGTGATACTCGTTTTCTTCGTGTCCGACAACGCCATAATGTTCTGGGTGCTCGACGGCTTCACATCCAAACTGCTTATTGCCGTTTTCATTACCACGGTGGTATGGCTGGCAACAACCTTCCTTACCGCCCCTGAGAGCAAGGAGACACTGAGAAAATTCTACCGTATAACAAGGCCCGGGGGACCGGGATGGAAAAAGGTGGTGGAAGAGGCAAGGCTGGAAGATGATATTATTATAGACGACCGGGACTCAGGACGCACCTGGGAGATGCCCCTGCAGGTTTTATGCGTCTTTATAGGCGCAGTATCGATCTACAGCGCACTGTTTTCAATTGGCGGTTTTGTATATGCCAAACCCGGACTGGGCATATTACTGGGACTGGTAGCTGTTGCAGGTACAATATTCCTGTTCAGGGCTTTTGATAAACTTAATGCTGATAAATAAAATAAGGGTATCCTATGCCAGAAAGCCAGTGGCTTAAAAGAATATATGAACGCTTCGACACTGAAGCTCCCTTCCTGAAAGGCAGAACTTTCGGTACAGGCCATATACATGATACATACAAAATAGAAACAGCTGTAGGATATTATGATTATATACTGCAGAAGCTCAATGACAGGGTTTTCCGTGATATACCCGCTTTGCAGGATAATATTTACAGGATAACAGAGCATATCAGGAAAAGGCTGCTGGCGGAGGGTGAGCATGATCCTGAAAGGAAATGCCTCACCCTTATAAAAACAAAGGAAGGCAATACATGGCTGAGGGATGAAAATAATGATAACTGGAGGATGTATGTCTTTATCCCCGACCACCATAGCTACGATGTTGTGCTTAATACAGACCAGGCCTTTGAAGGGGGTAAAGCCACAGGACGCTTCCAGTCGATGCTGTCTGACCTGCCCGGACCTGCACTGAACGAAACAATACCATTTTTTCATGATATTGAAAAAAGGCTGGAGAATTTTCACCATGCCATGGAACAAGACCCTGAAGGCAGGGTTAAGGAGGTCAGGGACGGGATAGATTTTGTGCTGTCAAGGCAGGAAGAGATGAAGATGATTAAGCGACTGGGACGTGAGGGCAGCATACCGCTAAGGATCACCCATAATGACACCAAGTTCAATAATATACTGCTTGACAAAAATGACAGGGCACTGTGCATGATAGACCTTGACACTGTTATGCCGGGGTATATACATTATGATTTCGGCGATTCAATACGCACGGTGGCCAATATGGCTGAGGAAGATGAGAAAGACCTGTCGCGTATACGTATTAACATGGATATGTACGAGGCCTTTACAAGGGGCTACCTGGGTCAAATGAATAATGTTATCACTAAAACCGAACTGGAAACGCTGCCATCAGCACCCTCACTGATGGCTTTTATAATGGGACTGAGGTTCCTTACAGACTATATCGAAGGCGACATCTATTATAAGATCCATAAAAAAGATCATAATATCATCAGATCACGCGCACAGTTCAGGCTTGTGGAAAGCTTTGAAAAGCATGCAGACAAAATGAGAGCCGTCACCTTTAGCATCAGTGCCGGTTATCACTCATCATAGCTGATTACAAGTTACTGTAAGGACATATTATGCCTTTATCTATTTATACCAGTGATCTTTCATCACGGTAACTTCATGCTCAATCACCCTGTCGCCTTCCAGCAGCCTTACTTTATAGTTACCCGGACTCACACTGCCCATGACATAATCAAGGCTGCCAAAGCGCCGTATAAGATCCTCCTCGCTGTAACCATATTCCTTATACCTTTCCATCATCTGCTGCATCTGCTCTTTCTCCTTGTCCGTACGCGGACGTATAATCTTTGTGTGCCTCCATATAAATTTATGCAGTCCGGTTTCCGCCGATACCTTTTCACTGAATATCACCCTTTCACCGTCAAGAACCTGTATTTCCGGGTCCTCTTCTGAGCCATCAGTGTAATAATAAACCGGCATTCCGGGCTCTTCGCTCTCACCCTCAAAATTACTGTATGCGCTGTGTGAGCTGAGACCGTCCACCCACATATAGCTGGTCACTGGTTTAAAGAGCATCAGCTCAGAAGACATATTATCAGTATTCAGTTCAGATAAGAAAGAGATATCGGCTATCCATATGCTGCGACCGTGTGTTGCCACTATCAGCTCGTTCTCCCTGGGATGTATCTTAAGGTCCTCAACCGGACAGTATGGCATATTATTCCTCATGGAATGCCATGTATTACCTGCATCAAATGACACATACACAGCTTTTGTTGAGCCGGCAAACAGCAGCTCAGGATTATCAGGGTGTTCCCTTATGACGCATAGCGACTCATCCGGCAAACCATCACTTATTGACACCCATGTTTCACCGTAGTCATTTGTTTTCCATACAAAAGGCCTGAAATCATCCTGCCTGTAACCTGTTACGGTAACATAGGCCGTAGCGGCATCCAGGGCTGATGGCTCAACCCTGCTGACCCAGTATCCCGGGTGTCCGGGTATATTATCAGTAACATCATTCCATTCCTCTCCTCCGTCTTTTGTCACCCACACCTTACCGTCATCAGTGCCAACCCACAACAGACCCTGGGTTACCGGCGACTCATCCATTGTCACAATGGTGCAGTACTGTATATTACCTGTACCCTGTATTTTTGCCTTATCGTTTGTTGTCAGGTCCGGGCTTATCAGCTCCCACGACTCACCCCTGTTATCTGATCTTACTACCTTATTGCCTGCATGGTATATAAGCGAGCTGTTATGAGGCGATAGCACTATAGGTGCATTCCATGCCCAACGGTCCATCTCATTATACCTTATACCTTTTGATTCACCTGTAACAAGGTCCAGCCTCCTTATAGGCCCGAACTGGGATTCATTATACAGGTACCTGTTATTATCAGGATCCACCACATTATACATTCCGTCTCCTCCACCAACATTCTGCCAGTCCTCCAGCTTTACAGGGCTGCCATCCTTCTTTGTTGAGGGTCCCCTGACCGATCCGTTATCCTGCATTCCTCCATATACATTATAAGGGTATGCCATATCATAACCCACAGCCACAAACTGACCCACATCCTTAAAATCAGGATGGTACCAGTTGTCACCACCGTCATAGCTTATGCCCATGCCATGGTCATAGCCCAGCATTATATGCTCCGGGTTTTCCGGGTCTATCCACATCGCATGATTATCACCGCCGAAGTTAAATGGCCTGCTCCATTCCTTTCCTCCGTTAACAGTCTCCCACATCCTTACACCCAGCACATAAACATGGTCCGGATCAATGGGGTTTATTGCCATCTGCTGGTAATAATATGCCGGTCCGCCTCCCACATCTTCCCCGTCTGGACTCACCTTGCGCCATGTGCGGCCTTTGTCGTCAGAGCGGTACACCTCATCACCTTTCTCGCTGCCTTCGGGAGGTATGCCTTTCAACAACTGATTGTACCTCTCATCATCAGATACTCCCTCGATATTATTATTCTCAATATTGGCATACACTGTTTCCGGATTGGATGGTGAAACGGCAATGCCTATTCTGCCCAGCATACCAGAAGGAAGACCTTCCGTCAGTTCTGTCCACGAACGTCCCCCGTCTTCTGTCTTATAAATACCGCTGCCCGGTCCGCCTGCATTGAAGGTCCAGGGCCGCCTTACCTTATCATAAGCCGCGGCATATAAGATAGCGGGGTCAGAAGGATCAATAGCAAGATCAACAACACCGATATGCTTATTGTGGTCAACAATACCTAGCACCTTGTTCCAGCTCTTACCCCCGTTTGTTGTTTTATAGACACCACGTTCCTCATTCTCAGAATAAAGATGCCCCAGAGCAGCCACCCATACAATATCCGAATTACCGGGATGGATGATTATGCGGCCTATATGCCCGGATTCGGGCAGACCCATGTTTTTCCATGTTTCGCCCCCATCATCCGAACGGTATATCCCGTCACCATAATACGCGGTACGGCTGTTATTGGCTTCACCGGTACCTACCCATACTATGTCGGGATTGTTCTGATCAAGGGCAATATCGCCAATACTTATGGCACCTGCATCTTCAAACAGTACCTCGAATGTTATACCATTATCCTCTGTCTTCCACAAACCGCCCGTGGCGAGGGCTGCATAAAATGTTGTTGGATTTTTGTCAACAACGGCAAAGTCAACGTACCTGCCCCCCTGGCGCGTTGGACCGATCGAACGGTAATGTACGGCATCAATAGCACTTTCTTTCAGGCCCTGTGCATCTGCAGCCATTACAAGGGTGAATGTCAGAATAAAAAGAATAATTTTTTTCATAGGTATAATGTTATAATTTGATTTCAGGAGTTTTAAAAATATATGATAAATGGCAATTTAAAGCATATTTCCGGAAAAGAGCTATATTATTATTATTTTTAGTCAGTTTTTAACAGCTTTTAACAATAAAACAAATAAGGACCAATGGCCGGAAAACAAAGAATAGGAATATTAACTGCCGGAGGTGACTGTCCGGGATTAAACGCAGCTATACGGGGGGTTGCCAAGACAGCCATAGTGAAATACGGAATGGAAGTGTACGGTATATCGGACGGATTTCTTGGATTGATCAATAAGGAATATATTGAGCTCACTGAGAAACGTATTTCCGGTATACTGACCCTTGGCGGAACCATACTGGGTACCTCAAGGGAGAAACCATTTAAAAAGAAATCAAACGGTGATAAGACCATAAGTAAGCCGGAACTGATAAAAGAGCATTATGAGCAGATGGGGCTTGACTGTCTTGTTTGCATTGGTGGTAACGGCACCCAGAAAACCGCATACCGGCTGTCACAGGAAGGGCTTAATGTGGTTGGCATCCCTAAAACCATTGATAATGACGTATATGGCACTGAGCTGTCATTCGGCTTTGTTTCAGCTGTGGATATAGCCACTGAGGCCATTGACAGGCTTCACTCAACGGCCAACAGCCATAAAAGGATCATTGTTATTGAGGTGATGGGACATAATGCAGGATGGATAGCCCTCTATGCCGGAGTGGCAGGGGGCGGTGATGTTATTCTTATTCCCGAGCTGGAGATAGATATGGATAATGTATCCCGGTACCTTGAGGACCGGGCATATAAGAATAAAGACTATTCAATAGTTGTTGTGGCAGAGGGGATAGCCCCTGAAAAGAGAAAGAAGTCGGCAGCACAGTATGTATCGAAGATGATAAGTGAAAGAACGGGACTGGAGACAAGGCAGACAGTGCTTGGTTATACCCAGCGGGGAGGCGCACCATCACCAATGGACCGCATACTGGCAACAAGATACGGTTCCTCAGCCGTTGACCTGATAGCTAATAACGATTACGGTAAAATGGTAACACTTAATAATGATGAAATAATACCTGTGACACTTGAGGAGACAGCAGGTAAGCTCAAGACCGTAAGCGAAGACCATCCCCTGCTGCTTAAGGCAAAATGGATGGGAACATGCTTTGGGTGCAAAACCACGGTTGAAGCCGAAGATATAAAGGATTTACAGGTATGATTGAAAAGGCATATACACCAAAAGAAATAAGCTGGCTATCTTTTAATCACAGGGTATTGCAGGAGGCTGACAATCCGGCCGTACCCCTTATTGAAAGAATAAAGTTCCTGGGTATCTATTCCAATAACCTGGATGAATTTTTCAGGGTAAGGGTTGCAACCCTTAGGAGGATAGCCAGGCTGAAGGATGAATCATATGATATACTAGGCTATAATGCCGAGTCTACACTCAGGGAAGTGAACAGGATAGTCCTGAAGCAAAGAACTCAATATGAGCAGGTGTATGAAAGGCTGAAGAAAGATCTTGCTGCCAATAATATACATATAAGGAACGAGAAGGAACTGAACCCTGAGCAATATACATTCGTAAAGGAGTTTTTCAATAAAAAGCTGGCACAGATAATAATGCCCTTTATGGTAAAGAGAGAGATGGAGCTGCCTACCTTAAAGGATGATGCCATTTACCTGGCCGTAACCATTAAACATACCAGGAAAACAAAAAAAACGCGCTATGCACTCCTGGAACTGCCGGTGGGCACATTACCCCGTTTCATTGCTCTGCCCGGACCTGAAAATGAGAACCACTATATATTCCTCGACGATATTATAAGGGTGGGACTGAAAGATATATTCTATGTTTTCAAGAACAGCAGCATAACAGCCCACACCATCAAGCTGAACAAGGATGCCGAGCTTGATATAATTGATGATATATCCGAATCATATATAGAAAATGTTAACCGCAGCCTTAACCAGCGCAAGGTGGCCACTCCCGTCAGGTTTGTCTATGACAGGGAGATGCCCGCAGAGACACTGGATATCCTCAGGGAAAAACTGGAATTCAGCCAGGATGACACCGTCATACCGGGCGGCAGGTATCATAACCTGAAGGATATGATCGGTTTTCCTGTACCTGAGGGCAGCCATAAATACCTGTATGACACCCTACCCCCCCTTAGTCATAAAGACATAGTGCCGGGAAAAAGCATACTGTCGAAAATAAGAAAGAAGGATATCCTCCTTTACTTCCCCTACCACCCCTTTGATATCTTTATCAATATGCTGAGGGAAGCATCCCTTGACCCGGCAGTAAGGGATATTAAGATCACACTATACCGTGTGGCAGCAAACAGCAATGTGGTAAATGCACTGGCTAATGCGGTACGTAACGGTAAGTCGGTGACTGCCATTGTTGAACTGCAGGCCCGTTTCGATGAACAGGCCAATATATACTGGAGTAACAGGCTCCGTGAAGAAGGCGTTAAGGTGATACACGGTGTACCTGGACTGAAGGTGCATGCCAAGTTATGCCTTATAACCAGGGTAAAAAGTGATAGTGTGCAACGCTTCGCATGCGTGGGCAGTGGTAATTTCAACGAGGACACTGCCAGGCTGTACACAGACCACCTGCTGATGACATCCGATACCAAGATAACCAACGAGGTCAGCAAGACTTTCGCCTTCCTGGAAAAAAACTATAAGAAAGAGAATTATTACCACCTTATAGCCTCACCTTTTTATACCAGGACACGCATATCGCGGCTGATAAAGAAGGAAATAGAGAATGCCCGCAACGGTGAAAAAGCATATATATATCTCAAGCTTAACAACCTGGTTGACAAAGACATGATAGACCTTTTATACAGGGCCAGCATCGAAGGAGTTGATGTCAGACTTAATATAAGGGCTATGTACTCACTGGTCACAGGCATTGAAGGTCTCAGCAGTAATATCCGGGCCATAGGTATTGTAGACCGTTTCCTGGAGCATACACGTATTATGATATTCGGCAATAAAGGCAATGAAAAAGTGTATATCACCTCTGGAGACCTTATGACAAGGAATATTGAAAGGAGGGTTGAGATAGCTGTACCGGTGCTCAACAGCGAGCTTAAAAAGGAGCTGCGTGATATTTTTGATATACAGTGGAATGATAATGTCAAGGCCAGGATACTGGATAAAAACCTTGAAAACAGGATAGCGGAAAACGGCAAGCCCCCATTGAGATCACAGACAGAGATATATAAGTACCTTAAAAACATACATGAAGCAGTAAATACAGAAAGTACTGCTGATAATGATGGACCGGGAGATACAGCGGAACCGGGGAAAACGTCAGAACCGGGGAAAGTAGAGAAACCGGGAAAAAGAGAGGAGAAAAACTAAAACCTGCTTTAAACAAAAACAGAAAAAAAAGTCACTATGGATATTAACGGCAAATATTACAAAGCTTTTAAGGAAAGGCAGGAGATGCTTGAAAAACAGCATTCAAAAGAAAAAATCAAAAAGCAGCATGCCAAAGGAAAACTTACTGCCCGTGAGAGGCTGGACCTCTTGCTTGATGAGGATTCCTTTGAAGAGCTTGACTCTTTTGTTATACCCGAAACCCTTGGTATTGAATTCGGGAAGGTGGAAAAGCAGTATGGCGACGGTGTGGTGGCAGGCATGGGTAAGATAAGCGGCCGCCTGGTGTTTGTATATGCCCAGGACTTCATTATTATGGGCGGATCACTGGGTATCGTACATGCGAAAAAGATAGTCAAGCTCCAGGAAATGGCTCTTAAGATGGGTGCTCCCATTATTGCACTTATTGATTCGGGCGGAGCCAGGATACAGGAGGGCATTGCTTCACTCAGCGGCTATGCCAGCATCTTCCATAATATTATTCGCTCATCCGGTATCATACCACAGATAGCTGTAATAATGGGACCTGCGGCAGGCGGAGCGGTATACTCACCCGCACTTATGGACTTTGTGTTTATGACAAGCTACACCAGCTATATGTTCGTTACCGGACCAAATGTAGTAAAGGAAGTACTTAACGAGGATGTGAGCTTTGAAGGACTTGGTGGTGCCGAAGTACACGCCAAGAAAAGCGGTGTGGCCCATTTTATCTATGATGATGAGGAGAATACCATACTGGGTCTCAAAAAGTTTCTAGCCTATATACCCTCCAATAACCTCGAGAACCCGCCAAAGGCAGAGGAAACAAATCAGACACCGGATGTCAACATGAAGCTGCTGGACATAGTGCCTGATGATCCTAACAAGGCCTATGACGTTAAGGAAGTGATAGACAATATAGTCGATAAAGGCAGCTTTTTCGAAATATCTGAATTATATGCCCAGAATCTGATAACAGGCTTTGCACGCCTTGCAGGAAAAACAATAGGTATCATAGCCAACCAGCCCAGGGTGCTTGCCGGTGTGCTGGATATAAATTCATCGGTTAAAGGTGCCAGGTTTATCCGCTTCTGTGACTCATTTAACATACCACTCCTCACACTGGAGGATGTGCCGGGATTCCTGCCGGGAATAGACCAGGAACATTCCGGAATTATCAGGCATGGTGCCAAACTGCTTTATGCCTACAGTGAGGCCAGCGTGCCAAAGATCACAGTTATACTCAGAAAATCCTACGGCGGCGCTTATATAGTGATGAACAGCAAAAATCTGGGCGGCGATTTCAATTTCGCATGGCCCACTGCCGAGATAGCCGTGATGGGTCCTGAAGGGGCGGTGGCCATATTGTACCGCAAGGAACTGGCAGAGGCTGAAGACCCGAAAAAGCTGAAGGCCGAGCTGGTGAAGAAGTATCGCGACAGGATAGCAAATCCCTTTGTGGCAGATGAGAAAGGTTTTATCGATGAGGTTATAGATCCTTCCGTAACAAGACGTAAACTGGTGTATGCCTTCGAAGCCCTTACAAATAAATGGGTGGAAGAGCCTTCAAGAAAACATGGCAATATACCCTTATAGTATTAGTTTTGTTATATATTCACCACTGAAAAATAATTGCCAGGAATGAAAATCAATAATATACTTATTGCCAACAGGGGAGAGATAGCGGTGCGTATAATGAAGACAGCAGACCGCCTGGGCATTGATACGACAGTTATAAAAACGGCAAGCGAACCTTCAGCCATGTACCTTTCCCTTGCAGGAAAGGTGTATGACGATACGGAGAATATATCCGGGATACCCGTTTTTCTTGATATAGAAAGGATAATAAAAATAGCCCTCGAATCAGGTGCCGATGCAATACATCCCGGCTATGGCTTCCTGGCTGAAAATCCTTATTTCGCTCAGAAATGCGCTGATAATAATATTATCTTCATAGGTCCCTCTCCCGATTCTATCTACAAGATGGGTAATAAGACAATAGCAAGGAAGATAGCCCTTGCCAGGAATATACCCATGGCCACAGGCAGCGAAGGTCAGACAGCCACTGATAAAGATGCCGCCAGGGTGGCCACAAGGATAGGCTACCCGGTTATTATTAAGGCAGCATCAGGAGGAGGTGGAAGAGGCATGAGGATAGTCAGGAAGGAAGAAGAGATGTCCCAGATGTTCAGACTGGCATCCAACGAGGCAGAAAAAGCTTTCTCCGATCCCTCGGTATTCATAGAAAAATATATAGAGAAGCCAAAGCATATTGAATTCCAGATACTAGGAGATAAAAGTGGTAATATCATACACCTGGGGGAAAGGGAATGTTCAGTGCAGAGGAAACACCAGAAGCTGCTGGAGGAGGCACCCTCCCCTGCCCTCAGTGATGAGCTGAGAAAAGAGATGGGTGAGATATCGGTGAAGATAGCTTCAGCTGTGGGATACTATTCAGCGGGCACTGTGGAATTCCTGTTTGACTCCGACGGGAAATATTATTTTATGGAGATGAACACAAGGATACAGGTGGAGCACCCTGTCACAGAATTCATAACGGGTATTGACCTTATTGAAGAACAGATAAGAATAGCCGAGGGTAAGAAGCTGAGATACACGCAGAAAGATATCAAACTGGAAGGATGGGCCTTTGAATGCAGGATCAATGCCGAAGATGTGCAGTCAGGATTCAGTCCCGCACCCGGTAAGATAGATAATATCATCATGCCTTCAGGAGACAATATACGTGTTGATACAGGGGTGCAGGACGGCTCTGTTATAGCCGCCAACTTTGATTCTATGATAGCCAAGCTGATAGTTTACGGTAAAGACCGCAAAGAAGCACTGGCCAACTGTAAACAGGCACTGGACAAAGTATGGATAAAAGGGACAAAAACAACATTGCCCTTCTTCAGGATGCTTATAAGGAACAAGCGTTTCCTTGACGGCTCAATAACAACATCATTCATTGAGAATGAGCTGGACAGCTATTATGTAAACAGTGAATATGAAGAATTGCTGGCAGCATGGCTGGCCACATGGCTGTTCATTGAGGATAATCTCGACGAAAGTAACCTGAAGATAGATCTTGAAGATGCCAGAAATCTCAGTCCCTGGCTCTTAAACAAAAGAATAGGAAGACATTAAAATCTCAACAGACCCTCTCCATGGCTAAAAAGAAGAAAAAGTTATATGCCCTTGCAGGAAAAAAGAAATACAGTTTCAGCCTTCCTCTTACCGAAACTATAAAGATCGGTAAACGCGATTATAAGATAATGATCAAGGAAGATGAAAAGCACGGCACATATATATTGTGGAAAAACAGAAAGTACCCGGTGGAGATAATCATGGGCAAACAGAATAAGTATGAGATACTGTTCAACTATATAAGCTATTCCTTTACAATAGAAACACCTTTCTCACTTAAGAGAAAGAAATACCTCGATAAAGAGAAAGGTATCAGCCAAGAAGAAAAGATACTGGCACCGATGCCCGGCAAGATAATAGAAGTGCTTGTAAGGGATGGTGCTGAAATCAACAGGGGGGAGTCGCTTCTTATCCTTGAAGCCATGAAGATGCAGAATGAGATACTCAGTCCCGTAAGCGGCACAATAAAATCATTAAATGTGAGGGCCGGCGAGAATGTAATAAAAGATGATCTTATGATAGAGATCAAAACAGGCAAATAAGAATTTGATGGAAGCGGATCTCACCCTCAGTACAGCCAGCGAACCTTATACAGTTTCTCAAAGGGAAGGTAAATAACATTGTCCGTTTCGGCTATCCTTATATAATACCCCCACCACCGGTCTTCCGAAGCCTTCATATAAGCCGTGCGTTCTGTCTTCTTATTATAGCTCACTGACTTAACGCCTTCTTCATTACCCAGCAAGGGGTGACTGGTAAATTCCCCGGAGGAGGTATCAAACAGCCATACATTGCTTTCTGTTGTCAGGCACAGGCCTTTACCGTCAGCCGCCGGCTGCAGGTCATGTCCGTCACTGCCGGGCAGCTCATACTCATGTTCCATATGCAGTGAGGGAGTATCTGTATCCCAGTCCTTCAGACTGTACTGCCTCAGCACATCGTATCCCACGGCCCACAAAACATTCTCATTGTCGTCCCATACAAGGCCATGGGCACTGTAAAGGCTATCGCTACACAATACAACACCGGGCTTCTTAAGATCATAGATGTTTATCCTGTTACCCTCGCTGCTAAGGGAGGCTGCCACTGCCAGCCTTTCGCCCGGAAGCATTTCTGCACTATGGGCATTGGGAAGGGAGGCCCAGAAAGTAATATTCTTTGATTCAATGTTAATAACAGCGACACCTCCGCCGCTGCTTGTTACAAGGATATCATTGCTGTTATTAACAGGCTTGCATTCATCAGTGGTAAGAAATTTATTCCTCAGGGCTGCAGGCAGATTCTCTGAACTGTCGGCTGTCCATGACCATATTTTTACCGGCACCTCATAGCCGATATCAGAGATAAACACCTCATCCATGCCGCAGGCTATTATAAGATCATTATTCTTCTTGTTGCATGAAGCAAAAAGCAATGATATTAAAAGCAGTATAAGGCTTGTTTGTTTCATCATACTATGGGCCTCCCCCGCCCTTCTGCTTTATATACTGAAGCATATATATGATCAGTATTATTTAGCCGGTATATTTTCCAGTGTTCCTACCAGAAATTCCCAGAATTTCTTCACCGTCTCAATATTCACTTTTTCATCGGGTGAATGGGGAAAACGGATGGTAGGTCCGAAAGATATCATATCAAGATGCGGGTATGCTCCTGCTATTATACCACATTCAAGACCGGCATGTATGGCTTTTATCTCCGGTATCTTACCAAACATATCATTATACACACCCTGCATTGTTTTAAGTATGGGTGAACTCATATTTGGTTTCCAGCCGGGATATGAGCCGCTCATATCAATATCAGCACCTGCCAGCTGGAAAGAGGCAGCTATCTTCCATGCAGTGGCATCTTTAGCCGAATCCACAGAGCTGCGTGTAAGGCTGAGTGCTTCAAAAAGACCGCCACCTATATTCACTATGGCCAGGTTATTTGATGTTTCAACAAGGCCTTCCATAGAAGTGCTCATTCTCTGCACACCATTGGGGCAAGAAAATACTGCCCTCATCAAACCATACTGCTCATCCTGCGGCAGCAATCCTGAAGGTTTATCAGTTTCTTTACAGGTAAAAGAAATCTCTGGCTCAGTGTCACCGTATTCACCTTTCATGATTCCGTCGTATTCCTTAACAAGGTCCTCAAAATCTGCTGCCTTGTCATTATCAACCATAATTATTGCATGGGCCTCACGCGGTATGGCGTTCCTGAGGTCACCTCCTTTTGTTTCCGCCAGTCTGATATCCAGTTCGGCCTCTGCCCTAACAAGTAAACGGGCTACCACCTGGTTGGCATTGGCCCTGCCCAGGGGTATGTCGATGCCTGAATGACCTCCCTTCATGCCCCTGGCATCAATCCTGTATGCCTTCATACCATCCGGCACCGGATCTTCCTTATATTCCTTTTTGGCTGTGATATCTACTCCGCCGGCACATCCGACATATAGCTCACCCTCATCTTCCGAATCCAGATTAATAAGTATCTCAGCATCCAGGTAACCGGGTTTAAGATTAAAAGCGCCTGTCATACCCGTTTCTTCATCAATGGTAAACAGAGCCTCTACGGGTCCGTGCTTAAGATCATCAGCCGACAACACAGCCATGGAAGCCGCGATGCCCATACCATTATCAGCGCCCAGTGTGGTTCCATTGGCTGTCACCCATTCACCATCAATCTTAGCCTCGATTGGATCTTTCTCAAAATCATGGTCCTTATCACTGTTTTTCTGCGGTACCATGTCAAGATGTGACTGCAGAACAACCGTTTTCCTGTCTTCAAAGCCCGGGGTGGCAGGCTTTTTTATCACAACATTGCCTGAGTCGTCAACGAGTGTTTCCAGCTTATTGCTTTCGCCGAAATTCTTTACATATTCAACCATTTTCTGTTCCTTCTTTGAAGGATGAGGTATCTGGCATATCTCTGCAAAATATCCCCAGAGACTCCTGGGATTCAAATTCTTAATGTCACTCATATTATTTATTTATTTATTTATTATTTAAATATAAAAAATTGCTTATTCGTATTTCCAGGTTCCCGGCATTTAATGCCTGCCCGGCAAATATCACAGGCATGGATCTTCCTGACGCCTGTAAAATCTTTGTCAGCGGGCAAATTCCGCCTTCAACCGTGCCACCCATGCTTCAAGCCGGCTGTCCGTCAGTTCCGGTTCAAAATCCTCATCCACGGGCAGGCCGACAAACATATCACCCACAAGAGCTGCCGACTCATCAAAAGTATAATCAGCGGTGCTGACCTTGCCTATGGTATCCGTTCCGCCTTCCTTCAGTATCCTGTACAGCTCACCCATTGAATCGACAAATTGAGAGGGCCATCTTACATGATCGCCAAGGCCGAAAATAGCTATCTTTTTGCCCTTCAGGTCTGCTTTTTCAAGTTCGGTCTTAAAACTGAACCAGCCGCTTTCAACAGGTTCGGCATCCCATGTCTCCTGTCCTATGGTGGCCACGCCAAAAATAATATTGTCAAACCTGTCAATATCACTGGCAACTGCATTCTTCATTGATATCAGTTCATGGTTCTCCTGTCCCAGCAGCCCGCCTATCTTTTTTGCTGTTTTTTCTGTACTGCCACCCTCGGGGCCATAGAAAATTGCTACCTTATTCATCTCAGTTATTTTTAATAAGCCATAAAATTAATAAATATTTATCCAAGCATCTAAATTAAAGACAGAAATAATACCAATCCGGGGCGGGTAGAATAATATTCTTCCGGCACTCTTAGAAATAATACCAATCCGGTATAGATAAAAAAAGGCTGCCCCTGCATTAAGAGACAGCCCCTTTTTATATTATTTTAAATTAATAAGCCGACGGTTTTGTCAGGACGGCAGTTCAAGTCCGTAGCCCTGCCGGCGGTCGGCCTGCTTAAGTTTAAAAGCAAGGAACATGGCTACCAGTCCGCTCAATACAAGCACAAGGATAGGTATCTTATAATCATATGTCATCTCCCCTGCCCTTATAGCTTCAAGATTGCCTTTGTTCACCAGGTCAAGCAATGCTCCTATTCCCCAGAAAAAGAGACCCAGTCCCCAGTTCTGTACGGTAAACATACTTGCATAGGCAGTACCCAGCCTGTTATCAGCCACTATCTTGGCAACAGATGGCCACATAGCCGCGGGCACCAGTGAAAAGGCGATACCCAGACTTATAAGTCCGGCATAGGCCATCAGCTTAATCCCCGTAAGCGCCAGGGCCAGGTGGGCAAATATCAGCAGGGCGGCACCCAGTATCATCAGTGATGCACCCTTGCCTTTCTTATCAACATAGTTACCAAAGATAGGCGTGAACAGTATTGTTCCCAGCGGTATCAGTGAGGCTGTTTTAGGCCCGTTATTAAGCCACATACCCAGTGTATCCCTCAGAACATATAAAAAGATCAGAAAGAGCACAAAAACAACCCCCATGGTTGTATACTGCTGGGCTTTGGTCCTGAGGTTTGCCGGTACGGCGGAGAACAGTATGCCGAAAAGGAAGAAAGCTACATATATACTGGCATTGCCCAGTGCCCGGCTACCGAACAGTGTTATATCCCCGCTGCCATCTGCCGGCAGGTTATATGAAAACCCGAATTCATTGACAAGCATATCCGGTGCATACTGTATAAAAGGAAATACAGCGGCATAGAAGGTAACGCAGAGCAATGCAATATAGACGAATGAAGGATTTGTAGCCAGTTTAATAAGATCTTTGAAACTGAAATCTTCTTCCGGCTCAGCCTCTCCTGTTGCGGCTGCTTTGGTCTGACGGTCAACCTTTATATCAAAGAAACTGTAAACTATGAATATAATCAGTGCCAGTCCCATCAGCGTAGCAGCAAATGTCACAGCCGGTGATACTGAACCGCTGGCTATATCAGGTGATATTGCCAGACCCAGGGCTGAACCCAGTCGGCCAAAGCCGACATTAATGGCCATTGCCAGGGCCAGCTCATAGCCCCTGAACCACTTAACGATTGTCCGTGTTGCAACCACGCAGGTTACCTCCAGTCCGGATCCGAAAAGTATACGTCCGACGATCATCATATTAAGCTGCACATCATGATCACTGCCAAACACACCGGCTGCGGCCAGGGCATTAATGGCACCACCAAGGGCAGCCAGTCCACCAAACACAATACCGGCCGTTCTTATACCCCATTTATCGAGCATAATACCCCCTATTATGATCATACCAAACATATTGGCAATGGTGGTAAGGCCGATAACCCTGCCAAACTCCTCACTGGTAAAGCCCAGCTCACTCTCCATCAGCCCTTTCAGGCTTCCGTAAAAGTCCTGGAACCAGTATGTCGCAAACATAAGGGCACTGAGTAATAACAGCATTGTCCATCTCATGGCTGCTGAATCACGCAAAGTCTTCTTCACAGTTTCCATAGAATTTTTTAGTTTAATTTTTTGAATTGAGCATAAATGTAATAAAAAATTGTTTTCAGATAAGAAAGGTCAATATTATATATCCCCAGGCTCCTCAACAAATTTAAACAGGGGTTTTTATTATTGTTGTACAACATGTTTTGACAATTAACAGCCTGCCGGCTTCTAACTGAGGATAAAATACATTATCATGTTTTGCCTTTAACGCCAAAATATTCTATTTGCCAAGTATAAAGTTGGCAGGCAGGGCCACTTTTTTACCGAACTGGTATATCAGCTGTCTTTTGCCACCCAGATTCCTTCTGCCATCGGTAATCCTTATATCCACAACCTCGGGCACCCTGTAATATATTCTGTCATAACTATCCTGCTCACTGCTGCCGGGTATCATGTTCAACGAGGCAGTGCCATTATTGCTCATTAATTCCGCCACTACCGGTCTGCCGCTGAGATCATCCATCTCCAGCACTCCTTTTTCGGGTGAAAAGCGGAAAATAACCACGGGCTTATTTCTCATGCTTGCATCCGGCACAAAGGAAAAGTTGAATTTTACCTCGCTTGTCCAGGACTTGCCGGCAAAGAGACTTAAATACTGGTCCTCAAGCCTGTTTATCTCATCTATAGCTGCTTTATCCTGGGGGAATACCGTTGCTTCGCCGGTGAGTATAAGGTGCCTGCCCTCCCTTAATTCAAGCAGTATCCTTGCTGTGTTCTCCGCCTGCTCCGCCCGGCTCAACTGTCTGCGTCTCTCCAGCACATACGGTATCCTTACAAAAGCAGTGTCAACGTCCACCACCCGGTATGCCGTATCCTGCTCAATGTTATAGTATATGTCCGAGCCCATATCCCGGTACATCATACTTCTGTCGTCAGAGGGAATATTGCGGCTGTCAAACTCACGCTTAGCATAAACAGCCGGATTAACATCCATTATAAGTCCCGCATTTATCATGCTTATCGCGTTTGTCTGTATCAGTCCGTCACTTAAGATAATATAGAACTCGTCAGGATCAAGCTCCTGTACAGAGTTAAGCCTTACCTCTTTCAGTTTCCACACAACCCTGTCACTTTCAATAACATCGCGCAATCCCAGCAGCTCTCCTGCGTATTCACTATACGGTCCTGCTTTTTGCACTGTCTTTTCAGCCACTACGGTAAAATCCAGCACCGTCTGGGGCAGGGCATACACCAGGCTGCCCTCAGTAAGCTTTACCGAATCACCCAGGGGCAGCACCTGTGTATTTACTTTTACCGGTACTTCCTTAACTGTTGTACAGGCATAAAAGGCTGTAATAAGCAAAAGCGGCAATATATATCTGGCTGTTCTTTTCATTCGTTTAAAATTTTATAATTACATATTAGTACTGTTCGTGAGCTCGCTGCGCCCGATTCATTTTTATCGTATTATTTGTTTTTAATCTGTCTTATCTGTTTAAAAGACTTTCCAATATTATAAATAATATCTGAAGCAATCAATGATTCATAAGCTGTACCCTCACAGGCAAGATCACCGGCAAGCCCATGAATAAAAACAGCGGCTATGGCAGCCTCTGAGGGCCTGTACCCCTGTGCGAGCAAACCCAGTATCATCCCTGTCAGCACATCACCGCTGCCGGCGGTAGCCATACCCGGATTACCGGTAGTATTGAACCACATACGGCCGTCAGGCAGGCATACAGCACTGTGGGCTCCTTTTAGCACGGTTGTGCAGCCATACTTACCGGAAAATTCCCTCTGTCTTTGCATTTGAGCATAAGCCGTCTCCTCCGATCCGGTAAGTCGCCTGAACTCACCCGGGTGGGGTGTTAATACCGTATTTTCTGAAAGAAGCTGCTTCAGATCCTCTTCAGTGGATATAATATTCAGGGCATCAGCATCTATAACAGCAGGGCCCTTATATTTTTCAAGCAACTCAGTCAATCCTTTCTTTGTATTGGGTTTGGTTCCCAGTCCGGGACCAATACCCAGTGCATCGTATTTGTCAGTGTCATATATGTCAGTAACCATTATATCCGACTGGTCGCACTGAACCATTGCCTCAGGCAGGGCTGAATGGATGATAGCGGCAACAGGCCGGGGTACATGTGCAGTCAGCAGACCGGTACCCATACGCAGTGTGGCATGCGAAGAAAGCACAGCGGCGCCTGCCTTGCCTGATGAACCGGCAACCATTAAGGCATGACCGAAATTACCTTTATGATCAAACTTATTCCTGTTTTTCAGTATACCTGCCACAAAAGCACTGTCTATTAAATTATAATCACTTGCCGTATTATTAATTTTACCCGGATGCAGGCCTATTGGCAAAACCTCAAATTGACCAACGAAATGCTGATTCTCAGCAAAGAAAAATGACAACTTGGGGAATTGCAGACTCAGTGTATAATCTGCCCTTATAATACTGCCGGCATCATTGTCGGTATTATCCTCGCTGAACAGGCCGGAAGGGATATCCACCGACACCACCCTTGCTTCAGTTTTGTTTATTCCGGCTATTATCTCAGCAGGCAGGCCTCTGGCAGGCCTTGTGAGTCCGGAGCCAAAGATAGCGTCTATTACAATCCCACCGGGACTGATATAAGGAAAATCATCTGATTTTTCTATTTCTTTATATTCGGCCTTAGCCTGCCTTAACAAGCGTTCATAATTAACAGTCCAGCTCTCACTTTTACTGTCAGTAAAGGCTGTATAGTATACCTTCACCCTGTATCCTGCATCTGCCAGCATTCGAGCCAGTGCCAGTCCGTCGCCCCCGTTATTACCCGGTCCGCTGAATATATTCACCTCCGCTGTCCTCTCAAATTGGGCAACGAACCAGTTAAACATGGCAGAAGCAGCCCTTTCCATAAGGTCAACAGGCTTTACCGGCTCATGCTCAATCGTATAGGCATCAATCTCTCTTATCTTATCTGCAGTGAAAATCTTCATGGTTCTTTATTTTATAAATTTTACTTTGCCTGTTTTATACAAATGTAAGATCAAAAAATGTATTAAAGAAATATGAAACGAGGGCTTCCATTTTTCACTCCTTCTGCAATCCGGTATAAAAAAAACTTCTATATTTGTTGCATTCTCATTTTTGAACCTAAAAAAAAATTAACACTATGCTAAAAAATCACCCTAAAGGTCTGCTGGTTGCCTTCTTTACCAATATGGGCGAGCGTTTTGGATTCTACACCATGATGGCCATCCTGGTGTTATTCCTGCAGGCAAAATTCGGACTTAATGAAGATGCAGCCGGCGATATTTACAGCTGGTTTTATTTTGCCATCTATGCTCTTGCCCTTCTGGGAGGTATACTGGCAGATGCAACACGGAAGTATAAAACAGTTATATTGCTTGGACAGATTGTGATGTTTGGGGGTTATGCCCTTATGGCGGTACCCGGATTATCCCTTACCATTACTGTTGTGGCACTTTTTACCATCGCCTTCGGTAATGGATTCTTCAAGGGTAACCTTCAGGCCGTGGTCGGACAGATGTATGATAACCCTAAATATGATAAGGTGCGGGATAATGCATACCTGATATTTTATATGGGTATTAATATCGGAGCCTTTTTTGCTCCCTTTGCAGCTACCGGTATACGTAACTGGTGGCTTAAAACAAACGGCTTTTTACATGACGGTAGTTTGCCCGGACTCTGTCATCAATTCCAGGACGGCACACTGGCTGACCCGTCTAAATTCCAGGAACTGGCAAACCAGGTAAGCCTGAGCGGACCTGTAACCGACCTCTCCTCCTTTGCCAGCTCTTACCTGGAAAGTTTCTCAGTAGGATATAACTGGGCCTTTGGTATTGCTGCTGCTGCAATGATAATTTCACTGCTGGCATATATGATATTCAACAGGCATATACCCAGCAAGGCCAAAGAAGAGTCAACCCGTGAGAATACTATCTCTATCAAAGAGAAACCTCTTGCCATACCTGTTGCGCTGATAGCAGGTGGTATAACAGCTTTTCTTGTAAGCCTGGTTAAAGATTTTGCCACAGGGATGGCAATCGGACTGTTCGTTGGTTTTGTTACCTGGATAGCCACCATATCAAGGAAGGAGGAAATACAGAAGGTGAAAGCCCTGCTTCTGGTTTTCTTTGTTGTGATATTCTTCTGGATGTCATTCCATCAGAACGGCTTAACCCTGACATTTTTCGCAAGGGATTATACCTTTAAAATGGTAGATCCCTTCACATATATGTTCTTTACGGTGGAAAATATCTTATCGGTGGTAGCTTTTATAGCAGGACTCGTCCTGGTAATAGGCAAAAACAAAAGCAGGAATACAAGGCTGATTGGGCTTGCACTGCTAATAGCAGGAGGTTCGGCAGGCTTTGTTTTCTTTCAGCAGGGTGATGCCCAGAACCCCATAGCACCGGAAGTATTCCAGTCTTTCAATCCGCTGTTTATTGTCTCGCTCACCTTTGTTGTGGTGGCTTTTTTCAGCTGGCTCAGAAAGAAAGGCAAGGAACCCTCCACACCGCGTAAGATAGGTTACGGTATGGTCATATCTGCATTTGCCTTCCTTATAATACTGATAGGATCACTTAACCTTGTCTCACCACATGAACTAAAGATCATTGATGAATCAGGTGCCATTAAGTTTGCACCCGTTCCAGACTCTTCAAGAGTGATGCCTTACTGGCTTATGTCAACATACCTTATACTTACCATAGCAGAACTGTTCCTCAGCCCCATGGGATTATCCTTTGTTTCGAAGGTGGCACCCGTAAGGTTCCAGGGAGTGATGCAGGGCGGATGGTTACTGGCAACTGCCGTAGGTAATAAATTACTCTTTGTAGGAAGCTTCTTCTGGGGTAAGCTTGACCTGTGGCAGATATGGCTGATATTCATTGTATGCAGCTTACTTGCCGCGGCATTTATATTCTCTATAATCAGGTTCCTCGAAAGAGTGAGCAAATAAATAATAACAGATAGCGATCCGTAAAGGGTCTGCATCAATAAAAAAGGGCTTCCCGGATGGAAGCCCTTTTTTATATTCCTATTACCTTTTTTGTTTTCTGCCAAAAGCTTAATAGAAGCTCCTTTTTATCTCTTATGATATATATCGCTTTTCGCCCGGAGCTGATTTATAATTTGTTATAATTGCAGACCAAATGAGATGTGCCGTACATATTCTGAGGATCTCATAAGTGATGTGAATAAATGTCAAATAAATAAAATGATGAAAAGAATTTTCTTAAGTCTGGCAGCTGTATTTTCAGTTATAACAGGCATCAGTGCCCAGGATGGTGAGAGTACACTTACTAAAGTCGGACAGGTAGCACCGGCATTTACATGTACTACAATTGACGGCACTGTTATTGACAGTGAGGAATTGAAAGGGAAAGTGATATGGATTAATTTCTTTGCCACCTGGTGTCCTCCCTGCAAAAAGGAATTACCGGTGCTGGAGAAGAATGTTATGGATAAATACAGGGATGACCCCGGGTTTGTGCTTGTGGTACTTGGAAGGGAGCATTCAATGGAAGAGATGAAGGAATATGCTGAAAGCACGGGACTGGATCTTCCCTTTGCCCCTGACAAAGAACGTGAGATATTCAGCAAATATGCCAGCCAGTCCATTCCCAGGAATGTAATAATAGGCAGGGATGGGAAGATAGCAGTGCAGTCTATAGGTTATACCGAGAGTGAATTTGCAAAGCTGGAAGAAAAACTGGCTGAACTTATTGGCAGGGAATAGCATAAAACGCTAAAAGCTGATAAGCCAATGGGCGGGGAATAGCATAAGACTCTAAAACCGGCTGGGCCTGCTGGCAGAAATTTATACAGAAAAAACACTCTCTTTTATTTCTGACAGTCAGTTACATAAAACAGATCAAACCCTTTCTGCTTATTTATTATAATAAATATGCGACTACTTTTCATGCATAAGCAGTAGCGGCACTATACTCCGACTCACTACTTTTTCGTATATTTATCTCATTATAATACCTGAAACTTCAATTAATGATATGAACCTACGATACATGATTAACCAGGTGATTAGTCTATCACGATATATCTAAGTGAGCAAGCTTCCTGTTCAGATTTTCATGCAAAAATAATTTTAAAACCTATGAAGAAACTAGCTGTATTATTATTTCCAATTTTCCTGTTTCACACATCATTTTCACAAAACGGGCAGGATAATAATATTATACCAGCCATGCATTCCATATCAAGCCACGACCTGCTTGAATATGTCAGGATACAATGCGATGAGCGTTTTGAAGGACGCCTTACCGGCACCAACGAATATATGAAATCTGCTGAATGGCTGGCCTCCTTCTTTGATGAATGCGGACTTGAACCTGCCGGGGATAATAATAGCTGGTTCCAGTATTTCGATATAGCCTATACCACAATACAGCCCGATTGCGGATTGTCTCTTGAGCTGCCTGCCGGAAAAAACGGGATTGTGGAGAAGCATTATGAGTATATAACGGAGTATATGCCAGGGTCAACCTCTGGGGACGGCATTATAACAGCGGAGGTAATATATGCCGGTTACGGCATAACAGCACCTGAGCTGGGCTATGATGATTATAAAGGTATAGATGTGGAGGGCAAGATAATACTCATTGAGCCTGAAGCCCCCGTTGACCCGTCAGCAGGAGCTGAAAAATTCACTCCCTGGAGGGAGCACTCTTTTCACCAGAAGAAATTACATAATGCCGCTGAACACGGGGCTGCCGGCATGATATATAATTACGGTCCCATAGCCAATCCCAATAACGCCTATGTTAAAGACTTTATCTATGTGCATGTTGGCGATTCCGTTGTCAGGGATATTTTCAGCGGTACAGGTAAAACTCATTCCGAAGTGAAAGGAGAAATCAGGGAAAAACTGATGCCCCAGTCCTTTGCCACCGGTAAAACAGTAAGTATAAAAATGAGCACAACCCACTACCCTGACGGTAAAGGGGTGAATATCATAGGGCTGAAAAAAGGTATAGACCCCAAGCTCAGCAAAGAGACAATAATAATAGGGGCTCACCTCGATCACCTTGGCAAATGTTATGAAATAATTCCAGGGGCCAATGATAATGCATCAGCTGTTGCAGTGATGATGGCTGTTGCCAAAGCCCTCAATGATTTTGATATAGAGCTCAAAAGATCAGTCCTTTTCCTGTCTTTCGGAGCAGAAGAACAGGCTCTGCTGGGAGCAAAAAAATATATCGATGATCCTGTAAGGCCGCTTGAAAGATCGGTGCTGATTAATATGGATGGTGTGGGAGTAGGTGATAAAATAGGTATCACAGCAGGAAATGACTTTCCACAGCTATATGAAAGCTTCAATAAAGAAAATGAAAAGTATATACACCGCAGCCTGAGGCCCCGTTCATTCTCCAATCTTGGTCGCCCCAGACTCGATGCGGCCATATTCCTGAGCGCAGGAGTGCCGTCGCTGAGCTTTTACACCTATGGCTCAAGATCATATTACCATATACCATGGGATAATATGGACTATATAAAGCCTGAGATTATGGAAGACATGGCACAGCTGATGCTTCTTTCCATTATTGATCTTGCCAATACGGACAAGAACATCATGGAATAAAATATATTAAGGGATGTTTAAGGGTCAAAAGACAAAATACAGTGGGGTACCGGGATTCCTGGGATTACTCATAACTGTATTGCTTTTTGCTGCCTGCAATAATCAGGATGCTGTAATCAAATATACCACAGGTGAATGGAATGCAGATTCACTGGGCTATCACAGGATAGTTATCAGATGCAATACGGATGCTGATGCTGTATTTGTTGAAGTACCCTGGAGAAGAAGGGACAGGGAACCGTGGAATAAAGCTGTCATAATCACCGCCGGCGATAGCAACGTATGTGATAGACAATAAAATATGTCTGTCATCAGATAACGAAAAGGGCCGCTTTGTTTTCCAGCCTGTAAACGGGCCCGGAGAATATTTTATGTATTACCTTCCCGGAAGGATGGAGGGCCGCAGCAACTATCCCACCGTTAATTATCCTGCACCGGAACAGACTGCCGATAATGCCTGGATAGAAATTCACAGTCTTGACGACAGTGTCTCAGTGGCATCACTGCCCAAAGCAAAGGTCACGGAAATACAGTCAAGGAATGAATTCAATTCATTCTGGCCCATGGAGGTAATAGCCACAGGGGATGAAATAAAAGACATGCTTGATGATTATCCTGATAAGACATACCTGCTGTTTCCTGAAGACCGCAGCCATTCAATAAGGATGAATCATTATTTACCCTGCAGGTGGATCAGTGAAGGCCCTTCCGGCATCATTGAAGGCCAGGCATTACGTGGTGAGTTCTTTACTTTTCAGCTCGGGCTTTATTGCGTCAGAGGAGGAATAGAAGATATTGATATAAGTTTTTCAGGTCTAAGCACCGGCAGAGACAGGCTCATTATTCATCCTGACAGTATCCATTCATTTAACACGGGTGGCACAGGCTGGGACGGGCAGGTGTTCAGAAAGAAAGTCACGGTGACTGAAGGCATGGTGCAGCCATTATGGTTTGGCTTTATGGTGCCGGAAGATACAGACGCGGGAAAGATAAGGGGGAATGTTATAATTAAACCTGCAGGACATCGGGCAGAGACACTTAAAATACGGATAAACATATCAGACAGGCTTATTGAGAACCACGGTGATGATGACCCGGAGATGATGACCCGCCTGAGGTGGCTTAACTCCACGCTGGCTCATGATAATGAGATAACAGATCCCTTTAAACCTGTGGAAAAAGAAAACAGGTCCCTTAAAATTACCGGCAGGCGGATAGAAATAGGCTCCTCTGGCTTGCCTTCCAGGTATATCAGCTATTTCAACCCCTCAAACACCTCACTGAAGGAAAAAGGAGAAAATGTGCTGGTCTCTCCCATGACGATGAATTTATACCGCTTAAACGGATCGAAGATATATTTTGTCAACGATGAGCCTGTGTTTGAGAGAAACGGTCCGGGTGAATACAAATGGCGGACTGCAAGCAAAAGTTCTGCTATAGAGATGCAAACAGAGGGATCACTTGAATTTGACGGCTTTTCATCAATTAGGATAAGCATAAAAGCAATAAGTGATATAGAACTTTCTGATATAAGATTATCCATGCAGCTCAGAAAGAGGTATGCAGCTTATATTATGGGTCTGGGTATGCGGGGAGGCGAAAGACCGTATTATCTTAACTGGAAGTGGGACAGCATGAAGCACCAGGAGGGAGCATGGATTGGCGGTGTTAACGGTGGTATACAATTTACACTGCGTGACGATAACTATGAAAGGCCGCTTAACACCAACTTCTACAGGGAAAAACCCCTTGTTATGCCTGAAAGCTGGTACAATGAAGGGAAAGGAGGTATAAATATCAGCTCAGGAGATTATACTGCAATGCTTAACTGTTACAGCGGCAGGCGTAAAATGAAAGCGGGTGATGAACTTGTTTTCAGGCTTAACCTGTTGTTTACGCCCTTTAAACTGCTTGACACAGACTCACAATGGAATACGAGATTCTGGCACCGTTACGGGAACCTGGATTCAATACAGGCGCGCGGAGCCAACGTTGTGAATGTCCACCATGCCACAGAGATCAATCCCTGGATTAATTATCCTTTCCTGGAACAGAAAAAAATGAAGGATTATATCGATAAGGCCCATGCCAGGGATATGAAAGTAAAAATATACAACACCATACGTGAACTGTCGAACAGGTCACCCGAGCTTTTTGCCTTAAGAAGTCTCGGGCACGAGATTATCAGTCCGGGTACAGGAAACGGCTTTAACTGGCTGCAGGAACATCTTGTTGAAGACTACATTGCAGCCTGGTTTGTGCCGGAATATAAAGATGCTGCCATTATCAATTCCGGCATGTCGCGCTGGCATAACTATTATGTGGAAGGTATAAACTGGCTTAGCAAAAATATGGGCATAGACGGACTTTACCTTGATGATATTGCCTTTGACCGCACGACAATGAAACGTGTCAGAAAGGTGCTTGACAGGAACAGGGAAGATGCAATAATAGACCTCCACTCAGCCAACCAGTATAATGTGCGTGACGGCTATACAAACAGTGCAAACCTGTATATGGAACATTTTCCATATGTTGACAGGTTATGGTTCGGTGAATATTTTGATCCCGGACTGCCACCCTCTTTCTGGCTTGTGGAAATGTCAGGCATACCCTTTGGTCTTATGGGAGAAATGCTGCAGGACGGAGGCAACCAGTACCGCGGACTCTTATACGGTATGACCTCACGGGCACCCTGGTCAGGCGATCCTTCAAATATCTGGCATCTTTTCGATGAATTTGATATTACAGGGTCCGTTTTTATAGGATACTGGTCGGATAACTGCCCGGTATCAACGGGCTACAGACATGCACCTGCAACTGTCTATAAGAAGGAAAAGAGCATGATGGTGGCCATAGCCAGCTGGTATGATGAGCATAAAGAGCTATGGCTTAATATTGACTGGGACAGGGCAGGTATAGACAAGAGCAAAGCTGTTATCAGGGCCCCCTATGTCAGGGATTTCCAGGAAGAGCAAAGCTTCAGCCTCTGGGACAGGATACCGCTTGATCCCGGCAAAGGAATAGTCCTTATTATAGAGGAGAAAAAATAAGTACAGCCGGGTAAAAAACCTGTCAGGAGAATATGCAACATTCGTTCAGGAAAAAAAGGTAGTCCCGCCTAAACGGAACACAGCCCTGTTCAGGGTAACATTAGAACCAAACGATATGATTCTGAATATTACCCTGTTATTATGATGATTACACTCAGAACAGCCTGGCTATCCTCTTGTTGAAAATCAATAATACTATAAGTACCAGGCTCCACTGGAAGATACATGACATAAATGAGAAGGTACTGAAAGGGTTATACCATTCGCCCGGAATGAAAGACTGTGATAACCACCAGAAGAGCAACACTATAGCGCCAACCGGTATAAAGTAACTTATGACATAAGTCCACCAAGTACCTATCCTGCGCGTTGTCTCCGACTCATTGATTTCCAGCCTGATCTTCTCGGTACCCTGTCTTATGATCAGGAAGGCTATCAGCGCCCCCGATATCATCAGGGCAATGCCCCATACAAAATCCTGGTTACTCAGAAAATTAAGGTTACGCGCTGAAGGTATACCAAAGAGAAAGACAGCTATAACAATAATGGCTATTGCCCTGTTACGTTTCAGTCCGGTATCTATCAGCACCCTTGTAGGCAGCTCAAGTTGAGCAATAAGCGAGGAAAAACCTGCAAAGGTAAGGCCCAGGAAGAACAGTATTGCCAGCAAACCGCCCCCAATCATTTTCTCAAACAGCTGGGGCATCCATATAAAGGTCAGTCCGGTTGATGCCGGTCCGCTGGTTTTCATTATATCAAGCACCTCGGGACTGCTCATGCCCATCTCGTGCTTAAGAACGGCGAAGACAGTGCCAAAGATCATTATACCGGACAGTATTGAAACCGTGTTATTCCCGATACCGGTAAGAAAGGCATTGCCCACAGCCCCATGCTCCTTTTTCATATATGCTGCATAGGTAAGAAAGAGCCCCCAGCCAGCACCTGTATCCCATGCATTCTGCGTCAAAGCATCCAGCCATATCCTCGGTGTACCCAGCTGGTCCCACTGGGGCCTGAACAGGTAAGCCAGTCCTTCACCTGCCCCCGGGAGGGTAACGGCCCTGATAACACTCAGAATAACAATTACAAGCAGTGAAGGGATGAGTATTTTGTTCACTTTCTCTATTGAACTTATACCTTTCCATATAGCAAGTGCACCAAAGCAAACGGCGATAAGATGTGTCAGCAGCGGCCACGCACTGTTCTGGTATGACTCCCAGATGATCATAGCCGACGCAAAATCGGAAGGCAGAGGATTGGTAAGCATATAAACAAAATAATATATACACCAGCCCACCACCACGGTATAAAAAAAAGTGATCACCAGTGGCACAATGGCCACAAAGGAACCCATCCATGCAAATTTCTTACCCAGGCCCTTTATAAAAATACCCACAACGCCGGACCTGTATTTGCGGCCCATGGCATATTCCGCTATTATAAGAGGTATACTCCAAAGGAAAAGAAAGCACAGCCAGGCAATCAAAAAGGCTCCCGCCCCTTCCTCGCCGGCATTCTGTGCAGCTATGCGTGGAAAACGCCATATATTGCCCGTTCCCACGGCCACACCCATTGCACTTACTATCAGACCCCATCTGCTGGCAAACCGCTGCCCTGTTGACTTGTCTAAAATCTTAGCCATGTCTTTTTAGTCGCTTATACTGTTAAAATATTCATTTGCCAGTTCTGCATCGTCCTCTTTCAGTCCTGATATAAGTGCCACTATGCCCTTACTCCATTCAATATATACATAACCATTATAGCCATCCTTAAAGCTGAATTTGCCACCCGGACTCTCGCCCGGCGAGAGCTCATACCTGGACAGGTATTGATCAAGCATTTCCCTGTTTTCGTCATCCGTCTTCTCAGTAAAAAGATATATTGTAAAACGCTTATCATCAAGCTTATAATCTGCCCTGAAAGCATCTTCCAGGAATTCATGACCCATCACATTATCCGCTATATACATCTCCGAATACTGCTGTTTTCCTTTTTCAGGAAAAAGATCCAGCGAGGCCGGAAACTCATCGGAACCATCCAGCATGACTTCAGTCTTTTGAGCCAGCTCGTCCATGGCTGAAAGTATTCGCTTTTTATCTGAATATGTTGTTAACTTAACATAATATTCACCCTTTAAAAAGTGTATAAGTCCTTTTTCCTTATATCCCTGAACGCCCAGGTCAAAAAAATCATAGGAAGGAGCCCTCTCCATGGCATATATTCCAAAAGCGAGGTTCTCACTGGCATGATTATATATCTCAAGCTTAATACTGTTTTTACCTTTCTCATAATCAGCAATATGAAGATCTGAGAAACCAAGGGCATTATAACTATCAGCTCCCCCGTTAATATAATCCCACAGGTTATCAGGTGTATAAACAGGATAGCTTTTATCAATATTAAAACCTTTCAGCTCAGGAAATTCAATATCCTGGGCCATGGTAGCCGTAAATGGCATAACAGAAATAGCAAGGAGAAGAATGATCATCCTCCATATTTTTTTCATATTCATATACTTAAGAATTATTACTTAATTAATAAAATAAAACCTCAATCATATTATAAGCGTCCCCTCCCAAAATTTCTGCACTCACCATCTTTCAGGCAGTTCACAAAACAAAATTCAGGCTGATAAAAACAATCCTGCCTTTTATAAAGCTTAGCTTATAAAATCACGCGGCACATCAGCCAGCCGGCTAATATCAGCAATTTTTGCAGGGATATCAAATCCCTTGGTGCAATTATCTATACTACAATCATTGCAGTCAAGGCATGGATCGGAGCCTGTTTCAAGATCAGCCAAGAGGCTGTATGCCTTCTCCAGGTTGGTATAACCATAGGCATACATATAAGCCCTCATCAGGTCAGGCACCGGCAATGATTTTTTGCACTTGTCCAGGCAGTTATTACAGGTAGTGCAAAACAGTCCGGGCTCAGTACCGGCTATCATTATATCCTGCCTTTCCTTGTCTGACATATTGATATCAACCATCACAGCCAGGTTCTCCTCAAGCATGTCAAAAGAAGTCATACCCGGAATGGTGGTACAGATATCTTTGTTTTGCAGCGACCATTTCAGTGCGGCTGTGGTATTGACCGGTTTTGTCTTTTCTTTGTCGAAAAATGCTCCCGCCATGGTCTTCATGGCCACCACACCTATACCTGACTCTGCAGCTCTCTTAATAGCCGGTTCCAGCTTATCAAGGTAATCCAGGTTAAAATTATAACGTGTAAGCACCACATCCCAGAAACCGGCTGCAACCATGGCGTCTATCACCTCCGGTTCATTGGTGTGCGTTGATATACCGATATGCCTGACCCTTCCCTCCTTCTTTAACTTTTTCATGGCATCCGTTATCTCCTTATGATTGGCCATCTCAACAGAGGATACGGCATGCAGGTATAATATATCCACATAATCCATCTGCAACCTTTCCATACTCTCTTCGAATTTCTGCATAAAATCCTCAACAGTTGTCTGCTCCGTAGGCAAACCCGTGCGCCTCTCCTCACCTGCCGGTTTAACCTTGGTGGCCAGTGTGAAAGAGTCTCTCGGATAATCCCTGAACACCTCACCCAGCATTTTTTCGTTCTGTCCGCCCTGGTAACCATTGGCGGTATCAAAATGTGTAATCCCGTTATCAATGGAAGCTCTCACAAGATTGGGATTATCAGCTCTCATAACACCCAGACTGACGACAGGCACCCTTATACCTGTTTTTCCCAGTGTACGGTATATAATATCAGACTTTTCACTCGATGCAGGCAGCATTGAATAAGCTCCGCTGCTTGCAGCCATAAAGGTTGCGGCACCGGCCACCCCGGTGCGTAAAAAATTCCTTCGATCGATCTTTTTCGCTTGTCCCATAGCTTCTGATTTTTATGTATATTAATTTAAAATTATTATAATTCTCTTATCCTTAATTCTATATTATTATTGTCTTCCGATATTTCAATCACCTTTCTAAAAGGCTGCTGGCTGTCAATTCACGGTACTAAAATAAAAAATATAAGAAAAAGCCTGTTATCATTACTATCATGAAGACAGTCCTGTTTAAATTTTGCAAAATATAAGAAAAAATAGTTTAAGTATGGTTCTTCAGCCACCTCTCATTCGTCATTTAACAAAATTTAAGGTAATTTTGTGACGGAAAAATATGTGGTCGTGAGAGAATTATACAGGCTTATAAACCGGGGAGAGAGCCAGGTTCTTGATTTTAAATATTGTATATCCGATTCGAGGAAGATTGCAAGAACCCTGGCAGCCTTTGCTAATACCGATGGAGGCAAATTGCTTATAGGGGTTCGCGATAACGGCAGCATAGCGGGCGTTCGAAGTGATGAAGAATTTTATATGATTGACGCTGCCGCCAGTCTTTTTTGTTCACCCGCCGTAAAGTACAAAGTAAGCCAGCACCAGACGGAAGGCAGAACCGTGCTTGAGGTTACGGTTGAAAAATCAGATACACGCCCGGTATATTCAAAGGATGAATCAGGTAGATGGATAGCCTATACCAGGAAAGATGACCAGAACCTTGCCGTTAACAGTGTTATTCTTAAGGTGTGGAAAAAAGAGAAGAGGAAAGACGGCTTGTTTATAAAAGTAAGGAGTCCTGAAATTATACTCTTTGATCACCTGCGCAATAACGGGGACATCACACTGTCAAAATTCAAAAAATTGTCAGGATTACCAGTATACAAAGCTGAAAACATCCTTTCAGACCTGATAACCTGCGGCATTATCGACTACGATATCACTGAAAAAGGATGCAGGTATTTTGCAGGGGAAAATATTGACCAGAACATCCCGGAAAGTTATTTACGCTACTGATTACAGCTATAAAACACCTTGTATCCCGGTCTGTTCCTGATTTTGCACAAAAGTATTTTTTTACTATCTTTGTATCGCATTACATAAAATCACATATATCTGATTTTCAATTCTTTAAGAATATCAAAATCAATAAAACAATATGAACTTATTAGAAAAAATAGAAAAAATAAATATCTCCCCAAGGTCGGTTGTTTTACTGAATCGTCTAATGAAAGAGAATCCAGAACTAAAGAATATTATAAGCGACTCCGTAACAGCCCAGGAAGCCAATAAAAAAATTTATAACTGGGTTTACGGATGGATGGAAAACGGTCATAAGGATGCCATTAATTATTACAGGTATAAAACAAGGGGTAGAGAAGCCTATGAGGCTCTGAGCTGGAGGGAGGTAGGAGCCATAAGGATACTTGATTATATCAATAACGCAGGCAAGGAATTTGAGAACCTGAACAAAAAGATAAAAAAATCGGTATCCGATCCCATCAGGCTGGTTTGGTTAGCCTGGCATAAGGGCAAAGGAGGCGGAACATCCGAATTCTTCTGGGATATGATACACCTGTTTCGCCAGTTCACAGGTTCGGAGAAGAGGATCAAGCCGGATAAGGACCAGGTTCTGGAATGGATGTCGAGGCACTATACCGGACTGGATAAAGAGATAATAAGCATAAGGGAAGAGAATAAAAGAAGAATATTAGAAATAATTATAAGGAATATTGAGAAGGGAAAGATCAGCAGCAGCAGGTTCAGTTTTCCCTCAGGAATATCTCCAGAACAAAAGTATGAGATGGCCCTGGAATGGTGGCAGGATTACCGCTTCCACCTTAAGTTTGCGGTGAGAACACCTGAACTGTTGAATGAAATGCTGGACTACTCACTTGATACGGATACCATGTTTCTCCTGGAGGAGGCAAAGGAAGCGGGTATCCCCTTCTTTGTCAATCCCTATTACCTTTCATTGCTAAATGTCAATGTCCCCGGAACCGCAAGGAATTCAGACCTTGCGATACGTGATTATGTACTTTACAGCCAGGAACTGATTGATGAGTTCGGCAGTATAATAGCCTGGGAGAAAGAAGATAAGGTTGAACCGGGCAAACCCAATGCTGCAGGATGGCTCCTGCCCAACAGTTATAATATACACCGCCGGTATCCGGAGGTGGCCATACTGATACCCGATACAGTGGGAAGGGCATGCGGTGGCCTCTGTGTATCTTGCCAGAGGATGTATGATTTTCAGAATGGCAGGCTGAATTTCAGCCTTAGCAAACTGAAGCCTGATGAAACATGGAGGGAGAAACTTCCATGGCTTATGGAATATTTTGAATCGGACAGCCAGCTGAGAGATATACTTATCACAGGAGGTGATGCATTTATGAGTTCCGACAGGTCAATGAAGCAGATTCTGGATGCCGTATACCAGATGGCACTGAAGAAAAAGGAAAATAATGAAAAGAGGGAAGATAATCTGAAATATGCCGAGATGCTCAGGGTAAGGCTCGGAACAAGGCTTCCCGTATACATACCATACCGTATAGGCGATGGACTGCTGTCAGTGCTTGTTGATTTCAAGAAGAAAGCATCAAAGATAGGCATCAAACAGTTTATAATACAAACACATTTTGTATCGCCCATGGAGATAACCCCGGCGGTGAAAGAAGCAGTTCAGAAACTTAATTCAGCCGGATGGACAGTGGTCAACCAGATGGTTTTCACTGCGGCTGCATCAAGGAGAGGGTATGCTGCAAAGCTGAGGCAGACACTCAACAGCGTGGGCATACTTCCATATTATACCTTTACGGTAAAAGGTTTCATGGAGAACTATCATAATTTCGCTACAAACGAGAGGGCCATACAGGAGCAGAGTGAGGAAAAGATCTTTGGCAGGATACCTGATAAAGAACAGGATACAATAAGAGACATACCCTCACATGCAGGAGACACAGTGTCAAGCATTGAAAATATAATGAAGGCACATGATTTGCCTTTCCTGAGTACGGACAGGAACGTAATGAACCTGCCTGGTGTTGGCAAAAGTCTTACATTCAGGACTATAGGTATTACACGCAGAGGCAGAAGAATACTCGAATTCGACCATGATTTTAACAGAACACACTCCCCTATCATCAATAAGATGGGAAAGGTGCATATCATTGAGTCAAAGCCTGTTAAGCACTATATCGACCAGATGAAATCCATGGGTGACGATCCTGAGGACTACAAGGATGTATGGGGCTACTCGATGGGTGAAACCGAGACACGTTCACCTATGTTTGAATACCCTGAATATGATTTTGTGACAACCGGGGAAGTTACCAACCTTGAGATATAGAGCAGGGTGCCATATTGCCGGCTAAAACACCGGGATGGATCAGGAAGAAATCCTTATGCCCATAACAAGTATATCATCAACCTGTTCCATATCTCCCATCCAGTCTGCCAGGCGCTTATCAAGCAGGTCCTTCTGCTGCTTTACGGGCACACCCTGTATATCAAGTATTAACTTTTTAAGATTCTTCTTAAGAAATTTACGCCCGTAATCACCACCGAACTGGTCACTGTACCCATCTGAGAAAAGGTAATACGTAGCCCCTTCCTCCAGCTTCTGGCTATGCATTGTAAATGATTGTCCCATGCGGCTTGATATGCCTATGGGCATGCGGTCAGCATCAATGGTCTCAAGGATATATTCGCCGTTGCTTAATTCCCCCCTGTCTTCCTCCAGTTTCCCCTTGCGATATTTCTCCTTCTCTTCGCTGCTCAGCGGTCTTACTTTCCAGCATGGATTATAGGCACCTGAAAATTCTATCTTCTCTTCCTTATGATTAACAACGAGGATTCCCATATCCATCCCGTCCTTTGTCTCCTCATCATTCTCACCCATCTGCTTCAGCGAGGCTGTGACATGTGTCCTCAGTGTATTCAGTATCTCATCTGTATTGGTATAATCGGATTTGTTAATAATCTCATCAAGAAAAGATATACCCAGTATGCTCATAAAAGCTCCGGGAACACCATGACCCGTACAATCGGCTGCAACAATAAACAATCGCGGACCTTTCTCCGATACCCAGTAAAAATCGCCGCTAACTATATCGCGTGGTTTGAAAAGTATAAAATAATCATCAACCTTACCCTGCAGTGATCCCTCGGCAGGAAGTATGGCCCTCTGTATACGACTGGCATAATGGATACTTGCCTCAAGCTCTTCTTTCTGTCGCACCACTTCCTTTGTTCTCTCTGCCACAATGCCCTCCAGCCTGATATTCTCATTCAGCAGCCGGCGTGTATAAAGCTTGATGATCAGGTACACCAGCAATACAGCCAGTATCATATACCCCAGGATGGCGCTTATTGACAGGTACCACGGCCTGAGGATAACAAACTTATATTCCGCTGTTTTCCCTTCTGATCCGGTTATGTCACGCGACCTCACCATAAAGGTATAGGTGCCGTTTGGCAGATTGGTATAATCACGGTAGTTGGCATAATCCCAGCGCGACCATTCCCTATCAAATCCTTGCAGCTTATAGCTGTACCTTATACTATCTTCCACCAGGTAAAAAGGGGAGGAGAAAAAGAAAGATATATCATTTTCAGAATATTTTATCTCCGGAATATTTATACCTGTTTGAAAAGCTGAAGGCACTATGTCCGCGTCGCTGCGATCCGAGTAAAACGATCCGCCGAAAATAGTGGAATCATTATTTATCACAACCTTACGAATAAGGGTGCTAACCGTACTATATTCCTTATCAAGGCTCTTCTTGTCAATAATAAACAGCTGCTTGGATTTGATTATCCACACATGACCATCAAAAAAACCCATATCCGGCGTGGTTGTATTGGGAAGCAGGGAAAATGGCTTGTAGATAAATTCCTTTTCCGCTTCTTTATGCTGCGGATAATAATAAATCATATTACGTGGCATATGTGCACCAAACCACAGATCCCCCTCAGGATCTTCATATACTAATGAAACGTTTGTGCCGGATGGCAGCTTATCACTCATATAGTCAGGATCACTGACAAAAACCTCATTATCATAATCATATGACATTAAACCCTCATCAGTACTAATCATCAACTTATCCCCTATCGTAGCAAGCATATAAACTGATGATGCAATTCCATTATCCTGGTTCATCCTGGTACAGACAGAGTCCTTACCCGATATCTCAATGCGGTATAGTGCTGATGGATCATCAGTAAGAAACCAGATCAGGCCCTTCGTGTCTTCGATAATTGAATTCACAATACCTTTGATCACATTCTCACTGTCAGAATCAATAAATGACACCTTATTCCTGAAAACCCATTGGCTTCCGGTATATTCCATAAACTGCATACCCCCTTTCTCATATCCAACAGCCACCCGGGACGGGTTTGATTTCAGCTGGTACAGATCCCTTACATAGAGTCCTTCCTCACCATTATCCAGTCGCCTGAGGGTATTTCCGTCATAACTGTACAGTCCGCTAATTGTCCCGATTAACAGCAGATCAGTCCCGGCATATTTAAAATTCAATAAGGGGAAAGTCTGGTTCGTATAACCTTCCAGCTTTGAAAAGCCATATCCCTTCTCATTCTCAAAACTCTTTATCACCCCGGCATCATTTGAAAGATAGAGATCGCCCTTATATTTACATATCTCATTCAGTGCATAATTATACCATTCGGATATATCTATTACCTTATAGGGCAGTCCAAGGTAAACCTTGCTGATATAACTCCAGTTGGCCAGCCAAAGCACAGGAAAGCCATTATTATGATCAAGGTAGATGGCATAAATCTGGTCATCCATCAAGCCTGAGTTGCCGGTATTTAAGCTCTCCCGGAAAACACCGTCTGTATCAAAGATATATACCCCGTTTGTGGTTGTACTTACAGCAAAGCGCTCATCCGACAATGACACCCCCTGGTAAAGCTTGTATTCCTGCAGCTCGCTGTTAACCCCGGCATCTATAATATCATCACTTACCTCACCCGTCAGATAATTATATAAAAAGATGCCTTTATCATAGGTGCCTATAAAAAGATCACCTTCTCCCTTGCCGGGAATAACACTGCGCACAAGAGAATAAGCAAAAAAATCTCCCCCTTCCACAGGAATAAGCTCATCACCCTTTAATTCAAGAAGACCGGCTGTATTATCACCAACAATAATTTTATCATCAATTTTCCATATCAGGTTTACTGTCCTGTACGATTCCGAATGATCAATTATATTCAGCTTTCCTGATTCCGGATAGTAAACGTAAAATTTCTTGGTAGTGGAATATATTACACTGTCCTCTTCAACCAGTATACTGTAAACAACTCCGAGATTAGTGGCTTCAACTGAATCCATCTGGCCAAGCAGGGATGTATAACACATTTGTCCCTGCCGGTCAGGACTCAGATAACCGAATTCCGAAGCACCACCCACATACACGTAACCCTTTGAATCGGTTTCCAGTGATAATATCCTTGGATTATCCGGTATCTCTATTCTTCCCCAGCTGTGACCATCATAGGTAATAACACCCTTATCCTGGTTACCGAAATACATGATACCCCTTGGATCCCTCACCATGCACCAGTTCTGCTCACTGCCCGGTGTATTCATGGTGCTGTAATTAAAAACCAGCCTTTCCCCGGCCTTAAACTCCTGGGCCCCGGCTTCCTGCTGCGGCAGTAATAAAAATACCGCAATAAAAAGCACGATAATATGCCTGATTATCATTATATTTAATATTATCTTAATATATTATTGCTCCTGATATATAAAATTATGAAATATAAAGATACAAATATCATTATATTATCATAATCAGCTTCTGTTTTTAATATTAAACAAATTTGTTATATTGTCTTCCGATTTGGGTTAATTTATTTACAGCAGGTAATTTTGGGTATATTAAGGTTTATAGTACTGATTCCTTTACCTCTGCTATTGCTGATTGGAGAGGTTTCCGGCCAGGCATCATTATTGACCGGCAGCCACGACATTGTCTCATCCGGCCTCCACGTTATATCTGAACATAATGATGGAATGGTCTTATCATACCGTTCCGGCAGCTATGGATTCAGTGAAATACGACGGGAAGAGCATGGTTTCGTAAGACTTATGCTTGCAGACCACTCCCATACAAGCAGTCCCGGTAAACCCGAACTACCAATAATGACAAGACTTATAGATTATGACAGGGCCGGGAATGCCCGTATCATAATAAGCAATGTTATAAGTATAAGGAAAAGCCTCGGGGATATGGCCGGCTTTGAAAAGCTCTACCCCAGCCAGCCGGCAGCCACCAAGAACCAGGATCCGCAGGACATACCATTTGTCATTGATAAAAAGATATATAATTCTGACAGGCCTTATATCAGGGATACCGTGACCATTGAAAGAATAGGTACCATGAGGGGTAAAAGCATAGGGCGACTGGAGATCAATCCCGTGATCTACCATCCCGGAAAAAAATACCTTGATATCATCATCTCAATGGATATCAGAATCGAATATTCAAAACCTTATATACCGGCCGGGCAAGATAAAGGAAGCTACTCCTATACCTTTGACCAGCTGATATCCAAGGGACTAATTAATTACGACTCTGATGATGTGGTACCCGGATTCTCCCTGGCAGCGGCAGGTATGGTGATAGTGTCAGATATATCCATGAAGAAGCACCTGCGGCCGCTGGTTGAATGGAAAACAAGGAAAGGCTTCAGGGTAACAGAATTATATATTGGAGAGAACGGGCTGGAAAAAAGTTTCAGCGATATTAAAGACAGTCTCAGATATATCTGGGATAATGCCACCGCTGAGAGTCCCGCTCCTACATACCTTATCCTGGCAGGCGATCTTAACCTGATACCTGAATCGGAAGGCACCGCCTACCTGACAGACATGTATTATGCTGAATTTGACGGGGAGGACGACTTTATACCGGATATGTTCACCGGCAGGCTGCCTGCTAAAGACAGCAGCCAGATGAAGGCCATTGTGCATAAGATAATAGAGTATGAAAGTTTTCTTTTCGGCGACAGCATCACACATTTCAAAAAAGCCATGGCTTTTACAGGACTGGACAGAGGCTGGGTTACATATATGGACGGGCAGGTTAATTATGCCGGACACTATTTCGACATCAACCCCTATGAAACGGAAGCTTACGTTTTCAACCACGAGTCCAATGATTCTATCAGAAATGTACGTTACGACTCACTCAGGACAATGATGAAAGAAGGTGTGGGTTTTATTAATTATACCGGTCACGGCACAGCAACAAAATGGGAGGATACAGGCATAGACTACTCTTTTGCCGGTAACATGGATAATATTTCACGCTACCCAGTCATCATCAGCAATGCCTGTCTGACGGCTAATTACAGTAATGAAAACTGCCTGGGATCAAGTATGGTAAGGGCAGTGGACAGGGGAGCACTGGCTTTTATAGGCTGCAGCAATGACTCGTACTGGGATGAAGATTATTACTGGGCTGTGGGGGCCGGTACGGTGGTCTCACAGCCTGATTATAATGAAACGGGACTGGGATTTTATGACAGGCTCTTTCACCTTAATGGTGAAGCGCCATCCGACTGGTACACCACAATGGGCCAGATAATGTTTGCAGGTAATATGGCAGTGTCATCCAGCAGCAGTTCACATAAGCAGTATTACTGGGAAAATTATGTGCTCCTGGGCGATCCTTCACTGTCGCCATACATAGGCACACCTGAAGTAATCACGGCTACGGTACCCGATACCATACCACCCTCACTTAAATCATTAAATATTGAAACCCTGCCTTTCGCCTATGCAGGATTATCAGCTGCTGACAGCCTGTGGGACGGAGGTCATGCTTCCTCCTCCGGATCACTGTCTTTTGATCTGCCGCAGACTGCAAAGGATTCCTGCCTGCTGGTCATAAGCCGTCAGAACGGCATACCCCTGATCAAAACAATATATTTTAAGGAATCAGACACGGCCTGGATAAGTATTAATGATGTAAATGTACAGGACGCGGAAGCAAATAATAACGGGCAGGCCGATTACAATGAAACGGTGTCACTGGACATTGAACTGCAGAATGCGGGTAATACCGCCGCTGATAATGTATATATGAAATTATCCTCAGCCTCAGAATATATCGGAATAATAAGCGACTCCCTGAATATAGGAAGCGTGACAGCCAACAGCGAAAGCATAGAAACAGGTTTTGAGATACTTGTGGCCGACAGCATACCCGACCTGGCGCTGGCAGCACTTGATATTGATCTTTATTATAATGGTAATATCAGCAGTCACACAATCGATATCAGTCTCCATGCCCCTGAACCGGTCATACTCAACTGTGTGATTAATGATATCCTGGAAGGCAACGGCAACGGACTGGCCGAGGCCGGCGAAAGAGTAAAGGTAGTGATCAGGGTGCTTAACCAGGGCAGCAGCTCAGTTACGGGCAGCCTTATTATCAGTAATATATCAGCTTATCTCGATTTCGACGCAACAGTCCTCGCCACCGGTGTACTGAACCCCGGGGTCATTAAAGAAATTGAAGTGTCTGCCGGTATAAGTGCGGGCACACCTGAATCCACCGAACTAAGCTTTGATGCGGAGCTGCTATGCCTGCCTTACAGCACAAACAAGACCCTTAGCATTATAGCCGGCAAAACAGCCGAAGACTTTGAACTGCAGAACTTCACTACCTTCCCCTGGGATAATAACAGTGATTATCCCTGGCTTATAAGCGATGAAGGAGCACACAGCAATATGTATGCCGCTCGCTCTGGAAATATTGTCGCTAATAAGGAGTCGGTTCTCAGCATACAGCTTAATATAGCTGAGGATGACAGTCTGAGATTCTGGTTTAAAGTTTCATCGGAAGCATCATATGACTTTTTTAACTTCATGCTTAATAATAAACTGAGCCTGCCTGACAGTGCACTGATAATACCTTTAACAGGTGAGACTGAAACTGTTGATATGATAGAAGAGTCGGGCGAGACCGGCTGGAAAGAGGCAGTGATACCCCTTAAAAAGGGAGTGCACCTGCTGCAATGGGTTTATAAGAAAGACGGATCGGTCAGTTTGGGTGATGATGCTGCCTGGATTGACCTTGTGCGCTTCCCCGAACTATCATTTATACAGTCGGTAATAAGCCTCAACAAGATCAAATCACCCGAGCAGGGAAAGAGCTATGATAGTGAAACATTATCCGTTGAGCTGTGCAACCTGGGGCGCGACACCCTCAGCTCCCTTTCAATGGCTTATATTGTAAACGAATCAGCTGCAGTGCATGAAACATTTAACACGGACTTCAAACCCGGCGACACGCTGGATATATCTTTCTCACAGACCATTGATATGTCGGGTGAGGGCACATATAATATCAGTGTCTTTGTTACCCAGCCTGATAATTACTTTAGGGAAGACACCCTCATTATCACTATTATGAGTACAGACATAGGAGATATTATAAGGGATGATAAACGCTTTATTATTGCGCCCAACCCGGTAAGGGATAATATAAGGATACTGTGTTATGATCATTCAGATGATAATATGCTGATGATATATAATTCGTCTGGCATAATGATCTATCAGAAGCATATCGAACATATTGCTGCAGGTCAGGCAATAACGCTGTATCCCGGACAGCTGCCAAAAGGAAGCTATATACTCAGGATAAGAACCGGCCTTAATGATTACATTTACCGTTTCCTCAGCCTCTGACAGGCATTCAGCCCGGTCTCTGACAAACCTTTGCAGCCCCTGACAGGCTCCCGTAAATACTACCCATTATTAAAGCCGCTTTATCATCCCTGTTTATTATATTTGCATAAAAACAATATCATATGAGTGATTATATACCAGTCCGTGAAGATGCTGTTAAGCTTTTCAAAAAGTATAATAAATCAGAAAGTCTCTATAAGCATGCCCTTGCCGTTGAAGGGGTAATGCGTTATATGGCCCGGAAAAACGGTGAGGACCCCGACAAATGGGGTATTATCGGTTTGATCCATGACCTTGATTACGAGATGTACCCTGAGCAGCATTGCCGTAAAACGGAAGAGATACTGAAGGAAAACAACTGGCCTGAGGATTATATCAGGGCTGTTATGAGTCACGGCTGGGAGATAGTCACCGATGTTAAACCCGAAAGCAGCCTTGAGAAGACCCTTTATGCCATGGATGAGCTTACCGGACTGGTAACCACCACAGCCCTTGTGCGCCCTTCGAAGAGCGTAATGGACATGAAGCTTAAGTCTGTAAAGAAAAAATGGAATGATAAACGTTTCGCTGCCGGTGTGGACAGGTCAATAATAGAAAAAGGGGCAGCAATGCTTGACACAGAGCTGCCCGAATTAATTCAGGACTGCATTAATGGCATGCGCGAGGTGGCTGATGATATTGGATTAAAAGGTAACCCGCAGCAAGACTCCTGATTCATGCCTTTAAGCTTGCAGGGTCATCTATCACCTGTGGTCCACCAGTTCACGTACCCCAGGGGCTTTTTCCACCTGCCGTCTTACAGCTCCTTTATCTTGATATTTCTGAACCATACATCATCGCCATGGTCCTGAAGTCCTATATATCCTTCTTTTGCAGGGTTCACAAATTCCGGCCAGTCGGCAAACTTTGAACCGGCAACCATCTCTTTCCACTGGTCGGTCCATAGATGGTATTCAAGTACTTCCTCACCGTTCTGATAGTGTACCACGGTGCCTTTATAGACCAATATTTTCACCTTGTTCCATTCACCTGCCGGTTTTGTATTCTGGGGATCGGCGGGTATAAGGTCATATAATGATCCCGCCTGGCGGTTTCCGTCATTACCCAGTTTGGCATCCGGGTGCTTTTCATTATCCAGTATCTGCATCTCGGGAGCCGACATATAAATAGGCTTACCCTCGAGCTCCTGGGCCAGGTAAAAAATACCGCTGTTCCCTCCTTCCGACACCTTCCATTCCAGTGAGAGCTCAAAATTATCATATTTCTCCCTGGTAATAATATCACCTCCCTGTCCGCCAGCCTCGCCCTGACCTGAACCTATGCAATGCAGGGTGCCGTCTACTATCTCCCATCCCTGCTCAGGGAAGTCTTCCTGTCCGTATCCCCTGAAATTTTCAGTGGATGCTCCGTCGAAAAGCACTGTCCATTCTTCTTCAGCCATAGCGCTTCCTTCTTTTTCCTTATCGCCACCGCTTGAGCCACAGGAGGCGGCCACCATGGCAATAGTCATTAATAAAATCAGTTTTTTTGCAATTTTCATATTAATCAGTTTTTATTGGTTAAAGTATAAGTTTATGCGGGCATTGAGGGTAATGACCAGCCGTCACGGTATGTATGCTTTATCATCTCAGCTGCAAATTCACTTGCATTTATGGGATCGGTCATAACCTTATTAAAGGTGGGGTGACCATCTTTGATACTGAAATTATCTTCCACAACAATCTTTATTTCCTCGCTGCCAGTTATATTGGTGAACTGCATATTCTCACCGTCCCATTCCAGCTCCTTGTTCAGTCCCTGAAGCCTCACGGCCAGCACTCCCATAACCACCATCTCGTTAAAGGGTCCGGCCTGGGCAAAATCGGATTTAGAAGGAACGCGAACTGACGGATCCTCCTTGCATGCACGTGCCCAGTCTGCCTCATGACTTACTTTCACCCTGCGCTGTGTCTTTGGTGCACTGGGCTCGCGACCCGACAGTAACCATGGGTCTTTTCCGTAACATCCGCATATAAGCTTATCTTTGGTGCCGTGGAAAATAACACCACCGCCGGCATCATTCATATCCCTTCCTGCGGGCCATCCTTCCGGCTTCATGGGTTCCAGCCCGCCATCATACCAGGTCACTTCAACCTCAGGCAGCGCAACCTTATAATCCTGTCTGCCGGGACGTGAAGGATAGGTAAGCTTAACCATCTCAGCATTGGGTGCACAATCAGTAAGCAGCAAGGTTGAGCTGCCCTGCACTTTGGAGGGATATGTAAGCTTGAGTCCTTCAAAAACAGGATGCAATATATGACATGCCATGTCACCCAGTGCGCCTGTGCCAAAGTCCCACCATCCGCGCCAGTTCCATGGTGTATAGATACTGTGATAGGGTCTGTAAGCGGCCGGACCTATAAACAGATCCCAGTCAAGTTTCTCGGGTATATCCATCTTCTCTGACGGCCTGTTAAGTCCCTGCGGCCATATGGGACGGTCAGTGAAAGCCTCAACACGTGTCACCTCCCCTATCTCACCATTCTGTATCCACTCGATAACCTTGTTCACACCCTCATCGGATGCTCCCTGGTTACCCATCTGTGTTGCCACCCTGTTTTTTGCTGCAAGGCGTGTAAGCAGACGCGATTCATAAACGGAGTGGGTAAGGGGTTTCTGCAGGTAAACATGCTTACCCATATCAATGGCATTAGCTGCTGTAACAGCATGTGTATGATCGGCTGTGGCTATTACCACAGCATCAATATCCTTTCCCATCTCATCATACATCTTCCTCCAGTCCCAATACTTCTTTGCCCGTGGGTAATTGTCAAACTTGGGTCCGGCATAAGCCCAGTCAACATCACAAACGGCAACAATATTTTCCTTGTCTTTCAGCTTCATAAGGTTGGCATTACCCATGCCGCCTATACCTATACCAGCTATATTTAATTTATCACTTGGCGGTGTATGGCCCAGTCCGCTTACCACAGAGCTGGGGATAACAGTCAGACCGGCAGCGGCTGCAGTGGTCTTACCGATAAATGAACGCCTTGAAATATGACCTGCATTTTCTTTCATCATAAGGTAGTTTTAAGTTTTGAAACATATAAAAATATAAAATTCATAAGATTTAACCTTGCCAATTAGGATAATAATTGACTTTTTATACTCGCTAAAAAAGAATAAATTGCGATTCAATTAAAAATTATGGATAAACAAACTATTCTACTGGGTGAAAAAGAAGATAAACCCCTTGTTAAGATAATGGTAATTATCTTTGGTATAATGTGTATTATAACAGCGGGATGGTGGACTGTTTTCCTGATAAGATACCCTGATAATGAAAATATTTTCTGGGCAGGTAGCATATTCCTGCTGCTTTTCGGCTTATACCAGCTTTTATCGGGACTGGGATACACAAAAAGGTATATCAGCAGGACAAACGGGGAATTACTGATAAGGCAGAACAGCCTTATGCCTGTAAAGAATCTGCAGGCTTCGCAGCTGAGGCAACTGGAAATAAGATCCATGGATATGGTCCTGCACGGACATAATTCATCACGTCTGAGGATAAAGCTGGGAATAAGGTATCCCGACCTCGGACAGCAGGTCAAAGAGTTTGTTATAAGATGGGCAGAGGATAATAATATTGAGATCTTTTATAAAAACGAAGCTTTATGAAGTTTAAAATGGCTATGATAGGCGGCGGTGCGGGTTCCTTTATCGGGCCCGTTCATCTTATGGCTGCCAGGCTTGACGGGATGATTGAACTTGTTGCCGGAGCTTTCAGCAGCGATGCGGAAAACTCAGTGCGCAGCGGACTGGAATACGGTCTGGACAGGGAGCGTATCTATACAGGCTGGCAGGAGATGATCAAAAAGGAGAGTGAGATGCCCGGGGCAGAGCGTCCTGATTTTATATGTATAGTCACGCCCAACCACCTGCACTTTAAGCCTGCCCTTGAATCGATTAAAGCCGGATTCCATGTTGTATGTGACAAACCGCTGTGCATGAGTGTTCAGGAAGCCTATGAGCTCAGGGATGCCATTAAGGAAAATAATACACTGTTCTGCCTTACACATAATTATACAGGCTATCCCATGGTAAAGAAAGCCAGGGAAATGGTAAGGAAGGGGGAGCTGGGCGATATACGCAAGGTCCATGCAGAATATCTCCAGGGATGGCTGTCCGATAAGGAAGAGGACAGGGGCAATAAGCAGGCGGAATGGCGTGCCGACCCCTCAAAAGCAGGCAAGGCGGGATGCATGGGAGACATTGGCACCCATGCCTTCCAGCTGTCTGAATATATCACAGGCCAAAAGGTCGAAAAGTTATACAGTCGTCTTAGCTCCTTTGTTGAGGGCCGGCTGCTGGATGATGACGGTAATGTCATGCTTGATTTTGAGGATGGCATAAGGGGTACCCTTCTGGCCAGCCAGGTGGCGCTGGGAGAGGAAAATAGTTTCAGCATAAGGATCTACGGCAGCAGGGGGAGCCTTAGCTGGAAGCAGATGGAGCCCAACAGCCTGCTGGTACGGTGGAAAGACAAGCCGCTGCAGATATACCGTACAGCAACGGGATTCAGTGCGATAGGGAATATTGCAGACAGTCATAGCCGCCTGCCTGCCGGTCACCCCGAAGGATTTATCGAAGCCTTCGCCAATATTTACAGGAATTTTGCACTCAGCATGGAAGCCCGCATTGAAGGGAGGCATCAGGATCCTGACTATGACTATCCTGGTATAGAAGACGGTATCAGGGGTATGAAGTTCCTGGAAGCCGTGGTCAGCTCATCAGAGGAAGAAACATGGAAAGCAGTGTAAAACGAATTACAGGATATTATTTACAAGATAATTCCTGCTTATTTCAATACTCTCCATGGGTGTATGTGTCCGGCTGTGATCATGTTCCACAAAGAAATATTTCATTCCTGCAGTGCCTGCCATATCAAATATGGGCCTGAAATCGATGGTGCCCTCACCCAGGGTGGCATCCTTATAATCTTCCGAAAGATCTTTAACATGCCATAACTCAAAGCGCCCCGGGAACCTGTTGAAATAATCGAGCGGATCATTACCCGTGGCTGTTATCCATGCCAGGTCAAGCTGAAAGCTTACGAGTCCGGGTTCGGTATTATTCAGTAATATATCATAAGGTATCTCCCCTTCCACCGGCTTAAACTCAATTCTATGATTATGAAAGCAGAGCTTAATACCGTTATCACGGCATTTCTCTCCTGCCATATTCATAAAATCAGCCGTCTTTTTTATTTCATCAAGGCTGCTTATCCACTTATCCGGCAATGATGGGATAACAGTGTATTGAAGTCCGGCTTCAGCAGCCGCACCCACCACCTCATCAAGGTTATCGCGGTCTAAGCCGTTATGGCTGCTCACCAGTTTCATCCCCCTGCTCTCAACCATCTTCCTGAAATCTGATGGTTTATGTCCGTAGTACCTTCCTTCGCTATAGCCTGCGGCTTCCAGCCAGTTATAACCAATGCCGGCAATACTGTCGAGTGTGGCTTCAGGGTCTTTCGCCATCTTATCCCGTACGGTGTATAATATCAGTCCCGTTTCCTTCGTTCCCGGAGTACAGGCAAAGGATGGCATGATCATGGCAGCTGTGGCTCCTGCTGCCGTTGTAATGAGAAATTGACGTCTTTTCATATTATGGAGGTATTAAATGTTTATCATATTATTACAGATTATATTATCTTCTCATTCTCCCTGTCCCATTCCACTCTCCTGCCCTCGCGGTATGCTATTGTGCCCATATGAGCCGTGATCGCTTCCTCAAAGCCCTGGTCTATATCACATGATGTTGTTCCTCCGTTCCTGATGGCGCTTAGCCATTCCCTTACATGCAGATGGGTGGTATCCACCCTTTTGCCGCCACGGTATGTGTATAGCAGTCCGCGACCAGCAAAATACTGCTCTGTGGCCGAGGTCACTGCATCAATATTTTTCCTCCCGGGCACATAGGATAATAATGGCAGGGAGGGATCAATAATGCCGCTGTTGAGCTTATCCCTGTACCTCCTTGAATTACGGTCGGGATAAACGGTCATCGTATCTCCTATATCCATATACCCGTCATGTCCCATAATCACTTTTCCCCTCTGTTTACTGTTGGCCAGTGTGGCGCTGTACATCATGGTCAGGTCATAATCATCGAACTCAAAGACAGTATGCAGCACATCGGGCACTGTACGTCCGTCCTTAAAATGATATATCCCACCTGAAGATACTGCTTTATCAGGTATACCCAGACCCATTATCTGGTTCATGGCATCATATTCATGTGTGAGGAGGTCACCGGAAAGGCCGGTACTGTAATCCCACCAGCATCTCCACCTGAAAAAACGCTCAAGGCTGAACTCGTGCCAGGGAGCCTGTCCGATAAATTTTTTCCAGTCGATGGTATCTTCACCGGCCTGCGGATGAATGGGATATACCCATGCTCCGTTGGGCGTGTTCCTGTTTGTTGTCACCTCTATCAGGTTAACACTGCCGATAACATTATTATCTATTACCTCCCTTGCCTTATTATAGGCCTCTGTCTGCCTTCCCTGGTGTCCCAGCTGGAACACCACCCCTGACTCTTTCACTGCCCTGCGCAGCTCGTATGTCTCTTCCACAGACCAGCTCATAGGCTTCTCGCAGTATATATGCTTGCCTGCCCTGGCAGCCTCAATAGCCATGGGTGCATGCCAGTGGTCAGGTGTTGCTATAATAACGGCATCCACATTACTGTCATTGATCAGATCCCGGTAATCATCATATATTACAGGCATATCAGAAAATGAAGCTCCCTTACCTTTCCTTTCTATATTGGCTGCTGTCTCCTGTGCCTTCTTTGCATACACGCTGAAAATATCACAAACAGCTGTCACCTCCACGTTAAGGTTCTCCTGCTCAAGAAACTCGCGATAGCGGGTATCTGCCCTGTTGGCGGCAGCATCTTCCTTCATCTTCTCTACATTATCAGGGTGCATGAACCCGGCAGCCTTTGCTATCTGCGGACCCCTGATACCGAATCCTATTATCCCCAGCCTTATCCTTTTTCCCTCCAGGGGCTTGTCATCCGGCATAGCATCCTCAGCAGGCAGGCTGATGCCTTCAAGTATGCTGCTCTTAAGCTGCCTTGAATATTTTCTTTTCCTGTAATAAGCAAATGCAAAAGCGCCGAGAACGGGTACGGTAGCCAGTCCCTTCAGAAGGTCGCGACGACTTAAGCCGGATGATTCATCGTTTATTTTATCTGTGCTGTCACTCATATCCATTTATATTCTTTTAAAAATAAACCTGTCAATACCTGTCTGCCCGGAAGTAGGGAATACAAGCAGGACTGCCAGTGCAGCCATCTCAATAAGGTTCTTATTCACCCAGAGGTAAGACCCTTCGGAGGGTACGGAAAAAGTATATCCCACAAAAGGAGGATGCGACAGGTAATACATCCCCAGCAGGGCTATTCCTGCAATTATGGAAACACGGCTGAACAGGCCCAGTATTAATCCCAGTCCTATTAATATCAGTCCCCATATATTAAGAAAATCAACAATCTTCAAAATACCGGGATCAGTAGCCATTGAATGAAACAGCGAAGAAAGGAAGCCCTCTGAGTCAAGAAGAAAGGCTACTGAGGTCCAGTCGGGATTAACAAGTTTGGACAGGCCTTCATAAAGGAAATGCCATCCTATTAACACACGCAGCACAACCAGCATTATGAGCTGTGTTCTGCTATAATTATTTTTTAATGTCATCTGTTACGCTTATTGAATAATCATAATTGAGAACAGGCAAATTTATCACTTCTGCTTAATTGTCCAAAGCAGCACTTTGATATAATTACTAACTTTATAAAAAAAACAGAATCAGAATGAAGGCTTCATATTTTAAAACAAGTGAAAATGACAGGGTACAATGTACTCTGTGTCCGCATTATTGCATAATGGAACCCGGACAGGCTGGCAAGTGCAGGGTAAGACATAATACAGACGGGATATTGCATACAGAGGTTTATAATAATGTATCTGCCCTCTCGCTTGACCCTGTTGAAAAAAAACCGCTCTACCATTTTTATCCCGGCTATGATATACTGTCAGTCGGATCATTTGGCTGTAATATGAGCTGTGTCTTCTGCCAGAACCATGATATATCCCAGCCTTCGGCAAGTATTATAAAGAGGCGTAAGAATGAGATTGGCGCTGCGGAGATCATTGAAGAAGCAAAAAAGATAAGATCAAACGCAGGTCTTGCCTTTACCTATAATGAGCCGGTGGTATGGTTCGAATATATGAAAGATCTGGCGGTACTGGCACAGGAGGAAGGACTGTCAACTGTTATGGTAAGCAATGGCTTTGTTAACAAAAAACCCCTGAATGAACTGACAGCTGTTATAGATGCATTCAATATAGACCTTAAGGCTTTCAATGATCATTTTTACAGGAAGTACACCGGCTCGGCCATATTACCCGTTCTAAACACACTGCAAACCATCAGGGAGGCAGACAGGCACCTTGAGATAACATATCTTGTGATACCCGGCAGCAATGATGACCGGAAGGAATTCTCCAATGCCGTATCATGGATAAATAAAAACCTGGGCAGTGATACCGTACTGCACCTGAGCAGGTACTTTCCGTCTTATAATTTCGATGCTCCTGCCACGCCTGCTGCCACCCTGAGAGATATGTATGATATAGCCTCCGCTACTCTGGATTATGTTTACCCGGGAAATATTATGCTTCCTGAAAGTACAGATACCCTGTGCCCGGCATGCGGAACAGTGATAACCACGCGTAAAGGCTATGGCATAAAGCACCTTAACACGGTTGACGGAAGTTGTTCGGAATGCGGCCACAGGGTTTACCACCACTTCAAACCATAAGACCAGGGTCCGGAAAATCAGGCGGGCGGAGCAGAGATAAAAAACAGGCAAGTGAAGCAGATACGGAAAAACCCGAACCAGGCAGAAAAACAAGCGGGCAGAGCATAAGACAGCTCAAAGCCATCATCATTTTGAAACAAAATCTTTCATATAGTCTTCCACCACCTTCATATAGCTGTCTGCCAGGCTCTTCAGCATTGTGTCATCAGCTCTGAATTTACAGCTCTCAATTTCCCGGAAAGGCAATACATTAGGAGATGTTCCGGTAAGAAAAACGGAATCAACACTGTTCAGCTCACCGGCATGAAGGCACCTGAAGTCAACATTGAACTCTTCCTCCCTGCAGATAGCCAGTATTTTACTCCTGGTTATACCCCCCAGCACACAATCATCAGGGGCAGTGATAATGGTATCCCCCTTTATAAAGAAAATATTGGACCTGCTTCCCTCTGTTATACAGCCATTACGGTTAACCAGCAGGGCTTCATAGGCATTGGCCTGTATAAGCTCCGTATATATAGATGATCTGAGCTTATGATTAAACTCCTTAACCACCGGGTTTCGCCTTTCAGCATAGTACAGGATACCCTTTACCCCATTTTCATACATCTCCGGTCCCGGATAATGAGTGTCAACAAAATAAATAAGATAGCCGGTATATGACTCCGAGTATTTAAAGCTTACCTTAATATTTCCTTCACTGATTTCGCTTATCCCGGTGAGCTGCAATATCTGTTCCCTTAACTCATCAAATCCAATCAGCAGCTCGCAATCACTCAGCCCGGCACTGTTGCGCAAGCGCTGAAAATGATCATTCAGGAAGATGGGTATGCCCTCCCTTATCCTTATAACCTCATATATGACCAGGCCTTCAAACACCTTGCTGATATCAAAATCAGAGCAATCATACACCCCGCCGTTCTCAATAAACACCTTACTGTAGCACTCACCCATAATATTAGCTGTTAAGCTATAAAAGTAACAATTATTTTCAGCAGGACTCAAAATCTGCATATATTAGCGTCAATTTTTCGTGGATATTGTATGCAATAATTGACATAGAAACAACAGGTGGCAGTCCCAGTAAAGAGAAGATAACGGAGATAGCTATCTATATATATAATGACGGGCGTATAACAGATCAATATTGCAGCCTGGTGAACCCGGAAAGGAATATCCCTTACTATATCACAGGCCTCACAGGCATTACCAATGAGATGGTGGCTGAAGCCCCAAGATTCTATGAGATAGCAAAAGATATAGTGGAAATAACACGCGACAAAATATTTGTTGCCCATAATGCCAGATTCGATTATTCCTTTATCAGGCAGGAATTTAAGAATCTCGGTTATTCATATAAAAGAAATATAATAGACACTGTAAGCCTTAGCCGGAGATTGCTGCCCGGACACAAATCATATTCACTTGGCAGGCTCTGCGAGGACCTGGGTATTGAGATTAACGGACGGCACCGTGCCTCAGGTGATGCCATGGCCACGCTTAAGCTCTTTGAATTATTACTGCAGACAGAGAAAGAATCAGGTCAGGAGAGTATAATAAATAAGAGTAAATTATCGAAGCTGAACCCTGCTCTCGATACTGCCATTCTTGACAGGCTGCCGGAAGAACCCGGGGTGTATTATTTCTATAATGATAATAATAACCTTATATATACAGGTAAGAGCAAAAATATACAGCAGCGGGTAATGTCGCACCTGTCAAATAACAGCTCTAAAAGGGCCATGCAGATGCGGGATGAAATAGCGGATATTGATTTTGAACTCACAGGCAATGAGCTTATTGCACTATTGAAAGAATCAGCAGAGATAAAGCTTAACAAACCCGTGTACAACAGGGCCCAGCGGAGAACAGGATTTACCTGGGGTATTTATTCCTGTCATGATGCAAAAGGATATATCAATTTTGAGATTAGGAATACAGGAAAAGGTGAAGAGCAGGCCCTCTCTGTATTTACATCAAAAGAAAAAGCAAAGGCCAGGCTTGCGGGACTTGTAAGCAAGTATGAATTATGCCAGCAGTTATGCGGACTTTACAAATCCGGCAGGGGATGTTTCCACAGGCAGGTAGGCATATGCAGGGGTGCCTGCGTGGGTGAGGAAAATGCTGCCTCATATAATATGAGGGCCCGGAAAGCCATGGATGAGTTTGTTTTCAGCAGGGATAACTTTTTCATTATCGACAGGGGGCGTAATGATGAAGAAAGATCGGCCATAAAGATAGTCAGTGGCCAGTATGCCGGTTATGGCTTTTTTGATATCAGTGAAATGGGTTTTGGCCTTCAGGCCCTGCATGACTGTATTGTGCCGGCAGCCACTAACAGGGATATACAGGTAATACTAAAGGCACATCTGAGAGATAACAAAAACTGTAAGTTTATCAAGTTCTGAGATGAGGGCCTGCCTGCAATCCTGAGCCGCCACTATGCTTTCTACAGGTCCTTACTGAAAGAAAAGAGAAACTCCAGTCCGCCTCCCTCAATATTCTTCACTGATATCTGTCCCCTGTGAAACTGAACAGCATGCTTGACTATGGCCAGTCCCAGTCCCGTGCCCCCTTTTTTGCGCGACCGGCCCTCATCAATCCTGTAAAACCGTTCAAACAGCCTGGGGATATGTTTTTCCGGGATGCTTCTTCCATCATTGGTATACCTGAAATAATAGTAATTGTCATCCTCGTAATGTAGCACAGTACTGATAGTTACTTTCTCCCCCGCATAATTGATAGTATTCTCGAACAGGTTCTGGAAGATGGAATGTATAAGTATCCTGTTCCCCTTGATCATCAGGTCCTTATCAATACCGATCTCCACCTTCATATTTTTTGACTCAAGCTTCATCCTCATGCTGTCAACAACACCCTTCACCACATCGTAGAGGGCAACCTTTTCAATCTTATAGAAACCAGGACCTTCTTCCAGTTTATTGAGAACGGATATATGATCTATAAGTTCAGACAGCCTCATAGCCTGGTCACGTGTCCTCTCCATAAATTGCTTCTTTTGCCTTTCCTCAATATCAGTGTTGAGCAGTGTATCCAGGTAACCAATTATAGATGTTACCGGAGTACGCAGTTCATGGGCTATATTTGAGGTTAATTGCTGCTTAAGGACCCTGTTCTTTTCTGATTTGGTAATATCCTTGATAACAATCTCAAAACTGTTATCCTTGAAAATATTGGCCCTTATAAGAAAATACCTGTTCTTTTTCTGGCATACTATTTCCTTATACGGTATCTCACCGCTTATGCTCAGTTTCAGTTCGCTGCTTTTTTTGTCAAGATAAGCAACTACAGGCTTTATCTCCTCAATATTAAGAACATCTTCAGGCGATTGGAGGGTAATATCCGAGATAAGGTTTGCATTCTGTATAAAGGCATTATTTGAAACCAGTATTTCCCTGCCGGCCGAAAAGACGGCCACACCTTCTTCCATTGTCTGCAGGTGACGGAATATCTTCTCCTGCTCGGTGATAAGCTCATCGCGTGTCTTCTTCAGCTCACTGTAGATCTCCATTATCTGGTTACCTATATTGCCCAGCTCATTCCTTGGAAAATCAATATTACCCAGTTCCTTATTCTCCAGTGCACTGGTGGCAAAATTTTTCAACTGTTTAACTGATGAGGCCATCCTCTCGTTGATATATATAAGCGCAGCCCAGACTGCGGCAAACAGAATAATAATGACCAGCAGAAATAATTTATCGATCTTAAGGGTTGATTTGAGCTCAAAAGTATACTCGGCGGCCGTCCTTGTCAGGTAATCATCAAAATTAAAGGCATAATAAAAATATTTCTTGCCGGTGGAGGCCGATCGTCTAACTGATGAGCCGCTGCCAGAGCTGAGTGCCTGTTTAACTTCCGGCCTGCCTATATGATTCTCCATCCGGCTATAATCACTTACGTCACTGTCAAACAGCACCGTGCCGGAATGATCTATTATTGTTATCCTCACATTGGGTACCGGAACTATCTCAACAAGCTCATTCAGTTCATCAAAATCACCTGACTCCTCAAGACCCTTCTTCTCTATAAAATTATGTGCCATGCCCGAGACATTATCGAGTACAGCCTCAAACCTGTCATGCCTGTATTCCCGTTCACGGTAGTACTGGAACAGGATAATAAACACTGTGAAAACAATGAAGACAATGAAGTAATAAGTAAATATCCGGTTCCTGAAGGTATTAATAAGCATTAATCAGATCTCTTTTCATCAATAAAATAACCATATCCCGTTCTGGATTTTATCATATTGCCGAATTTACCCAGTCTTTTTCTCAGCCTGGCAATATGCACATCCACCGTTCTTTCTGTTACCAGGGTATCTGACCAAAGGGAATCCAGTATTTCTTCACGCGTTATAAAATGACCCGGGTTCCTTACAAGCATAAGCAATATCTGGTATTCCTTCTTTGTAAGCTCTATAACCCTGCCATCTGATCTAACCTCCTTCCTGGAAGTGTCAATATTAAGTGAGGCTATTCTTATATTCTGATCACTCTCCTGATCCTCCCTGCTTCTGGCAAGTATGGCCTTAACCCTGGCTTTTAATTCCACAATTGAGAAAGGCTTGCGTATATAGTCATCGGCACCCAGACTGAAACCTGTGAGCATATCGTTCTCCGCATCACGTGCAGTAAGAAAAACAACGGGCTTTTTTGATTTTAAGTTCATTCCTTATTCTGTCTGCAAGCTTAAAACCAGACATCTTACCCATCATCACGTCCAGGATAAAAAGATCATATAAGCCAAGGTCCAGTGGCAGTGCTTCCTCTGAGGACCCTGCGCTATCTACTTCATAGCCCTCCGACCTCAGGTTAAACAGCAATATTTCCCTGACATCAACTTCGTCATCAACAATAAGTATCCTGTATGCCATATCGACTTAATAAATTAAATACCAAATAGATAATAAATATAAAATATTATCTGCCCAAGGGTATTGATTGAAAGATAAAGATAATTGAAATATTTTTTATCCCACCTGATTGTACTGCATTAATATTATTACCACCAGAATGCAAACAATATTGAGGCCGGGTTTCCTGTTTGCCTTAATTCTTGTAATTTTGTATGTATATCAAAAAAATATGTATCGATGACAAAACAAATTCTGATAACACTTTTTTTCCTGTTGCCTGTGACTCTGATGAGCCAGGACAGGATTACGGGGCATGATTTTGCCACACGCTCGGAGGTGATAGCACAAAATGGCATGGCCTGCACAAGCCAGCCCCTGGCTACCCAGGTAGCCATTGACATACTCAAAAACGGCGGTAATGCTATTGATGCCGCTATAGCAGCCAATGCTGTACTTGGACTTGTAGAACCGACAGGTTCAGGTATCGGAGGTGACCTTTTCGCCATTATATGGAGCGCCGAAAAACAACAACTATACGGACTTAATGCCAGTGGCCGTTCACCCCGCTCCCTCAAACTGGAATATTTTAAGGAGAAAGGCTATGAGAAGATACCGGCTTACGGTCCGCTCCCGGTATCCGTCCCGGGCTGCGTTGACGGCTGGTATGAGATGCACGGCATGTTTGGCAGACTCCCTATGAAAAATATCCTGCAGCCCGCCATTAATTATGCAAGGGACGGTTTTCCCGTATCGGAATTAATAGCTTACTATATGAATGCAGGCACAGCAAACCTTAAGAGGTTTCCGAATGTAGCCGATATTTATATGCCCGGCGGGCATGCTCCACGCAAGGGAGAGATTTTTAAAAATCCAGCCCTGGCCAATACACTCGAACAGATTGCAGAAGGAGGAAGAGAGGAGTTTTACAGGGGATCGCTTGCAAGGATAATATCTGATTTTATACAGGAACAGGGCGGATTTCTGACATACGAAGATATGGCAAGGCACCGTTCCGAATGGGTTGAGCCTATAAGCACCGACTACAGGGGCTATACAGTATGGGAGCTGCCACCCAACGGTCAGGGTACAGCAGCCCTGCAGATGCTTAATATACTTGAAGGCTTTGATATAAAGAATATGGGCTTTGGCTCCGCTGAGTATATCCATCATTTTGTTGAAGCCAAAAAGCTGGCTTTTGAAGACCGCGCCAAATACTACTCCGATCCTGCCTTTAACGATATACCCGTAGAACAGCTTATCTCAAAAGAATATGCCGCGGAAAGAAGGGAGCTGATAAACCCTGAGCGTGCAGCAAGAATTGTAGATGCCGGCAATCCTGAAAAAGGCAATACCGTTTACCTTACCGTTGCTGACAAGGAAGGTAATATGGTATCACTTATACAGAGTAATTATCGTGGGATGGGTTCAGGTATGTGTCCGACCGGACTGGGATTTATCCTGCAGGACAGGGGTGAGCTTTTCAGCCTGGAAGAAGGACATTTCAATGTTTATGCCCCGGGCAAAAGACCGTTTCACACCATTATACCTGCCTTTATCACAAAGGACGGACAACCGCTGATAAGTTTTGGTGTCATGGGCGGAGCCATGCAGCCCCAGGGACATACACAGATAGTGGTAAATATTGTTGATTTCGGGATGAACCTGCAGGAAGCCGGTGATGCTCCCCGCATCAGGCATGTGGGATCATCCCAGCCAACAGGCGGTATTATGACTGACGGCGGTGATGTTAACCTTGAGGATGGCTTCCGCTGGGAGGAGATACAGAAACTGATCAGAAAAGGACACAGTGTTCAATGGAATCTGGGTGGCTATGGCGGATACCAGGCTATCATGAGAGATCCGCTTACAGGTGTCTATTATGGTGCCTCCGAGTCAAGAAAAGACGGCCAGGCAGCAGGTTATTAAAAAGGAAAGACGGCCAGGCAGCAAATTATTAAATGTCAGACATTAAGCTGCATTGATGCATCTGCTTTCTCCAGGTTCCTCATTCCTGTTGTGCCTCCCTCTTCCAGGTTTATGTTGTGGGGACTGTTCTCTTTCCAGGCGCCGGATGTGAAATCAGGTACCTCTATGGAGTTTGACCTGTTGGCCACAGACCACTCGCCCAGTGGAGTTATCACGCTCCAGAGAGCTGCATCATAAACATCCTGGTCCAGGGGCAGACCATTGCGCAGGCAGTCAATAAGCCGCCAGTCCATTATAAAATCCATTCCCCCATGTCCTCCTACCATGCGGGCCATCTCGCCTACGCGCCTTGTTATCTCCGGTTCATACCTTTCTCTTAGCTCATCAAAGGCTTCCTCCTTCAGCCATCTGTGTCCCAGTGCTATCCTTGCCGGTGACGGCCATTTGCGGGCTATGCCCTTTGTACCGCTGATAAGGTGTATACGCGAATAGGGCCTGAGACTTGAAACATCATGCTGTACCATTATTGTGCGCCCCTTATTTGTACGGATAAGCGTGGTATTCATATTACCCCTGTACCTGTCTTCTGTATAGTCCTCAAAAAAGCTTTCTTCCTCAGCCAGCTCCTGAGCCATTTTTTGCATAGTGAAATCATTTGTTGACATGGAGCTAAGGTAATCCATTCTGTCGCCCCGGTTAATATTCATCACCTGGCATACAGGACCCAGTCCATGCGTGGGATAAAGATTACCATTACGGCCGTAATTCTGTTTCAGCCTCCACATATCAATATACCCGCTGCCTGTTGGAACGTTATTATCAAACATATCAAAATTAAAGCCTGTCAGGTCGTGTATATATGCACCTTCACCATGCACTATATCCCCGAAGAGTCCCTGGCGTGCCATATTCAATGTCAGTAGCTCAAAGAAATCGTAGCAGCAATTCTCAAGCTGCATGCAGTGCTTTTTTGTACGTTCGGATGTCTCAACAAGCTGCCAGGCCTCATCAACGCTTACAGCCGCCGGGACTTCACAGGCCACATGCTTCCCATGCTCCATGGCATATACTGCCATTGGTGTATGTAAGCTCCATGGTGTACATATATAGACAAGATCAATATCATCCCTATGGCACAGCTCTTTCCATATATTTTCATCACCGGCATATGTCTCCGCAGCCGGCAGGCCATAACTCTTCACGGCCTCCAGGGAGCTGTCAACCGCGGCAGGTCTTTTATCACACAAGTGCCCTTATTTCAGTCCCCTCAATATTCATCATCCTCCTTACGGCACCGGAGCCCCGGCTGCCAAGGCCTATAAAGCCCACCCTTACCGTTTCAATGGCAGGAGCCCTGTATCCGCACATATTGAATTGCTGGCTGTACTGCCTGCCGGCAGCCTCCCTTATATGCCGGAGATTGCCTTCGCCCTCCGCCTGCTTACATGAATTGATGCTGTTTACGGACAGTGCTCCCGCTCCTGCAAAAGCGGCTGTCTTCAGGAAATTTCTTCTGTCAGTTTTCATATTTCGGGTTTATTAAATACTTTAATAGATCTTCGGGTAAAAATATCCACCAAAATAAAAAACTTTACGCAAAAACTGACTATAAAATCTGATTATTGCTCCTTTGACTCCCGGCTTTTTCTTTTCAGAATGAAGCCGGATATAAGATCACCGGCCAGATAGCCAAACACAAGACCATAAGCAGTCATCAGGTACCAGTTCGACTTTATCGGACAGCTGCCTGTATTGCACCCCACAAATTTCCAGTAAAGGAAGCCGGCAATACCACCTGTTATGGTAAATATTATCAGGTATGGTCCCTTTCCGCTTTTTGCCCTGTCAATAATTTTCTTTATCATCATTTATAATCTTTCTTTTGTAAATATCTTTAACAATTCCTTCCTGATCAAAACGCTTCGTTCATAACGCCCTATTCCGTTCGTGATACCCCATTCTGTGAGTTTCATAGCACTTCCCTGATAAATTCCATTCCGGCTTTTTCATATATTTCCTTCACTTTCAGCTTCTCATTTTCCCAGTTGAGCTCATGTGCTGCAATCAATGAATTGTCTTTAAGCCTTTCGAGCAATCCTGGATCATCCCTTAGTAAACAAATAACATCGCTAATTGATCGGGGATTAACGGATTTTACGAGCAAGCCGCAGTTATACTTATTTATTACAGCTTCAATCTCAGGCAGTTCACTCGCAATAACAGCAATGCCGGCATTAATATAATCGAAAATCTTATTTGGAAGACTGTACCTTGAGTTGATATAATCACTTTTATCCAGGCTTATGCCTGCATCCGCGGTGGCAGTATAAGACATCATCTCGCTCCATTCCATTACAGGTAAAAAAGAGATCTTATTCCCTGTGTTTGCAGAGCTAACTCTCTTCTTCAAACTGTCAATAATATCTCCCGCCCCTATGATCAGCAGGTGTACTCCCTCACATAAAGCTACGGCATCAATAAGCTCCTCAGCACCCCTTTCCCTATTAATACCCCTGCCCTGCAATACAAGGAGCAGGTCCTTTTCATTTATAGCCAGCTTCTTCCGTCCGGCAGCGCGACCATTATAACTCCTGCCTATATTCCTCACTACAGTGAAATCCACACCGTATTCCTTCCTGTAAATATCTGCCAATGAATCATTTACAGTAATACCATATTTTAATCCAGGAATAATGTTGCGTTCAATACTCTTCCAGACGCTCTTAACAAAAGGCCTGTTTTCAAGCTCGGGTACACCGGTAAAATATTCATGAGAATCGAATACCAGCCTGACCTTTTTTAATCTTGATACAAGGTAATTCGGAAGCAATGTGTCAAGGTCGTTGGATACAAGCAGGCAGGATCGGTGAAAAAGCAGGAAGAAGAACAGCCTGATATTAAAAAATTTATAGAATAAAAATCCTTTTCTGAACACCATTCGAAACCGTATAACAGTATATGGCAGTTCCCCTGCAGGCAGGCTTCCCGGCAATTGCCTCCCAATAATAATTATTTCATGACCGGTGTCTGCCAGCACTTCAGCCATTTTTAAAACCCTTTGATCTGTTATAACGTCATCAGTTACCGAGATAATGATACTGTCCCTCATGGAGAATAATATTTTATATCTTTGTTCGCAGCGCAAGATAAACATTCAAAAAATAAGATGAATTATATTGACAGCAAAACAATAAGGGCCCTGCTTCCTTATTCTGAGTGGATAGATACCATAGAGAAAGCCCTGTTGCTTAAACAGGGTGCCGATTATATCATGCCCCTGCGCACTCATATCGACTTTGATGATAACACACTGCTGCTGATGCCCTGCATAGCAGAAAAATACTTTTCAACCAAGCTGGTATCACTATATCCTGGCAATGCCTCTGCCGGCAAGCCCCCCCTGAAAGGGATGATAGTGCTGAATGACCGCAGTGACGGTGAACCACTGGCCATACTTGACGGACCGGCTATAACAGCAATGAGAACAGCTGCCGTGGGTGGATTTGCGGTAAGACACCTTTCACCGGTGGATGCCTCTGCCCTTGGAGTTATCGGTCTGGGTACCCAGGGCCGGCAACAGGCTCTCTTTGCCTGTTCAGAGAGAAAGATAAAGGAAATAACGGTGTTTGACTGCCTGGCTGACTCATGCCGGCTGTTTACCAGTACTGTCAATGCAGAATATCCTGATGTTAAGATAAATATTGCCGAAAGCACCATGCAGGTATGCAAACAATCAGAAATAATAATCACCGCCACAAATTCAAAAGAACCTGTATTGCCGGATGATGAAGATATCCTCAGAGGTAAAACATTTATCGGCATAGGCTCATATAAAAAGGATATGAGGGAATTCCCCGATTCACTCTTCAGGCTGGCAGACAAAATATATACAGATACACTGCATGGATTGGAAGAGAGTGGTGATCTGATTTATCCCCTTGAAAACAAGATAATGGATAAATCTGATTTCCTTGAAGCAGGCAGATTATTAAAAGACAAAGACTTAAGCTCTACAACCAGGGTTTTTAAATCAGTGGGAATGGCATTGTTTGATCTCCTTGCCTCTGTACTTGTTTACGAAACCAGTATGAAGCAGGGGCAACATCCTGTGTAGAGACCATCAATAACAGCAGAAATAATAAAATTTATTCCGGGCGGCTTTTTATTATAAAGAGGTAATGATATCTTTAAAATTAATGTACCGGGGTTTTTTATATAAAAAATAACCTGAAGATAAAGATGAAAGTACTTGTAACAGGAGCAAACGGTCTGCTGGGTTCCAATATAATAAGACAACTTGAGAAAAGAAATATAAAAGCAAGAGCCCTTGTAAGGGAAAATGCAAGCTTACTTTCGCTGAAGGGGACCAGGCCTGAATATTTTTTTGGTAATCTTACATCAAAAGAAGATATGCTTAAAGCATCATCAGGATGTGATTATATTATTCATACAGCAGCCATAACAGACCCTACACTTCCACGTCTTAACCACTACCTGGAGGTTAATGTGGATGGCACAAAGAATGTTATTGATGCCTGCATAAAGAATAACATCAAAAGGCTGGTGTATATAAGTACCACTAATTCCATTGGTTATGGTAACAAAGAACATCCCGGCACGGAAGACAAACCGGCTATGAAGCCCTATACCAATTCATATTACGCAATAAGCAAATACAGGGCAGAGCAGGAAGTGCTGAAAGCAAAAAGTGAATCCGGGCTTGATGTACTTATCCTGAATCCATCATTTATGATCGGTCCGTATGACTCAAAGCCCAGTTCAGGCAAAATATTATTGATAGGCTACAGGGACAAATTTGTCTTTATTACCCCGGGGGGCAGAAACTTTGTCCCTGCCAGGGATGTGGCTCTTGCTGCCTGTAATGCACTGACAAAAGGAAGATCAGGCGAAAAATACCTGCTCACCAATGCCAACCTGAGTTACAGGGAATTCTATGATATTGTTGATGACATTACCGGCTTTAAAAGGATAAAGGTGATTCTGCCCCCATGGCTGGTAAGGGGAACCGGATTGCTGGGCTCCCTGGCAGCGCAAACAGGTAAGGCCGTCCTCCTGAATAATAATAACTCCAGGATACTGACAATTAAAAATTTTTACAGTGCCGGTAAAGCAATAAATGAACTCAACTTTCCCCAGTCTGATATCAGGCTGGCTGTACGGGAAGCCCTGGACTGGTTCAGGGAAAATAATTATATAAAAAAATAGCCGCCCGATACTATTCACTTATGATCAAAATAGCCGTCCAATAATACATACAAATGATAAAGTATAACTACCCGCTGAAAAAATATAATACTTTTGGGATTGATGTCCGTACAAAAAAGTTTATTAGCCTGGAAAATGAGAAGCAGGCTGCAGAGCTCTTTAAAAAAGGAAAAGTCTGTTCGGGCAACTGCCTTATACTCGGGGGCGGCAGCAATATACTCTTTACCGGGGATTATGATGGTACCGTAATCCAGGCCCTCTTCAATGATATTGAGATACTTGAGATAAGCACAGACAGCGCCATAATAACAGTCGGGGCCGGACTGGAATGGGACAGACTGGTGGAATGGGCAGTTAAAAACAACCTTGGAGGACTTGAGAATCTTTCAGGCATACCCGGGCATACAGGGGCTGCACCAATACAAAATATTGGAGCTTACGGAACAGAGGTGTCGGAAATGATAAACGCTGTTCATGCCGTTTCACTTGAAAACGGAGACAGAAGGGTTTTTGCCGCTGAAGAATGCAGGTTCGGATACCGCGACAGCATCTTCAAAAACGAGATGAAAGGGAAATACCTTATCACCAGGCTTGAATTCAGGCTAAGCAGGCCTCCCCATAGGATTAAACTTTCATACGGCAATCTAGAACAGGAAATAAAAGGCCGTGGGCAACCCACGCTTGCCACCGTAAGAGATGCAGTCATCAAAATACGCAATGACAAACTGCCTGATCCTTCCCTTACAGGTAATGCAGGCAGCTTTTTCAAGAATCCTGTCCTTAACACTGATCAGTATACAGAGCTGAAGGAAAAATTCAGCGATATACCCTCATGGGAGCTGGGTAACGGGCATGTATAAGGTCCCTGCCGCCTGGCTTATCGAAAAAGCAGGATGGAAAGGCAGGCAGGTGGGCAGGGCAGCTGTACATCACAGGCAGGCCCTTGTGCTGGTTAACCTTGGGGGCGCAGAAGGCAGTGAAATACTGAAACTGAGCCGTATGATCACAGACTCGGTGCAGGAGATGTCAGGAATAAGGCTCAGCATGGAAGTCAATATTATCTGATAATCATTCGTATATCTCGAGGCGGTCGAGCTCCAGCTGGTATTTATTGGCATAATTGATATGATCACGCAGGTTGGTAGAGAAATGGTGGTAACCCGAAAAATCATGACGGGCAACGAAATACAGGTAATTATGATCCTCTGCATTCAGAACCGCCTCTATACCTTCTCTTGAAGCGCAACGTACAGGTCCGGGTGGCAGACCGGTCCGGGTATAGGTATTATAGGGGGAATCAACCTTTAAATGCTTATTTAGCACCCTGCGGATAGTGAAATCATTCAGCGCAAATTTTATTGTCGGGCAGGCCTGCAGTGGTATATTCCTCTTAAGCCTGTTCATGTATACACCGGCAATCTTTGGCTTTTCCTCAGGTTTCAGGACTTCATCATCTACAATAGAGGCCAGTATGCTTACCTCAACAGGACTGAGCCCCAGTTCCTCCGCCTTCCTGGTTCGCTCGCTGTTCCAGTAAGACCTGAATTCACTTATCATCCTGGATATAAGGTCCCCGGCTGTTACAGTCCAGTAAACCTCGTATGTATCCGGTATAAAGGATGCTATTATAGTCTCTTTAGTGAAGCCCTCATCAATGTAAAGCGAATCATTAATAAGCGCCTTATGTAAATCAGCTGAATCAATGGCCAGCTGTTTTCCCAGGTTACCCGACAGCCCGGCTAATGTTCTGATATTATTGAAAGTTATCCTTACAGCTGTCTGACTGCCCGACCGCAACAGGTTAACTATGTCGTTATTACTCATATTATCTGTAATAACATAGTGACCGGGTTTTACATTGGACATATATCTTTCTCCGGTGGCTAGCATATCAAAGGCCGGCTCATTAACCAGTATGCCTGCAATCCTCAGTGAATCTTTTACATCTTCATAAACAGCATCCACTGCAATATATACATTAGTGCCCTCCTCAGCCACTTTAACAGGAGCGAAAAAAGACTTCCATATAAATACTGCACCTGCCAGTGCAATAAGTGCAATTAATATCAGCACCCGTTTTAATAAGCTCCTTTTCTTCATCGCTGAGATTTTACCTGACAAAAATAATACAATTCCTAAAAAAACAGGAATAAGATGCTGCCGAAAGCCCGGATGCGATAATTTATACTAATGGCCAATAGTATTTATCCATAGCAAATCACTGTAGAACTATAAATATTTCCAAAAGAAAATTAATCAAATGATTGAATATATTCTGTTATAAAAATTAAATTTGTAATAAAGTATGGTAAATTAAAGAACTGAGATTATTAAGCGATTAAATAATATGGATAGCTTATTTTTATTGCTGCCGTAAAAACAATGAATATAGTTTCTCTACTAATAACATAATATGATATGATGAAAAAAAACCTAGCACTAATAATACTGAGTACGGCTTTAATAATAAGCCTGATATCAATCTCATGCAGTAGAATGATGACTGCGGGATCTTCGGATGAGCAGAACATGAAATACCTGTATACCGGTGATCAGGCATATCCTTACAGCCAAACATCAAAGACAAGCCAGACAGTTGTGTTTAGCGGTCAGGAAATAAGCTCAGTTATTAACTCAAACCTGGGCTTCACTGTTACCGGCAAAGGAATCTCAGGCGGCACACTGATACTTGAAGTATTAATTGACACTCTTGGAATAAAAATCAGCTCCATGCAGGGAAATATAAACGAAGATATCAGCAGCATGAAGGGCAAAAGTTTTATGATGACCATGGACCAGAACGGTGATAATAAAGATCTGGACAATGCTGAGAGTCTCAGTTACTCGATAGCAGGCCTGCAAACAGCGAATATAAAATCAAGCTTCGCCAATCTTTTTCCGGTGCTGCCCGGTGAAAATATACATATCGGTTATAGCTGGCAGTATACCGATACGGTAAATATCAATACCGATACAGAAAATGCCGAAATGATCATGAGCAGTGCCAGTACAGTCGAATCGAAGGAGAAAATATCAGGATATGACTGTTATAAGATAAGTTACAGTATAAATGGCACAAGGGATGGCAGCAGCCAGACTCCCCAGGGAATGATAATAAGCAATGTAGATATAAACGGTAGCGGCTAGTTCTATTTCGCTTTCAGGGAAGGTATTATTATCTCAGACCATATTGATATGAAAGCAGAGGGCTCTATGGCCATGCCCACAGGTGAATCAATGCCACTTTATATGACTACGGTGTCAGATTTTAAACTGCTGGAATAAGCAAAGGCCATCCTTTTCTTATTTTTTCCACCCTGAGATAAAGCTTTTTACCCGGACTGTAATCACCTGGTACATGGACCTCATGCCTTAATCCGTGCTTATCGGCCACTATCAGCAATTTCCCACCGTCGGCCGGCATAATGCTTTCTGAGAGCAGATCAAACTCATATACTTCACCGGGTTTATAATAGGGATTGAGTGGTTCAATTTTATACTTACCCGTAGCATGATATCTTATAAACCTGCCCCTGAAGGGTTTGCCTGTCTCAAGACCGTAATAGGAGTACTGATCCGCCGGTATTATATGGTGTGAGTTATTCTGATCACGGATCAGAAAATAATCCTTGCCATCCAGACCTTTCTTCCTGTCATATATAAAAAACTCATATAAACGATCTTCTTCTATTCGCTCACCACCGGTCTTCTCAGATGAAGCGGTTAAAATAATCCGTCCCTTATTTATCTTTTTTACGGGCAGACTTACATGATCAGTTTTCTCAGGATCATAATTGCCGGCCTTATTGATTGGCATAATTAACTCATTACCGGATTTATCATCCAGCAGCAGAACGGGTGTCAGTTCACCGTCCTCATTAACCCGTACATCCCTTCCCCTTATCTTAAAATCATACACCTTCCCCTCTTCATAAAAGGGATTGGCCGGTTCAAGGAATACCTCCCCACGGCAGTTTATCTTATCAACACGGCAGTTAACAGTGCCTTTTACCTCTATACCATAATGACTGTAGTGTTTCTGCGACAATAAATATTTAACCCCTGACGGACCCTTAAGGAGATAATAATCATTCTCCCCCATCCTGATTGTTTTCTCAACCAGGAAATCATAGCGTTCACCTTCCTTCAGTTTCATGTGATTATATTAAATTCACCTCTTCAATATAAGGGCCCGAATATCCTGAACAGGCTTTCCTTATACTTTTCGCTTCTTTTCCTCCCTTCCCAGAGATCAGGTAATACCTCCCTGCTTTTAGAAAGGTCATCCATAAAAAGCTCATCCAGTTTAGCTGCAAATTCTTCATCATATATCAGGGCCGTTATCTCAAAATTCATATCAAAGCTTCTCATATCTATATTAACAGATCCCACAGAGGAAAAGACACCATCAACCACAATATACTTGGAATGATTAAATCCTGACACATAGAAGTAAACCCTGATACCGGCATCCAGCAATTCTGAAATATAAGAGCGTGTATTCCAGTTGGCCACCAGTGAATCAGATTTTTCAGGGATAAGCAGCCGTACATCCTTACCACTGAGAGCTGCAGTCTTTAAAGCATTAAGTATGCTCTCATTGGGAGAGAAATAGGGGGTGCACAGATATACTTTCTCCCTGGCAGTGGCTATAGCATAGAAATAAGCCTGCATAATGCTTGCCCAGTCGCTGTCAGGCCCACTGCTTGCCAGCTGTATCCAGCTGTCTCCCTCTATCTCCTTCTGTACCGGAAAGTACTTTTTCTGTCTTACCAGGATCTCTCCGCTCAGGAAATACCAGTCTGTTAAAAAAATCCTGTTCAGGCCGGCCACTGCATCACCTCTTATCCGCAGATGAGTATCCCTCCATTTACCCAGGCGGGGCAGACCATAAAGATATTTATCTGCAATATTCATCCCCCCGATAAAACCGGTTTTCCCATCCACCACCAGTATTTTCCGGTGATTGCGATAATTAATCTTGCTTGCCAGCAGGGGAAAACGTACCGGGAAGAAAGGGAAGATCTGCACTCCGGCCATACGCATCCTTTCTATATCTTTTTTCTTAAATGACCAGCTGCCTACATCATCAATTATCATACGCACCTCCACACCCTCTGAGACTTTTTGAACCAGCAGGTCTAAAAACTCATTACCTGTGCTGTCTATCTCAAACCTGTAAACTTCAAGATGTATATGATGCCTTGCCTTTTTTATCTCTTCAAGCATGGATGAATATGTCTCATCGGCGTTTTTCAGAAGGCTTATGGTATTATTATCGGTAAGCACCGATTTTTCATTATTCAGCATCAGTGTTATCAGGTGACTTCCTGATTTTATCTTATCCGATTTAGGCTCAAGGCGAGCCTCAAGTGATTCAATCTGCTTGATGGCAGCCATGTTAAGATAATCAGTGTCCTCCACCCCTTTTGATGAGAATATCTTACGCTTACGGTAGTTCCGGCCAAAGAAAATATAGATTAATATACCTATGAATGGCACAAGTGCTATTACCAGCACCCACGACAGTGTTTTTTCGGGGGCCCTGTTTTCAAATATTATTAACAGGCATACAAAAATAACGGTTATAAGGTATAATATTGACAATATGACCTGCAGGGAAATAAAACCGCTACCGGGATCAGCATTCATATATTAATAATTACAGGGAGTAAAATAAAAAAAACTCTCCTGTAAAACAAGAGAGTTCATTATCTTAAGCTAACTGTTATTAAAACATTATTCCTGCGCTTACAACAATTGCATTGCTCCTGCCATCAAGTGCAACAGCTTCGGTACCTACGGTTACTTCATCTCCAAAATTATTAAGCCCTCCTTCATATCTTATATCAATGGTTAATTTCTTAAACAGGTCTACACCCACACCTGCCTGGTATCCGAATGTAGCTGCCTTATAGAGATTCTCGGCATCTGCAAAAAGATCGCTGTCAGAACTGAGCATGACTGAGGCAGCCGGACCGGCCATCAAACGCATGGGGCCCAGCTTAATACCAAGCATAATGGGCACATCCAGCTTATTGAACTTCTGGCTCTTCACCTCTTCAACTCCGCCTTCTGTGATTAGCATATTATTTTCAGCCATGGAGAATAAGAGCTCGGGCTGTATCATTAATCCAAGCGCAGATATCCTGACAAAAGCACCCCCGTGAAAACCCCAGGATGCCTCCTCGGCACTCTCGATTGTCTGACCTGCAGTTACATTTACATCCTCTGCAAGTTTAAAATTATTTGATGAGGCACCTGCTTTTAAGCCCCAGCTGAACTGTGCAAAAGCACCCGTTGAAATTATTGCGGCAAAAAGGATAAGAACTAATTTTTTCATAATCGTATTATTTTTGTTTATATAAAAAATGATGCTTTATACTAGATGACAGCTAAAAGATACAAAAGGTTGCGTATAATCTTAATCATTCCATTATCTTATAGCCCACTCCTTTTATTGTTTTTATAATATCTTCACCTACCTTCTCCCTCAGTTTCCTGATATGTACGTCTATTGTTCTGTCTCCCACAATGATATCCTCTCCCCATACTTTCTTGAATATTTCAGGCCTGGTAAAAACCTTGCCCGGCTTTGTCATCAATAAAGACAATAATTCAAATTCCTTCCTGGGCAAAAAGATATCCCTGTCATCATGATGCAGTATAAACCTCTCCCTGTCAAGGCTCAAGGTACCGGAGCTTAACATACGGGGACTGTCATCAGTACTCTCTTTACCTGGCCTGTACCTCCTCAGCAAAGCCTTCACCCTGCTTACCAGCACCTTTGGCCTGACAGGTTTAATAATATAATCATCACCACCTGCCTCAAATCCTGCTATCTGCGAATAATCCTCACTGCGTGCCGTAAGGAAACATATTATTACAGGGTTCATTTCAGGATCGGACCTTATCTGCTCGCAGGCATCAATCCCGTCCATACCCGGCATCATAACATCAAGAAGGATAAGATGAGGTCTTACCTCGCTGGCCTTTCTGATACCGCTTCTTCCGTTACTGGCAGTATAAACACTAAAGCCCTCCTTACGAAGGGTATAGGACAGAAACTCTCTTATATCCTCCTCATCATCAACCAGTAATATAGTATGATCGCTGCTCATGGGAAATCAGTTATTCTTTTTTCTTCATATCGTCTTTCTTTGTAAGCGGTGTCAAATATATAATATATCCAGCAGAACCCGGATTCTTAAATATCAAAAGCGGAAATAAATATAATAACTATATTCGGTTAATATTTGTTAAAGTACCGCGTTAATAGAAACAAAGAAATTATCTTTAAAATTATAAAACACAAAACATGCTATTATGAAAATTATTATTCAATTTATCATCTTAATCTCTGTTCTTTCTATTAGTGCCCGTTCACAGGACCCGGTGGATCAAGGGCTGTCAATGATCAACCAGGAGGCTCTTAAAGCGCAGCTCGGATTCCTTGCCTCAGACTGGACCGAAGGTCGGGAAACAGGTGAAAAAGGTGCATTTATGTCTGCCGATTATATTGCCAGCATGCTCCAGCTGTTCGGTGCCGAACCTGCCGGTGATATCATCAACGCATATGACCCATCCACAGGCACACTGAAGCAGGAACAGTCTTATTTCCAGTCATTCACACTTCATAAAAGCAGTGCAGGAGACAGACAGCAACTGGCAGTAAAAAGAAATGAAAACGGAACAGTAAGAATAATATCCTTTGATTATATGTCTGACTTCAGGCTGACACCTTCCTATCCCGGCGGCACCACGGAAGCAGGGATAGTCTTTGCAGGCTATGGTTATATTGATGATGAGAATAATTATAACGACTTTAAAGGCAAGGATGTAAAGGGGAAGTTCATCCTGAGACTCAGTGGACTGCCCGGTGAATCAGAAGTCTCAGGTGATACCTACTCCGCTTACAGGCTGCGCAGGGAGAAAGACAGGATAGCTGCAGAGCTGGGCGTAGCCGGCATTATTGAAGTGGACCCCCGTGATGATGGACTCCGCTGGGCCGAAGCAAGGGACTTTATGAATATGTCACCATCTGAAACCAGAAGGTACAGGGCGAGACAGAGATATACCATACCAGGAAATATCATCAGTCCTTCACCCGTAACGGTAAGCGTGTCAAAAAGAGTAGCAAATACCATCCTTGAAGGATCAGGATTTACAATGGAAGATTACCTGGCAGGTAAAAAAATAAAACCGGAAGAGGACAATGACACAAAAATTGTCTTAAGCACCAGCGTCAACAGCTCAATGGTGGCTGTACGCAATGTACTGGGCAAAATAGAGGGCAAAAATAAGGACGAGGTGATCATCATAGGTGCACATTATGATCATATAGGTATGTCAGACGGCTATATCAATAACGGGGCCGATGATAACGGCTCCGGAACGGTAGGGGTACTGACACTGGCCAGGGCAATAAATGCCTCGGGTGTCATCCCTGAAAAAACCATCATCTTCGCCCTGTGGACGGGAGAAGAGAAAGGACTGCTGGGATCGCGGTATTATGCTGATAATCCCAGCGTACCACTTGATAATATTGCCATGAATTTAAACTTTGATATGATATCCAGGTATATAAGTGATGATCAGCCCAATAAGGTCACCATGACATATACCGATTCGCATCCGTATTTCAGGGAGATCACCGAAAAGAACCTTGAGAAATATAATATTATTCTTGAGCCCGATTACCAGCCCTCTGATAATCCGCCCGGTGGTTCAGACCACAGGTCATTCGTGGCTAAAGGAATACCCATTATGAGGTTCAAGCCCGGTCACCGCGAGGAGTATCATTCACCCCGGGATGAGGTAAGCACCATAGACTGGGATATTATGGAAAAGATTATAAAGATAAGCTATCTGAATATCTGGGACCTGGCAAATAATAAGTGGTAGGCATAGCAGTCTTCATGGCATAAATTTTGCTCTGTTTAAATAAAAAATGCCATGAAAAAGATAATATATATTTCTCTCGCATACCTGTTGATAGCCGCTTCCTGCTCTTCATCCGGTGAGATGACAGCTTTAAGGGAAGAACGTAAGGCTGCAAATAAGGAAGAAGTCAGGGAGGCTGTTGAAAGCCAGCGTATGCTAATCAGGGTTAACAAGATACACCCCAGGCGCGGTGGTGTTATAGAGATGAGGCCTGAGAGTAATTTTGTCATTATTGATCAGGACAGGGTGCGCATCAGCCTGGGCTACCTTGGCAGGTCGCATAGCATAAGGCCTGTTTCTGCAATTAATATGCAGGGAGAGATCTACTCAAGAGAGATAGGATCATGGAAGAAAGGAGGATATGATATGGAGTTTGAAATGGGACAGGATAGTGAAAAATTCACGGTCTACATGACTATAAGCAGCGATGGATATGTTGACCTCAGGCTTACTAACCCCAGACTCGATCTGGCAAGGTATTCAGGAAGACTGGAGTCGCTCTAGTATTTATAGCGGGCAGAGGCTGTAATCAGTTAAAAAACGTAGAAAAATCCCAGTGTAACACTCAGGGCTTCAATATCGATGTCTCCTGCTTCCGTATCACTGAAAGTCTCAGCATCGGTAACCAGGTTAAGCTCGAAATCATAAGCTGCAGAACTGTGAAGGTAATCAGCACTCAGCTTTAGCGCTGTTCCTCCACGCGACAGGTATAATAAACTAGCTCCGTAAGTATAGCCCAGGTTAAGTGTGGTCCCTTTAATCAAGGCTTCCAAATCATCCTGGCCCTCCATATAATACATCTCCCTTTTGGGGTACACTGCCATGGATAATCCTCCCAGCACCCTTACTCCCGCCTGGAACCTCCCGAAAGGAACGGATATTTCCGGACCGGTAAACAGATTGACATAATTCCAGAATCCGGACTCAAAATCCACTTCATCTATGCCCGGAGGAATGACGTATAGAGGAAGATCCGAGTCATTATATGCATAATCAAGCAATTGTTCAAGGTAAACATCCCTGTTTGCGTACAGGGAGCCGAAATCCAGTACGCCGCCAATGCCGATTATACTGACCGGGTAGTAAAAACCCTCGAACTGCACTGTAAAACCTGGTATAGCATAGCCATCAGCAAACATTTCCTCACTGGAGGCAAAATCACCTTTTGGCATACTTGTACCGAGACTAAAACCAATATAGCTATCCTGGGCGGTTACATGAAAACCGAATAACGGCAGGCAGATAAGAAAAATTATTAAATGTCTTTTCATTGTTTTGATAATAAATATCCCGCATCAAAAATAACTATTAATTCTGAATTTCCAGTATGTCTGCATTCTTAACAAGGGTGATATATTCGGAGTCAATATCGCGGTAACCATACTCATAACAGTACCTTGTTATGCTGCTGTTATTCGTTTCAACCGAATGAGTGAAAAAATTCATATTGAACTCAGAAACCAGCAATGCATCCCTGTGTATCTTCCTGGTACCGCTGTCATACAGGTCACACAGTATCTTCCTGTTCTTTCTTAATACACTGTGTACATTACGCACCAGGTTATTGGCTTCCCTGTTTATTGTATTATTATAATTATTACGACACTGATCAGAACAGAATTTCTTATCTGATCTGCCCCTGAGCACTTCACCGCAATCGAGACATTTTCGGACTGGCATTACAGTAATTTTTATAAAGTTAAAAAATGTAAGCCTCTAATACAACAGGAGATGAAGCTTTTTAATAAAAACCTGTGGTCCTGACAGCCATACACCGAGGCGAAAGAGCCGGCTAAGCGATTTTAAACGCTTATTAAGCAACTATAAATAATTATTTACCGAAACAGTTCACTGCCGGGGTTTATGTTTGCATTAAGAAATTTATGTTAAACCAAAATCTTTATGTTATGGCATCATTAAACAACAAAGTACATCTTATCGGTAACCTCGGAAAAGATCCCGAGGTAATGGAATTTGACAGCGGGCGCAAGCTTGCAAAATTTCCTCTTGCAACAACAGAGAACTACAAGAATGAGAAAGGTGAAAAGGTAAGTGAAACCACCTGGCATAATCTTGTGTTATGGAACGGCCTGGCAGGTATAGCAGAGAAGTACCTGGTAAAGGGAAGGGAGATAGCGGTTGAAGGACGTATTGTGCATCGTGAGTATGAGAAAGACGGTGAAAAAAAATGGAACACGGAGATTGTCGTGAGCCAGATGCAAATGCTCAGGAGCAAGAAGGGAGAAGGTGTTTTTGCCGAATCAGAGGAGTAGCACCGCTCACCCCTATCCAGATGGAATACCGCTTACTATGGCTGGAGTAAACATAGTTAGCCCCCTTTTGGTAAAATCCGGAAAACCCGGATGGCTTAAAAAGCAGAGGCGCTTGTTAAGGGCGCCTCTGTTATATTTTAAAAACTAGCATTTCCCCGAAGCTAGCGGCTAAAAATCTTTTAGTTCAACATTGGTCCTGTAGTCACCCAGAAGATGCTCAGCAAAGTAATACCACATCATAGTCTCAAAATAAGGGGTGTATTTGCCAAAGCCATGCCTCTGTCCGGGCATAATCATAAAGTCAAACCTCTTATTGGCTTTTATCAGGGCATCAACAAGCCTGATGCTGTTTCCGGGATGCACATTATTATCAATATCGCCATGTACAAGCAGCAGGTGCCCTTTGAGGTTTTTGGCAAGATCCTGGTTAACGGGTATATCAGCCTTAAAGGAAATCTTTGTTTTTACACTGTCATTCTCTTCACGGGGATACTCCTCTTTCTGGCCTTCTTCTCCTTCTTCATCCTCATTTTTAACTTTTACTTTCTTCTTTACCTCTTTAACCCCGTGATGAGTCTCGCCCCACCATTGGTTATATATATTATTATCATGATTACCTGCGGAAGACACAGCCACATCATAGAATCCGGGATAGCTGAGCAAGGCTGCGGTACTCATAAAGCCTCCTCCTGAATGACCGTAAATACCAACCTTATCAACATCTATAAAGTCATACCTGTCGGCCAGCTGCTCTATGCCGTACTTATCATCAGCCAGAGCATAATCACGCAGGTTATCATAACCGAAGGTATGGTAATAGTTATTACGCTGCGGGCTGCCACCGCGGTGACCGAAGTTAACCACTATAAATCCCAGCTGTGCCAGCGCTGTATTATATCTTGAACTGACAGAGAAAGAATAAGGTACAGATTCGGTTTGTGGTCCGGGATACACATATGATATAATGGGGTATTTGCGCGTAGAATCAAAGTCGAATGGTTTGAACATCACCCCGTACAGGTCTGTCACCCCGTCTTTTGCCTTTACAACAAAGCGCTCAGGCATTTTCCATCCCGTTTCATATACCTGTGAAAGGTCGGGCTGTTCGAGATCAAGCAATACGGTGCCGTTCTTATCCCTCAGCACGGAACGTGGCACCATGTCCACTCTCGAATAGGTGTCTACCCAGTAGTCATTGGTTTTTGACATACTGAAAGAGTGATCGGCATCTTCGGGACTGATAAGCTTCATCCCGCTTCCGTCAAGCGGCACCCTGTACTTCATCGAATAATAGGGATGTACACCTTCTTCGCGGCCAAAGGCCTCCACAAACAACTCTCTTCCCAGGGTGTCAATACGCTCAATATTACCTGTCACAAAGTATCCTTCGGTAATCTGTCTTTTCATATTTCCCTGGTCATCATAGAGGTATAATTGTCCCCAGCCTGAGCGTTCCGACCACCATATAATATCCTCACCCTCGTTAAGGACTGCAAGCCGGCCATAACCATAGCCATCATATATATAAGGGTACTGCTCTTCACTGAACAGGACTTTCAGATCACCGGTATTGGCGTTTACCATGCATATCTCCAGTTCGGTAAGATCCCTCTTTTTGCGCTCTATAATCATTTTATCAGCCGACTCCTGTGAGGTCCACCTTACCCTTAACCTCTGGTCCTTCCACTTTGACACATCCACATCTGTTCTTTCCCTGGACTCAATATCAAACACTATAAGCTCATTCTGCGGCACATTCTCTTCACCAGGCATTGAATATTTATATGTCTCAAGTTCAGGCCTGGGATCTGCAAGCACGTTGATAACGAACAACTCGCTTACCTTCCTGCTGTCTGATTTTATAACATACAGTTTCTCTTCATTTTCAAACCATCTTGCAATGCTTCTTACCTTCTTATCGCTGGCAGTGTCTGCCCTGCTGCTGGCATAACCATAATACCTCTCACCATCAGTGGTAAGCTGTATTTCCACACTGTCAGGGTCATTGGCCTTCATTATAAAAAGGTTATAATTTTTGGCATATGCTATCCATGTGCTGTCGGGTGAATAGCTGGCCCACCTATCGGTCCTCTCTTCATCAGGAACGGTGTCCTTGATAATAAGCTCTTTATTAGTCATGTTGAAAAGGAAGCGTATAGAATCTATTTTGAAAGTAAATTTATCGGTGCTCTCCTTCTCAAATTCCAGGTCCTCAAGCGGAAGGTCGAGATGATTATACGGCCGGTGAATAAGCTTATGTATCTCTGAAGCCATAAACCTGCTGTCAAACAAAGGCTTCTTTGATTTTGCATCAGCATCCACATAGTGGTAATTCTTCCCGTCAGAGGTCTTATATGAATACCAGAATTTATTTGATTCGTGTATCCAGTTGGCTCTGACACGTGTATCGCCCACTTTAGGACTGAGGTTTGAGGAACGGAATTTCTCTGCAGCCTTAAAATCTGCTTTCTGCGAATAAGCCGTAAAGCTTATTAACAATACAATCAGAAGTAATAATGTTTTTTTCATAGTCAGTAAAAATATTTTAATCAAAGCAAATGTAATTATATTGCTTATTAATTAGTCAGAGAACTGTTATATAACAGACTAAACAGGTATTCTCACACCATATTGTTCAATTAATACATCTTTGTATATGTGAGGCTTCAGGCCTTAAACTGTTCCCTTCCTGCCGACAAAGCTTTGAGATTAAGCTCAATTATTTCCTCCCCTTTAGGGGCAAAAAGTTTGCGTATGGCATTTTCCAGACTTTCAAGGGGCAGTTGAATAAAATGTGAAGCAGCTCCCAGCATCACTATGTTGGCAGCTCTGCCTGAACCTGCATCTCTGGCAATATCATCAGCATCAACAATAAGGTTATTCTTCACTTTCTTTATTTCCTCCATCAGCTCAGCAGTATCAGGGTAACCCGGGATGTTGACGAATGGCTTACTGTTTGTTACCAGCCATCCTTCCTTTGACAACCAGGGAAGATATCTTAATGACTCCATGGGTTCAACCGAAAGGATCAGGTCTGCCTGTCCATAAGGTATAAGGTCAGATGCTACAGGTTTATCCGACAGCCTGAAATGCGATTGCACATCTCCTCCCCTCTGGCTCATACCGTGCACCTCAGCCTGTTTAATATACATATTATTTTCCACTGCTGCTAAACCTATTACCGCCGCAATGGACAGTATTCCCTGTCCACCCACACCGGATAATATTATATCATTTTTCATTTTTCTTTCTTTTATTTTTTTTCGTGTTCCTTCTTCTTTCTTCTGGCCGCAGTCTGGATACATTCGCGCTGCGCAATAATAACCGAAACACCCTTATATGCCAGTTCTTCTTTGAAAATCCCGGTATTCTCCCCGTGGTTTTTCCTCAATGGGTTAATCACCTTCAGATGTTCCTTTTTAACACCCAGTCCCAGGCATATCTCTTCCAGCCTGTCTGTCGCATGTGACTTCTGTCCGCCCGTCATCCCCGTAGTTGAATTATCTGATATTATGATCGTTACCGGCGAGTCCTTTATTACGGCATCGAGCAGGCCGGTCATACCCGAATGGGTAAATGTAGAGTCGCCTATAACAGCTACCGAAGGGAACATGCCACCGTCAGCCGCTCCAACAGCCATGGTCACCGAAGCACCCATATCAACACATGAATTAATAGCATTATAGGGTGGCAGGGCTCCCAGGGTATAACAGCCTATATCCGAAAACACCCTTCCCGGACCATACTCTTCAATAGCCTCATTAAGTGCATTATACATATCAGCATGACCACAACCCCTGCATAATGAAGGAGGTCTTTTTGATACAATATCCGGTATGTCCTGACCGTATTCAGCTTTCATACCCAGCGCTTTAGCCACCAGGTCAGGGTTCAGCTCACCATCCCTTGGCAGTGATCCGTCGAGCCGTCCCTTTATCTTATCATTCAGCACAGGATATCCTTTCATCTGCTCCTCCACAAAAGGGAATCCTTCTTCAAGGACCAGCACCTCATCACACTCCCTGCTTATCCTGGCCAGCAGTTCTTCCTGCACGGGATAACACCCTATTTTAAGCAAGGGATGACGGCATTCACCATCCCTGAAATTTTCTGCCAGGTAGTTATATGCCAGTCCGCATGCTATTATACCCACTGACTTATCCTCACCATCAACATACCAGTTTAGCTTTTGATAATCAGCATCGTCTGCCAGTGAGGCATAATTAGCCAGCAGGCCTTTATATTTTCTGCGGGCTATGGCCGGCAGCAGCACAAACTGCCGCAGATCAGACGGGAAGCTGAACTTTTTCTGCTGCAGTGCCTCTTTTTGCATTACTGCACTGCGTGAGTGAGCCAGCCTGGTGGTTATCCTATAAAGAACAGGCAGCCTGTATTTCTCAGATACCTCAAAGGCTGTGAATATCATATCATAAGCTTCCTGCTGGTTTGAAGGCTCAAAAGTAGGTACAAAAGCAAATTTCCCATAGAAACGTGAATCCTGCTCATTCTGTGATGAATGCATAGAGGGATCATCGGCAACAACCACCACCAGTCCACCGTTAACACCCGTCATTGCCGCATTGACAAAGCCATCTGCAGCCACATTGAGACCTACATGCTTCATTGCCACCATGGCACGTTTGCCGGTATATGACATACCGAGTGCAGCCTCCATGGCAGTTTTTTCATTCGCTGACCACTGACGGTGGATATTCTTCTCTGCAGCAAGAGGTGAAGCCTGGATATATTCCATTATTTCAGTTGAAGGGGTGCCCGGATATGCATACATCCCGCTCAGTCCCGCATCAATGGCAGCCTGTGCAACACCTTCATCACCCAGTAACATTAGTTTTGACATTTCATATATTTTTGAAGATTTAAATAAACTTATTTGAGTAAAAATAATAATGGCAGGTATTGCCGCTACAAACCACCGAAAAGGTTCATGAAGCTTACATTGATTGCAGAAATATAAAATTCGATCGACGTTTGTATACGCATAACATTAATTATGGAGTAAATATCCGAAATATTATTAGAATATCATATTTATGATGTTAAGATTATGATAATACGGTAACTGTTAATCTGCGTTTTTGTGGATGGTCCCTGAATTCACACAGGTATAAGCCCTGCCAGGTGCCGGTATGTATCTTCCCATTTTTAACAGGCACTGTCACAGACTGGCCGAAAAGTGATGATTTCAGGTGTGCAGGCATGTCATCAGAACCCTCCATGGTATGCCTGTACAGCGGGTCATTTTCGGGTACCAGCCGGCTGACAAATGACTCAAAATCCATTCTGACCGTAGGGTCGGCATTCTCATTAATGGCCAGGGCAGCCGATGTATGGTGAAGGAAGAAATTAATAAGTCCTTTATCCGGCAGGTCTGGCATCCTGCTTTCAATATAAGAACCGATAAGGTGAAACCCTCTCCCGAGGAGCGGGAGTGTTATATCTGTCTGTTCAACCATCAGTCACCTGTTTTTATATTATTCAAAAAATCATCCGGTATAAGGTTTCTTATATGCTCATTTACAAAATCAAAACAAAAGTCCTCGAGTGAATCCCTTATATCGGCCAGCTTTTGCAGTATTGCTTCTTCATCACCCTTCAGTGTGCGGCAGTCCTGTGAGGTCTTTTCAATAACAACGGGATTGCCGGGCAGGCTTTTTATAAGATCACGGCCTTTCTCCTCCGTCATATTGATAATATAATCAAAACTCTTTTCAGGCAGGTCATCTATTGTATCTGGTTTACTGCCTGTAATATCTATCATAGCATCCATCATCACCTTAACCGCCAGCTGGTTTACTTCGGCCGGACTGTAACCAGCACTGTATATCTCAGCTTCATTACCTGAATAATACCTTAACCAGCCTTCCATCATGAGACTGCGGCAATCGTTTCCGCTACCAATAACCAGTACTTTCTTCATAGCTTTATAATTCTTTGCTTAAAGATATTAATTATTACCGGATTCCTGAATGTATGAACTGTTGTATAGCCTAAAATTTATATCTGCCTTTTTCTATATTTGCATTTTTAAAAGGGTAGAAACCTATTTAAGTACAGAACTGCAAAACAGATAATTATTCTTGCCGGCTTTTCTGTGAGTTTAAGTCATGTAAGAATTTTAACATGAATACGAAAGAACAGGCTTCACTGCTACGTACAACAAGAAAAATACACCGTTTTTTTGCTGCAGGCTTATTTATACTTTTCCTGTTTATAGCTGTTACGGGAATACTTTTGGGCTGGAAAAAAAATGTGGACACGCTCCTTCCCAAATCGCGTACAGGCACATCAATAAATACCGCTGACTGGCTTTCCTTTGACAGGCTGAAGGCAGTGGCCTTTAAGACACTCAGCGATTCTGCCGGCAGTGATATTTCAACTGAGCTGGACCGTATTGATGCCCGCCCGTCAAGAGGAATGGTGAAATTTGTCTTCAAGGACCATTACTGGGAGGTGCAGCTTGATGCGGCCACTGCTGAAGTACTTAATGTATCACAAAGAAAATCAGATATTATTGAAAACATACACGACGGGTCAATAATTGATTATGCATTAAATACAGAGAGTGGCATATTTAAACTCATCTACACTTCAATAATAGGTCTTGCCTTACTGACATTTACACTTACGGGCTTCTGGCTCTGGTATGGACCGAAATTAATAAGCAATACCAAGAAAAAAGGGGAACCGGCAAGACCTTGATGATAAGTAAAAAAATGACCAATAAGACAGCCGCCTGAAAAAACACCCCCTGAGTTAAATTTATCATAAAACCTTAAGTATTTTTCATTAAGCAAATCTATTTGACTTTCTTTACAAAATAGTTATATTGATATATTGTGAGACGTTTAATATCAATCATAATGTTTATTGCCCTCTGTGTGCATGCAATGCCACAGGAGCGATCTTCTGCCACTTATGTGCAGGTGAACGGGCTTGTACTTGATACAGAGAGTAACCCAGTCAAATATGTCAATATCATCTCCAAAGGACTGAAGACAGGTACTGACACAGATGAAAGAGGTATATTCTCAATTATCTCCTATCCGGGTGACACATTATTTTTCACATCTATTGGCTACCAGCCTGCTTTTGTAAGGATTCCGGCAAACGTTAACACCCCCAGGTTCACAATTGATGTTATTATGGCTGTCGACACAATAAATATAGGGTCAGTGCTCGTTCTGCCATGGAAGACTTATGATGAATTCAAGCGGGCTGTTGTTGAGTATGTATCTCCCAGGGAGATCGAGATTGCCAATATGGAGAGGAACCTTGCCCTTATAGAGGGTCAGATACTCAGGGAACTTGATATATCACCGGAAGCCGGGTACAGATATGCAATGCAACAGGAAGCAGAGAGGGTTATGACACAGAATCAGACTCCTGTTAACAACCTTTTCAACCCTTTTGCATGGGCTAAATTCATTGATGGGCTTAAGAACGGTCTGCTGAAGAACAAAAAGTCAAAAGACAAGGATAAGTAGCAAGCTGATTAGCAAACCTGAGATGGCCAGAAGAACACTCTTAACCTTTATTCTCCTCACCGGAGGTCTTGTGTGTGCGCAAACAACCAACACCCTTATTACCGGGTATGTGTATGATGAACAGGGTCAGCCGGTACAGCTGGTTAATATTGGAGTGAAGGATATGCCATATGGCAGCTACACAAAAGAAGACGGATCGTTTTCACTACAGCTACCGGCAGACAACAAACAGCATAAACTGGTATTCTCCGCAATTGCCTATATAAACCGCGAGCTAACTTTTAGCGCAAGCAGCGATACAATAGTATTTAATATCATCATGCAACAGGCTGTTACAAAGTTGCAGGATGTAACAGTGCGGGAATACAGGCAGCGTGAAGAGCCCTTATTAAAAAACATCCCCCTGAAAGACATTGATCTCCTGCCTGCAGCAGCAGGCAGTTTGGAAAAGCTGCTGGTATCCTTACCCGGGGTTAATTCAAATAACGAACTATCCAGCCAGTACAGGGTAAGAGGAGGTAATTATGACGAGAATCTGGTATATGTAAATGATATCGAAATATATCATCCGGTACTGATAAAGACAGGCCGGCAGGAAGGCCTTAGTTTTCTTAACCCCGATCTTATAAGTAATGTAAGATTTTCATCAGGCGGTTTTAATGCCTCTTATGGCGACAGGATGTCTTCAGTACTGGATATAAGATACAGGCAAGCTGTTGAAAACAGGGCTACGGTGAAGCTCGGTCTTCTGACAAGCTCAGCACATATTGAAGGTATCTCCAAAAACAAGCGGTTCAGTTATCTTGCGGGAACACGCTATAAGACCAACCAATTGTTGTTGCAGACCATGGACACAAAAGGCAGGTACAGGCCTGCATTTTACGATATACAATCACTGCTCAGGTACAGGCTCACAGAAAAAGCCGGACTGAGCCTGATGGGCAGTTACAGCTCAAACAAATATTCATTTATTCCGGGCTCAAGGAAAAGCACCTTCGGCAGTATCAGTGAAGCATACCAGCTATATGTGCTTTATCAGGGGTCTGAAACAAATATATACAGGTCTGTCAACCTGGCTCTGGCACTTGATCTGGAAACAGCAGCAGGAACCAGCCATAAGTTTATAGCCCACTACTATAACTCAGCAGAAGAAGAAAAATATGATATCAGGGGATCATATTCACTTAACCTGCTCGATAAAAATCTTGGGTCGGAAAACTTCGGTGACAGTATCATGAATGTTGGAACAGGCAGCTGGCTCAGTCATGCCCGCAATCTTCTAGGGTTTAATATCTATACACTTAATTATAAGGGGAGATGGGAAAACAGGGATAATGTGCTGAGATGGGGACTGAAATACAATAATGAATCAAATAATGACAGGATAAGAGAATGGAAAAAAATTGATTCAGCAGGATACAGCATACCCTACTCAGATACAGGTCTGATACTTAGCGAAGTGGTGAGCAATGACACCATACTGTCGACCCGCAGGGCCGAAGCATATCTTATAAACAATTACAGCCTGGATGTATCAGGACACAGGTTTATCCTGAGTGGCGGAGCAAGATTAAGCTACTGGTCCTTTTCAGGTGAGTTGTTATTCAGTCCGCGCCTGTCATTGTCCTGGAACCTGCCGTCGAAAAATATGAGGTACTATATAGCCGGTGGTGTATATTACCAGCCACCCTTCTACAGGGAGATGAGATATCCGACAGGCCGGGTGAATGCGGATATCAGATCACAAAAGTCCGTTCATACGGTTGTGGGAACAGATTTTGATTTTTCACTGGGAGTAACACCCTTCAGGTTTACAGGGGAGGTTTATTATAAGGACCTTGATAATATAATACCCTACAAATATGATAATGTAAGAATAATATATTCAGCAGAGAACAGTGCAAAAGGCTTTGTAAGGGGACTGGACCTGAGGCTGAACGGCGAATTCGTAAAAGACGCAGAATCGTGGATATCCCTGTCGCTGATGGATGCCAGACATGACATACAGGGCGATGACTACGGGTATTTCCCCTCTCCATCAGATGTACGGTTCTCAAGCAATATTTTCTTCCAGGATTACTTTCCCTCAAATCCAGGATACAGGGCCCATATAAATATTCACTTCAGCACAGGCATTCCGGTTAGTTCACCCTATACCGACCGTTACGATAACTACCACAGGATGCCATCATACAGGCGTGTGGACATTGGCTTCACAAGGGTTTTTAAAAACAGGGATAAACCCGGGGGAGGAAAGTTTTTATCATTATTCAGGGAGGTAATTGCCGGTTTTGAAGTCTTCAACCTGCTGGATATCCGTAATACCATATCCTATAACTGGCTTACCACGGTAAACAACCTCAGCGGTGAGTCAAGACAGTATGCTGTACCGAATTACCTTACAGGAAGGAGCTTTAATATTAAGCTCAGCTGCGAATTTTAATTACCGGTTTATAATATATCTTAACTGTTGACGCTCATCAACGGAAGATCTGCAGGCCTGTCATATAAACACTGTCATCAGCCAGTAAATAAAAGGCAGGGTAAAAATACCCATAACTGTGGATATAAACACATTGGCCGTGGCAAGTTGATCATCTACATTATACATTTTTGCTATAATCACTATATTGGCCATGCAGGGCATGGCAGATTCAATAATTATTACCTGTAAAATCAACGGATCAATGCCTGAAAGCATACCTTTACCAAGTAATGCAAAAGCAATAATAAAGATAAAAGGAAAGAGCAATGTTTTATTAAAAGAAGTCAGGTAAACGTATTTGTTTGTTAAAACACCTTTTATTTTCATAAGGCCAAGCAGTGCTCCTATATACAACATGGACAGATAAATGGTAGTGCCTCCCAGTTTAACGAAGGGCTCGAGTATTATACCGGGTATTTTTATATTGAGGAGAAAAAGTCCGAACCCGGCCAGTATGGCCACTGAATTAGGATTGACCATATTCTTAAGGCTCTGGTTTAAACTCATGCCTCCCTTTCGTGTTATGACATAGATACCCACTGTCCACAAAAGCATTATTGAAACAAATGCATATATGCTGGCATAAAAAAGGCCCAGCTCTCCAAACAGGGCATTAACAACGGGGAAACCAAAATAAAGGACATTACCAAAGGCGTTATGAGGTATAAAAACAGATTTCTGCTCATGCTTCATCCTGAACATAAGGGAGAAAAGGTAGGCGAAAAGCAACATAGCCAGCATAAGTGCCAGTGATATCAATATCACTAACAGGCTATTGGCCAGTATCTCAGGGCTCAGCTCAAGCTTATTAAAATTGGTGAACAGCAGCAGGGGCAGTGTAATATTAAATATTATCTTAACCAGGGCATCCCTGGCCTCTTCCTTTATGATACCTGTTTTTGAGGCAAAAACACCTATAAGTACCAGCACTGCCAGGAATGATATTTGCTCTAGAATTATTGATTGTTGCATTAATCTCAGTTTACAGTGTTTGTTTGAGGCGGTAAAAATAATAATTTATAATTTCGCAGAAAGAGATGAAAGGCTACGAAGGTAAAATAGCAGGATTAATGGGCACAATTATTATACATATAATTGCAGGTATAATATTCATGTCTGTTAAACTGTCTTCACTTTATAAAGAGGATCAGGCAGAATTCCTTATTGAGTTCCAGCCCGAGCAGGCTTTCGTTGAAGATGAGGTGGTGGAGGTGCCTGTGTCTCTTGAAGAATTATTTGAAGGCGATGAGCGTTATACGGATATTATAAAAAATATTGCCAGCCAGGAGGAAATTGAAATAGACAGGGAAGAATATATCAACAGGGTTAAGGAAGAAATGATAGCTGAAGGCAAGCTTGGCGAGGATAACTATATTGACCGCAACAGCGAACTGCTGGAAAACATGGACGAAGGTGATACAGCCTTTGAGTCGGAGCAGCAGGACAGTCTTGATCTGAGCGAAAAGCTGTCAGCAAATGAGCTTGCTGCAAACTATAAGGGACCTACCAGAGTCTGGTACAATCTCCCGGGCAGGCATCATCTCAGTCTGCCCATCCCGATCTATAAATGTGAAAATGGAGGTATTGTGGTAATCGATATATCAGTTGTCCCGGGCGGTGAGATATCATCATTCAGTTATAATGAAACAGAGAGTTCAACCAATGATAAATGCCTTTACGAGGCGGCTGTCGATGCTATCAGAAGAACAAGGTTCAACCCTGACCCTTCTGCTCCTGCCAAACAGAAGGGAAGCATAACATTTCAGTTTGTAGCCCAGTAGTTCACCAGACTGCCGCTTAAAAAAGTGTTGCCTGTGGCCGGTCAAAACTGTCAATTATTCAACAGGCACAGGCAGGGAATATGTAAACAGATCAGTGTCGGACCATTCATTTGTATTCCTCAGAACGCGGCCCATTAAGATATTTAAATCACTGGTGAACATGGAGCTTTTCCATGTACTGGTATTGAGTATCACGGCCCACACTGTTCCATCGGGCAGGCGCTTGATCATGGCTGAAGTACCGGAAAATGATCCAGTCCGCCACCAGTAACCGTTATCCGTGGTCCCCTTCCATCCTACCGGTGCAAATCCATTGGAGCGGTCAGTCATAAAATCAAGCAAATATTCAGGAAGGATATCATCCCCATAATCAAAACCATCAACCGACATGGCAAAACGCACAAGGTCGGGGGCTGTTGCAATCCATGCCCCGGCTCCGCCAAGGGCTTCAATATCATTACCTCCATATGAGGCCGGCACCATTGCACCGCTACCGTATATCGACTTAAGGCGTATTGCGTTTAATGGTTCATAATAACGGACTTCAAGCGGATCTTTTTCTGAATAAAGGTTACGTGCCAGCTCAAAATCATATATTCCAAGTGGTTCAAATATCTCTTTCCTGCAATAATCCTCATAGGACATACCCGACACATCTTCAATCACAAGGCCGAGTATTGCGTACCCAAGATTTGAATATGACCTTCCTTTACCCGGTGTGAAATGCAATCTCTTATCAAGGGCGAACCTGATAATATCCTCTGTTGAAACAGGTGGCTCCTTGCCAAGGAAATCCGCTACCACATGAGGCATGAACATATGATCGCCATATCTGTGACTCCATCCTCCCTTATGAGCCAGGAGATGAGCCACTGTTATATCATTCGCCCTTTTATCCCTGGGTTCCCTGAAATATTCACGATCAAGCAAACCATTGGGTCCAAATACATTATCATTCAGGCTCAGCTTATTTTCGTTTTGCAGTTTCATAATGGCAGTTGCCGTAACCAGCTTGGATATGCTGGCTATCCTGAATTTATGGTATGGTTCAGCTGCAATACCTTTAATATCATCGGCCACACCATAAGCCCTGGCAAACACCAGTTTATTATCACGTGCAACAGCAACAGAAGCTGCTTTTATGCCCCAGTAGCGCATAAAATAATTTACTGACCTGTCAATATGATTATAATTCTCAGTACGGGAATAATCATTGCTTATCCTGGCATTGGCAGCCGTGAATTCAGGCGTGGGAAGGCCCATCCCTCCTATTGAATCAGGGTTATGATTCAGTAAAATAAAAAATAAAAGCAGTACTATATATCTGTAATACTTATAATTCATTTTGAAAATTTATGCTCTGCAAAAATAAGAAAACAATTAAACTTATTAAATTAAGCAATTGCCCTTATCCGGTGATTTTAATAAAAGTTATTAACAGACAGCTCATTATAAGCAATCAATGCAGCCTGTGATAAATCTTATCAACAAGGTCTTTCAGATCAGAGGGTACTGCTGAGCGCAGCTTATCGAAATCCGGTTTTGCCCTGGGCCTGCACCTCAGGTCAGAACCATTATTTATGGGAGTACGGGTCCCTTTGCCCAGATATGGAAATATCCGCCATGCATCATCCTCCCTGAATAAAGGCTGTAGCTCAAGGCCTATAAGGTCGAACAGCACCGCGGGGGCATAATTCATACTCTGATCCAGCTTTCTTACTTCATCCTTTATCCATTCATTGGATGCAAGGTTTAACATTATATCCACATTCTGGAAAGCGGTCTTTATCTTTTCTGTCTTCAGGCTTGAGAATGCTTCATATTCACCTTCATATTCCGGACCGGGACAATCATCAATCCATTTTTCTGCGAAATAATCAAGAAACCTGAATGATGCCATATGGGCCATTGCAGTGGCAAGCCATGTAGCCTGACGGGGATCTGTATATATAATACTCAGAACATGAGAAAACTGGTAGGCCACCTTTCCGTATGTCAGGTGTCCAACGGTTAATCCCACCTTATAATGATCCTCAACCAGGGGTGTGTATACCTGCATACCGTAATAAAGGTCATTTACCACCCATATGGGCTTATAGCCAAGCTCAGGCGGAGAATCAACAAGCCTGTCAAACTCGGATGACAGTTCATTCACTATAGGTAAGATATTATTATTATAAGATTCTGAATCCCATAAGTCAAGTTTAATTTTCCAGTTCATCTCCTTAATATTAAATTATTTTAAAAAAGCCAGTACTCTATCCAGTCAATGTAATCTTTTTAATGACGAATTGCAAATTTCCCAAATATATGCTTAAAAAGCAATAAGCAATTATCTTATATTCAGCTTTTGCTATATTTGTATCAATATGATTAGCGGAAGTCATAATAGTTTAGCAGGATACTGCCTGAGCATCATCTTTTTACTGATGCTTTTAATTCCTGCTGCCTCAGCCCAACATAACACAAGTGCTGTTGACACTTCTGATTATCTCCCTTTTCCCGAAGGGCTGAACACCAATCTTATGATTGCTGCCGCCAAAGGCTACCCTTCTGAAATACACAGACTTATAAAGCTGGGAGCGGAGATTGATGCCACTGATTATGAAAATATCAGTGCCCTGATATATGCCGTCGCCAATAATAAGCTCACAACAGTAAAAGCCCTGCTTGAGTATAATCCTGACACTGAAATGTTCACAAACAGCGGCGAATCAGCATTACATATAGCAGCCAAGGATAATATGCCGGAAATTGCAGAGGCTCTTATCAGGGCTGAGACAGATATCAACCTGAGGGATCGCCATGGTGCTACTCCACTGCATTATGCTTCAGCATACGGTTATTTGTATATGTGTGACCTGCTTCTTTATTACGGTGCAGACATTGAGGCAAGGTCAGATGACGGAAGCACAGCGCTGATCTCTGCCGTCTGGTCCGGACAAGCCCCAATCAGCGACCTGCTGCTTCAATCAGGGGCAGACCCTAATGTGCCGGATAATGAGGGATATACACCATTTATTATTGCCGGGCAGAATAATGACACACTGCTGATGAGCCTCTTGCTGGATAAAGGAGCCAACCCTTTTGCCATCAATGAATATATGTACGATGCCCTGGGCATGGCCATAAGGAATGACCATTATGAGGCATTCAGGTATATGGTTGACAAAACGGACCCGGAATGGTACAAAAAGACAGAAACAGCATCACCCGTACTTGTGGCCCGTAAATACGGCAGGTCAAGGATGCTGCAGGAATTAAAGGATGCCGGTTTCACTGAACCTGCAAAATTGAATTTTGATCATGTTAAAATACAGGCTGGCATCAAAACAGCCCTGCGTGATTACTATACAGGCATGACAATCAGTCTTAAAGACCCCCTGCTGAAGATTATGATAAATGCAGGATTCGAAATGAAACCCGGCTACAGCAGGGTGCTGGTGCAATCAGGTGATACCAGCTTTTACCAGTATTACGACAGGAGATATATTATATATGGCGGTTTGGGTAAGGAATTTAAATTAATGGAAAACTACTCCGGGGAGACCCTTTCGCTTGACATTAACCTTAATGCAGGCTATATGATGACCGAAAAATACAGGGGTACAGAAATAAAACCTCCTGAGATGATAAAATTAATGCCCCGGGCGGTGCTGAGATGGAGCCGGGACAATTTCAATATCTATGCAGGCTATGAATATATGAAAACTGAGCTTTACAGGATAGGACCCCACTGGTTAAGCTTCGGCGTCAGCTATGATATTTATTTTGATAAATTACGGAGCCCGGTAAAAAAGATAAAATGGTATTGATAACAAAAAATGTATTAAGGCTTATTATTTTATTCAGCTTATGCTGCATGGCAGCCTGTGAAGATATGTATTTTGTCAACTGCAGCGAATGTGAGACAACGGAACCGACAAGATGCAACCTGCGTATCGAGCTGGCATACACAGGCACTCCCTGGGATGTCACAATATACAGGGGATCAATTGAGAGCGGGGTAGTTATATCTGATACTGCTATTAACAACAGCTTCTATCACGAGGTAAGCCTCAATTCTGAATATACTGTTAAGGCTACTGCTGTCATAAACGGTACAGAATATACTGCAATAGACTCAACCAGGCCCCGGGTGAAGGTTATTACCGATGTATGCGAAGAGACATGCTACTGGGTGGTCAACAGAACTGTTAAGCTTGATATAAAATATTACTGATCAGCAAAATGCAGTTAAATGACATATTCAATAAAATACGGCAACCAGCTGGAGGAACTGGATGCTCCTGCCAACACGGAGCACATAAGTGTTAAGCCTCCGGAAAGAAAGATAGACAGGCAGTCCTTCCTGGATGAATTAGCAGCAGTCATAAAACCGGGGATCCGCTCAGCAGGCATTATTGTCTCAGACAAAACCAGGCTCTGCAGCTATGACAGTTATTTACCCTGGGTAACAGGACTACTCAGAAAGACCCTGCCGCCGGAGGCCATAAAAATATACATAGCCTACGGAACACATCCACGGCAGACAGATGAAGAAAGCCTCAATACTTATGGAAGTGTTTATAATGAGTATGAATTCATTCATCATGATTGCGACGACAGTAAGATGATGACACTGCTGGGGCAAACAAGCAGGGGGACAGGTGTAAGAATAAGAAAAGATATACTGGAGCATGACCAGCTTATACTTTTTGGTGCCATATCACATCATTATTTTGCAGGCTACGGCGGAGGAAGAAAGCTTCTGTTTCCCGGTCTGGCCGGGAGAGAAGCCATATACGATAATCATAAATTATTCATTGACTTTGATAATATGAGTCTGAGCGAGGGATGCCATTCAGGCAGGCTGGAAGGCAACCCTGTGGCGGAGGACCTGCTGGAAATTGATAAGATGATGCCTGAGAAAATAATAATAAGCGGCATACCAGGCGCCCAGGAGGATATAAGCAGGCTGCTCATAAGCTCAAGTTATGACGGTTTTCGCAAAGCCTGCAAGCTGTATGATAAATATTACAGGACAAGCGGGGATATTAAATATGATAATATAATTGCAGGCACAGGAGGTTTTCCAAAAGATATAAACTTCATACAGAGCCATAAGTCATTGCATAATGCCGCCTCTTTTGTGAAAGACGGCGGAAACCTGTTTATCCTTGCTGAGTGCCGTGACGGTATTGGTAATGACAGTTTCTTAAAAATATTCCAGGGAAGCAGGCAGGATATATTCAATAAGCTTAAAAATAATTATTCAGGTAATGGAGGAACAGCCCTGTCACTTATATCAAAAACTGAAAGGATAAATGTCCATATGCTTAGCACCCTGGATGGAGAAGTATGTAATTTGTTGAATATCCGAAAGTTAAACACGGAAGGATTGCGTAACAGGATAGCCAAACTTAAGGGCAGTACAGCTGTTATCAGTAATGCCGCCGTACTTTACAGCTGAATCCCTTATATTAATTCCTCAGACAGAATTTTTCTAAGCTCATTGGGTTTAATATTTTCATCTATCTCTCCCAGTTCGGCTGTTGATATTTTACCTCGTTCCTCCGACACAACAATAACAATACAGTCTGTAAGCTCACTTATGCCTATTGCAGCCCTGTGCCTCATACCAAAACGAGGAGGCAGGTTAGGGTTATCAGTGGCAGGGAGGGGACACCTTGCAGCATATATCTTAGCAGATTCAATAAGTACGGCACCATCATGCAGCGGGCTGTTTTTGACAAATATTGCTTTAAGCAGTTCGGTACTTATTTTTCCATTAATAATCTCACCTCCTTCCGCATACATCTCAAGTGAACTGCGCCTTGAGATAACTATAAGGGCGCCAGTCTTTGTTTCTGCTAGCCACTCAACGCCCCTCACTATCTCCTCTATATCCGTTTGCTTCTGCCTTGAAGCCACCGACCCGCCGCTGAAAAAACGATCAATAGAAAAGCTTCCGCCCGCCATATAGCGGCTGCCGATCATCAATAAAAAACGCCTTATTTCCTGCTGAAAAACAATGATAAGCACTATTACACCACCTCCAAAGACAGCTGCCATTATCGAGCTTATAAGCTCCATCTGCAATAATTCCACCACCTTCCAGAACAGGTAAACAACAAAGATGCCTACGAATATTGTTATGGCAGCCGATCCTCTTATTAAGCGGTAAAGCTGGTAAAGGATAAAAGCAACCAGGATAATATCTATTATATCTAATATTGTGATCGGGGGCATATAAAAATTTTTAGTCTTTAAGGCAAATGTAAAAAAATAAAAACTAATTAAAGTGCAGAACCTCTTAAACTGCTTATCAATCTAAGCGCCTGTACAGTCTCAGCCACATCATGCACTCTCAGTATTGATGCCCCTTTCATAAGGGCTACGGTATTCAGGACAACAGTGCCGTTAAGACTATCTTCCGGTGTTATACCCAGGGTTTTCCATATCATTGATTTACGTGAAAGACCGGCCATTACAGGCAATCCGAGTACCTTAAAACGCTCCAGGCTGTTCAGCAGAATAAAATTATGCCTGATTGTCTTACCGAAACCAAAACCGGGGTCAATAATAATATCCTTTACACCCCTTTGCACCAGTTCATGTTTTTTCTCAGAAAACCATTTCAGAAGCTCTGCAATAATATTATCATAGACCGGATCAATATGCATTGTCTGAGGCCTGCCTTTCATATGCATCAGCACATATGGTATATTATGCTTTTCAATAACACTGAACATCCTCTCATCAATGTCTCCTCCCGAAATATCATTAATCATATTCACCCCGTAATGACTGATGGCCATATCAGCAAGGCCTGATCTGAAAGTATCAAGTGACACTATAGCCTGCGGGTATTCTCTCCGCAGCAATTTCAATGCCCTGGTAATTCTCTCCTTCTCCTCCTCCTCGCCTGTATCAGCAGCACCCGGGCGTGATGAATACCCTCCAATATCCAGGATATCAGCCCCTGATTCCAGCATTTTTGCAGCCCGGCTTACAATGTCCGTATCCCTGTGCAAACGGCTGCCAATGTAAAATGAATCAGGGGTGATATTAAGAACACCCATCACCAGGGGCTTTTCCAGGCCAAATAATCGCCCTCCCAAATTAATCTTCTTATTCACTGCGTCCATAAGGTAAGCTGGATAAGTTCATCTTCATACCGTAGCCGGTTTTAAGCTAAAAATTTCATATTCGCTATTAGCGTATATTAAACGAAAAATATATTAAAGAATATAAATTACAAAAATAAGGCTTTAGTTTATATTATACATATCCGTTCTTCTGAAGGTAAAGAATTCGGAAATTCATGTCCGCTTCATAATATCAGTTCTTTTGATATTTATCACTAATAGAAATAGGCTTATCTTATTATATTTGTAAGTGCCAAAAAAAACTTTGCAGCATAAGGGTGAAACAAATATGAAACTCATAGTTATAGAGGGGCTTGACGGTTCCGGAAAGTCCACTCAGATAAAAAAGCTCGGCGAGCATTTTAATGACCGGGGACTGGAATATGAATTTATTCATTTTCCCAGAACAGCTGCCCCCTATTTCGGTGAGCTGATAGCCCGCTTTCTGAGAGGAGAATACGGACAGGTTAACGAGGTTGACCCCTATCTTATTGCAATGCTTTACGCAGGCGACAGAAAAGATATAGCCACTGACATTTTCTCATGGCTGGATGAAGGCAAATATGTGCTGCTCGACAGGTATGTATATTCCAATATAGCATACCAGTGCGCAAAGATAGAGGATGAAAAAGAAAGGAAAAAACTAAAAAAATGGATACTGGACCTGGAATTCAGTCATTTTGGCATTCCCCTCCCCTCCGTCAATATTTTCCTTGATGTGCCCTTTGAGTTTACAGCAGGCAAATTAAGGAACAACAGGTCGGGCACTGACAGGGACTACCTCAGGGGTAATAATGATATCCATGAGAGTAACCTTGGATTTCAGAGAACGGTAAGGCAGGTATATTTAAACACTGCTGAAGAGGATAACAGCCTTGAGGTAATTGACTGTACGGATGGCCACGACTCTATGTCAGAACCAGGGGAGATATTTAAAAGGATAATAAAACTATTGGAAACAAAGCACTTAATATTATGATCAGTATTAGAAATTTAAGCCGGTTTATTGCCGGATTTGTATTTATTTTTTCCGGACTTGTAAAAGGTATTGACCCCATGGGGTCTATGATTAAATTCATTGATTATTTCACTGCCTTTCACCTCGATGCCCTTGAGCCCCTGGCTTATATCCTGGGAATAATACTGTGTACGGCTGAGTTTATCATTGGCTTTGCCATATTAACAGGGATCAGGATGAAAATTGCCTCATGGGGATTATTGATATTCATGGCAGCTTTCACCCCCCTCACCCTTTACCTTGCTATAGCAAATCCTGTTGATGACTGCGGCTGTTTCGGTGATGCCATACATCTCACTAACTGGCAGACATTCTATAAGAATATCATTATCTCCCTCTTTGTTATAATAGTATTCATCAACCGAAACAGGTACAGGACACTTTCCTTACCACTTAATGAATGGTTAATACTGCTGCTAGTGGCTGCTGCCTTTATACTGTTCACGCAATATAACAGAAGGCACCTGCCCATTGTCGACTTCAGACCTTACAGTACGGGAACAGATATACCTGCATCCATAGCTATACCCGAGGGAGCCCCTGTGGATCAATACGAAACAACACTTATATATGAGAAAGACGGCAGCCAGAAAGAATTTACACTTGAAAACTACCCTTCAGGCGACAGTTCATGGGTTTTTGTCGACTCAAAAACCAAACTCATAAAGAGAGGTTACACTCCACCCATACATGATTTCAGTTTAATAACACCCGACGGGCAGGATCTGACTGATATTATCATGGGAGAAGAAGGCTTCAGCCTGCTTATGCTGAGCGCAAAATTCTCAGAAGCTGACCCTGACCTTATAGCCTCAGGTATTGAAGCCGGACTGGAATGCCAGGACCATGGAATGGGATTTTATGTCCTGGGCTCCTCTGTCCCGGACTTTATTGAAAATTCCACTAACTTCAACATGCTTCTGGTTGATGAAACGACATTGAAAACCATTATACGCTCCAACCCGGGATTTATGTCTATCAGGGAAGGTGTTATAACAGCCAAATGGGCGGGAAGAGACCTTCCCGGTAAAGATGAGATAGCCGGAGTCATAGAAAATTCGTACCCTGTCAGGGAACAGAATGGCACCCTAATACTCATCTTATTGCTTTCCGGCATAATATTTATATCATTTATGATTAATTTTATACTTATAAAACGGGCATGAACTTAGCGAAGCGAGCTCATGAACGTAGTGAATAAAGTTTTAAACGTATAAACAATTAAAAGTTAATAAAGCATGAGAAGAAAAATAGTGGCAGGCAACTGGAAAATGAATAAGAAACTGGATGAGGGTATTGCACTGGCTAAAGCAGTGGACTCTTTTATGCAGGATAGTAAAGTGCCGGGTGTTGAGGTTATACTCTGTACTCCTTTCATCCATCTTGCACATATTGCAGAATCACTGAAAGCTGATAAGTTAAGCTGCGGGGCCCAGGACTGTTCGGATAAGGAAGCAGGGGCATATACCGGCGAAACATCAGCTTCTATGATAAAATCCACAGGCGCACAGTATGTTATAATAGGCCACAGTGAAAGAAGGGAGTACCATGAGGAGAGCGATGAGCTGCTGAACGCAAAGATCAATATGGCACTGAAAAATAATCTCGGTGTGATATTCTGCTGCGGTGAAGTTCTGGAAGAAAGAGAAAAGGGCAATCATTTCAATATTGTCAAAAAGCAGCTTGAAAAAGGTCTTTCAGCAATCTCAGACGCTGAGCTAACAAATATTATTATTGCATACGAACCGGTCTGGGCTATAGGTACCGGTGTAACAGCCAGCTCAGAGCAAGCGCAGGAAATGCATTCATACATAAGGTCGGTTATCCGTGGAATATATGGTGATAAACAATCAGATAATCTGACGGTGCTGTACGGGGGAAGCTGCAAACCAGGAAATGCAGCCGAACTGTTCTCCATGAAAGATGTTGATGGCGGTCTTATAGGAGGCGCATCGCTTAAAGAAGAAGACTTCTGCAAAATTATTGAATCATTCCCCGGCTGATGCGACATTCACTGGCTATTACATTACTGACCTGCTTACTTCTACCGCTTATACCGGTTAATGCCCAGATTAACTCTTCCTTTTCAGGTGAGCCCGGCACATATACAAGCGAATTATCCGCTTTTATGGGTCCCAATCTTAATGAGGAGCACACAGGATCGCTTAACAGTCTGGTCAGCAAGTGGGACAGCACAATGATTGATGCCAGAAGCAAAGGCCTTATTATCTCAGCCTCAATAAACCTTGAAAACAAAAGAATGAGGCCCAACCCTCATTTTACAGATTTTATAGCCACATTAATTACATTTATTGACTATGATATTGACAGGGAACTGTTCAATATCTGGCTGGATGGACTCATTAAGCTGTCAGATGAACCGTCTGCAAGGGTCAGTGAGATCACATCATTCATAAACACAGCACGCAAGCTTATTAGTGATAATATACTCTATGAGTCGAGCAGCGTAACATGGAAAACAAGCAGTAACAGGTTTACATTCAGCAATGACAGTATATTTATTATCAGCATACCGGAATCGGATATAAGCTGCTATGCCCAGCGCGACAGCACAATAATATATAATACGCAGGGATCATACAGTCCCGTTACAAAAATATGGCACGGTCAGGGTGGCCTTATAACATGGGCCAGGGCAGGTTATCCCCCGGACCAGGTATATGCCGAACCCGGTGCTTATGAAATAGACCTGGCAAAGTCTTCTTACGAGATAGACTCTGTACTTTTTACAAACAGCACCTATTTTGACCGCCCGGTGTACGGAAAACTGGAAAACAGGACAGTCAACATAACAAAACAGGAAAATGCACGCTATCCTAAATTTGAGACCTACCAGAAAAAATTCTTCCTGGAAGATATCTATGAAAACATAGATTTTACGGGTGGACTTGAATTTGAGGGGGCTATTGTAAATGGCAAAGGCGAACCTTATAATCCTGCCACAATAGAAATGTACAGAAATGACACCCTGTATGTTAAGGCCAGCGCACCCACTTTCCTTTTTAACAGGGAAAATATCCAGACTCAAAGCACTGAGTTCACACTTTACCTTGGTGAAGATAGTATTTACCATTCAGACATAGCATTCAGTTTCAATGTGCCAAACAGGGAGCTCAATGCATTTAAATCCAGGTTCCCCACATCCAGAAGCCCTTATTATAATTCATACCATATGATGGATATTTATTTTGATTACCTGAGCTGGAAGATGGATGAATCTCTGGTAACCCTCTCAAGAGCCAGGGGAGCGAGTATAGGGCAGGCATATTTTGAGTCAAACTCCTACTTCTCCGAGCAGGAATTTATCAAACTGCTGGGTATTGATGATTACCATCCCCTTTTCAGGCTCAAGACATTTGCTGAATGGTATTATAATGACACTTTCCCTATAGATATGCTGGCCAGATGGATGAAGCAGAAACGGGAATATGTGATTGCAATGTGCATAGACCTGGCTAATAAAGGTTTTCTTTTTTATGACAGGTTAAATAATGAGGTTACAATTAAACAAAAGCTTTATGACTATCTCCAGTCATATGCAAAAAAGAAAGATTATGATGTAATGAGCATATTCAGCGAAACAAGAAGCCCTCTTGATAACGCAAAGCTGAATATGCGCAATTATAAGATGAATATTGAAGGCGTTCCCAGGGTGTCTCTAAGCGATTCACAGAATGTCCAGATCTTTCCCTATGGCAGGAATATAGTGCTTGAAAAGAACAGGTCCTTCGAATTTGACGGTGTGGTGCAGGCAGGCATGATCACTGTCTTCGGTCACGATTTTAAATTTAATTATGACACCTTTAAAATCAGGCTGTCAAAAGTCGACTCTATTATGCTGTCTGTGGAAACAGACCAGGTGGATGAGCAGGGACGCGCCCTGGCAAGGCAGGTGCAAGACCTTATACAGATGACTAATGCGGAGCTGCTTATAGACCGACCGGATAATAAATCAGGACTCGCCAGCCTTGAACGATATCCAATATTCTATGCCTACAGCGAATCTTATGTCTTTTATGATAAGATACCCGGACTTGAAGGTGTATACCCTCAATCAGATTATTATTTCCGCCTTGAACCTTTCACTTTTGAGAATACTGACAGGCTTAGCCCGGATGATCTTGATCTGAAGGGCACATTCTTCGGAGGCAAGATACTGGAACCCATGGACCAGACACTAACCCTGCAGCATGACAATTCACTGGGCTTCTATTACAGTATCCCGGAGGAAGGACTTGATGTGTATGGGGCTAAGGGCAAACTGTTCAACAGCATTGAGATGAGTAACCGCGGACTGAAAGGAAACGGCCGTCTGAATTACCTCACTGCCTCTGCTGAGTCAGATGAATTTTTGTTTTTCCCGGATTCATTACTGGCCGTAACTACCTCACTGACCATATCCAGCAATACGGTATTCCCCGAGCTTATAAGCGATGCGGCAGATATCAGGTGGTATCCGGATAAGGATGAGTTTTTTATTGAGCCCCTGGGTGATTCAAAATTAAACATGTTTGATAACGGAACAAGCCTGGACGGACAACTGCTGATAAAAAGCAGCGGGCTCTCAGGAAGCGGAGAGATCAATCTTACGGATTCTTACCTTAAGGGTGATAATCTCTCTTTTACCCCGTCAACCATACATGGCGACTCCGCCGACTATAACCTTAAATCAATATCAGGTGACGGCTTCGCTTTCATTGCTGAAGATGCCAGAACAGTGATTGATTTTGAGAAACAGTTATCCACTTTCAGTCTCAATACGGATTCATCAACAGTGAAGTTCCCTGAGGTGAATTATATATGCACCATGACAGATTTCAAATATGATATGCAGGAAAGGGTACTGTCGATGACACAAAAAGGAAAAGAGGGGTCTGAACTAATGAGTGCCGCGGAACTGTTAAAACAGGATATGGATAAGCTTGAAAAACCAAGCTTCTTCAGCACCCACATGTTAAATGACACTATAAGCTTCAGTGCCAGTACGGGGGAATACCTGCTTGAAGAAGAGAAGATAATTGCCAGAAATGTTAATTATATACCAGTGGCTGATGCACTTATACAGCCCGAAGACGGTGTGCTGGGAATAAACAAGGGAGCAAGGCCCGATCCACTGAATAATGCAATAATAGCCATTAACAACAGGCATATTATACACGATGCCAGCGTTGATATTTTAAGAAGCACAAGGTACACAGCCAGCGGCCTGTATGATTATGTTGACGAGACGGGAGACATACAGCTAATAAAGTTTGATGAGATAACTGTAGATTCCATGAGATCAGAAGGAAAAGGCTATATACCTAAGATTGATAATTTTATGCTGAGTCCCGATTTCAGCTTTATGGGAGATGTCAGTTTTACAAGTGACGGGGATAAGCTGCACTTCCTGGGCAGCGCCGGTATTGTTCATGACTGCGACCATATAGGGTCAGCTCCAATGAAATTCGAGAGCCATATTGACCCTGAAAATGTGATGATACCAATAAGTGACAAGCCCCGCGACATAAACGGGAATCTCATCACAGTGGGAACATATATCTCTGCGGATTCCACACATATCTACTCGGCTTTCCTCTCACCCGGAAAATCATGGAGTGACACACCGCTGGTAAAAGCCAGTGGTCATATTATCTATGACAGTGAAGACGGTAAATATAAGGTTGCCAGCAGGGAAAAACTTGCAAATATATCCCTCCCGGGCAGTATGATAAGCTTTGACAGGAATAACTGCAAAGTTCACAGTGAAGGACCTGTTAACCCCGGACTTGACTATGGGCTTCTTGATATCAGCTGTGCCGGTCAGGTTGATCACAGAACCGATTCAAACAGGGTGGAACTGGACCTTATCCTTGCCCTCGACTTTCACTTCCTCGATGAAGCAATAACAATAATGGCTGACGAAATAAGGTATATCCCCACTCTCAAAGCTGTTGATGTAAGTGGTAATGACTACAGCCGGGCCATGCAAAACCTTCTGGGAGAAGAAGCAGCAGCCACACTGAAAGAGGAAATGAACCTTTTCGGTGTAGCACGTAGCCTGCCGGAAGGGTTTGAGCCGGAGCTATTGCTTAACAATGTAAAGATGACCTGGAACCAGGAATACCAGTCCTACCGCTCTGAAGGTAAAATAGGCATTGGCTTTATTGGCAAGCAGGCTTTGAATGTCTATGTTGATGGCTTTGTCGAATTACAAAAAAGACGGTCCGGAGATATGCTCGATATATATCTGAAAGCTGACGATGCCACCTGGTACTGGTTCAGCTATACCAGGGGAGTGATGATGGCTCTGTCAGGAAATAACAGCTTTAATAAAAGCATCACTGAACAAAAAACTAATGACAGAAGGCACCCCGACCACTCCATACGCACACCCTATACATATATGATTGGAGTGCAGGACCGCCTTGATAGTTTCCTCAGCAGAATGAGGCAGGAAGAACAGGAAGAGGCTGTATATGATGACCCGGTAGATTACCGGCCTTAATAATGTATATGCAATTATTCTTTTCAAATAATAAGGAAGGTAATATTTTCACTTTCGATGAGAATGAGTCGAAGCATATTATCAGGGTGCTCAGGCATAAAAAAAGTGATCTTATCAATATTACCGATGGCAAAGGTAAAATGTACAGCGCAAGCATTATCAGCGATGATCCGCGCAGATGCAGGGCTTCTGTCACCGGCCAGCCCATTTCTGTCGACAGGCATAAGTATTATCTGCATATAGCCATTGCTCCAACCAAGAACCATGACAGGCTGGAGTGGTTTGTGGAAAAGTCTGTTGAGATGGGTATTGACGAGATTACACCTCTCATATGCGAGCACTCTGAGCGTAAAAGAATAAGGATTGACAGGCTTCAGAAAGTCATGCTGTCAGCGATGAAGCAATCATACAAGGCACATCTAACAAAAATAAATAAGGCTGCCACTTTCAGTGATTTTATTAGTAATGAGTTCGATGGCAATAAGTATATTGCTCATCTTGACAAAGCCAGACATACAGGCAGCCTTCAGAAAGCCTGTGAGAGAAATACCAATGCTCTGATCCTTATAGGACCGGAAGGAGATTTCAGTGGGGAAGAGATATCTACGGCCGTAAAAAATCATTTTGTCCCCGTCAGCCTTGGCAACAGCAGGTTAAGGACGGAAACAGCAGGTCTTGCAGCCTGCTGCCTGGTATATTTTTCTAATCAATAAAATCAGCCATTTTATCTATATTCCTTAAGAGATCACTGATCACCCTGTCACAAGGTTCTATATCCGGGATAAGGATTGTTGACAGTTGTTCACTGAGACAGTATTCAAATCCCCAGGCATCAGCATACAGGTCAATTGCCGAGGTATCAATATTTTTATAATCTATAAAGAGAGTAGAGTAATTCTTCATAGGCATCATCCTTGATTATATAATAAAAACGATGCCTCCTTAAAATTATTGCAGTCAGCTTAATTAATTGTCAGGCTTAGGCTTTTCTCTTCTATCATCTTCCTCATATTGATAAGAGCATACCTCATTCGCCCCAGCGCTGTATTTATACTCACATCCGTCTGTTCAGCTATCTCTTTGAAGGACAATCCTGCATAATGACGCAAAATTACTACCTCCCGCTGGTCATCAGGCAGTTTATCAAGCAATAACCTTACATCATTTATTATTTGCTCTTTGACAATATCATCCTCTATATTATCCTCTGTCAGTCTCTTTTCATTGAGAATATCAGCTTCATAATCATCATTTGAGAGCATTCTCATCTGTTTTTCCCTTCGAAAGTGGTCAATAATAAGATTATGAGCTATCCTCATTGTCCACGCCAGAAACTTGCCGTTATCAGTATATTTTCCTGCTTTCAGCGAATGAATAACCTTCAGGAATGTTTCCTGGAAAATATCTTCAGCCAGGCTTTGCTCCCTTACATAGATTGAGATATATGTAAAGAGTCTGTTCTTATGACGCTGTATAAGATTTTCGATACCGGAGCGATTACCATCAATAAACTGCTTAACTAACTCACGGTCAGTGAAATTTGTCTTCATTCTAACTCGTATTGGTTTAAGAGTAGAATTTTTCTATAAGCAGTCCTCCTTTATTATTAATAGTGATAATTGAATTATGACATGCAATTAAGGAAAAATTTATTACAATTAAAAATATTACTTTTGTTGCCCGATAATCTTTTTATAAAAAACACTTTAATTTTTGATGGCAAATAACAGGTCAGATCATATAAAGATCAGGGGAGCCAGGGTTCACAACCTGAAAAACCTGAGCGTGGATATACCTCAAAACAACCTGGTTGTAATAACCGGCGTCTCGGGATCAGGCAAGTCATCCCTGGCATTTGACACAGTGTATGCTGAAGGTCAGCGCAGGTATGTAGAAAGCCTTTCTTCCTATGCCAGGCAATTCCTGGGCCGGATGAACAAGCCTGAAGTTGATTTTATTAGTGGCATACCTCCGGCTATAGCCATTGAGCAAAGGGTAAACACCCGCAACCCACGCTCAACTGTCGGAACATCAACTGAAGTGTACAACTACATGAGCTTATTATTTGCCCGTATCGGCAGGACATATTCCCCTGTTTCGGGTCGGGAGGTCAGGCGGCACAGCGTGGATGATGTAGTTGATTTTGTAGCGAGGCAGGAAAATGGTACAAGATTGCTTATTCTGTCTCCTAACACAATACCTGAAAATATTGACCTTGAGGAATATTTTTCATTCCTGAAAAAGCAGGGATTTAACAGGATAAAAATTAATAATTCTGTTTACAGGATAAATGATAAGAATGGCATTCCTGAAGATATAAAGGCGGGACAGGAAATAGCCATTATCGTTGACAGGATTGTGTCAGATCAGGAAAGCGGTAATCTGAGCAGGATAGCCGATTCAGTACAGACAGCTTTCACCACGGGTAAAGGCAGGTGCATTATTGAATCTGGTGAAGGCAATAACAGCGTACACGAGGAGTTCTCAAATAACTTCGAAGCTGACGGTATGGAATTCATCGAACCCAACGAGCATCTCTTCAGCTTTAATAATCCACTCGGTGCATGCCCTTTATGCGAGGGCTACGGTAAGATAATCGGGATTGACGAGGACCTTGTCATCCCCAACCAGGAACTATCAGTATACGATGATGCCATTATATGCTGGAAGGGCGAAAAGATGAAAAAGTGGAAAGAGAGACTGATAAGGAATTCCTCTCTCTTTGATTTCCCCATACATAAGCCATGGTACCAGCTCAGCGATAAGCAGAAAGAGCTGGTATGGAAAGGAAACAGGCATTTTTACGGGCTTAACCGTTTCTTCAGTTACCTTGAAAAGAAGAAATACAAGATACAATACAGGGTAATGCTCAGCAGGTACAGGGGAAAAACAAACTGTCCGGAATGCAGGGGGCACAGACTGCGCAAGGAAAGCTCATATGTAAAGATAAAAGGCAGGACAATACAGGAGCTCTCTTCATTACCTGTCTCGGAGCTATATGAATTTTTCCGTACACTCAGACTGAATACTGCCGATGAAGAGATTGCCGGAAGGATACTTTCTGAGATAAAATCCAGGCTTAAGTTCCTTATTAACGTCGGTCTTCCTTACCTGACACTTAACAGGCTGTCCTCAACACTGTCAGGAGGAGAATCGCAGAGGATAAACCTGGCTACATCCCTTGGCAGCAGCCTTGTAGGCTCACTGTACATACTGGATGAACCCAGCATTGGACTGCATCCGCGCGACACGAACCTGCTGGTTAAGGTACTGAAGCATCTTCGTGACATCGGTAATACTGTAATAGTGGTTGAGCATGAGGAAGAGATTATAAAAGCATCCGACCAGCTGATAGATGTCGGGCCGGAAGCGGGACGCTCAGGAGGCGAGCTCGTTTTCCAGGGCACACTGTCTGAGCTCAGGAAAGCTCATACACTTACTGCTGATTATATGTCAGGGAAAAGAAAGATACCCCTGCCGGAGGTCAGAAGGCCATGGAATAATTATATCACTGTAAAAGGGGCCAGGGAGAATAATCTTAAGGATATAGATGTTAAGTTTCCTCTTAACACCTTAACCTTTGTTACGGGAGTGAGCGGATCGGGTAAATCAACCCTGGTTAATGATATTCTGTATCCTGCCATGCAGAATTCATTATCCGGCTTATCAAAGAAACCCGGCAGGTTCAGAAGCCTGGAAGGTGACATTGCTTTAATAAAGGGTGTTGAGCTTGTTGATCAGAATCCAATTGGCAAGTCAAGCAGGTCCAATCCGGTTACCTACCTTAAAGCTTTCGATGAGATACGCAGACTTTTTGCTGAGCAGCAGGCTTCAGTACAGAATAATTTCAAAGCCTCACATTTTTCCTTTAATGTGGACGGTGGACGCTGCGATGAATGCAAGGGAGAAGGTAGCATTAAGGTTGAGATGCAGTTTATGGCTGATGTGGAGCTGACATGCGAGACATGCAAGGGTAAACGTTTCAAAAAAGAAGTACTGGAGGTAAGGTACCGGGATAAGAATATACATGATATACTGGAGATGACGGTTAATGAGTCAATCGAATTTTTTACGTCCGATGATGGCAGTGCAGGGAGGCGCATTATCTCACGCCTTAAACCCCTGGCCGATGTAGGACTGGGCTATGTAAGGCTTGGGCAGTCATCAAGCACCCTTTCAGGCGGTGAGAGCCAGAGGGTGAAGCTTGCTTATTATCTTGCCAATGAGAAGATCAATGATCATATTCTCTTTATCTTCGATGAACCTACCACTGGCCTGCATTTTCATGATATTAATAAACTGCTCGCTTCACTGAATGCACTGGTGGAGAGAGGTCATTCAGTCATTCTGATTGAACATAATGTTGAGATGATAAAGAATGCCGACTGGATAATTGACCTGGGTCCCGAAGGTGGAGAAGATGGCGGTAATATAGTTAAGGAAGGCCTTCCCGGTGATATTATCAACTGTAAAGACTCATATACTGGTAAATGGCTTGCAGGGAAAATCAGGGGATAAAAAAAAGGGGAGTCAAAGATGCTCCCCTTAAAAATTATTTTCTCCGCTATACTATTTTATATCAAATCCGAACATTATAGCAACACATCCGCTGGCCGGGTCGCTGGAAGGCTGTTCAAAGCTTGTAACCTTTATCACCAGCTTCAGCTGCTGGCTCGACTCCAGCTTGAAATCCCAGGTCCTGCTATAATCGTTATCAGCATTTGAATAAAGGATGTTTTTACTTGCATCCATTACTTTAAACTCAACAGGAGGCAGGTTATCTGACCCGCAGATCGCAACCCTGTAATCCTGATCGCTGTAAAATGTCTTATAAAGTTCAGCTTCTTCACCTTCAACAAGTATTGCAGCATGGTAGTTACCATCATGTGTATAAGAGCCAAGTTCAGCTTTACATACCTTTTTTGCAAACCCTTTACACTGAGCATCAGCCTGGAATGTACTGAATGCAAAGAGCAATGTGAGAATAAAACCTGTTTGTACAAATCGTTTCATAATAATCTATTTTACATAAGATGACCTGATTTCCTCTACCTTGCCGGCCAGTTCCATAAATACTTCCGGTGTCATATCGGTTTCGACCGTGGATTTAAGAACTGTTACATTGGTGGTCTCATCAAATTCAGGTTTAACATCAGTTGTCTTAATATTGATCTTATCAAATACAGCCTTGAGTTCAGCCATCTGTTCTATTATGCTGGGAACAGCCGGATGCTCATTATTGTCTTTAAGCAGCTGCATCATTATGTCAATCGATAATTTCTGATCAATAATCCTGCCAACCAGTTTATCACTGTCAAACTCATCCATATCGACCAGTTGTGTTGCAATATAAAGACCTTCAACCCAGCCACCTACCAAAACCATGGAAGCAATGGCGGGTTGCTCATTTTCCTCAAGATATGAATTTGAGTTAAGGAAGGTCTCAGATACTATATCCATAATAACATCCCTGTTATTCACATTTTCCTCAAGCTTGTTAATAGTCTCCTCGTTAATGGCATCAAGTATACCCAGTCCGTCAGCCATTTCCTTTGCTGCTGACATATATTCAATAACCAGCTGTGTCTGGTCATAGAGACTTGAAAAGCTCAGGTCGCAGGTATATATTCCAAGATTAAGGGCCTTCTGCTTGTTGGTTGCATATCTTGTTGTATTATCCGTGGAATTAAGCAATTCCTCATTAAATCTTGCTCCTGCAGATTTAATAAGCATTGCCGACTCAAGCGGCGATGGAAGTGAATAAAAGATTCTTTCCGCCTCTTTGACGTCCTGCAGAACTTCTTCATTAATCTCTGTTATCGCTACGGGTTCTTCTACCTCTCTTTCACTCCCGCCTGATTTACAACTGCTAAACAGAAAAGCAATAGTAAAAACAGTAAAAATTGCATATACTGTTTTCAATAATAATTTATTCTTCATGATTGATAGTTTTATTTGCCGGTCTATTTTCCGTCTAATTTAGTACTAAATTTTTATTTTTCAAAGTCATCTGCCCCTGCCTTATTATTTTAAGCAGAAAGATATGTAAATACAGAACTATTCATATGCTGAAAAGTACTTCATAAACTGTGCACGTTCATACTTTCCTTCATCAGCAAAATTTTTATAGTCCAGTTTTGCCCTGAATTCATCTATGCTTTTAAAATTCTTTGATTTCATCCATGACTCCACTTCTTCAAGCACTTCTTTTATATACTCATGGCCATTCTTATACAACACAGAGCACATCTGTACGGTATCAGCTCCTGCAAGCAGGTATTTTATCATGTCCTCACCCTTATGCACTCCTGTTGATGCAGAAAGGCTTATCCTGTAGTTAAGGGATGAGGTCATTGCAATCCATCGCAATACATCTCTTTTTTCTTCCGGACTGCTGAACACTGCAGCAGGTATTACATTCATTGAATTAATATCAATATCAGGCTCAAAATACCTGTTAAACAATACCACACCGTCAGCACCCCTGTTGTATATCTGGTCAATCAGGTAGAAAAGATTTGAAAAACGCTGTCCCAGTTTAATGGCGAAAGGTATTTTTATCGTTGATCTGAGTTTTTCAACCAGCTCAAAGTACACCTTTTCCGCTTTTTCCGGTCCAAGGGTTTTATCGACCGGAAGGAAGAACATATTAACCTCCAGGGCATCGGCACCTGTAGTCTCTATCTTTTTTGCATAATCCACCCAGTCGGCGGCACTGACACAATTTATGCTTGGTATTACCGGTATATCAACTGCTTCTTTGGCTTCCGCAATAAGTTTAAGATAATTATCCAGCGAATGGCTTCTGGTATAATATGAAATATAATCTGATGCTTCAGGATAATCTGAGCCTTCAGCCAGTACACCGGCCTGGTAATTTATCTGTTCTTCAAATATTGATTTAAGCACCACGGCTCCGGCCCCGTATTCAGCAGCAAGCTTTATCTTGTCAACACTGTCTGTAAGTCCGCTACTGCTTATTATCAAAGGATTACGCAAGGTCAGGCCCAGGTATTTTGTTTCCATGTTTATCATTTCCAAAAAAATTTAATTATTATCGATTTTACATGATCTCTCCCCGAATATTGAAGTGCCAAGCCTTAGCATATTACTCCCTTCTTCAAGGGCTGTTTTATAATCATTTGACATTCCCATTGAGATATAAGAAAAATCATCACCGCTGAAATATTTTTCTTTGAGACTGTTATAGACTGATCTCAGGTAATTGAATTCTTTCCTCACCCTTTCCATATCATCAGTAAAGGTGGCCATGCCCATTACGCCTCTTATCTTAACATTATTCAGCTCTTCCGGCACTCCTGATTCAATCATCTCAGTCGCTTCCTCAATACTGAAACCGAATTTTGTTTCTTCCCTGGCAATATGAAATTGCAGCAGGCACTCAAGCACGCGTCCGGCTTTCACAGCTTCCTTATTAATTGCTCTCAGCAATTTAACTGAGTCCACTGATTCAATCATATGGATAAAGTCAGCAATATATTTTACCTTATTCCTCTGCAGGTGACCTATCATGTGCCATTGAATATCAGGCGGCAAATGCTCATACTTGCCAAGCAGTTCCTGGACCCTGTTCTCTCCGAAAACTCTCTGACCTGCATTATAGGCTTCCATTATGTCTTCAGGAGGTTTTGTCTTTGACACAGCTACCAGTCTTACACTGGCGGGCAGTTCATTTTTCAGTATACCTATATTTTCTGCAATCCCACTCATAACAAAATAATTGCATAATCAGTAAAGTCCATATTTTACCGGGACTCTAACATTAAAAAAATCAGTCAAGAAGATGAATTGCCAGTCCGCTTCTCAATTTCGGTTCAAACCAGGTTGTTTTGGGTGGCATTATATTACCTGTATCCGCTATATTTATCAGCTGCTTCATCGACACAGGGTACAGGGCAAATGCCACTTTCATGCCACCATCATCCACCCTCCTCTTAAGCTCATCCAGTCCTCTTATGCCACCCACAAATTCTATTCTTTTTGAACGGCGGAGATCCTGGATATCCAGTATAGGGGACAGCACCTGTTCGGTAAGTATTGTCACATCCAGCCCACCAATAGGATCGGAATCATCATACACAGAATCTTTGGCCTGCATCCGGTACCATACACCCTCCAGGTACATCGAGAATTCATGCAATTTACCAGGTTTATATATTTCATCACCCATGGCCGTCACTATAAACGATTCTTCCAGCTTCCCGATAAAAACATCCGCTGTGAGACCGTTAAGATCTTTAACCACCCTGTTATAATCTATTATTTCAAGCTGGTTATCAGGAAAATGCACGGCCATAAAATAGTTGAATTCCTCCTCTCCCGTATAATCCGGATTCTGCTTCCTTTTTTCCAGTCCCACCAGTGCTGCAGCAGCTGTCCGGTGATGACCGTCGGCAACATATGTACTTGGCACCTTTTCCCTGAATAATGTTTCTATTCTATCGATCAGCATCCTGTCATCTATAACCCAGAAATGGTGACCGAAGCCATCTTCAGCAATGAAATCATATTCGGGTTCCTGCTTTTCAACAACATTATTTATTATTTCATCTATCTCTTTGACGGCAGGATAGGTAAAAAACACCGGTTCTATATTGGCATTATTCGTCCTCACATGAACCATCCTGTCCTCTTCCTTATCAGGCCTTGTCAGCTCATGCTTCTTTATTACCCCTCGCAGATAATCATCTACAGAAGCACAGGCTAGCAGTCCGTACTGAGTCCTGTCTCCCATAGTCTGGGCATAAATATAAAATTCAGGCTCATCATCCTGAACAAGCCATCCTTTCTTTTGCCATTTAATAAAATTCTCATGCGACTTACTGTACACCTCATCACTGTGAACATCAATATCTGCAGGAAGGTCTATCTCAGCCCTTGTAATATGCAGTAATGATTCTTCCTTTCCCTCAGCCATCGCCCGTGCTTCTTCCGTATTCATAACATCATAGGGCAGGCATGCCAGCCTGGTGACTATATCCTTTGGCGGGCGCAAAGCTTTAAACGGTTTTACTATTGCCATATTTTCAAAAAATCAGATATTATTAATTTAATTAACCCTGTAAGTTTCATCGCCTTTCTCTAAGAATCCAACTATCTGGTTAGCTGCGGCCAGACCTGCATTTATGTTTGCCTCGGCTGTCTGGGCACCCATTTTTTTCGGTGTAAAAAAATACCTGCCTTCATAACGGGATTCTATCTCCTCACGGCAATCAGGTGCTATATCGGAGATATAGCTGAAATCATCACGCTCAGCAAAAACCTTCATCAGCTCATCCTCACTGATGACTTCCTTACGTGCCGTATTAACAAGCACTGCATTATCGGGCATCATGCTTAAGAGCTTATATCCTATTGATTTTTTTGTCTGCTCATTCGAAGGAATATGCAGGGATATATACTGACATGCGGAGTACAGTTCTTCTGCTGTTTTGAGTGCCTTTATCCCATCTTTTTCTATATCAGAATCTTTAACAAAAGGATCATAGGCATAAACATCCATTCCAAATCCTTTGGCTATCCCTGCCACATATCTTCCCACATTACCATAGGCATGTATACCAATGGTCTTTCCTTTTAATTCTGTTCCCGGCTTACCGTTAAATCCTCCCCTGGCCAGATAGACCATCATGCCGAGAGCAAGCTCGGCCACTGCGTTTGAGTTCTGTCCGGGGGTGTTCATTGCCACGATATTTTTTTCAGCACAGGCTTCCGTATCTATATTATCATAGCCGGCCCCTGCCCTTACAACTATCTTAAGTTTAGCTGCGGCATCTATTACCTCACTGCCTATAAGGTCACTTCTTACAATCATTGCATCTGCGTCCTTAACGGCAGAAAGCAATTCCTTACTGTCGGTATATCCTTCCAGCAGCTTCATTTCATAGCCTGCACTGTCAAGCACTTCCCTGATTCCGGTAACCGCAGCTTTTGCAAAAGGTTTTTCCGTTGCTATCAATACTTTCATATCACTATTATTTAATTATTTGCTTCAAAATCTTTCATTGACTCTATCAATGCCTTTACGCTATGCAAAGGTAATGCATTATATAATGAGGCCCTAAAACCACCAACTGATCTGTGCCCTTTAATTCCAACCATTCCCTTTGATGATGCATAAGCAAAAAAATCAGATTCCAGCTCCTTATATTCGTCGTTCATTACAAAGCAGACATTCATTATAGAACGGTCTTCTTCATCTTTAACAGTTGGCATAAATAATTTGTTCCTGTCTATCTCCGAATAAAGCATTTCAGCCTTCTCGTTATTAATCTTATTCATTGCCTTAACGCCTCCCTGCTCCTTCACCCATTTCAGAGTCTGCAGGGCAGCAAACACGGGCAGTACTGGTGGTGTATTAAACATAGACTCTTTCTTTATATGCGTTCTGTAGTCCAGCATGGTAGGAATAGCCCTGTCAACCTTACCAAGAAGTGATTCCTTGATAATTACAAAAGTAACACCTGCCGGGGCAAGGTTCTTCTGGGCTCCGCCGTAAATTATCCCGTATTTTGATACATCAACAGGCCTGCTCAGAATATCCGATGACATATCAGCCACAAGGGTAAGGGGCGAATCTATATCAGATTTTATCTCAGTGCCATAGATGGTATTATTGGTGGTTATATGAAAATAATCGGCATCAGAAGGGATCTTATAATCCTTAGGTATATAATTAAAGTTAGCATCTTCAGATGAAGCCACCACATCGACCTCTCCGAACAGTCCGGCCTCCTTTATTGCCTTCGATGCCCATGAGCCTGTATTAAGATAAGCTGACTTATTCTTCATCAGGTTCATCGGCACCATTGTAAACTGTGTGCTTGCTCCGCCCCCGAGAAAAAGTACATGATAGCCTTCAGGTACTGACAGCAATTCTTTTATCAGCATCTGCGCCTGATCCATTACAGCAACAAACTCCTTGCTGCGATGCGACACTTCCATAATTGAAAGTCCCGTTCCCTCAAAATCCTTCACTCCTTCAATAACCTTATCAATAGTATATTGCGGCAGTATTGATGGTCCTGCATAAAAATTATGTTTTTTCATTTTTTTTAAGTTTTATGATTAATAAAAATCAAGCTAGTTTTCTTGTCTTATTTCCTTTTCCGGCCCCTTAGGGCCTATTTATTTAATTTTAATAATTTACCATCTTTCAGGTATGGTATAACATCCGTTGAGTCTTCTGTATGACAGAAAGGTATACATTCATCCAGACCTTTGTCTTTCAACCTCTTGCGTTGCGCAGCTTTATCAATATAAGTCAAAAGGTCAGCTTTTGCAAATTCCCAGAGGTCAAGGACAATACTTACAGAATCACACATACTGCTGTATTTCCCACTGTCCAGCAATCTCTGGGCCAGTGCCCCTGCAAATACCGAATCTTCAAGGCATACCTTTCCTTTCCAGCCTGCACAGAGGAGTATTACATCCCTTTCCTGCAGGCTAAGCCATGATGCCAGGCTGCTGATATTAAGAAACGAACCTATTACAAGCATATAAGATCCCGATGCTGCATCAATCGTACTGGTACCGTTTGTTGTACTGTATACAATGGTTTTACCCCTCACCCTTTCAGGCTGTGAAGTTAAAAGGGGAATTGCCAAAATCAGCAAAATCAAGCACATAACCATCACGCTCAGCAGCAACCGTATACCCCTTCTTCTTATATTCCCTGGCTGTGTCGAGTCCGGGTACCGGTATAAGGCTTTCAGCCCCATTGGCAAAGGCATTACATATTGCCGAACTTGCTCTCAATGTATCGATAACAACCACAATAGCCTCATCGTCAGTATGATACTTAAATAAAGACGGGCTAAGACATACTTCTAGTTTATTACCGCGCATTATTTCCCCCTTTGAAGATATAAAATCCTACTTCTTATAAATAGGCATCTTAACCACACTGGCTTTCAGTTTTTTATTACGTATACCTATAAATATTTCCGTTCCCTCTTTCCAGTAACCTTTCTCGAGGTATGCCATACCAATCCCCTGTTTCATCATCGGTGACATGGTGCCTGATGTCACAGTTCCAATCTTATCTCCATCCTCATTAAAAACCTCGTAACCGTGCCTGGGAATTCCCCTGTCAATCATAACAAATCCCTTCAGCCTTCTGTCAATTCCTTCCTCCTTTTGTTTCTGCAGATATTCCTTATCAATAAAATCCTTATCATCCGTGAACTTGGTTATCCATCCCAGTCCTGCCTCAATGGGTGATGTTGTATCATCTATATCATTACCATACAGGCAAAAACCTTTTTCCAGCCTGAGGGTATCGCGGGCACCCAGACCCACTGGTTTAATTCCAAACTCCTCCCCTGCCTCAAAAACCGCTTTCCACAGCCGGACTGCATCCTTATTATCAGCATATATCTCACAACCTCCGGCACCTGTATATCCTGTAGTTGAGAATATTACCGAATCAATACCGGCAAAGGGCATTTCCTTAAAGGTATAATACTCCATATCAATAACATTCTCATCCGTAAGCTTTTGCATTGCCCTGAGAGCCAGAGGACCCTGAACAGCCAGCTGGGCTGTGGAATCGGAAGCGTTTTCTATGCCGTTCCCCGGGGACATATCAAATTTTTCAGCATTTTCAAGGCACCATCTCCAGTCCTTATCAATATTAGAGGCATTAACAACCAGCAGGTATTTTTCATCACTGAACCTGTATACCAGCAGGTCATCCACTATACCTCCACTGCCGTTTGGAAAACAGGAATACTGCACCTTGCCATCAACCAGGGCATCAACATTATTCGATGTTATAAACTGAAGATATTCCAGTGCCCTGGAGCCTGTAACCCAGAATTCACCCATATGCGACACATCGAAAACACCAACTTTCTCACGCACAGTACTATGCTCATCATTAATACCTGTGTATTCTATTGGCATGTTATAGCCTGCAAAAGGAACCATCTTTGCTCCAAGTTCTTCATGAAATTTTGTAAAGGCAGTATTCTTCATTTGTTTAAAATTTTTATGCTCTTTTTATAGTTTAAGATTTAGTTTTTGAATAATTATATCTGATTTAATCACAAAAGTAAAAAATAAGACGTATTAATGATAATATTTGCTGCCGGACTTCACCCTGCATTAATAAAAATTATTCATTGCCGGGGCAGTTTTGCCTGGCACTGTGTCTTTCTGAATAATAAGCGAGCTACCCTCTTCGTTCACAACAACTGTATCAGGGCGGACTGTAATCACCATATGATATATATCGAAGCCTCCGTAACCTCCAGGCCGGTCGCTGGCAAGCCAGTATTCGTCCTCGTTAAGCGGAGAAGGTATGAAAAACATATCATTCGACTGTGAATTGGCAGGCATTCCTATATTAAGTGGTTCAGACCATTCTCCTGTCTTATCCTTCACCGACATATAAATATCATAACCACCCATGCCACCTTTCCTGTCTGAGCTGAACCAAAGAGTGTCGCCCATACCTGAAACATAAACTGATTCTTCATTTGCAGCAGAATTCAAGGGTTCACCCGGGTTGAATGGTTTTGTCCACTTATTTTTTATGATCCTTTTTATGCTGTAAATATCCCGGCCACCCTTACCTTTTTTCCTGTCGCTTGTAAAATACATCTCGTTTCCGTCTGCAGTAAGGGATATTGATGTCTCCCTGCTGCGTGAATTTATGCGAGGCTTGAATGCCCCCGGCTTAGTCCATCTGCCTTTCTTGTATTCGGAGACCAGAACGTCACCATTGTTCTCATAACCAGCATAGATATACATTAAGCTTCCATTGGCAGCAACATACAACACGCCCTCATTCAATTCTGTTGCGAGCCTGTCGCCTGCCGGTCCGGATGGATCCCAGCCATCAGCACCCCTGGTCGAGACAAAAATATTTTCATCCCATCTCATATCAGCTGACTGCCTCTTATTATCTTCGTGCGCGGGTCGTCTTGTTGTAAAATATAATAATCTGCCTTCACCTGATATAACAGGCGAATAATCATCATACTCAGAGTTTATACCGCTACCGGCGTTAAACAGTTCTGCAGGGGCGGAACGTCCGGACATTTCAATTGCATAATTACACTGTTTAATAAGCTCATTAACAAGCGGATTAAATGATTCAGAATCATGATATTTATCAGAATACATATTATAGCAATCTATAGCTTTTCCATAATCGGCGCGCTGATGGTATGCTCTTCCGGTTAATAGTAAGATATCAGCGGTGACAGCAGTATCCAGTTCCCAGGCCTTAAGGAAATAATCGAGCGATTTCAAGGGCTGGCCACCAAACATATAACTAACAGCTATCTTATAGTTAAGTGCAGCATTATCACTGTTATAATCATAAGCCAGCAGGTAGCATTCAGCTGCTTCGGTATACAGTCCCACACCCGCCTCAAATAATTTGTCCCCGTCCTTAATACATCTCCAGGCATCCCTGAAACCGGATTTCTCCTTTCTGAAACCGGATTTTGACACACTAAGGGTTTCCTGCCCGTACAAAAAGGTAAGAGGCAGGACAGCCAGAATAAGCAGAACGAATAAATATCTCTTCATTTAACATATATTTTGTTCCTAAAAATAAGAATTATTAATCTGTTTTATGCACCCCCTTCAAAATTATTTGGGTAATCCCCTACTGCCCTTCCTGAATTTTGCTACTTTTGCTTTAAACCAAAAGCTCAGTAAAAGTGGAATTCAAATTTATTAATGTTGATTACATTGAAGAGGTCTGTGATAATGACAGTGAGCTTATCAGGGAAATGGCAGATATTTTCCGTGATCAGGTAGACGAATTCGGGACTGAGATGAAGGAGCTACATGATAATAAAAAATACTATGAACTGGGCTTACTGGCACATAAGGCAAAATCATCAATAGCCATTATGGGTATGGAGGATCTCGCACATAAATTAAAGGAGCTGGAGCTGAACGCAAAAGAAAGTATAAAACCCGAAACCTACCCTGAGCTGATAGAGGAATTTAGCAGGCAGACAGAAGAAGCAATAAAAGAATTGGATATTTATCTGGAATCATTATAAATTGATCCAATGATCATAATTGAAAAAATTGAAAACAATATTGATCATGTCAGCTTTAACAAGCTGGAGAAGCTTAATGCAGCGGTGGCTGATGATATAAGAACTGAACTTCTTAAGCTGTACGATGTTCCCAATTCAAAGGTGATAATTGACCTTGAAGGAGTCAGGTATATAGACAGCACAGGTTTTGGCTGTTTTCTCACTGCCATGAAGGCGGCAAGGAATAATTACGGAAAGCTTAAGATTTGTAATATAGAAACCGATGTACTCTCAATCTTCAGGGCTCTTCAGCTCCACACGGTACTCGACCTGCATGATGATGTTGATTCCTGTCTAAATAGTTTTTGACTTTTTTCCATAATAGCACATTACTTTACCCCAATGCTGCTATATTTGAGGGTAAAGAATATTTTATGGAAAAGATTGAATGGAAGCCCGGAACAATGATATATCCACTTCCGGCTGTAATGGTCAGCTGCGGAAGCAATCAGGATGAATATAATATTATCACCATTGCATGGACAGGTACGGTCTGTACGGATCCGCCAATGTGCTATATCTCATTAAGACCTTCCCGGCATTCTTACGAAATAATAAAAAAAAACAGGGAGTTTGTTATCAACCTTACGACAGCTGAGCTGGCAAGGGCTGCCGACTGGTGCGGGGTGAAATCGGGGCGCGATTATAATAAATTTAAAGAGATGAAACTGACCCCTGCTGAAAGCAATAAGGTTAAAGCCCCGGCCATAGCGGAATCGCCCGTCAACATAGAATGCAGGCTTACAGATATCATTAAGCTGGGTATTCATCATATGTTCCTGGCTGAAGTTCTTTCAATACAGGCCGACAAAAAATATTTAAATACGGAAACGGGCGCTTTTCACCTTGATAAAGCCAGCCTCATCAGTTATCAGCATGGCAGGTACTACGAAACAGGCAGTATGATCGGCAGGTTCGGATACTCTGTTATGAAGAAGAAAAAGAAGAAGAAGAGGAAAACAAAAAAATAATGCATTTAGGAAAATAAGACATAAATTAGTATTTTTCATCCTTGATTTTTGAACAACCTCATAAGCCTGATATAAATGAGTGAAAAGATTCTTAAGGCACTGATGCAGCTCTTTGCTATCATTGCAAGACCAGAAAGCATTGAGAGTGATCGCAGAAGTGTGGTTAAAGCATTTCTTAGAAGACAATTGAACGAAGAGCTGGTAAAGGAATATCTGACCTCCTTTGATGAATTCTACCGGGCTGCCAAGGAGAAACAGAAGAAAAGTGCACAGAAAAAAAGACATTCCGCCGTATCCGTAAGAATACTAAAGATAACAAACCAGATCAACGACCAGCTCACCCAGAACCAGAAGATAGTGGTGATTATCCAGTTGTTTGAGTTCTGCAAATCAGACGGCACAATAGTCACCAATGAGGAAATAGAATTTATCAGGGCTGTGGCTGAATCTTTTTATATCGAAAAGGAAGAGTTTGAGCTGATACGTGAATTTGTGCTGAATGACTTTTCCAGCATACCCGATTCATCCAATATCCTGATTATTGATAATAAAACTGATGGTACAGGTGAACTAAGCCATCATATAACAAACGAAACCATTACCGGGCAGATATGGGTGCTGGAGGTAAGTTCGGCCAATATGCACTTCATAAGGTTTACCGGTATGACTGAACTGTACCTTAACGGTCAGCTGGTGCAGGAAGACAAGGTATATCCCTTCAATCCCGGTTCATCGCTGCGCGACCCAAAGACCACCCCTGTATACTACAGCGATATTATCAGCAGGTTCAGGCGTGAAGAGCTTGAAGCCTCCAGGGTGGTTTATGAGGTTAAGGACCTCGAGTACAGGTTTAAAAGCGGACATGTTGGTTTACATGATATGTCTTTTGAGGAAGAATCGGGCAGGCTTGTCGGCATAATGGGTGCCTCGGGAGCAGGGAAGTCAACCCTTCTTAACGTACTGAACGGTATTAATACCCCCTACAAGGGTAAAGTGCTTATAAACGGTATCGATATTCATTCAGACAGTGATGAAGCAGAAGGCTTGATTGGTTATGTGTCACAGGATGACCTCCTTATAGAAGAGCTAAGTGTTTACCAGAACCTTTATTATAATGCCAAGCTTTGTTTTGATAACCTAAGCGAAGAAGAGATACATAATAAAGTATCAAACACCCTGCAGAGCCTGGGCCTGTATGAGATAAAAGACATGAAGGTAGGCAGCCCCCTTAATAAGAAAATAAGCGGTGGTCAGAGGAAAAGACTTAATATATCCCTTGAGCTGATACGCGAACCGCCCATTCTGTTCCTGGACGAACCTACATCGGGCTTATCCTCGCGCGACAGTGAAAACATACTTGACCTGCTTAAGGAACTTGCCCTTAAGGGCAAGCTGCTGTTTGTGGTGATACATCAACCCTCCAGCGATATCTTTAAGATGTTTGACAGGCTTGTAATACTTGACACTGGTGGATATATAATATATAACGGAGACCCCATTGAATCAATTATTTATTTCAAGTTAAGGACACACCAGGCTAACTATAATGAGAGTGAGTGTCATGTATGCGGTAATGTAAACCCTGAACAGGTATTCAATATCGTAGAGTCAAAGGTGCTGGATGAATACGGCAAGCCCACCAATGTGCGAAAAACAGCTCCAAGGGAATGGAATGAACATTATAATGATCATATTGTAAAAAATGAAAAGAAACTGGAACCCGGACAGGGCATACCTGAAATAACATTTAAGACACCTAACAGGCTGAAGCAGTTCATGGTTTTCATTAAACGCGATATACTGTCCAAGCTTGCCGACAGCCAGTACCTGATGATAACACTGCTGGAAGCGCCTGTACTTGCTTTCTTCCTTGCTTTCCTTATAAAATATTTTGACGAGAGCGCAGAGAATGCACATTATACCTTGCTGGAGAACAGCAACCTGCCGGTCTATCTTTTTATGTCCGTCATTGTGGCCATATTTATGGGACTAACAGTCAGCGCTGAAGAAATAATAAAAGACAGGAAGATATTAAAGAGGGAAGCATTTCTTAATCTTAGCTGGAACAGCTACCTGCTTTCCAAGGTAATAGTGCAGCTTGTCATTTCAGCCGTACAGGCTTTTGCCTTTGTGCTGGTAGGTAACGGAATAACGGAGATACATGGTATGTGGTTTGAATACTGGCTGGTACTGTTCTCCTGCTGGGCCAGTGCCAACCTGCTGGGCTTATTGATATCAGACAGCTTCAAAGCTGTTGTTACCATCTATATCCTTATTCCTTTCCTTGTGATACCACAGATAATCCTCAGCGGTATTATAGTGAAATTCGAAAAACTCAATCCTAATATTTCTTCACCGTCAAAGATTCCTTTTTACGGAGAATTTATTATAGCCAGATGGGGTTATGAAGCTCTTGCAGTCAAACAGTTTAAGGACAATGATTATGAAGATATGTTCTATGAGTATGATAAGATAATGAGCATAGCTAACTTCAAGAAGATATACTGGTATAACGATCTTAAACAGAGGGTAAGCAACCTGGAGAACGCCATCGACAGGAAGAATAATGACGAAAAGTTTAAAAATGATCTGCTTGTGCTCAGAAACGAAATTAAAAAGGAGATGCAGGCAGTGCCCGCACTGGAGTTCAACTATCTTGACCAGCTAAAGCCCGAGAGGGTAACCAAAGACGCTATCCTTGCTGCAAAGGAGTATATCGAAATACTGTATAACAGTTATAAAAAGACATATAATAAGAATTTCAACGAAAAGGACCTTATTGTAGCCAGTGCAATGGAAGAAGATCCACAGGCCTTTATCAGGCTAAAGCAAAAACACTATAATAACAGGCTGGAAGAATTTGTCACAAACTCCAATGAAGAAGAAAGGAGTATAGAATATAATGGTGAGATCATCCAGAAAATCGATCCCATCTTTAAAGATCCTGACCATCCCTTTGTGAAGGCACATTTCTATGCTCCGCGAAAACAGGTGTTTGGGAGCTTTGCAGACACTTTCTGGGTAAATATTTCAGTAATATGGCTGTGGACTTTACTAACCTATATAGCCCTTTATTTCAGGCTGTTGAAAAAATTACTCGATTCAATAGAAGAATTTTCGGAACGAAGGGAGGCTAAAAAAGCTGATAAAAAATAGGGGTATGCGCAAAGCAAACCCCTCTTTCTTATTCAAACCGATCTGAATGCTTTTTAGTACTATTCAACGATCTCTATCATCTCAAACGGGACCCGGATTATAGACTCATAGTCTTCTCCTGCTTCCAGCATATCCTCATCATCTTCCTCATAAAACCATTTTATCTCAACGTTATTCTTGGCCTTATGAATAAGTTCGAGTTTCTTAAAAACATCGAGTATGCATTTTGATGAGCTGGTATTAAAATACTCAAGCTTTACCTCTACGGTAGTTAAGGGCAGAGGGCTTTCCCTGTACTTATCAAGCCAGTCTACAAGAGGCTTATAAAATTCAACGGAATTTTCCGGAATGGATCTTCCCTCCAGCTTAAATACTCCTTCATTTGAATCAAAATGGACTGTTGGTGTTTTGGGGCTTCCTTCAATAATGATCGGTTCCATATTATAAAAATTTTAAATTATTAATTACTCTCTAATCCACTAATTTTTATTGATAAACAAAAAAATGAATAGTCCCTGTTATAATCATAAAACTCATATCCCAGCTGATTGCCTGTCTTACGTGCAATATCTACGAGTCCGAGTCCACCTCCTCCTTTATCAGATATCTTCTGGTGATGTAAAATAAACTTATATAATTCCTTGATCTCCTCTGCACTTGAACTATTTATTTTCTCCATATGCTCTTTAAGCTTTAATATCTTATCCCTGCTTACAAAATTTCCGGTTGTGATATTATATGCTGAACCGCTACGTGTAATAACTATTATCCCAAAGCGCTTTGAATCCTGGTCTTCAAAATCCCCCGGTACAGTATCAACATGATGATAAAGGTTCTGAAGGCTTTCAACAAGTACATTATATAATTTTTTCTTAACCTTCGAGGGGTCATTGGCCTCTTCAGTCTTCTTTTCAACCGTATCAAGAATTACGTTTATCATCTCTGAACTAATATCACCTTTATAAGAGAAGATAACATTACCTGTCTGCAAATCCTTAAAATGGTTCTCTACATTAAAGCTCATCAGCTTCCGTTTGACTTGGGCCTGTTAAATAACAAGAACAAATATAAAAAAAATCTCAAGTTCAAAAAATTTACATGTCCGGCATTTGATGAAAATACCCTGCAATATATGTAAATAGCCTGAAATATCATATTAACAGCTTTTTTTCACAGGCTGCAAATTCATTCAGCATCACCGGCACTGCCCCGGTAAAGCTCATATTTCATCAGTTTAACCTCCAGCTTGCCATTATATAATGTATGTTTCTGTGAAGGTTTCAATCCTATCTTTTTTAATGCTTCCCTGTTTGAACTGATAAGCCATGCTGTGGAACCGGGATAGCCATGTTTCAGTCGCTCCCCTATACCCTCATACAATTTTTCTATGTCACTTATCTCCATTCTTTCACCATAAGGAGGGTTCATCAATATGGTAGTAGGTTTGCCCGGCGACTCCGTATCGAGGAAATCCTCTATTCCGCTTCGTATGTCTGCCTCCAGTCCGGCACTTTTAATATTGGATCTTGCGATCCTGATATTCTGCGGAGATATATCCCGGCAGTATACCTGTGTCTGAAGTGGCGCAATCTTCAGTTTTGCATCCCTTATCACCTTCTTAAACAGGCCATGATCGTAATCGGGCCAGTTCATAAAACCAAAAAACTTCCTTTTCTGACCGGGAGGAATACACCTGGCCATCATGGCTGCTTCGATAGCCAGTGTGCCAGAACCACACATGGGATCGAGCAGAGGCGACATCATATCCCATCCGCTCTTCATTATTATCCCGGCCGCCAGCACCTCATTCAGGGGCGCTTCCGACTGGTACAGCCTGTAGCCTCTTTTAAACAGGGGTATAATTGTTGAGTCAAGACTAATACTTACCCTTTTCTCATTTATATGGCAGTTAAAAACAATATCGGGTTCTTTCAGATCAACAGAGGGGCGTCTGCCGCTTTTCTTCCTGAACCTGTCCACAATGGCATCTTTAAGAACAAGGGCCGGGTATCCGGTATGGTTAAATAATGAAGATTTGACAACAGGAACCACGGAGAAAGTCTGCCCCGTATCCATAATCTTTTCCCATGGAAAACCCAGTGATCTGCTATAAAGATCCTTTGCCTTTTCTATATTAAATTGATGGAGGGGTTTTAATACCGACAATGCGGTTCGCAAACAGTAATTTGCCCTGTAAAGCACTTCCCTGTCACCCTCAAAGCTAACTGATCTTCTGCCCTCAACAATATTGGAGGCACCAATTGATTCCAGCTCCCTGCTCAGAACATCCTCAAGTCCATGAAGCGTTTTTGCCAAAAAATTATCCATAGTGCCACTATCAATTTTTCAATAATGAAAAGTATTCATCATCGTTTTTTATCAGTTTCAGGGCCCTTTTAATAACAATATCATCCTGGTTAACAACCTGGTAATACTCGGACATATCCCATAAGTCGCGTGCCACCAGTCCCTTGATCACCTGCCGGATCCGGCTCTCCGAGATACTATAACCATCCCCGTCAAATTCCACGCCCATCTCCTTACCAAGGCTGATCAGTGAATCCATTTCCGAATCGCTGAATGAGAAATTATCATTAAACAGTTCAAACTGCTTATACTTTCTGTTGAGTCTGCCGCGATTATTATCCACATAATCAAGGGAAAACTCTGATATTACGTTTTTATTCACAAGGTCGCGGTAATAGTCAGAATAATCACTTGTATCTGCAGGAATAAAGATATCAGGCATAATACCACCTCCCCCGTATACTACCCTGCCATTTACCAGGGTATTGAATTTAAGGGAATCGGGCAGGTTGATACTGTCGGCCGACATCATCTCCCCATTGGTAAACCTTGAATAAAAATCAGTCATATATTTTTCCACGCCCTCGTCATATGGCCTCTGTATAAGTCTTCCCGAAGGTGTATAATATCTTGCTATGGTAAGCCGTACCGCTGAGCCGTCGCCCAGGTTAAAAGCATTCTGCACAAGTCCTTTTCCAAAAGTCCTCCTGCCTATAACCAGTCCCCGGTCCCAGTCCTGCATGGCCCCTGCCATAATTTCACTGGCAGAAGCAGAGCCTTCATCAACCAGTATCACTACCTTTGAGCTGTTCATCTTACCTCCTTTACGCGTATGGAAATCCTGCCTGGGAGTCTTCCGTCCTTCAAGGTACACTATTAGCCTTTCTTCCCTGAAAAAATTATCACACATCCTTATGGCCGCTTCAAGATATCCACCGGTATTACCACGCAGGTCTATTATCATATGTTCCATATTCTCCGCCAGCAGCTGATCAAGGGCTTCATTAAACTCCTCCTCCGTGGTAAGGGAAAAATTACTCAGCTTTACATATCCCACATCAGCAGCTGCCATATATGAGGCCAGCAGGCTATTTACTGGTAATTTATCACGATATATCTCGTATTCCAGTATACCTGGTGCGCCGCGCCTGTAAATACCTACTATAACCTTTGTCCCTTTATCCCCCAGCAGTCTTTTCCTCACCCCATTGGTTGTAATTCCTGTACCTGCAACATTTTCACCATCAATGCTTACGATGCGGTCGCCCGGCCTCAGCCCAACTTTCTCCGAGGGTCCTCCCGGCATAGGAGCAATAACAAGAATCGAATCATGCAATACATTGAATTCTATGCCTATCCCTTCAAAACTGCCCTGGAGCCGCTGGTTTATCTCCTCAAGTTCATCGGCAGAAATATACACAGAATGGGGGTCAAGATTTTTCAGTACCTCTATGATAGCCTTTTCTGTCAGTTCCTCCTGGTTTGTACTGTCAACATAAAAAGACTCAACCAAAGCCATTGTTCTGCCGAATTTAAGAGCCTGTTCGGTAAACAGCTGTGCCTTCACTTCCGTTCCTGCAAGCATAAGTGCCAGTGCCAGCAGTATCCAAAATTTTCTTTTCATAAGTTTAATTTTTTTTTCACTTCCTTCATGAAAGGCTTCGCTAAGCTCGTGCCCGGTTCATATCAATATCAGCATTATTCCCATTCTATTGTAGCCGGCGGCTTGGAACTGATATCATACACCACCCTGTTAATACCTTTTATCTTGTTTATTATAGCACCCGAAACCTGTCCCAAAAAATCATATGGCAGATGCGACCAGTCAGCCGTCATCCCGTCTGTTGATCCAACCGCGCGCAACACAACAGCATTTTCATATGTCCGCTCATCGCCCATAACACCCACAGACTGAACAGGCAGAAGGATAACACCTGCCTGCCATACCTCATCATACAGGCCGGCCTTTTTCAATCCCTCAATAAATATATCGTCAGCCTCCTGCACCATACGCACCTTCTCCCGGCTGACAGCTCCCAGTATCCTTATTGCAAGTCCCGGTCCGGGAAAAGGGTGACGCTTGATTATTATATCCGGCATATCCATTGCAGCGCCTACTTTTCTTACCTCATCCTTAAAAAGAAGCTTAAGCGGCTCAACCACTTTCAGGTTCATGATCTCGGGCAGCCCCCCCACATTATGATGTGATTTTATGGTTGCGGACGGACCATTGACAGAGACAGATTCAATAACATCAGGATATATGGTGCCCTGCGCCAGCCATTTCACATCTTTCACATTCAGGGCCTCCCTGTCAAATATCTCAATAAACACCCGGCCGATAATCTTCCTTTTCTCTTCAGGGTCACTTACCCCTTCCAGCTGATCAAGAAATTCATCACTGGCATTAACACCCTTTACATTCAATCCCAGGCCTTTATACGAGTCGAGCACCTTTTGAAACTCACCTTTGCGCAGCAGACCGTTATCCACAAATATGCATGTCAGGTTTTTACCTATCGCCATATTAAGCAGGTAGGCAGCGACAGAGGAATCGACTCCTCCACTGAGACCAAGCACCACACGGTCATCTTTAAGGGTATCTTTAAGTTTCTCTACGGTTGACTCCACAAAAGAATCGGCTGTCCATGTTCTGTTACAAGCACATATATCCAACACAAAATTTGAAAGTATCTTTTTACCCTGTTCCGTATGGTAGACTTCGGGATGGAATTGTATACCCCAGGTGCTCTCTTCCTCTATATGATATGCTCCCACCCTTACATCCGTGGTTGAGCCTATCACTGAATAGCCTGAAGGTATATCTTCAATGGTGTCACCATGCGACATCCATACCTGCGTTCCCTGTTCAACACCGGCAAAAAGAGGATCATTATTATTCAGGTATATCATCTTAGCCCTTCCATACTCCCTTGTATCTGAGGCATGCACCTTTCCGCCGTAATTATGCGCAAGATGCTGAGCCCCGTAGCACACACCCAGCAGGGGTATTTTACCTTTTATGCTGTCAAGGTCGGGATAAGGAGCTCCCTTATCCCTGACGGAAGAAGGGCTGCCTGACAGTATAACGCCTTTTACACTGTCATCAGGCTGAGGATAATTATTAAAAGGATGGATCTCACAATACACATTAAGCTCCCTTACTCTGCGGGCTATTAACTGAGTATACTGTGAACCGAAATCAAGAATTAAAATCTTTTCCTGCACAGTAATCTTGTTTTATAAATTGATGAGCAAAGATAAGTATTCTTTTGTTTGTAGTACCCCATATCAGATGGTAATTACTGATCCTTCCTGTGCAGGAATGGTATTTAAAAACACCTCCCTGGCTTCTTCCACGAGCGGTGTAACATCCCTGTAGCGGGCGGAGAAATGGCCTATCACCAGTCTGTCCACACCAGCATCACGGGCTATTTTTGCAGCCTGACCCGCTGTTGAATGTCCTGTCCTGAGTGCAAGGGCCTCCTTGTCAGCAGCAAAGGTGGCTTCATGATACAGCAGGTTCACACCCCTTACAAATTCCGCCATCCTGGGGAAGTATAAAGTATCACTGCAGTAGGCAAAGGATCTGGGTTGCGGCGGATCCCTTGTAATTTCACTGTTGGGGATACATTTGCCCTCAGCAGTATAAAAATCTGCTCCCTTCTTCACTTTATGTATCTCTGACAATGGAATATTATATTTTCTTATTGCCTCCCTGATTATATTCCTTTCCTTCTCTTTCTCCCTGAACAAAAATCCAAAGGCAGGCACACGATGCTTCAGAGGAAGGGAATAAACCCTTATTCCTTTATTCTCAAATATCTTAACCGGATCCTTTCCCTTAAGCGGAATAAAATCAATATCGAAGTTAAGATGGATATCAAAATCTGACAGGTGCGAATTTAATATCTCCCCGTAGCCTTCCGGGGCATATATCCTCAGGGGAGACAGGCGCCCTGTCAGGTTAAGTGATGACAGCAGTCCGTAAAGACCGAATATATGGTCGCCATGCAGGTGGCTGATAAATATATGGTGTATCTTCCCGTATTTTATCTTATACTTCCTCAGTTGCATCTGCGTGCCTTCACCACAATCTATTAAAAAAATCCGCTCATGAGCATTAAGCACATGAGCGGATGGATATCGTTGTGAAGTTGGCAGAGCTGAACTGCTTCCCAATATGGTCAATTCAAAAATCACCCTGCCAGACAATCTTATGATATCATCTTTTCAGCATCATCAACAGTATCGGTTATATTAAGTACTGTATCGAGCTGAGAGATTGTTATCAATCTTTCAACTGCATCATTAAGACCGCAGAGCACGAATGTACCGCCGGCGTTTTTGCAAAGCCTGTTAGCTACCAGTATCGCACTTAAGCCTGAGGAATCACAATATTCACACTTTTCAAGATCCAGAATGATATTCTTTTCACCCTTTCCTGATACCAGAACCAGCTCAGATTTCAGCGCAGGTGCTACATGAGTATCAAGCTTTTCAGCCTGGACCTTGATCAAAGTGCTGTTTTTCTTGTTTTCAATATTAAAATCCATGACCTTCAAAATTTATTAGGTCTAATTTAATTATTTTTTCTCAGATTTGGACGATTTGTTCTCTTTTTCTTCCATTTCTTCTTTAAGTGCTGCAAGATCAGATATATCACCAAGTGTTGTTTTCTCAAGGTTTGATTTTATTTTCTTGCTTGCCCTCCTGGTTGCAGAAGCCTCGCTCTTTCTTGTACTCCTGTCAGTCGCTCTTTTCTCATCTTCAAAGATCCTGCTGTGAGAAAGTATTATCTTCTTAGCGGCCTTATTGAATTCTATTACCTTAAACAGCAGTTTCTCATCAACCTTACCGCTTGTACCGTCTTCCTTAACAAGATGCTTGGGGGTAACGAATCCTTCAACCCCGTAAGGCAATGCCACAACGGCTCCCTTATCGAATACGTCAATTATCGTTCCCTCATGTATGGTATCCACTTCAAAAACTTCCTCAAACACATCCCATGGGTTCTCTTCAAGCTGCTTATGACCAAGGCTCAGTCTCCTGTTATCCTTGTCTATCTCCAGAACCACAACCTCTATTTCAGCATCTATTGAAGTAAATTCTGCCGGGTGCTTTATCTTCTTTGTCCAGGACAGATCGGAAATATGTATGAGTCCGTCCACTCCTTCTTCAATCTCAACAAACACTCCGAAATTGGTAAAGTTCCTTACCCTGGCCTTGTGTTTGCTTCCCACGGCATACTTCTCTTCTATGCCCTCCCATGGATCCGGCTTGAGCTGCTTAATGCCCAGTGACATCTTACGCTGCTCGCGGTCGAGGGTCAGTATAACCGCTTCTACCTCATCACCCACGTTCATAAATTCCTGTGCACTGCGCAGGTGCTGTGACCATGACATTTCAGAAACATGTATCAGTCCTTCCACGCCGGGAGCTATCTCAACAAATGCCCCGTAATCGGCCATTACCACTACTTTGCCTTTAACCTTATCACCTATCTTCATGTTCTCGTCCAGCGAATCCCATGGATGCTCGGTGAGCTGCTTAAGACCAAGAGCTATCCTTTTCTTGTCATCATCAAAGTCAAGTATAACGACATTCAGTTTCTCATCAAGTGATACAATCTCTTCGGGATGGTTAACCCTGCCCCATGAGAGATCGGTAATATGTATCAGACCGTCTACACCGCCAAGGTCGATGAACACCCCGTAAGAAGTGATATTTTTCACCGTTCCTTCCAGCACCTGTCCTTTTTCAAGTTTGGCAATAATCTCTTTCTTCTGTGATTCCAGTTCGGCCTCAATAAGTGCTTTATGTGATACAACGACATTCTTGAATTCATGGTTTATCTTAACAACCTTGAATTCCATTGTCTTTCCAACATATATATCATAATCCCTGATCGGTTTAACATCGATCTGTGATCCCGGGAGGAAAGCTTCAATACCAAATACATCCACTATCATACCTCCCTTGGTGCGGCATTTGATATAACCGTTGATAATCTCGTCTTTCTCCAGTGACTCGTTAACCCTTTCCCATGATTTCAATGCCCGCGCTCTCTTATGCGACAATACCAGCTGTCCCCGTTTGTCTTCCTGGCTTTCTACGTACACTTCCACCGTATCACCTGGCTTAAGATCGGGGTTATAACGGAATTCATTAAGACTGACTACGCCTTCTGACTTATATCCTATATTAATAACGACTTCACGCTTGTTCATAGAGATAACGGTACCTTCCACCACCTCATCTTCGGCAATGGTAGACAGCGTTTTATCATACATCTCCTCAACCTCTTTCTTCCTGGGTGTATGTTTTGTATCTTCCTTTTCAAAGGATTCCCAGTCAAATTCCTCGAGCTCATCAGTTTCTTTTTCTGCAGCAACTTTCTCAGCTGCAACAGCCTCTACAGGTTCTTCAGCCTTCTCTTCTTCTTTGGCTTGTTCCTCAGCTTTTACCGGTTCTTCAGTTTTTTCTTCAGCCTTTTCTTCTTCCTGAGTCTCCTCCTCAGCTTTTACCGGTTCTTCAGTTTTTTCTTCAGCCATTTCCTTTCCCACTTCTTTTTCAGCCTGAGTCTTTTTTCAGCCTCAGCTTCAGCGGCAGCTTCATCATTCTCTTTAACCTCAGCCTTTACCGGTTCTTCGGGTTTCTCTTGAGTTTTCTTCTTCCTAGTCTCCTCTAGCCTTTACCGGTTCTTCGGGTTTTTCTTCAGCCTTTTCTTCTTCCTGAGTCTCCTCCTCAGCCTTTACCGGTTCTTCGGTTTTTTCTTCAGCCTTTTCTTCTTCCTGAGTCTCCTCCTCAGCCTTTACCGGTTCTTCGGGTTTTTCTTCAGCCATTTCCTTTTCCACTTCTTTTTCAGCCTCAGTCTTTTTTTCAGCCTCAGCTTCAGCGGCAGCTTCATCATTCTCTTTAACCTCAGCCTCAGCTTTCTGTACAGCTTCCCTGGCATCAGCCTGCTCTTCAGCCTCAGGTTTTTGTTCTTCCTGTGCCCCTAAAGCTTCTTTGTTTTCCTTTCTTTCAAGGTTTTCGTCGTTTGCAGATTTTTTACTTTGTTCAGTCATGATTTAATTAAATAATCTAATAATTAATAAGTTAGACATTATATTGTTTAAAAGTGGATGCAAAAATACTGAAAGCATATGTATTCTCCTAATTCCGGACAAAAATATTTATGGCAAAGGAGTGAAGATTATATATTTACAATGAACGCCGGGGGCAAATGGATAAAGGCCTTTTGATAAAAATCAAAATGCTAAAAAAGTATAGTATAACTTATAATGTAAGCAGACTAAATACCCTGCAGTGAAAGTGAAGTAAAACATAATTTTCTATCTTTGTTTCTGCTAAAAAAAATTCATACTGAATGAAACGTATTCTTATTACCGGCGGCGCCGGCTTTATTGGCTCCCACCTCTGTGAAAGCCTGCTGAAAGAAGGAAATGAAGTAATATGCGCGGATAATTTTTTTACAGGCTCCAAGGAGAATATATATCATTTGCTTGATCAGCCGTATTTTGAACTGATAAGGCATGATATAACCATGCCCCTGTTTGCCGAGGTGGATGAGGTATATAACCTTGCCTGCCCTGCTTCCCCCATACATTACCAGTATAATGCCATAAAGACCATAAAGACATCGGTAATGGGTTCCATAAACATGCTTGGCCTGGCAAAACGCACCGGGGCAAAAATATTGCAGGCATCGACAAGCGAGGTATACGGTGATCCCGAGATACATCCACAGCCTGAAAGTTACTGGGGCAATGTCAATCCTCTGGGTCCACGCTCATGCTATGATGAAGGAAAAAGGTGCGCTGAAACACTTTTTATGAATTATCATCTCCAGAATAATGTGAGGATAAAAATTGCAAGGATATTCAATACCTATGGCCCCAGGATGATGGTGGATGACGGAAGGGTGGTTTCTAATTTCATAGTGCAGTCATTGCAGAATGAAGAGATCACAATATATGGCGATGGGCGCCAGACACGCAGCTTTCAGTATATTGATGACCTTACAGTAGCGCTCAAAACACTCATGCAGACAGAAGACTCATTTACGGGTCCGGTTAACCTGGGTAACCCACGGGAGATTACCATTAAGGAAATGGCAGAATTGATAATAAAGATGACAGGATCAAAATCAAAGATCAGCTATAAGCCACTGCCACAGGATGATCCCCTGCAAAGACAGCCTGATATAAGCCTTGCAAGGGAAAAATTAGGCTGGGAGCCCACATGTGATCTTGAAGAAGGGCTGTCAAAAACCATAAATTATTTCAAAGAAAAATTAAAAGTATGAAAGGAATTATTCTTGCCGGTGGGGCAGGCACAAGACTCCATCCCGTTACAAAGACCATTTCAAAACAGATACTGCCGGTATATGATAAACCAATGATATACTATCCCCTTTCGGTACTTATGCTGGCAGGAATAAGGGAGATACTGGTGATAAGCACTCCCCGCGACATTGTTGTTTTTAAAGAACTGCTGGGAGACGGCTCGGATATAGGCCTCAGTTTCAGCTATGCAGTGCAACCTGAGCCGGAAGGTCTGGCACAGGCTTTTATCATAGGAGAAGAATTCATTGGCAATGACAATGTATGCATGATACTCGGTGATAATATTTTTTACGGTCACGGCTTCGCAGATATACTGGTGGATACGGCTAATCTGAGCACAGGTGCCTGCGTTTTCGGCTATTATGTTAATGACCCTGAACGCTACGGTGTGGTTGAGTTTGACAGTACCGGCAAGGTGATAAGCCTTGAAGAGAAACCGGCTAAACCAAAATCAAACTATGCTGTCACAGGTCTGTATTTCTACGATAACACGGTTTCTGATAAGGCCAAAAAGCTTAAACCCTCAAAGCGGGGCGAGCTTGAGATAACAGACCTAAACAGGTTATTCCTCGAGGAAGATAAACTAAAGGTTAAGCTGATGGGAAGAGGCATGGCCTGGCTTGACACGGGGACGCATGAAAGTATGCTGCAGGCCTCCAACTTCGTGGCAACACTTGAACAGCGACAGGGACTGAAAGCATCATGCATAGAAGAGATAGCATATAAAAAAGGCTATATTGATAAGAAACAGCTTCTTGCGCTGGCAAAGAAACTGGGTAAAAGCCAGTATGGCAGGTATCTCAAAAATATAGCCACCGAAAAAACTATCACCCATAATAATATTATATAAGATGAATGTTAAGTCAACCGGATTTGAAGGACTATATATTATTGAACCCAGGGTGTTCAGAGATGAAAGGGGATATTTTTTTGAAAGCTATAAGCAGAGAGACCTGCAGGAAAATAATATTACTTTCAGGTCACTTGCAGGACAACGAATCCTTTTCAGGGAAGAATGTGATACGCGGACTCCATTACCAGCTTAATCCCATGGCCCAGGCCAAGCTTATAAGAGTGATTAAAGGAAAGATAAGGGATGTAGTGCTGGATATACGTAAGGGATCGCCCACCTATGGCAGGTGGAAGGCTGTTGATCTTGATTCCGGGTCAAAACACCAGCTTTTTATACCCCGGGGCTTTGCCCACGGATATTCGGTACTGAGCAATGAGGCAATAATACTGTATAAATGTGATAATTATTACAGCCCGGAGCATGAGAGAGGAATAGCGCTTGACGACCCATCACTCAGTATTGACTGGGCCGTCGATATAGATTCAGCCGTAATAAGTGAGAAAGACAGGAATAATCCTCTGTTTTCCGAAGCTGAAAATAATTTTGAACAGGAGCGATGACAAAGATACTGATAACAGGAGCTAAAGGCCAGCTGGGAAAAGAAATACAAAGGCAGAGCCATAATGTGAAAAATGCCTCTTTCCTTTTTATGGATATCGATGAGCTTGATCTAAGAGACGAGAAACAGGTAAAGGAGATCATCAGCGATATACAGCCATCCTTCCTGGTTAACTGTGCTGCCTATACTGCTGTCGACAAAGCGGAGGATGATGAGGCAAATGCCTTCGCCGTCAATGCCACTGCGCTACAAAACATTATCAGGGCTGCCGTGAGTGTGCCGGATATGAAGCTTATTCATATATCAACTGACTTTGTTTTTGAAGGCCAGAGAAAAACACCCTATAAAGAAGACAGCAAAACCGGAGCACTGTCAGTTTATGGCAAAAGTAAGCAGAAAGGGGAAGAATATGCCCTGTCCTACCCCCTGTCAGTTATTATAAGAACATCATGGCTCTATTCGGAGTTCGGAAGTAATTTTGTAAAGACAATAATGCGGCTGTCATCCGAAAGGGATGAGATAAATGTTGTTAACGACCAGGTGGGCACACCTACCTGGGCTGCTGATCTGGCATCGGCAGTTATCAGCATCATTAAGTACAGCATTGAGGACAAAAACAGCTTTATCCCCGGCATCTACCATTACAGCAACGAGGGTCATTGCAGCTGGTATGAGTTTGCACGGGAGATAAAAAGGATAGAAGGCCTGGATATTAAAATTAACCCTGTCAGCACGGCTGAATTCCCGCTGCCGGCTGAACGACCGGAATATTCAGTGCTAAGTCTTGATAAAATAAAGAAAACCTATAACATAAACATCCCTTCCTGGCAGGAAAGCCTGGAGGAATGCATTAAAAGAATAAAACATAAAAGATGAAAGACAAGCTTAATAAAATCTACGAAAAGGCAAGGGCCTGGACGGGCAGTGAATATGATGAGGAAACAAGGAAGGAAGTTCTTGACATGATTGAGAATGATGAGAAGAAACTTGTTGACGCTTTTTACCGCGACCTTGAGTTTGGCACGGGCGGACTAAGAGGTGTAATGGGTGCCGGAACCAACAGGATGAATAAATATACGGCGGGTATGGCAACCCAGGGACTCTCCAATTACCTGCTGAAAGAATTCCCCGGCAGGGAGATCAGGGCAGCCATTGCCTACGACTGCAGGAATAACAGCAGGGCATTCTCGGAGATAGTGGCGGGTATCTTCTCAGCCAACGGTTTCACTGTATATCTTTTTGAATCACTGAGGCCAACACCCGAGCTTTCTTTTGCCATACGCCAGCTGGGATGCCAGGCCGGTGTTATTATCACGGCATCGCATAATCCCCCTGAATATAACGGGTATAAGGCATACTGGGAAGATGGAGGACAGGTTACGGCTCCTCATGACAAAAATATTATTGAAGAGGTAAGAAAGATAACGTCTGTCTCTGAGATAAAGTTTAACGGTCCAGGTGAGAACATAATCAGCATAGGAAAAGAGATTGATAAACTATTTTTAGACACAGTAAAAAAGATAAGCCTTAACCCCGGCTGCATCAGCGAAAAACATGATATGCCCATAGTGTACACTCCTATACACGGCACAGGCGTGGAGATAATACCGGCAGCCCTCAGGGAATTCGGTTTTACTAATATCATCAATGTACCGGAACAGGATAAGCTGGATCCCCTTTTCTCCACGGTGAAATCACCAAACCCTGAAGATCCTGAATGCCCTGAAGATGGCACTGGATAAGGCTGTCACACATAATGCGGATATTGTTATGGCTACCGACCCTGACGGCGACAGGCTGGGTGTGGCCATAAAGAACAGGTCAGGGGAATATGTCCTTCTTAACGGCAACCAGACGGGTGCCATACTGACCTGGTATATTACAGGGCAGATGAAGGAAAAGAATATGCTCAAGGGAAATGAGTATATTATTAAGACAATAGTAACATCCGGACTGCTGTGCCGGATAGCAGAAAAAAACGGTGTGGAATGCTATGATGTGTTAACCGGCTTTAAGTATTTTGCCAGCCTGATGAAAAAACTGGAGAATAAGAAAAAGTATATAGGAGGAGGAGAGGAAAGTTTTGGCTACCTGCCCGGCGATTATGTGAGGGACAAGGATGCCGTGGGAGCATGCGCCCTTATTTCTGAGGTTACAGCCTGGGCTGCCTGCAAGGGTAAAACATTATTTGACATACTGGTGGATATTTATTATGAATACGGCCTCTACAGGGAAAGACTTGAAACAATAGTGAGGAAAGGGAAAGAGGGAGCTGAGGAAATAAACGCTATGATGACCGGCTTCAGGGATAATCCGCCCGCCATGATAAATAATTCAAGGGTGGTGAGGATGGATGACTATCTGTCAGGACTGTCAAAGGACCTCGTAAGCAACAAAAACATTACCATTGACATGGAAAAGAGCAATGTATTGCAGTTCCTGCTTGAAGATGGGAGCATAGTATCCGTGCGTCCATCCGGTACGGAACCAAAGATCAAATTTTATTTCAGCGTCAATGACAGTCTGGATAAGCGGGAAGACTATGAAAAGAAAAAGGCTGAACTGGACAGTAAGATAGATATGCTTATCAAAGACATTATAAAAGTCTGATCAATACCATTAAACAGGCTGGGACAAGCCTGCTCATTACAGGAGTACAGCTCCGGTCAGATAATTACAAATCAAAAACACAAAGCTATGAAATCGCACAAAAAAGAATTATGGTTTGATACAAACAGCCGAAGAGAGCTTATAAACATTACACCCGATGTTAACAGCGTACTGGCGGAAAGCGGTATAAAGGAAGGCCTGCTGCTGGTTAACTCCATGCATATCACAAGCAGCGTTTTTATCAATGATGATGAGCCGGGGCTGCATAATGATTTTGAGCAGTGGCTGGAAAAGCTGGCGCCTGAAAAGCCATATTCACAATACAGGCATAACGACGGCTTTGAAGATAATGCCGACGGCCACCTGAAAAGGACAATTATGGGCAGGGAGGTTGTTGTGGCAGTAACGGAAGGCAAGCTGGATTTCGGACCGTGGGAGCAGATATTCTATGGTGAATTTGACGGCAAACGCAGAAAAAGAGTGCTGGTCAAGATCATAGGAGACTAGTCACCGGGAAAAAAAGCCGGAAGAAAGTTCACCAGGTAAAGCCTGCCGGTGGCCCTGGTAAGAGCTGTATACAGCCAGCGCAGGTAATCAAGTGTTGGTTCCTGCCTGTTAAACATCCCCTGGTCAATAAAGACCCTCTCCCACTGGCCACCCTGGGCCTTATGACAGGTAACGGCATAGGCAAACTTAATCTGCATGGCATTAAAATAAGGGTCATTCTTTACAGCCTCATACCTTTTCTTCTTTGTACTCAGCTCCGCGTAATCCTCATATACACTCTGGTAAAGCATCCTGTTTTGCTCACCCGGCAGGGATGCTGTTTCTGAAGCCAGGGTGTCAAGCAGCACCTTTACTTCCAGTTCAACCGAATAATCAATAAAATCAAGCACCATATCGGCAAACCTGAGGCCATACCTTTCTTCTTTCCTCAATACCTTTTTTATACGTGCAATATCACCGTTGGCAATAAAGTCAAGATTTTCCTCATCACTTACCCAGAAATAATTATTCTTAACAATCATGATCATATCACCTGCTGAGATCTCCTCTTCCCTGTAAAGTATCCTGTTGCGTATACCCTGGTTATACTTATTGGCCATCCTGTTGGAATTGACTATTATCACCGTCCCATCAGTACCAGCATATGAATATGCCTCCTCTATCTCCTCCAGCAGTGACTCACCCGTTATCCTGAATACATCATCAAAACCATCAAGTGTAAATCGCGGTACCTCAAGGTCTTCAGTCATTATCTTACTTCGTATATGCGTGGCGTTCATCAGTATACCCGACTCCCTGTTCTGTCGGACCACCTCCCGCAATTCGGCTGTCTCTATATTAAATCCAAAGAGAGACAGGTCGCTTACACTAAGTGCCGGGCTCAGTGTTGAACCAACCGGCGGCAGCTGGGCCGTGTCTCCCACCAGCATCAGCTTGCAGTTCCTGCCTCTGTAAACATATTCAATAAGGTCATCAAGCAAGCGGCCGCTGCCGAACAGTGATAATTCGGAAAGCTCACCCGAGATCATGGAGGCCTCATCAACTATAAAAAATGCATCTCTGTGCATATTCCTGTCAAGGGCAAATTTACCAATGCCATCCTTGCTGCTCTTCTGCCTGTAAATATGTTTATGAACAGTGAATGATGACCTGCCCGTGTATGATGCAAGCACCTTGGCAGCCCTGCCTGTAGGGGCAAGTAATACCGATTCGAGATTAAAACTCTCAAGTGTTCCCACAATGGCGCTGATAAGGCTTGTTTTGCCGGTACCGGCATAACCTGTAAGGAGGAAAATACTGTCATTACTGTTGCCTGCCACAAAGGAAGATATTTCGCTTATGGCAGCAAGCTGATCGTTTGTTGGCGTGTGACCCAGATTACTATTTAAAATATTTTCAATATGCGACTGTATCATTTAGCTCAAATTCCCCCTGATCCATTTGGTATTCAATTTATTTTTTTATTTTTGCAGCAAACATAACCAAACTTATTTAACAATAAAAAAATGAATACAGTTGTACGAATTCTACTAATTGCAGCAATTATTGTTCTGGGTTATCTTCTGCTCGACAGCATTATGAACCCCATCAGGTTCAATAAGGAAAGAGACAAAAGGGAAGAAGCCATTAAGGAAAGATTAATTAATATCAGGACTGCCGAAGTAGCTTTTAAGTCCAAACACGGAAGGTATACAGGTAGTTTTGATACTCTTATCAATTTTGTGAAAACTGATTCATTCCCGCTGATATACAAGGAAGGATCTGTAACAGATGAAATGATTGAGGAATGGGGCCGAAGTGCGGAAAGAGAAGCTTTAAGCAGAGGCATGATAGTGCGTGACACCTCCTACACATCCGTAATGGATTCAATATTTGATCCCGGTTTCCCTGTTGACTCAATAAGGTATGTACCCTACTCCGGCGGTAAAGAATTTAAGCTTGAAGCTGATCTTGTTGAAACAGGATCCAAGGTTAAGGTAGAAGTATTCGAAGCATCTGTATTAAACAACGTTTTCCTCAGGGGACTTGATGAGCAGCTTATTATTAATTATAACGCGGAGCGTAAAAAGATCACAGGTTTTCCCGGTATGCGTGTTGGTAATGTTAAAGAACCCAATAATAACGCCGGTAACTGGGAGAATTAACAGTTTTTTATATGTATGAAAAAGAACTGTTTGACGAAACACTGGATATAAATTCGACTAATAATTATGAGATATCCATTCAGCTTGGGCTGGATGGATTTTCTTTTTGTCTCCTGGACAATCTCAGAAACAGGTTTGTAATGTTCAGGGAGTACAAGCTCCCGGACAGGGAGGATGCCATAGCCCGCCGGATGAAAGAGATTGCAGACAGTGACGAATTCCTTTCCCGTGAATATCGCAAATACAGGCTGGTCTTTAACCTTGAACAAAGCACCATAGTGCCCACCGCATTGTATGATCCTGCAATAAAGAATGAGTATTTCATGCTTAATCACAGCCTGGGTGATGATTATACGGTGTCAAATAATAAGCTTATCAATCCGGATGCCTATCTCCTTTTCGGTATAAGGAAGGATATTTTTGATATGGCCTATAAGCTTTTCCCGGAAGCATCGCTGTCGCACCAGGCCAAAGCCCCTGCTCCATTCATCCTTCAGGGATGCGCGTAAGATAAGGGACAGGTACATAAGGGTTCATATCGACCATGGCTTTTTCACACTTATATTAATCAAGGATGATGCGCTGCAGTTCTTCAACACCTTCAGGGTGAGGAATGACTCAGATATACTCTATTACCTGCTGAACAGCTTCAACCGCTTCAATATACCGGCTGAGGAGCCTGTTTATTTCAGTGGCGACATATTAAAGTACGACGAGCTCTATAATAATATACTCAGGTATAGCACTACACTCAAATTTGCAAAGCCACAGGGCGATTTCTCCCTGAGCTATATATTTGACGATATGGCTGTCCACCGCTACTGCAACCTTTTCAATATAGTCAGTTGCGCATAATCAGCGGCACATATAAGGGAAGGCTTATTAAGCCGCCACCGGGACTCAATCTGAGGCCCACCACCGACATGGCAAGGGAAGGTCTCTTCAATATACTTAATAATATACTCGATTTCAGCGGCCTGCATGTACTGGATCTTTTTGCCGGCACCGGCAGTATCAGTTACGAATTCATCTCCCGCGGTGCCGAGAGTGTACATTCGGTTGAGGTAAAGCAGCGGCATGCAGTCTTTATAAGGGAAACAGCATTAAAAATGGATATGGATCAATTAAAGGTCTTCCGCGACGATGTAAGGAAGTTCCTTGGCAGAACAGCGGACAGCTACGACCTTGTTTTTGCCGATCCACCCTACGATCTTTCATGGCTTGATGATATTCCCTCTATGATAACGGACAGCGACTGCCTGCAGCCGGGTGGTCTGATGATCATTGAGCATCCCGGCACATATGATTTCAGCAGCCGGGAATATTTCAGAGAACAGCGAAACTACGGATCAGTGAATTTTAGTTTTTTTGAACTGCCGGACCTGGATAAATAAAAGATGAATCTCACGACACACTGAAAAGAACACTACAATTGAACACCACCAATATAAAGATGTAGACACCCTGCCTCAACGAATAATAAATTCAACTTTTCAGATAATTATTTTTTGTATTTAAAAAATTAGCTTATTTTTGCAGCGCTTGAAAGCATGGTCTGGTAGTTCAGTTTGGTTAGAATGCCGGCCTGTCACGCCGGAGGTCGCGGGTTCGAGTCCCGTCCAGACCGCACACGATTTTGTAAACGCAAGAAACCCAGTCTATTACGGACTGGGTTTTTTAAATCGGGTCGATATCGGTACGAAAAGTGTTACTTTTCTACCTCTTCGAGCACTTTTTCTTTAACTTTTCAACTCTCCTTCTTCATCGATTTTTTCTCCATAACCAGGATAACCACAAAAAATAGGAGGTCAGCATGCTCCGAAACGTTCTGGACCATTGACGGCGAATTATTAATAAATAAAATATCCTGCCACAAAGAATTCACAGTCATTTTTTAATTAAAAAAGTCAAGAAGGCAGTGACTCTTTCACTGCAATTTGGTTATCAAATAACCGACCGCTTATTGAAGAGTGTATAGAATAATTACACATTTTGGGACGATACCGTTTGACTTTGTGGTTTTAATTGTCGTACCTTGCATACGATCAGAGCATGACAATCTCTCACCAATTGCAGGTAATATATTTCTGCATGATAATAATATAAGTAATTAGGAATGTTGGATTAATAGAAAGTAGTTCTCATAGAATAAATATATCTCATGTCCCATAGCCTTGGAGTTTTATTTGATAATGCTGCTGATGCAATTTTTATTGCGGAAAAAGCCTCTGGAATAATTTTAGATGCTAACAAAGCGGCTTCCCAACTGTTGCATTTGCCACATGAAAAGATTGTCGGCATGCATCAAAGTCAGTTGCACCCAGAGAAAGACACCAAAATTTTCACTAAACATCAAAAAGAATTAGATAGAACAGATTTAACAGTACCCCTTGAATGGAAAGTAGTTTGCTCGGATGGTTCAGAAATCCCTGTTGAAATAATGGCTTCCCAGATTGATTATGATGGAAAGCAATGTATGATGGGAATTTTCCGTGATATAAGTCTGCGTAAACAAGCCGAACAAGACCTTCTTCAAAAGAATAGGGATAATGCTTTTTTAACTTCATTTTCATATAAGTTAGCGGACTCTTCATCAAAAGATATTATAAAGGACTTCACACTTCCTTGTATTAAAAAACATACCAATGCCCTCTATGCACATTTTGCTGCATATGATGCCAGTCATAATACTCTTGCGATTAAACATTTTGAAGCGGATAATGCTTTTTTGAACACAATTATTAAAATTGGCGGAAAAAAAATCTTCTCAACATCTTATCCCGTTGATAAAGAAGATTATCAATTATTTATGTCAGGAGAGATAAAGGTTTTACATTCATTATCTGAGTTAACATCTGGTGTTATCCAAAAAAAGATTGATGAGGCAATAAGAAAAGTAACAGGATTTGAATACTTTATTGGAATTCCTCAAATTGATTCTGGCAACTTATATGGTATAACAGTACTGGCATTTAAAAAAAATCAATCTCTGCCATCGATTGATTTACTTAAATCCTATTCTAGCATATTATCAATTTCACTGCGTAAAAATATCACCGAGCAAAACCTCATTCAAAGCGAAGAAAAATTCCGTAACCTTCTTGAATTAGCACCAGAAGCATTCTATCATGGGGATTCGGAAGGAAATATTATCGCTGTCAATGAAAAGGCTATTGAATTAACGGAATACTCAAGGGAAGAACTTATTTCTATGCCAATATCAAAGTTGTTCTCCCAAGACACATTAAATGAGAATCCATTGAGGCATGACCTTTTGCAACGTGGCGAGACAATCACAAGAGAAAGAAGGATTATAACCAAAACTGGTAATGTCGTTTTAGTTGAGATGAAATCTAAAATGATGCCAGATGGAAGATTGCAATGCTTTATGAATGATATCACCGAACGCAAGAAAGCAGAACAAACCCTGATTCAAAGCGAAGATAGGTTGGAATCAATTGTCAATGAAAGTCCTTTCCCAATTGCTATCGCAAACGATAGTAACGAGAAAATCCTGTATTGGAGTCGCAGTGCAAAAAAATGTTCGGATATTCACCAGAGTACGTTACGGAATGGTATAAATTGGCTTACCCAGATGCCGATTATCGAAAAAAGTTATTAAAAGATGGGAATCTTACTTCAGTGAGGCTCAAGAAACAGGGAGAGCAATAAATACAGGAGAATATGAGATTACCTCTAAAAATGGTTCTGTGAAGATTTGCGAATTATACATTCAATATATCAATAATAATGTAATAGTAAGTTTTAACGATATTACCGAAAGGTTAAAATCAGAAAAGGCGTTAAAAGAAAGCGAAGAGAAATCACGCTTACTTATTAAAAATTCAAATGACATAATCGTATTAGTAAATGAAAAGGGAGAGCAGACTTTTGTAAGTGATGTGGTTGAGAATATTACTGGTTATACCGCTGAAGAATTGTATGGTAATATTTTAGATGTTATTCATCCAGATGATTTAGAATTAGTATCACAACATTGGACTGAAGTATTATCAAACCCCAAAAAACCTGCTCGTGTTCAATACAGGCATAAACACAAAGTAAAAGGTTATGTTTGGTTAGAGGTAGTTGCTCAAAATTTTTTTGATAATCCTTCCATTAAAAGCGCAGTTGCAAATATTAGAGATATTACCAATAACAAAGAAAGTGAAACCAAATTAACAAAACTCAATGCTACCAAAGACAAACTATTTTCGATAATTGCACACGATTTAAGAAGTCCGTTAAATAATATCTTGGGGTTCTCAGACCTTTTGACTAAAAAACTACAAACATCAGATATCGAAAAAGCAAAGAAATATGCTGCCGTAATCAACACTTCTGCAAAGAATAACCTGAATTTAGTAGATAATCTTCTGACTTGGGCAAAAACTCAGACAGAGGAAATAAAGTATAAACCCGAAAATCTTGAGTTAAAACCCATTGTTGAGGAATCGCTCATGGTTTTAAATACATCAGCATCACTCAAGAAAATCAAATTAATCAATTCTGTATCAGGCGATATTGTGGCATACGCTGACCCGAACATGCTAAAGACTATATTACGAAACCTTGTGCAGAACGCAATAAAATTCACTGAATCAAACGGAAAGGTTGTTATTAACGCTGTATCGAACCAAGACCATATTGAAATCTCTGTTACCGATAATGGCGTAGGAATAACTGAGGAAAACCAGCAAAAATTATTTGGGGCAGATTTGAATTTTTCCATGAATGGCACAGAAAATGAAAGTGGCACGGGATTAGGTCTGATGCTCTGCATGGAATTTGTCGAAAAAGCATGGTGGAAAAATTTGGGTCGAAAGTGAAGCAGGAAAAGGCAGTAAGTTTCTGTTTACGTTGCCAGTAAGTATGAAGAACAGCAAGTAAATTTATGCTGCAGTTTATCCCTATTATTGTAATGCTAATTGTGAAATAACGGAGTGCCAGATATTATCTCAGCACTGCCAGCATTTGATTGAATGTTATGGTCAAGAATTAACAATACCAACTCATCGTAAGCCTTCGGCCTGATACATATTGCACATTCTAAAAATACGCTACAACTTTTTAAAAGATTCTAAAATTATTCCGGGATTGATTGGATTTTCTTGGGTTCTCGTGAAAAATCCCAACCATATACGACTTATTCCAAAATATTCCGATTATTTCTGGAGACCTGTTGGATTTTCCTGAACATCTTTGGAGGCTTTCCAGTTATGTGGAAGCAGGTCTGCCAGATCCAGACTGTAATTGTTGTTGTATTCCGGTATTCTTGTAAGCACATCGGTGAGCCACTGCTGTGGATTCACATCACTGGCTTTGCAGCAACCAAGAAGAGAATACATAATGGCTGCATTTTCAGCTGCATCATGATTACCACAGAACAAAAAATTCTTCCTCCCGATCGCCAGGGGACGGATAGCATTTTCCACCAGATTATTATCAATCTGATAACGCCCGTCAAGATGGTACCTGGATAAACGGTGGAATATGCTGTAGGTATAGGACAATGCCCTGTTCATCCTTCCTTTGGGCAATGTTTTTGGATAATAACTGACGATCCATTTTTCAAATGCCGTTAGTATTGGATAAGCAAGTCTTTGGCGCAACTCTGCACGCTGTCCGGCATCCATTTCCTTATCCATAGCCATGGTCTCCACCCGGTAAAGCATACCGATTTGTTTCAGGGCATACTCTGCTCCGGATTTATCCTCCTTTAAGCTTTCAGTAAATTTTCGCCTTGCGTGGGCCCAGCAGCCAAGCAATAATACATCTTTCTTATTCTCATAAATACTATAAGCTTCGTAACCATCGGTCTGGACAGCTCCCTTGTAGTTATGTAGTAATTCAATGACCACTTTCTGGGCACGTGACCCTTTATCATAATGAAAAAATACCATGTTTTCCATCACTGAGCGTACCACCCATAAATAAGCTTTCACTGTTCGGTGCTTCTCATTATTGACAACCGGTACGGTGCTCTCATCAACCTGGATATAATCAGTGGCAAGGACTATTTCCCGTAACCTGTAATACAGGGCCCTGAGTAAATCACCACTCCCGCTGAACCAACCGTTCACTGTAGATGCAGGTATACTGACACCTGCCTGTTTAAACATGGCGATCTTACGGTGGAAGGGAAGATGATACATGTATTTGCTTAACAGAAGATCCGCCAGCAGGCTGGCGCCGGCATTACTACGTGGTAATGGAAGTAGAGGAAGGTTTGCAATTTTTACGTTTCCCTTTTCCTGTAATCCTTCGCCTTCTGATTGCTCCTGCTGTTTCTGTAAATGATTTTTCAATGCATATTTGGGTCGGATTATCTGGCGTACATAAAGCTCTCCGGGTTTATGTTCCAATATCTCGGTAACCTCCTGACCAATGCGTACCCAGTTCTCATCTATACCCTCGGGTTCGATGATTTCTGTCTCTCTACGTAAGTGATCCGGCAAAGGAAGCCGAACCGGCTTTTTCTTCTTATCCGGTTTCTTGCGCTGATAGGATATAATCTCCTTTTCAGCCTCCTCTATGACCTGTTTCTCCTGAGGAAGGATATCCATGCCGTCAAAATCAATCCTGCGCTGATTGGGGTCCTGGGGGATGTATTTCTCACTGCTTGCTTTCCAGAACTTTCGGCGATACCAGGCCAACTGGTCAGTCAGCTTTTTTATGGCATCGTCTTTTTTCTTGATTACAGCCTCATAGCGCGCGTTTTTCTTCTCGGCCCTATCCAATGCCCCGTTATCAATTTCACGTAAACGAGACAGCTCCTGATACAGCTCATCACGCTCTTGTAAAAGCTCCTCCACTAATCTGTCCCTATCTGATATATCCACGCTGTATCACTTTGTTTATCAGGTATAAAGATACATAAAAGGCATCATTATACCAAGCAAAACAACTAAGATTTTACGTAAAAATTTGCCTTTTTTTGGAGCTTTTTTGGCCGGGGTTTTACACTCTGTACCAGAAGCATCAGATCATTCCATCCGATGGTCAACGACCGGGTGTTTTCATCAAAAGCAGGCAGTTTAAACCGGCCCGATTCCAACTTCTTATGGTAGATTACCAAACCGGCATATTCCATGTGAAGGATCTTCATGATGGTTTGTCTTCGGTTGATAAAGATAAAAACTTCTCCTCCCCGAACATCCCGATGCATCTCTGAGGATACAATACCGCTTAGGGTGTAAAAACTCTTTCTCATATCCACCGGGCCAGGATACAAAAAATACTGAAGGGATTTGTGTAAATGGAACATCCGCTTCAGTCGTACAGGTGAATAAGTGTCCGCAGATGGACCAGGTCCAGATCATCTTTTATCCGTAACAGGGTTCCGTTGGGGTAAACTAATTCCAGTATAGCATGCTCGCCAGACATTTTGGATGCCGTATAATCCCGTCGATTAGTATTCCGGTGTTCCGGAGCGTGAGATGAATCCGGCGATTTTACAATAAGAGGAATAAAATCATTTTTTCCAGTGCTATCCTTAAGCTTCTTTTTCCAGTAGTAAAAAGTAGAGGGAGCAATCCCTTCGTTAGAACAAAATTCCCGGACCGTCAGCCCGGAGTCTTGTTGCAGCCGGATCAATTCAAAAAACCTGGTTTCTTTTTGCATCTGTTTTTTGTGACGCAAGATACAGGCGCGGAGCTGTCAGACCAATACGTGGGAGGCCGAAGGCTTACAACTCATCGGGTTTTTTATTTATCACGGCTCGTTGAAAGCTCGCTTTCATAAGAGGCGTGACAAATAAAATCGGAGCTGCTAAGCAGCGAGGCTTTTTGTTTTGCTTGCAGGCTAGCCCCCTGCATGGGAAGGGTCCGCCGAACAGAGTGAGGCAATCCCGTACCAGACCGCTTAAGAACAGAAAAGGCCCTTAAAATTCAGAAGGCTTTTCTGTTTTCACACTAACTTAAACAGCTTAATGATATTTTGTGTGTCTTTTTCTTTTAACACGGCGCAGCTGCAGGGGTAGCTTTATGATGGTATCTTTTGTTTTATTCAACAAGATTCTATATATTCGAGTTTTAACAATATGTTTATAATTAGTCCAGAATATATTTAATCATAACCAATCCGTTTTTCAGATGAATCCCCATAATACTGGGTCTCACAAGATAAAATATATAGCAGGCAGAACTACATATGCCTGAAACACTGAACATGAATTACCTTTATAATATAATTATCTGATTATTAACATTATTAACCTTATTTCGTATGCAATCAAAAAACAGATACTTGTGGGTCTTTCTCCTGGTGGTTGGGGGTGTATTATTAACTCTTAATCCAGGATGTGAAAAAATTTCTGAATTGGTTTCCAAAAAAGAGCTACCAACAGTAACAACCAATCCTGTATCCGACATTAGGTTAGATACTTTATATTATTCTGAACAGTTTGGTGTCTGTTATAGAGCCCTCAGCGGTGGTGAAGTAACTGATGACGGAGGTGCAGAGGTTACTCATAAAGGCGTTGTCTGGAGTAAACATGAAAACCCGGAATTTTATATTGAGGATATTCCTAATAATATTCCTGAATCTGCTAATTTTTCGTGGTCTACGGGTAGCGATGGCGGGGTGCATTTAAATCTTGTTGAAGACACCAACGAATTTTATAGTACTCTTATTGGTCTTGAAGCTACTACAAGATACTACATCAGAGCTTATGCCGTAAACAGCGAAGGTACAGGATACGGTGAACAGGTGTTGTTCGACGCCATGCCAGCACCCAGATTCACCATTACACTGAGTGCAAATCCTGAAGAGGGCGGCACCGTTGAAGGGGCAGGTCAATACCATTTTAGGGAGTATTTAAGTATCAGAGCTAATCCCAATGAAGGCTATGAGTTTGAAAACTGGACCAATGAAGACGGCAGTTTGTTTGAAACACAGGCTAGCGCGGAAGGACCAGGCGTGGTAGGAACAGAAGCGCGTCTTGCATTCGAAATGCCCGCTGAGGATCTAACTCTTACAGCCAACTTTACTGAAATGCCGAGCTATACCCTTACACTGGTTGAAAACCCCGAAGAAGGTGGCACTGTTAAGGGTGCAGGTGAATTCAAAGAAAATGAATATTTTAATATCACCGCCACACCCAATTACGGATATGAATTTGTGAACTGGACCGATGAAGATGGCGATTTCATGCTTTATATAGATGGAAGCAATTCGAGCCTCAGATGTAAAATGCCGGGAGAGGATTTAACTCTTACAGCCAATTTCAGAAAGCCTGACGGTACTGCAGGCACCGTGGCAGATGTCGAAGGTAATGTTTATAATACCATATATATCGGGGGTGTTGAATGGATGACAGAGAACCTAAAGACCACCAAATATGATAATGGAACGGATATACCCGGTGGGCTGACCCTGGCTGAATGGGAAGCAACCACTAATGGCGCCTGGGCCGTTTACCCCCATGATATGGTGGATGGAATTAACAGCGAAGAGGAGATGCTTCAAGCCTACGGTGCACTTTATAACTGGTATACTGTAGAAACAGGCAATCTCTGTCCTTCCGGCTGGCGCGTTCCCACCCATGACGACTGGACAACCCTTGAAAGGCATGTATCTACATCATATGATCTCGATACCAGATTTCCCTATGATAATTTTACCGTGGGACGGCGAGGGTCGGAGGAATCCAGAAAGCTAAAAAGCTGCCGCCAGGTTGACTATATTTATGGCGGCGAATGTTCCACTGTCGAACACCCACGCTGGGACCAGAACAGCCAACATGGATCTGACGATTACGGTTTCTCTGCCCTTCCGGCCGGCCTGCGTCATCCCACTGATGATTTCGGCGACAGTGTCGGTAAGGCTGCTATATGGTGGTCATCCAGTGATCCCACTGCAACAGTTGCATGGATCCGCATGATGAATTATAACAGCGATGGGATAGTGCGCGAAGGCACTGATAAGTCTTACGGCTTATCAGTCCGTTGTATCAGGGAATAAGTCCGCGTTACCACGGCAGCAAGTTAAGCTCATTAAAAAATGGGCCCGGAAGGGGCCCATTGTGGTATTGTCAATACCGGATATTTTATTACTGATTCTTACCGATCGTCATCTTTCAGTTTACCCAGCCTGGCAGTAGCTTTAACATTGATGATTTTTACAACAAATAAATACCGGGTCTGATCGATTGAGAATTGAGGGAAAAAAACAACATCATAACCCGGGTTGTCCTTCATTAATTTATAAAGGGCGTATCCGGAAGATTTGTCTGTTATTATATTTCCAATTACCGGGATGCTAGACAGATTGATAAGGCTTGACACCGATGTTACAGGCTGAATATCAGCAGTTGTTTTTCTGAATAATCTTGCCCAGTCAATGCCAAGCACCCTGATAACTTTCGCCTCTCCTGTCACCTGTTCTGACAGTTCAAAATCAGACTTTGTCAGATCTACTCTTACATTGGGCTCTTTCATGGTTTTGTGTATAGACGTACAACTGGAAAAAGAAACAACAACCACAACTGCCCAAAAAGCCAGTTTAAAAATTAATGTGGATTTTTTCATTCGTTTAAAAAATTTAATTATCCTACTCATAAGGCTTTTCAGTTCCGCCCCGTTTTTTTTTATTGGCTTACGGAATCCATTTATATAATGTTTTTTTGATATGTTGTAATACTCTAATTGTTTAGCTCCTTATTAATCGGACATTATTACAGATTGTTAAACAAATATACATTTCTTTTAATATTCTTACAACAATAAAAAAACCAGGCGGTGGCGATTTTTATACCCTTACAAGATCTTTTTACATCTCCTGAAGCCGTTATTAACAAACGTATTTGGCTGCTCAATTAAATTACTATCATCCCTCGGACCACAATCGTATATATAAAGAAAAGGCTCCCGTTCGATAGTGTCATACCTTCCATAATATCAACATACTCCACAAAATTATTTTCGGAATCGAAAATAGCTGCACAATAGTCACCTTCAAAGTCATAATCCCCATAGTTGGCAATATCAGTGTGAACGGTAAAAGAATGGCCATATTATAATTATTGAATTCGTAGGTACCCGGATCAAGACTCCCAAAAAGGAAATATCCATTATAAGACCCGTATCACCTGATCCCTTTGGAGGCTCCCCGTATTTTTCATATATTTGTGATTTATAAATAATTAAAAAAATTATTGCTTTGAAAGTCAGAGAACAAAATCCAGTGTTCATTAAGGATAAGCTATTTCATTCACGCAATAATCCCTGACAGTATCTGTATAATAAAACAACAGCCTGATATTATCAGCCTCTATCGCAGATAATAAAGACTGACTGGTATAGTGAAGTAATATATTTTTATAATGAATCTTAAAATAAAACAATATCATGTTACAGACTAAGATTTACAAAACGGAAGAATCAATCACATCAGAAGAAAAGCAGAAAACGGTTGACTTTTTATATACACACCTTGACGAATTCGGTGATTCAAAGGAGGACATCGGTAAATCCATCAATTTTGCACTTAATATTGTTGATAAGGACGCGAATATTATACCACTTGGAGGATTTGTTCTCAATGGAATAATGGATGATAAGATCGTTTGTTCCGTTATCATCAACAAAACAGGCATGAGCGGATATATACCCGAGAACATACTGGTATATATTGCCACACATCGTGATTACCGTGGTAAGGGCATAGGCAAACAGATGATGAAGGAAGCGCTTGAGGCAACTGAGGGCAATGTGAAGCTCCATGTTGAACCGGAGAACCCGGCCAGATTCCTGTATGAAAAGATAGGCTTCACCAGCAAGTACCTTGAAATGCGTTATAATAAAAAATGATAGATACCGGTCATCTTAATACAGTTCAGAAGGGAACTGCACCAGTATCCCGAAACAGCCGGACAGGAAAAGGCCACAGCCGAAAGGCTCAGAAAGAAGATCTCGGCTTATAAACCAGACAAGGTCATACCAGGCATAGGCGGTGAGGGCATTGCCTTTATATTCAAAGGTAACGAGCCGGGTAAAAAGATACTTTTCAGGGCTGACCTTGACGCACTGCCGATAAAAGAGGTCAGCCAGCTTGAATACAGGTCCGCCTACGCTGACAGGGCCCATCTGTGCGGTCACGACGGCCATATGACAATACTGACCGGACTGGCAGAGGCGCTGAGCAATAACAGGCCCCTGAAAGGAGAAATCATCCTTATGTTCCAGCCGGCGGAAGAGACAGGTGAAGGGGCAGCCCGGGTACTGGACGACAATAAGTTCAGCAGGGAAATAAAGCCCGACTATGTCTTTGGCCTGCATAACCTTCCGGGTTTTCCTGAGAAATCCATTATCATAAACGATAATATCTTCAGCTCGGCCTCGGTGGGTCTCACAGTCCGCTTGCACGGCAAGTCATCGCATGCGGCCGAACCCGACAAAGGCAACTCACCGGTAAAAGCATTATCAGAGATTATTGATGCTCTTCATTCAATACAGTGCTGATACCGGATTGTTCCATGATTTTGCCCTGGGCACTGTTGTTCATATAAGCCTGGGCGAGAAAAGGTTTGGCACCTCACCCGAATATGGTGAAATATCTATGACCCTCAGGGCATACAGGGATGACGATATGGACGTGCTGAAAAATAGTGTTATCAGTGCCGCTATTGAGATATGTAAAAAGGAAAATATCAAATATGAATATGAATGGAAAGAGGAATTCCTCTCACTCGAGAATGCCCCCTACCCTGTTGAGATAATAAAAAAGGCAGCCTACGGACTGGATCTTGAAACGGTCAATATGAACGAGCCATTCAGGTGGTCAGAAGACTTTAGTCATTTTACAAAGCAATTTCCGGGTGCTATGTTCGGACTCGGCTCGGGCATTCAACAGCCGGCCCTGCACAACCCGGACTATGATTTCCCGGATGAGATAATAGCTAGCGGAGTCAATATGTTCCTGAATATATACAGGTTAATAAATCAATAACTAATGATTCTTTATGATCACAACATCAGTAATTGAGTTAAACAGATCAGCACTGGCAAGCAACCTGGCTTTTATCCGCAAGAATATTCATAAGCGTTCAAAAATATCATCAGTAGTAAAAGGTAACGCTTACGGTCACGGTATAAAGGAATTTGTTGAGATGGCCGAGGGTGAAGGCATAAATCATTTCTCCGTATTCTCTGCCGACGAGGCGGAGGAAGTATTCAAATACAAGAAGCCCGGAACAAAGATTATGATAATGGGATGGCTCGACAATGAGCAGGTGGAATGGGCTATTCAGAACGACATCGAATTCTATATCTTCGACCTTAACTTTGTATATGAAACGATGCAAACATCGTTTGAAGCTAGGCAAGTCGGCAAAGGTGCATATAGAAGTTGAAACAGGGATGAACCGGACAGGTTTCAAAAAAAAATCACTGGGTAAATTAATTAAGATAATAGACGGTAATAAAAGCTGCTTTGACGTCCGTGGTGTATGCACTCATTATGCAGGAGCTGAAAGCATTGCCAATTACGTGAGGATACAAAAACAGATACGCAGCTTTAACCGCACTTACCGCGACCTGCAGTCAAGGGGTATTAATCCGGGTACAAGGCACACAGCCTGTTCAGCCGCGGCCATGAATTATCCCGGCACATGTCTCGACATGGTAAGGATAGGGATTATGCAGTATGGCTTCTGGCCCAGCGCCGAAACATTCATACAGTATGCCCACAAAAAGGCAGATAAGACTGACCCGCTGACAAGGGTTTTAAGGTGGAAAAGCAAGATAATGACCATCAAAGAGGTAAAAGAAGGAGAGTTTATCAGTTATGGAACAAACTACTTGGCCCAGGAAGATAAAAAAATTGCTATAATACCCGTTGGTTACTCAAGCGGTTACAGCCGGGTGTTGAGCAACCAGGGACGGGTGCTTATCAATGAAACATTTGCCGATGTAATAGGGCTGGTCAATATGAATATGATGATAGTTGATGTTACACTTATACCCTCAGTGAAGAGAGGCGACGAGGTTGTGCTTATTGGGAAACAGGGGATCTCGAAATAACCGTTAGCTCATTCAGCGCAATGAGCGACACCATGAATTATGAACTTCTGGCAAGATTGCCGCAGAATATTGAAAGAAAAATTGTAAATTAACACAGATATGGCATTTATAGAATTACACACCAGCAAGCTCAAGCATAATTTCGATTATCTCGAGAACCTTTTTGAGAGTCATAGTATCAAATGGGCCATTGTGTCCAAGCTTCTCTGCGGTGAGAAATCATATCTCAAGGAACTGATAAACCTTGGGATGAAAAAGATATGTGATTCAAGAGTCACAAATCTGAAAGTGATAAAAAGCATAGACAGCAGCATTGAAACCTTTTATATAAAGCCGCCAGCCAAAAGAAGCATAAAAAGTATAATCAAATATGCTGATATAAGTTTCAACACTGAATACTACACCATAAAGCTGCTCTCAGAAGAAGCTCAAAGGCAGGATAAGATTCATAAGATAATGATAATCATCGAGACCGGGGAGCTGCGTGAAGGTGTCCTTGCAGAAGATTTCCTTGATTTTTACGGCAATGTGTTTGAGCTGCCTAATATTGAGGTAGTGGGTATAGGGACAAACCTATCATGTCTCTATGGCGTTCTGCCGAATCGTGATAAACTTATACAGCTCAGCCTCTACGAACAACTTGTGGAGGCCAAGTTCAATAAAAACATTCCGTTTGTGTCGGGTGGCTCATCCGTAACCATCCCACTGATACTCAATAAAACGCTCCCAAAGGGGATAAACCATTTCCGGGTGGGCGAAACACTCTTCCTGGGCACTAATGTATATGACAGCTCGCGTTATAAAAACATGAAGAGTGATGTCTTCAGACTCTATGCAGAGATAATAGAGCTATCGGAAAAGCCCATGGTGCCGGATGGGGAGATGGGAACAAATGTGGAGGGGGAAGAATACTCATTTGATGAGAAGGACATAGGCAAAACATCATGCAGGGCCATACTGGACCTGGGACTGCTTGATGTTGACGAGGAACATATATGGCCTAAAGACAAAAATATGAAATTTGCCGGTGCCAGCTCGGATATGATAGTTGTTGATCTGGGTAAGAATTCAAAGAAATACAAGGTTGGCGACCTGGTGGAGTTCAGGCTCGATTATATCGGAACGCTGCGGATTATGAGCTCAAGGTATGTAGAGAAAAAAGTAATCACTTAAATACCGGACTTAGAATAACTAACACCTCTAATCATGAGAAAACTACCACTTATCCTTATCGTTATGCTAGTTATATCATCATGCAATAATGCTGACAAAGACGGCATTGATTATCCTGAAACAAAAAAGGGGATATAGCAGACAGTTATTTCGGCACAGCCGTGCCTGATCCTTTTCGCTGGCTCGAGGACGATATGTCCGAAGAGACGGCCGAATGGGTAAAAGCACAGAATAAGGTGACCTTTGAATACCTTAAGCATATACCTTACAGGGATAAAATAAGGGAAAGACTGACTGAAATGTGGAACTATGAGAAATATTCAGCTCCTTTCAAAGAAGGTGATTATACATACTTCTATAAGAATGACGGTCTTCAGAACCAGTATGTGGTATACCGCCAGAAAGGAGACGGTGAAGCTGAAGTGTTTCTCGATCCCAATAAATTCTCCGGTGACGGAACAACATCACTGAGCGCATCTTTCTTTCTCAGAAGACGGAAGCAAGGCAGCTTATGCCATATCCGAGGGAGGATCAGACTGGAGGAAGGTAATAGTGATGGATGCACTGACTAAAGGAAATAACAGGTGACACCATAAGGGATGTTAAGTTCAGCGGACCTGTCCTGGAAAGGTAACGAAGGATTTTATTATTCGAGCTATGACAAGCCCGAGGGCAGTGACCTTTCCGCTAAAACCGACCATCATAAGCTCTACTTCCACCGCCTGGGCACAAAGCAGTCGGATGACATTCTTGTTTTCGGTGCCGACAAAAAAAGACGCTATGTAGGAGGATCGGTTACGGAAGACGGCAAATACCTTGTGATAACAGCCTCCGTCTCAACAACAGGCAATGAGCTGTACATCAAGGACCTGGATGATCCGGACAGCGGTATCAGGACTGTTGTCAGTAATTTTAATAATGACCACTACCTTATCTATAATGAAGGAAGCCGGCTCTTTATTGCAACCAACCTCGATGCTCCTAACAGGAGAATAGTCACCGTCGATGCCTCCGAACCCTGATCCTGCAAACTGGGTAGACTTTATACCTGAAACAGACTTCGTGCTGACACCCTCAACAGGTGCCGGCTACTTCTTCGCCCATTATATGGTTGATGCCATATCAAAGGTTGAGCAGTATGATACCGGGGGTAAGATGATAAGAGAGATAAAGCTGCCGGGTATAGGAACAGCATCAGGCTTCAGTGCTAAGAAAGAAGACAAAGAGCTGTACTTTTCCTTTACCAACTATATAACACCGGCCACAATATATAAGCTTGACCCTGAGTCAGGGGAAAGAGAAGTGTATAAAAAGCCGGATATTGATTTTAACAGCGATGATTATATGTCAGAACAGGTCTTTTATAAATCAAAGGACGGCACTGAGATACCAATGATAATAAGCATATAAGAAAGGCACTGAGCTTAATGCCAAAAATCCGGCTATACTGTACGGCTATGGCGGCTTTAATATAAGCCAGACACCTTCATTCAGCATTGCCAATGCCGTATGGCTTGAGATGGGAGGTATATATGCCGTACCCAATATCAGGGGTGGCGGTGAATATGGTGAGCAGTGGCACCTTGCCGGAACTAAGATGAACAAGCAGAATGTGTTTGATGACTTTATAGCCGCAGGTGAATACCTTATTGATAATAATTATACTTCCAGTGACTACCTGGCTGTCAGGGGCGGCTCTAACGGCGGACTCCTTGTAGGTGCCGTTATGACACAGCGTCCTGACCTGATGAAGGTGGCCCTGCCGGCTGTGGGAGTGCTTGACATGCTCAGATACCATACCTTCACCGCCGGTGCAGGATGGGCCTATGATTACGGTACCGCTGAAGACAGCAGGGAGATGTTTGAATACCTGTATGGCTATTCACCGGTGCATAATGTGGAGGAAGGAACCAAATACCCGGCAACGCTGATAACCACAGCCGATCATGATGACCGCGTGGTGCCGGCCCATTCATTCAAGTTTGCCGCTGAGCTGCAGGAGAAGCAGGCAGGCACAAGACCCGGTACTGATCAGGATAGAGACCATGGCAGGTCATGGTGCAGGCACACCTGTAAGCAAAACCATCGACCAGTACACTGACATATTCGGTTTTACACTGTACGCAATGGGAATAGAAAACCTGGAATCAATAGAATAATGCCCTGTGGTCTTGTTTAGCCAAGGCTTACGCATGCCCACACCAACAAAAACGGCGAGAACGATTGCTCTCGCCGTTTAAAAGAATTTTATCGGTTAGTATTAATACGTGATAGTAAATGCATATTCACCAAAACTACCCTGATCAACTGTAATTTCCAACAATAGCTGAATTTCCCGACTACAGGTATTTAATGTACCTGTACCTCCATAGGCAATGTTAGTATATCCATAATCCGCTATCCAGCCTTCAGAAGAAGCAAGTATTGTTCTTGGCACAGTAATATTATAAGAAGCAGGGTCAACAATAAGTGGTAGCGGTCCTCCATCTTCAACACATCCATCAATTGTTGCCAATCCGGAAACAAGTAAGGTGAAGTCATCAGTAGGATCAACAGTAACTGTAACCTCACCATCAACTCCCCAGCCTGAACTTGCGGCATTAGGAGTACCTGGATAATCAGTTGGAACATAATCACAGGCAATCAAAGGATTAACAGCAGCAGCGGAGCGAAAATACTTATCTCCTGCTTTAGTTAAAACCTCGATATTTACATATGCACCACCTACCATGTCATCAACTGATATTCCAAGAGCATCGGCAACGTCAGTAAGTGCAACTTCCAAACCAGTTGCAGGTATAGTAAATTCAGATAACTGAGCCCTTTCCTTACCGCCATCATAAGATACTTCAACTATAGCATCCATAGTCAGATCCAGTTCTCCTGCAGTAACATCAAAAGCCACAAAGGTATTTTGCTTATCTGCTGCAAGGAAAATTGAAGGATCCAAATTCTCAATTACAGGAGTCGCTCCAATTAGATTACGTTCTCCTGCCGGATCATCTAACTCAGTCTCACAACCAGTAAGAGTGAGGCCAAATATGATAATCAATGTTAAGAGTCTATTTATATTTTTCATATTATATGTATTTTTTACGTTAAAATATATTACCTGGTTCCGCCAGCCCACCAAACTTTCTCAGTATAAACATAAGATCCGTCACCATAAGCTTCTGCAACATTAGGATTAGTTGTAACATCGCCAGAACCATAAGGGAAGCGTTGCGGGAATCCGACAGTTTCATTATAGGGATTTTTTAGTTCAATTACCTCGTCTCCCATTGCCTCCAGTCTGCGAATATCACTATAAGCTTCAAGAGATTCTTCCTCGAAAAAAGCAAGGTATTTTTGATTCATAACCTCACTTAAAGGATTTGAATCAAACCGGTCTGAAACTTCATCAGTAAAGTAAGTAGCTGCATCTGCTGCTGTTAAGCCAACATTTGGCTTTTGAAATGCAGCAGTAATAGCATTTTCAAGAGCTGTCTTTGCCAGAGCCAGATTTGCTGCTCCGCCCATTCTCACATAAGCTTCAGCTTTAATAAATTCCAGTTCGTGATAGCTGAAAATATAAGTAGGAGCATCAGGTCCACTTAAGCCTGAAACTCCATATTCAGACTGAACATCCTGTGTTTGACCATTTTCAGCAAAAACAAGAACATCATCACCACGTTGAGGGTTGGGTATAAAATATATAGTATCCCTTGGATCATTTCTTGCTGTCAACTTTTCATGCAAACTTAAACTTGCAGCATGTGCGTTTCTGTCATTCCGCATTCTGTACCATGCAGCATCTTGAGCTGAACCATCAAAAGTAAGCAGACACTGATCAGCAGCAGAGGTGAAAGAATTATTTGCTGCAGCTATAACACCTGCATAATCAGGAGATATATGAGATAGCCTCAATAAATACCTGGCTTTTAATGCATAAGCAAATTTTAGCCATGCAGTCTCATCTCCACCATAAAATACATCCTGTCCACCCATGTCTGATAAATCAACCTTCTGGAGATTCACAATTGCATCGTCAATAAATTTATGCACATCAGTATACATCGTTTCCTGAGTACTTAATTGTGGCTGCATATAGGTACTTGGATCAAGAGCTTCCTCCCAGGGAGCATCTCCCCAACCATCGGCTAATAATGCAAGGTTATAAGCTGAAATAAGCTGTGCTCTTCCAAGGTTATGCCAGGCACCCTCTTCTTTTCCACCTTCAGAACATCTCTCAATCACCTTATCTAATGCCCAGAGTTGATTATAAATAGTACCCCAGTCATTATTATAAGTAGAAGAAGCCGTTGGTTCACCTGAACGCACTTCCATATTCAAAAATTGGTTATGATCACCAACTTTATGCTCAACTATAACAGAGGTGTAAAACATCATACTTCCGCCAACTCCTGTTATTCCTAATTCAATCATATTATCAGTTAAGGTCAAAGAAGATGACACATCTGTTGGATTGTCCGGATTAAAGTTAATCTCATCCATTATTTCTTCTGAACATGATGGTAATAAGATTACAATCACTGCCAGAAACATATATAGTATCTTTTTCATATTATATTATTTTAGTTGTTATTAAAATGTTATATCTAAACTAAAACCTAAACTTGTAGTCTGTGGCAAAGAGAAACGGTTAAAGCCACCCATTGCATTACCACTACCATTTGACGATTCAGGGTCAAGGTTAGGTAGTTTAGTCCAAATTAAAATATTTCGTGCAAACACTGATGCTCCGATATTAACTTTATCCAGGAAGCGACCTGGTAAAGCATATCTTAATGAGACATCACGAAGCTTTATAAATGAATTGTCAAAAATATATGCTTCATCAATACCTCCCAGTACATTAGTATTAAGAGTTTGGTATGCTCCTGGATCATTAGGGCCACCTCTTACTATGTCGTTTGGAGTTCCATCTGGCTTATATCCATCATAAACAAATGTTTCTTCCCTGTTTTCAGTTTGCGAAGCAACGCCATACACATACATAATCAGACCATTATCTCCTGAATACATACTTCCTCCATTCTTCCACTCAAGTGAAGCACTAAGTCTTAGATTTTTATATGTAAATGTATTAAAAGCTCCTAAAATAAAATCAGGTGTTACTTCTCCAATAATCCCGGGAGCCCCTGTTTGTGGCATACCGTGATAAGGACTTGAGGGATCGTCGACAACCAGAATATTACCATTATCATCTCTTGCAAATGATGAACCGTAAATCACAGGATATGTATTGCCTACACTTGCACGAACCTGTGGTGTAACAAATCCACCCAGGAATATACTTTCAACTCCTTCTGCAAGCTCCTCAACCTTATTGGTCATTGTCATAAAGTTAAAATTCATATCCCACTGGAAATTTCCTGTTGCAACAGGGGTAAGATAAACCACTACTTCATGCACCAATGTACTAAGACGCCCGGCATTGGTTACCAGACTACCAGCTCCGGTTGATGATGCAAGCGGAACCGCAAAGATTTGATCTTTTACATTTTGCAATGAATAGGTATAATCAACACCAAATCTGTTTTCAAAGAATTTTAAATCTATCCCTACTTCAACTGAACGTGTATTCTGTGGTACAAGATTTTCATCATACAGGGTAGCCCCCGGTGAATAAGCACTTGCGCCATTATAAGGCATTGTAATTGAATTAGCTTGAAACCAACCATTGGAATATCCACCTACTGAATTGTAATAAGGATCATAATAGCTTCCTGCCTGTCCAACTTCAGCATAGGATGCTCTGACTTTTGCAAATGATATCCAATTAATACTTTTCACTGCATCCAACTCAGAAGGAACGATACTTCCACTAAACGAAGGATAAAAGAATCCACGGTTACCTGACGGCATTGTAGAAACAATGTCATAACGCCCGGTAGCACCTAAGAAAACAAGAGAATTGTAATCATAGTTCAACTGGCCAAAGAAACCAACTGTTCTGCTCCATCCTTTACCTTCAGATCTGGAAGGAGTGGCTGTATTATTAACATGTTGCCATTCGCCAAAATTCAGACCTGTACCACTGGCTGAAACAGATTTACTTGTATTATCATTATATTCTGCACCCAGTAATAATGTTACTGTTTGAAAGTCTGTAACCCTCCAATTAAGGTTTGCTGTACCTATTGCGTTGGTATTTGTAAACCTATATTGTGATTCACTAACAGAAGAACTAGAAACACCTCCTCCAGTTCCAAGTCCATAAATAGTTTCAGTAGCTCTTGTATAAGAGTCAATACCTATTTGTCCCCGTACGTTAAGGTCGAATGATTCTGCAAAATTTGTGAAATACTCAAGGTAAGAATTACCAAAAACTCTATCTGTCCTTTCAAAAAAAGTATTATTTTCCGCTACCCAATAAGGATTATCAAAAGTCAAAGACCGGTAATAAATTTGCGTAAAAGGATCGCCTGGATAATGATAAGGATAATCTTTTAGATTATAGGTTTGAGGTGCTGCCAAAATACCTGCAAGCGAACCGTCATTTGCAATGGATAGTTTATCAACTTCTACCTGGGAATAGTTAACACTAAAACCTGATTTCCAATGCTCCCCAAATTCTCTTTGAGCGTTGACTTTGGCATTCCATCTTTGCAATCCGGTATTTAACGCAATACCATCCTGAGAGGTCTCACCAAGTCCAATAGCATAGTTTCCTTTATCTACAGCCTCACTAATAAGAAAATTATTTTGTGTAGTGAAGCCTCTTTTGAAATAATCGTCCCAATTATTATGTACTGTGGGTGTTACCCATTGATCTTCTTCAGCATAACCGGCATCAGCCAACTGAGGAACGTAAAATTTACCCGGATATCCATTGTCATTACCACCATAAACTGGATCATCAGGAAGGTCTTCGATTCTCGCACCCCATGACTGAGATGATCTTGGGCTATATACACCTCCACTACCTTGAGAATATGTTGACTGATAGTCAGGAGTTCGCGATACCTCATCAAAAGTATTAACTGTACTAAAACTTACAACCGGGGCGCCTTTTTTATTTCCAGCCCCACTTTTAGTCGTAATAACAATAACACCATTTGAAGCACGTATACCATAAAGTGCAGACGCTGCCTGACCTTTAAGAACATTTATAGATTCGATATCAGCAGGGTTCAAATCTAAAATCCTGCCAGTTGCATCAGAACCACCGGTGGTACCACCACCACCTCCGCCACCTACTATAGGCTGGCCATCAACAACATAAAGAGGTTGGTTGTTTCCACTAAACGAACGAGCTCCCCTGATAACAATAGACGATGATGCACCAGGCATACCACTTGAAGGAGTAATATCCAAACCTGCAACTTTTCCCTGTAGAGCATTTGCAAAGTTTGTGTTTCCTGACTTAGCCAGATCGTCACCTTCAATTTCCTGAACAGCATATCCAAGTGCCTTCCTCTCCCTTGAGATACCAAGGGCAGTCACGACTACTTCATCAATATCCAGAAGGTCGGGTTCCATAACTACATTAATTGTAGTTCTTCCATTAACCGCTTCCTCTACCATCTTCATTCCGATAAACTGGAAAATAAGTATGGCAGATTCATTAGGTACGGAAATAGTGTAACTCCCGTCTGCTTCAGTTGTGGTACCTATGGTGGTACCCTTTACAACAACCGAAACACCGGGAATAGATCCTTCACCTTCTACGGAAGAAGTGACCGTACCATTTACTACCATTGTCTGGGCAAAAAGGACGGATAGTCCGGTAAGCACAAACAATGAAATCATCAGTGTAAGTTTCTTCATTATTTAAGTTTTAGGTTTGTAATAATACCAAATGTAAGAGATTATTTGCAGAAACAAAAACTCATTTACAGAATTTATTTATGCATAAATCAGTAATTTTTAAATATTATTCACCACTGGTGTCCCGTTAAAATTAAAGTAAAGTCTATAACATATTGAATATGTGTCTTATATATACTTTCGTCAGTTGAACGATTTGAGTTTTTATTTTAGATCAAAATGATTTATGGATTTGAGTAGATGTCTATTTATCAACTATTTGGTTTTATATTTAACTTAAAGAGTAATCAATATTTTGAATTTAACAGTTAAACGGGACAGGAGTGATTATTCACATGATATAATGTATATACATAGAAATTTATCCTTTCTGACTGAGTAATATGGCCTGTTCTAACCAGCCTAGCAGGTGTTCCTGTTCCAATTAAATAAAATTCTGAAAACCCGTCCCTGATCAGGGACTTCCAGATAATTAGCTAAATTTACAGTGCCGTTAGAGAGAGGCCGGCCATATTATCACAAACCATAAACAAAGGCTATCCGGTCATATATACTATAAAAAAAGGTTGCGAATCATATAAACATAAACAAAACTTAGTGACCTGATTAACAGATGAACACTGGTTTTAAATATATTAAACGAACATAAATATTTTAAACTTTATGAAATATTCCATTCTTACACTCACCGCCCTCCTGCTGTTTGCCATGACAGGATGTGACAGAACAACTGAAATACCACTGTGCCCTGCAAACCCCAAGCCCCTTGTACAGGATGCCTATATTAAGCTGCCCCTGGGCAGTGTTAAACCCTCCGGGTGGCTGGAGGATGAGCTGGAGATACAGGCGGCGGGACTCACAGGCCATCTCGACGAGTTCTGGGAAGACCTGGTAAGCTCAGGCTGGAGGGGAAAAGGCGGCGAATCGTGGGAAAGAGGTCCCTATTACCTTGACGGGCTGGTACCACTGGCCTATATACTGGATGATAACAGGCTAAAGCTTAAAGTTAAGGAGTGGATGGATTTTATTATTAACAGCTCAGACGACGATGGCTGGTTCGGTCCGGAGACCACAACAGACAGGTGGCCACTGGCCGTGGCATCAAAGGTGCTTATACAGTATTATGAAGCTACGGGCGACCAACGGGCACTGGATGTTGTCACCTCTTACTACAGGTACCTGTACGAGAATGAGCCTGACTGGCCCGACAGTGAATGGAGGGGTGTGAGGGCAATGGAAAATGCCGTCACCGGTTACTGGCTGTACAGGAGGCTGAAAGAACCATGGATACTCGAGACCATTGCATCAATACATAATAACAGCTTTGACTGGACTGGCTATTACGATAGTTTCCCCTGGGATTCAGCCGCCGTGGCAGGGGGAGACATACCTCATAACTGGGAGGCTGCCGGGCTGACAGCCCATGTGGTCAATAATGCCATGGCCATAAAATACCCCGGACTGTGGTACCAGCAGTCAGGGGATGAGAAGCATAAGGATGCCGTCTTTACGGGGATAGAGAAATATATTAAACATCATGACCAGGCTGCAGGCCGCTTCTCGGGCGATGAACACCTCTCGGGCAAAAGTCCGGCACAGGGCACCGAGATGTGTGCCGTGGTGGAATATATGTTTTCACTGGAGAAACTATTCAGGATATTCGGTGATATATCGCTTGCTGACAGGCTGGAGTCCCTGGCGTATAATGCCCTGCCCGGTACTATGACAGCGGACGGCTGGACCCATCAGTACGACCAGCAGTCCAACCAGGTGCTGGTGAATGTGGCGGAAAGGAACTGGAGCACCAACAGGGAAGAATCGAATATATACGGACTCATGCCCAATTATCCCTGCTGTCTTGCCAATATGCACCAGGGATGGCCCAAATTCGTTGAACATATGTGGATGGCCACACATGACAGAGGGCTTGTGGCTGCTGCATACGGACCATGCAGTGTAAGCGCCATGGTGGGCGATGGCAGTCCGGTTACTATAACAGAGGAAACAGATTATCCCTTTGATGGGAAGATCAGCTTTACTATTGAGACGGAAAAGAAAGTTGAATTCCCTCTCTACCTGAGAATACCGGGCTGGGCAGGCCAGGTGAGCATTCAATACAAAGGGGAAGAGATATATGCCCGTGGCGGCGAGACAGTAAGACTAATGGCTAAATGGGAGAATGGTGATATTATATCAATGGATATACCTTTTGATATCAGGACGGAAAGAAGGTATAATAACTCGGTGTCAGTATTACGCGGACCCCTGTACTATTCCCTGAGAATAGACAAAAAGTACTCTGAAGCCGAAATGAGCTATGAGTCGCATGACTATATGGGAAGCACCGACTGGCAGATTGAGCCTCTCACCGACTGGAACTACGGGCTACTGCTGGATGAGGATAATCCGCGTCAGAATATTGAAACTGTAACAAACCCGGTGAGCAAGTACCCCTTTGCAGATAAGGGTGATGCCTTATGGTCAGCAGAAGAGCAGCGGCATATTATATGGGACAGGGATGCACCGGTTATTCTGAAGCTCAAAGGTGTTCAGATACCGGGCTGGGGACTGGAGGATAATTCAGCGGCTGCTCCGCCGGTAAGCCCGGTTAAAGCTGAGGGTGAAGCCGTAAATCTGGAGCTTGTACCCTATGGCAGCGCCAAACTTAGGATCACCGAGTTCCCTGTAGTGAAGAGGTAAGATCTTTGATGAGCATGGAATACATACCCCGGGCAGGCGCAGGGATGTTAAGAATATGGTTGTGTCCGGTTAAAGACGGCCACCATGTTATATGGCTAAGGTTTTTTCCTTTAGCCAGACTGCAATCTCCCCTGGCAGCAGCTGACTGAGTATATCGTAGACCCTCTTATGATAATCGTTAAGCCAGCTTATCTCTTCTTCAGTCATCAGCTCCCTGGCGATCAGCGAAGTGTCAATATAGCACAGTGTAACCGTCTCAAAGCGCAGGAAACTGCCATACGCTGTCTTTTCATCCTCAATGCAGAGTATAAGGTTTTCCGTTCTGAACCCGTACTCTCCTTCCCTGTATATGGCCGGCTCGTCAGCTGTGAGCATGCCCGGCTCCATAATAGTCTTCAGGTCGCCTGAAGCCCCGGTGCCAATAGTCTGGGGGCCCTCATGCACATTGAGGAAGCAGCCTACGCCGTGGCCTGTACCATGACCGTAATTAAGTCCGTTTTCCCACAGTGCCTTCCTTGCCAGCATCTCTATCTGGTAGCCTTTGGTCCCCAGCGGAAACTTTGCCATGGCCAGGTTTATTGTACCTTTCAGGGCCAGGGTAAAATCCTTCCTCTGCTTGTGCCGTGGGCTCACCCAGGCATATGGTGCGGGTAATATCCGTGGTGCCCCCGTAATACTGTCCCCCGCTGTCAAGCAAAAAGATACCTTCAGGCTTCAATTCAACATCTGTTTCGGGTGTTGAACAGTAGTGAGGCAGGGCGCCATGCTCATTATATCCGGCTATGGTGGCAAAGCTGGGACCTGCACAGTCCTCCTGCTCCATCCTCAGCTCCAGCAGCTTATCAGCAGCACTTATCTCTGTTATCTTCTCTTTTCCGATTGAATTCTCAAGCCAGTAAAAGAATTTTGTCATGGCAACACCGTCCTTTATCATCACCTGCCGTATATTCTCTGTCTCCACATCATTCTTCAGGGCCTTCATACGTGTGGGTATGCTCACCTCCTCTATGATATCCAATCCCTCTGGTATGGATTTAAAAACCGAGGCGGATGTTGTGCCGGGTGTCAGTAAAATGCCCTTACCCTCTTCCAGCCGGCCAAGCTTATCTCCAAGACTTTCATAGGGTTTTATAATAACACCATCATTGTTAAGCTTTTTTTGCAGGCTTCCGGGTATCTTATTCACGGGAGCAAAGAGAAACAATTCATCAGATCCGAGAAGAGCAAATGCAGTGAAGAGCGGACTGTAATCAACATCCCCTCCCCTTATATTAAGCAACCAGGCTATATCATCTAGTGATGTAAGAAGATGGTAATCAGTATCCATAGTCTTCATAACAGACCGCGTTTCCTTTATTTTATCCTTTCTGCTCTTACCGGCAAAACGTATATGATGTTCAAAAGCCTCTGCTTCCGGCATAGGCACCCTGTTATGCCATATACCTGATATAAGATCAAACTCTGTATCCAGGTTTATCTTTTTGCGGGAAAAAGCTTTTTCCATCATTTTAACCGTTCCCAGCGGCATTATCCTGCCATCAGCGGCAATTTTAGTCCCGGCAGGCATATTCTCCACCAGCCAGTCAATATATTCAGGGGTGTGCGGCACCTTAAGCTTAACCAGCTCAAAGCCCGAACCGCTGAGCTGTGCTTCAGCCTGCACGAAATACCTTGAATCGGTCCACAGTCCCGCAAAATCACTGGTAATAAGCACATTGGCTGCCGAGCCTGTAAAGCCCGTCAGCCAGCGCACTATCCTCCAGTGATCAGGCACATATTCACCCAGGTGGGGATCTGTTACGGGTATTATATAAGCATCAATACCCTTTTCTCCCATCTGCTCCCTTATTGCTTTCAGCTTATCTTTTGCTTCTGACATAACTATTCTCTTTTTACTCACCAAAAAACCATTTCAGCCAGCGGCGATGTTCCTCGTTGGCTGAATGCCTGCCTTTAGCACCGCCCCAGCCGTGACGCCCACCGGCATATATCATAAAATCAAAAATTTTACCCTCATCCTGCAGTTTGGATATCAGCCATATGGAGTTTTGCATATGCACATTATCATCGGCCATGCCATGTACTATATACAGCTTCCCTTCCAGGTTCTCTGTATAAGTAAGCACTGAACCATTCTTATAGCCTTCGGGATTATCCTGAGGGGTATCCATAAAGCGTTCTGTATAGACATTATCATAAAGCCGCCAGTCGGTAACAGAATATTTGGCTATCCCGTGTGTCCAGTAGTCCGCTCCCTTTGTCAGCGCCAGGGCTGTTGTGTAGCCACCGTATGAGCCACCTGTTATACCCATCCTGTCAGCATCAACAAAGGGTTTTTCCCTCAGCCACTTAACAGCTTCTATATAATCGGCCATCTCCCATTTACCCAGGTTACGGTGCATATAATCGAGTCCAGCTTTACCAAAATGTCCAGATGCCCTGTGGTCAACGGAGAAAGTGATGATACCGTTCTGTGCGTACCAGCCTGACCTGTCGCCCATATACCTGTTCCTTACCCCTCCTGCATCCGGTCCGCCGTAAATTGTGAACACAACCGGGTACTTTTTTGAAGGATCAAAATTTTCAGGGTATGATATTATTGCAGGCAGCATAAAGCCGTCGGTCGCTTCTATCCTTACCAGCTCAAAAGCAGTCTTATTATCAGTCTCTTCTTCACCGGGCTTTTCTATATCCCTCACTTTCCTGCCCTTACTATCCCAGGCAACCACCGTGGTGGGTGTTGACAGGTTAGACCATGTATCGATAATATATTTGCCCGAGGGCGATATATTTGCCGAATGTGATCCGGGTGTGTCAGTATATCTTATAAGCCCTGTACCATCCAGGTTAACCCTGAAAATATGGCTCTCCGTTGATTCACCCCCCGTGCCTGAGAAGAAGAGATGCTCTTTTTCCTCATCCACCTTAAGCAATCTTGTCACCCTCCAGTCCTTATCCGTCAGCTGTGCCTTCAGGTTGCCTTCCCAGTCATAATAATAAAGGTTCATCCAGTCTGACCGGCTGCTCCTGATAATAAAGCCGGAGCCGTCCTTCATTATATAGTTATCGGTAAAAAAATCAATCCAGGTATCCCTTGTCTCCCTGTATATCTCCTTAAAATCTCCACTCGTGATATCAGCCAGGATAAAGCTCATATCATCCTGGTCACGGTTCAGTACCTGCACCATCAGCTTTTCACTGTCGGGGGTCCAGTCGGGCCAGGCAATATACTGGTCCTTTGAATAATCCGTCTTAACCCACACAGTAGCGGCAGATTCAATATCCACTATTCCCATCTTCACCTTCGGATTGGGATCGCCGGGCTTTGGATATGGCACTATTTCCTGCGTGCCATGCAGACCGTCTTCCTCATCTATGCGGTTTATAATAAATTCCGGCACCTGCGATTCGTCGGTGTGCAGGTATGATATCTTACGGCTGTCGGGCGACCACCAGAAGGCGGAATAGCGACTGCCACGACCAAGAATCTCCTCCATATAAACCCATGAGGCATAACCATTATATACTTTATCCCCTGCATCGAAGGTAAGCCTCTTCTCACTGTTGCTTACAAGGTCGTAAACATACAGCTCCCTGCCTTTTGTATAGGCAATCTTCCTGCCGTCAGGAGAGAAGGCAGGGTTGTTCTCCTTAACATCATCACGGGTAAGCTGCAGGGCTTCATCGTCGCCCAGTCCGAAAAGCCAGAGGTCATTATCCTTTTCGAGAACGATATAGCGCTTATCCGGACTCATAGCAGTGGCGTAATTCATCTCAAAACCATCGGGCAGTGAATTGCTGAACTCCTCCCGGTAATTTATATACTCATCATATTCTTTCTTCTTTCCTGTTTTAATATGCACTTTCATAATAACAGTGTTCCCTTCATCATCAGTGCTTCTTTCAATATAATGATTATCATCGGCCCATCCCAGTATACCTCCGGCTGTACGATAGCGCTGGGCACCGGCATCATGCACTGAAACGAAGAACAGGATAAGGCATGAAGAGAGAAACAAAAGAGTCAGTTTATTTTTCATAGCTTAAAATTTTCAGAGGTTAAGATTCTAATATGTTAAGATTTTTTAGTTTAAAATTATCTCAGATTAAAGTAATGCTCAGGTTAAAGTTTTCTCAGTTTAAAATTATCTCAGGTTAAAGATTTTAAAATTAAGTAATAATTGCCAATATGTAAATCTTAATGCTCAATAACACAAATAAAGTTTCTTACCTTTGAACTGTATAGATGAAAAGGATGAGAGAGAAGTATAGTGTTGATATAGAGGACAAAGGATGGATGTCACTGGATAATGCAGCCAAGATATTCCCTCCGGTAATAAGCAAATCGCTGAGCCCGGTATTCAGGATTGGTGCTGTATTGGCTGAGCCGGTGAGGATAAGTGCATTAAGAAAGGCTGTTGAAGTGTCATCACAGCGTTTTCCTTACTACCTGACCAGTCTGCGTAAAGGTTTCTTCTGGTATTTTCTTGAGTACGACAGCAATATCAGGCCCCAGCTTGTAAAGGAAGAAAACAGGCCCCTTATCGCTTTCCCGGCAAAGCAGGGCAGCGATGCGATGTTCCGGGTAGTGGTTAAGGAAGAGATGCTGTCAGTTGAATTTCTGCATGTGCTAACCGACGGGGGTGGCGGACTGGAGTTCTTCAGGACATTGCTGGTAACATATCTCAGGAACTGCGGCTATGACATACCCTATTCCGAAGGTATAATCGATCCTTCATCAGCTGTCCGCCCGTCTGAAACCGAAGACTCTTACAACAGGTATTTCAAAAAGGAGGTTCCCAAACCACCAAAGCTGGAAAATGCCTGGCACTTACCCTTCAGGGCAAAAGAAAAGGGATACCTGGATATTATACAGGGAGAGATACCCGTCTCAGATATAAAAAGATTGTCAAAGGATAAGAATGTAACAATAACTGAATACCTGGCATCCGCCTATCTCTTTTGCCTGCAGGAGATATGGAAGAAAGACAGAAGCAGGGACAAGAATATTATAAGGCTTGAGATACCTGTTAATATGCGCCGCAGTTTTCCCAGCAACACAATGCGTAATTTTTCTCTTTTTGTATTACCTGAGCTGGATATGAGACTGGGCGATTACTCTTTTGAAGAGATACTGAAGCATGTGCATAATTATATGCAGATAGAGACAGACAAAAAAGTGCTGAGCAAGGTGATAAGGCGGAATGTAAAGCCGGAAAAAAATATTTTTGTCAGAACAACACCGGTATTCATCAAAGACATAATACTGTCTGCCGCTTATAAAAAACACGGTACAACAAAATACTCAGGGGTGCTGACAAATGTGGGGATAGCAAAAATGCCGGAAGAGGCTGTTCCTCATATTGAGACTATGTTAATGCTTGCTCCCCCACCGGTCTCGCAGCTGAATGTCAGCTGTGGAATGCTCAGCTATCGCGACAGTTTATGTATCAGTTTCTCAAATAACTGTGGAAACACAGAGCTGGAAAGGAATTTTTTCTCATTCCTGGCAGGCAAAGGACTGAAGGTCAGGATGCTAAAAAATATATGGAAATAAAAGGAATATGAATACAGAGAGACTGAATAATAAAATTTGTCCGAACTGCGGCGTCATACTGGATGAGGGGCTTGAGAAATGTCCGCTTTGCGAATCCGTTCCTGACGGAAAAACGGGAGTGGACGATGAAAGATACCCAAGTGAAATACTTCATCTTTCGGAAAAGAAAACGAGAACACAATTATGGGAGCTGTCAGCAATAATAGCATTCTCCGCAAACCTAATCTGCATTATTGTGGATATGGTAATTGTAAAAGGTCTTAACTGGTCTTTATATGCTGTAACATCCATCACCGGCCTCTGGCTCTTTATCACAGCCTTCACATTCCTGCTAAAGCGTCTTATCCCACTTGGACTGTTACTGGCGGTAACAACCCTTGCTATGCTGCTGATCTTTGATATGCTTAATCCTCCCGTAACATGGTTTATGGATATCGGCCTGCCCGTCAGTGTCACTTTCTGGATTCTCTTTGGCCTGTACATGGTGATACTCAGAAAGCTGAGGTGGAGAGGTTTTAATATGCTGGGATATATCCTTATAGAGATATCAGTTCTATGTATGGTGATTGATATCTTCACTGACCTTCATCTCAGAGGCAGTATATTGATAGACTGGTCAGCAATCACTGCAGCCACACTGGTGCCCCTGGCAGGGATATTATTCTTTATGCATTACCGCATGAAGAGAGGAAAAAACCTCCGCAGCTTCTTTCATGTTTGACAGCAGCCATAAGGGTGGATCCGAACGGAGCCATTATGCCTCACAGCATAAGTAGCTATAAGGGCGGATCAGCAAAGATTTATTATTTTTGACAGCAGCAGCTTAATGATATTGTAAAGCTTTGCACTGAAATTTAAAATCAGGTTTTCATAAATAAACTCCAATCATGAAAGGCATCAATCCAGTTACTGCAGCAATAATTATTACATTATTCTTCTCAACAGCCATAATGGCTCAGGAGAGACAAGAAGCAGAAAGCGGCAAAGCGGCTCCTGTATTTATTGACGGACAGGCACAGGTTGTACCTGCCTTTGAGGACCCTGAAACATGGATCAGGCATGACCTGTGGGTTGAGACGGATTTTGACTCCGATGGTGATGGGAGTCCGGATCGCATGCATGTTGATGTAACAAGACCATACCAGACAGAAAGTGAAGGGCTTAAGCTGCCGGTCATATATGTTAGCAGTCCCTACTTTGCCGGCACGGCCAACGGCAGGGAATATCTATGGGATGTAAAACATGAGCTGCAGGAAGAGCCCCCTGAGCGCATCCACGCCCCGGAGAACAGTGGTAATATTCAGAGGCCCGTTATCTCCAACTCCCATGTTAATGACTGGGTGCCCCGCGGATTTATTGTTGTGCATTCATCATCACCCGGAACGGGACTCTCACAGGGATGCCCTACAGTGGGAGGAGATAATGAATCACTGGCACCAAAGGCTGTTATCGACTGGCTTAACGGCAGGGCCAAAGGCTACAGCTCCCCTGATGGTGATGAAGAGGTAAAAGCTTACTGGACAACAGGTAAGGTGGGGATGACAGGCACCTCGTATAACGGCACACTGCCGCTGGCAGCGGCAACGACGGGGGTGGATGGACTGGAAGCCATAATACCCGTTGCACCAAATACATCCTATTATCATTATTACAGGTCTAACGGACTGGTAAGGCATCCCGGTGGCTGGCTGGGTGAAGACATTGATTTCCTCTATGACTTTATTCACAGCGGCAACCCCGAAAGGAATGAGTGGTGCGACTGTAATATAAGAGACGGTGAGATGGCTGAAGGCTTTGACCGTATTACGGGCGACTATAATGATTTCTGGGCCGGACGCGACTACCTCAATGACCTGGAGCCACTAAAGGCGGCGGTGCTGATGGCGCACGCCTTCAACGACTGGAACGTGGTACCGGAACACAGCTACCGTATTATCGAAGCACTGAAAAAGAAAGATGTGCCCCTGCAGATATTTTACCACCAGGGCGGACACGGCGGTCAGCCCCCAATGAAAATGATGAACAGGTGGTTTACACGATACCTGTTTGGTGTGGAGAATGATGTGGAAGACGATCCTAAAGCATGGATAGTGCGTGAAGGTGATGAAAGGACTGAACCGACACCCTATGCCGATTATCCCAACCCGGAAGCATCAACCGTTAAACTGTACCTGAAAGCAGGTGCACCGCAAAGAGGGGAACTGCTGACAGATACTGAAGGCGAACAGGGAAAAGAGACACTCGTTGATAATGTGTCATTTGACGGGGCAGCACTGGCCCGTGCCGAATGGACAGATCACAGGCTTATATATGTAAGCCCGGTACTGAAAGAGGACCTTCATATATCCGGGGTGCCACGGATTACCATAAAGGCCGCAAGCAGCAAGCCGGCCGTTAACCTGTCGGTATGGATAGTATCACTGCCATGGACTGAAAGAAGGAACACCCAGATCACAGACAATATCATCACACGGGGGTGGGCCGACCTGCAGAACCACGACTCACTGTGGGAAAGTGAGCCCCTGGTACCCGGACAGTTCTACGAGATGAGCTTTGATCTGCAACCTGATGATCAGGTGATACCGGCCGGACAGCAAATAGGTCTTATGATATTTTCCAGCGACAAAGATTTCACCCTCTGGCCCGATCCGGGTACGGAACTGACAGTCGACCTTGACGGCACTGAACTCAGTCTGCCGGTAGTAGGAGGAAAAGAAGCGTATAAGAAAGCCGTAAAGCCTTACCGGAATAAACCTCTTAAATAACATAAGCAGGGCAAGGGGTATTAATCAATATTGCATTATATTTATAGCTCTTAATTTTAACCAAGGATACATGAAAAAGACAGCACTACTATCAATAATGTTTATATCTCTGTTAAACATTACAGCACAGGATATTATGAAGCCTGAAGAATATATTGGTCATAAACTGGGTACTGAATTTACCTTACATCACCAGGCACTTGGCTACTTCAAATATATAGCGGAGGAATCGGATAATGTAAGCTACCTTTCATACGGCAGCTCATATGAAGGTCGCGAGCTGGGTGTCGTCTTTGTCTCTTCCACAGAGAATCTGGGAAGACTCGAACAGATAAGAAAGAACAACCTTATTAATACAGGCCTGCTGGAAGGTGAGAGCAGCGGTGAGCAGGTACCCATTGTCTGGCTGAGCTATAATGTACACGGCAACGAGTCGGTGGGAATGGAAGCGGCAATCAAAACACTGCATACACTGGTAAGCGGTTCATATGAGGGGGTAAGCGACTGGCTGGAGGAATGTGTTATAGTTATAGACCCCTGTCAGAATCCGGATGGCCGCGACCTCTACACCATGAGGTACAGAAGAACGCAGTCGGTGCAGCCCAATGCCAACCCTGACGACTGGGAGCATCACCAGGGATGGCCCAGTTCAAGGCTTAACCATTACCTTTTTGATTTGAATCGCGACTGGTCATGGCAGACACAGAAGGAGACATATCAGCGCCTGCAGTTATATAATAAGTATATGCCACATGTTCATGCCGACTTCCACGAGATGGGATCAGGCTCAACGTTTTTCTTTGCCCCCGGGGCCGACCCATGGCACGAGGTGATAACACCCTGGCAGCACAAATTCCATGAGTTGGCAGGCAAGGCCAATGCAGAGCTTTTCGATGAAACATATAAGCTATATTTCACAAAGGAAAGCTTTGACCTTTTCTGTCCAAGCTTCGGTGACACCTGGCCCCTGTTCAACGGAGCCATGGGCTTTACCTATGAGCAGGGCGGCGGTGGTTATGCGGGACTGGCACTTGCCAGGGAAACAGGCGACACTATAACGCTGGAGCAGCGTATTGAAGGCCACTTCCTGGCTTCCATGGCCACCATAAAGGTAAGCTATGAGAACAGTGAGAAGCTGATAAGTGAATTCAATAAGTTCTTTAAATCAGGACTTACAGAGCCGGTATGCGAATATGAGTCGGTGATAATAAAAGGAGATAATGAAGCATCAGCCGTAGCGGCACTGATGGAGCTGCTTGATAAGAACCAGATAAGATACAGCCTGGCCGGTAATGAAGGCAAGACATATAAGGGCTTCGACTACCTGGCAAACAAGGATGGGGAGGTAGAGATATCAGATGGGGATATTCTTGTCAGCGCACGTCAGCCACAGGCACATCTCTTCAAGGTCTTCTTTGAGCCTGATTCAAAATATACTGACTCGCTGAACTACGATCTCACAGCATGGGCCATGCCTTACCTGTTCAATGTTAAAGCATATGCTATAAAAGAAAATATACCCTCCTCAGGTGAAATACCGGAAGCGACAGGTATCACCAACATAGTGCCGGAGACAAAAACTTATGCCTATATAGCAGACTGGAAAGGCTTCAATGAGCTTAAGTTTATGGCCAACATGCTTAAGGAAAAGATACGGGTCAGAAGCCTTATCAAGCCCTTCACCATAGACAGCAGTGATTTTGCCAGGGGCAGCCTTATAATTGCCAGGGGTGATAATATGAATATTGACAGCAGCTTTGATAAGAAGGTAACAGAGATGGCTAATAAGGCAGGTGTTAAGCTTTTTGCAGTAAAGAGCGGGATGGCTGAAAAAGGAAAAGACCTGGGCTCCAACTACGCTGTGCTGAAGTATAAGCCGGAGATAGCTTTGATAGGAGGAGAAGGCGTGTCCACAGGCGGCTTCGGTGAACTGTGGTTCTTTATGGAGAGGGAGCTGGAATACCCGCTTACCGTTATCAGGCCTGACTACCTCTCTTCTGTTGATCTTGACGATTACGATGTTGTGCTGCTTCCTTCAGGCTCTTATACCAAACAAAAGGAACAACTGAAGGATTATGTGAAGCAGGGTGGTCGACTTGTGCTCTTTGAAAACGCCATCGGATTGTTTGCTTCCGATGAATCAACAAACCTGTATAAGGCTGTGGAAGCAAGGAAAAAAGAAAGAGAGAAGGATGAAGATAAACTGAAGACTGACGATACCGAACACCTGAAAAAGTTTGAGAACAAAAGAAGGGAAAGGCTAACGGAGAGATCATCGGGCAGTATTTACAGGATAAGCCTTGACAACACCCACCCCTATGCTTTCGGTCTGGGTAAGGAATGGTTTATGATGAAAAGATCATCCGGTCATTACCCCTACCTTGCCAGCGGTAATAATATAGGATATATACTGAGCAGTGATCCGGTGGCAGGATTTGCAGGACACGAATTTCGTGAGAAAGTAAAAAACACTATTGTTATAGCAAGTGAAAGCATGGGGCGAGGAGAGCTAATATATATAACTGATTCGCCATACTACCGTGCCTACTGGAAAAGCGGCCGCGTACTGCTTGGCAATATATTATTCAGATAAATATGGAAAAAGTAACTGAAAGGCTGATAAGATATGCCGGTATAGACACACAGTCGGATGAAAATTCCACCAGCTGTCCCACCACTGCCGGACAGCTTGAGCTGGCAGGGATGCTTAAGAAGGAGATGGAGGAGATGGGACTGGAAGAGGTGAGCCTCGATGAAAACGGCTACCTTATGGCCACCCTGCCCTCCAACACTGATAAAGAGTTGCCTGTACTTGGACTGATAGCTCATATGGATACCAGTCCCGATATGTCCGGAAAGAATGTTCAACCCCGTATAGTCAAAAACTATGACGGTAAGGATATCATCCTGGATGAAAAGAATAATATTGTGCTCAGTCCCTCTGATTTTCCTGAACTAAAAAAGTACACGGGGCAGGAACTGCTGACCACCGGTGGCAATACACTGCTGGGCTCAGATGATAAAGCCGGGATAGCCGAGATACTGACAGCTGTTGAATATATGATAGCCCACCCCGAATATGAGCATGGCAAAGTAAGGATAGGCTTTACCCCTGATGAAGAGATAGGAAGGGGAGCAGACAGGTTTAATACAGAGGCTTTTGGTGCCGGTTTTGCCTATACCGTTGATGGAGGGGAAGAAGGCGAACTGGAATATGAAAATTTCAATGCCGCCATGGCATCGGTGGAGATAGCGGGAAGGAATGTGCATCCCGGTACAGCCAAAAACCAGATGATCAACTCAATACACCTGGCCTGGGAATTTAACTCCATGCTGCCTGAAGAAGCCAGGCCCGAACATACTGAAAAATATGAGGGCTTCTTCCACCTTATTGATATTAAGGGTGATGTAGAGAACTCACATATAAGGTACCTGGTAAGGGACCATGACATGGCTAAATTCACAGAGAAAAAAACCATGCTGGAAGAAATTGCAGGGGTTATGAATAAGAAATATGGCAGCAGCCGTATTAAGCTAAGCATCAAGGACCAGTACTATAATATGAGGGAAAAGATAGAGGATCATTACCATATTGTTGAGCTGGCGGAGAAAGCTATGAAGCAGGCAGGTGTAAAGCCGCTGGTTAAGCCGATAAGGGGCGGTACTGATGGTTCGAGGCTGTCGTATATGGGACTGCCCTGTCCAAATATCTTCACCGGTGGTCATAACTTCCATGGCAGGCATGAATATATACCGGTAAAATCAATGCTTAATGCTGTCGATACGATTATTAACATCATCAGGCTTATACCGCAGTCATATTAAACAGGCCACAGAGCTGATTATACCGCAGTCATATTAAACAGGCCACAGGCTACAATATAAATAAATGGGTAAAGATCCCGGTTCTTAATGCCGGGATCATCCATTACCGGAAGTATTAATTCATCTTTTTGATTATCTCCATCCCTCTGGAAAGAGCTTTCTCGTTCATTGGCAGGAGGTGATGGTACCTCTCTGGCAATGATTTTTTGAGTCCCGTCAGCACATTCTCCATCTTTAGCACCGGCTTAATTTTGAGATATCCGCCCAGCACAATCATATTGAATGATTTTGAGCTTTCCATCTTTGTTGCCTCATCAGTGGCATCAATTCTGTAAACAGCTATATCATCCCTCTCCGGGTGCCTTGTTATACCGTTACCATCATAAATAAGGGTACCACCCGGTCGCACTGCTTCTTCAAACTTATCAAGCGACTGCTGGTTGAGTATTATGGCTGTGTCAAATGTCCTGAGTATGGGACTGCTTATCCTTTCCTCGCTAAGTATCACTGTTACATTGGCTGTACCACCCCTCATTTCCGGGCCGTAGGATGGCATCCAGCTTACCTCCATATCCTGCATTATCCCTGAATAAGCCATTATCTTACCCATGGACAGGACACCCTGGCCGCCAAATCCGGCTATAATAATTTCTTCTGTCATAATTAGTCAGTTTTCATTCGTTATTAAACTCTTATTCTTCAGGCACTTTGAAGTCGCCCAGCGGATAGAACGGGAACATATTGTCTTCCATCCATATATTTGAATCCACGGGGGTCATCTTCCATCCTGAAGGACAGTTGGATACAATCTCGATAAAGCATGTCCCCTTATCCCTCTTCTGGTATTCAAGGGCTTTACGTATTGCCTTCTTAGTCTTACGCACACTGCCAGGCTTATGCACACTCTGCCTTGTAACATAATAGGTGCCCGGCAGGGTAGCCACTATATCGGTCATCTTCAAGGGGTTGCCCATCATCTTAATATCACGTCCGTAGGGTGATGTGGATGATTTCATTCCCTCTATTGTTGTCGGGGCCATCTGTCCGCCCGTCATACCGTATATACCGTTATTGATGAATATAATGAGTATATTCTCTCCCCTGTTGCAGCTGTGTATAGTCTCAGCCGTACCGATAGCCGCCAGGTCGCCGTCGCCCTGGTAGGTGAATACATATTTCTCGGGCTGCAGCCTTTTTATTGCCGTAGCCACTGCCGGTGCACGTCCGTGAGCAGCCTCCTGCATATCAAGATCCATATAATTATACATAAGGACGGAGCAGCCAACAGGAGTAACCCCTATGGTATCCTGCTGTATACCCATCTCATCTATCACCTCTGCCAGTATGTTGTGGGCCGTTCCGTGACCGCAACCCGGGCAGTAGTGCATTGTCTTATCTGTCAGTACCGAAGATCTCTTATGGACAAGATTCTCTTCTTTTATTATTTCTTTTGGACTAATATTCTCTGCCATTATCTTATCCTCCAATAATTTTTGTTTTCAAATTCTCAACAATCTCTTCGGCTGTCGGGACTATTCCACCCATCCTGCCGAAGTGCTCTACCGGCACCTTGCCGTTAACGGACAGCCTGACATCTTCCACCATCTGTCCGGCGCTCATCTCCACAGCAAGCATACCTTTAACCTGTCCTGCCAGTCTTGCTATCTCTTTTGAGGGGAAGGGGAAGAGAGTAATGGGTCTTAGCAGCCCTACCTTTATGCCTTCCTCCCTGGCCATCTGTATGGCTTTCTGTGACACCCTTGCGCTGGTGCCATAGGCTATAAGTAAATATTCGGCATCATCACACTGGAATGATTCGAACCTGACCTCTTTCTCCTGCATCTCACGGTACTTGTCCTGGAGCTTAATATTAAAAGCCTCCTGCTGATTGGAATCCAGGTCCAGCGATGTGATAATATTCCTTTCCCTGTCGGGGGTCTTGCCGGTGGTAGCCCATCCGGGTAGTTCTTTTGACCTTTCTTTCTGCGGCTTAAGCCATACCTTCTCCATCATCTGCCCTATGGCACCATCTGAAAGTATCAGTGCCGGGTTCCGGTACTTAAATGCCAGCTCAAAACCCAGCTCAACAAAGTCGGCCATCTCCTGCACGGAGGCAGGGGCCAGCACTATCAGTTTATAGTCGCCATGGCCTCCGCCCTTGGTCGACTGGAAATAGTCTGACTGTCCGGGTTGTATGGTACCGAGTCCGGGACCTCCCCTTACCACGTTAACTATCAGGCAGGGCAATTCAGCACCTGCTATATAACTTATCCCCTCCTGCTTGAGTGATACACCCGGTGAGGAGGATGATGTCATCACTTTTTTGCCGCATCCTGCACCGCCATATACCATATTGATGGCAGCCACTTCACTCTCAGCCTGCAGAACAACCATTCCTGTACGTTCATGGGGTTTCTCTGTCATAAGGTACTCCAGCACCTCACTCTGAGGCGTAATGGGATAGCCGAAATAGCCATCGGTGCCGGCTCTTATTGCCGCTTCGGCAATAGCCTCGTTACCTTTCATTAATTTTAGTTCCTTTTCCATATTATAATTTTATTCTTTTATTAATTAAACCCTTATCCGGTAAACAGTTATCACGCCATCCGGACACACAACAGAGCAATTGGTACAACCTGTGCATACATCCATATTAACGGCTTCCGCATAATTATATCCCTTGCTGTTGACTTCTGATGCCATGGCAATAACCTCTGTGGGACATGCAGTAACGCATATACCACAGCCTTTGCATTTTTCCTTATCGATAACTATCGATCCTTTAAGTTTGGCCATATTCTTTATATTAAACTATTAAACATTTATTTAAAATCATTATAAAACTTTTGCAGTCTCTCTTCCAGCAGCGGGAACATAGTCCGTGGAATCACCGACACACATGCCCTGAGGCCTTCCTTCCTGTCGCTGCCCGTTATATTGAGTGTTATGGCACTTACTCCATAATACAGAAGCTTCTCAAGCAACTCACCGCTGCTCATCCCGGGAAAGGAGATGGTGAAATAAAAACCATCGGCTATGGGCCTGTCGATATCAGTGTCATAAACAATATCAAAACCATTGGCAATAAACATCTGTTTCATCATCCTGGCTTTCTCCCCGTACTCCTTCACATCCTCAATATAATTATATTCACCGTCATTAACGGCTTTAAGCATGGCATGCAGTCCGTACTGCGCCGTATGTGTGACGCCGGCTGATAATGCATACAGGGCACCGAACACCATGGCATGACCGAACAGCTCGGTGGTATAATACCTTAGCAGGTCAGGATAGCGGCGATTATACAGCTTGTCGGATATAACCATCATCCCAACCCTCTGGCCTGCATAGCTGAATGCCTTGGAGCTGGATATCAGCATGATATAATTATCACAGTACTTAGCTACCGTAGGCTGGTATGGCGGCTTACCCGGCCTCCCGTAGTTATTGCGGAAGTCCATGCCGAAATATGCCAGGTCTTCAATAACCACGGCATCATATTTTGTTGCCAGCCTGCCTATTATCTCGAGTTCCTCATCGGTGAAACATATCCATGAGGGGTTATTGGGATTTGAATACAGTATACTGGATACCTTGCCTGTCTGCAGGTAGGACTCCAGCTTCTTCTCCAGCTTCTTACCCCTGTAATTATATACATCAAAGGACCTGTAGTCCTGTCCCAGTATCTTTATCTGCTGCTTCTGCACCGGAAAACCCGGGTCAATGAACAGGGTTCCTTCTTTTGAGCTGTCATTCCTGTTAACCACAAGGAAGCTGACCATGCCACCCATCAGGGAGCCAACGGTGGGAACACATGCCTGGGGATCGACATCAATATCAAGGAAGAGCTTTATAAACCTGGATGTCTCGCTCTTCAACTGCGGCAATCCCTCTATATTGGGATATAATGCCGTAACACCATCGTCAAGCGCTGCTTTCTCCGCATTTATTCCCACCATGGGTGATGGGAGTCCGGGTACCCCCATCTCCATCCTTATATATTTTTCACCGGTCTCTTTTTCAATCTGGTTAACCAGCTTCACTATCTCACGTATACTGGCGGTATCGAGCGAGGCAAGGCCGCTCTCTCTGATTTTTGTCTCAACTACCGAAGCATCGATCGGGGTATTTCTCATAAAATTCATTTTTTTCAAAACAGGGTTCAAAACAGGGTTCAAAAACAGGCAGGGGCAGTTTTTCCTAACCGCCCCTGCAAACAAATATTATTCTTTTACAATGAGTAACATTAAAAAGCCAATAAGCATATACATGACAGATGACAATAATAATCGGACACTGTAATTATTTGATTTAAAGTATTTTAAATTCAGATTCATTGTTTTTTTAGACTTATTGGGACCCTAAATATACAAAAACTCCGGCCAATTAAAAACATGTTAAAAATCAGCTTTTAGATATTGAGGCAAAAGCCAGTATCATTCCCAGTATAATACCGTATATGGCAGCTATAAGCACCCTGAACTCCTCGGGCATCAGGAAGTTTATGGTCTGCGCAGGTATCCAGAAAAACACTATTGTCTTTTTAAGCACAAAGCCCCAGTGGGTGTTCCAGTCTATACCTTTCAGTATAGAGCTGATATCCATCTTTGAGAATAATCCTCTCACTGTACCCCCGGTACTTTCTATATGCGAATCGGTCACCTTATGGGCAGTCATCAGAACAGGGGCATAAAATATATTAAGCAGCAGGCTTATACTGAAGGCCACACCCGCTTTGGCTGCTGTAAGGGGACCTGTCATGGCAGCTATAGCCCCACCGGCACCGGCAAACTCAAGCAGCACCGGCACCCCGGCGGCAAAAATTATGAATGCAGCCTGTATGGTCAGTCCCAACACACCCCATACAATGGCCCGTGGCAATATACCAAAGCCGGCGGCAAAATACCTGCCTGTCTTTATCCTCAGTCCTATCAGCTCCCCGGTGGTGGCCAGAATGGCAAACTTGATAAAGCTGCCCGCGAAAGGCCAGGATGCATAGAAGCTGTCATAATAATTATATAAAGTGTCGCTGACAATAAAGGGTGTGAAGAGAGCTGCCAGGAAGAGCACTAAAAATATATCGTTTCTTTTCATTCTCGTTTGCTGAAATTAAAGCTTAAACTATTTATTCACGAGCTGATGAGCTTGCTTAGTTTAGCTTAGCTTAGCTCAGTTTATGTCCCGGTTCATTTCGCTATTTTTATCCTTGAGTCAACGGCTCTTACGGCCTCCGGGCTTCCCATCAGGGGGTTAAGGTCCAGTTCACTTATCTCCGGTGCTGCCTGCAGCAGGGCCGACAGCCTCAGCAGCACATCAGTAAATGCCTTTATATTTACCCCGGCCTGTCCTCTCAGTCCCTCAAGCATCTTAAAACCTTTAAGCGTACGTATCATCTCACCGGCCTCACCCTCACTTACAGGTACCAGTGCCGTATTGACATCCTTCAGCACCTCTATGAATATGCCTCCGAGGCCTGCCATGACGAGGTGCCCGAATCCGGGCTCACTGACAGCTCCGGCGAACAGTTCAACACCGCTGATCATGGGCTGCATAAGCACAGCCTCCACCTTATCTATCTTCATCAGGCGTCTGAACTCAGTGCGGGCTTTCTCCGGGCCGTCGATATTAAGAACAACGCCTCCCACATCCGATTTATGTACGGGTCCCACAACCTTCATCACTACCGGGAATCCAAGATCTGCAGCCTTATCTGCTGCCTCCTCTTCGGTGTAGGCCAGAGCCTCCTCCACCCTCTCAATGCCGGCGGCATCGAGCAGGGATTGTACGTCACCCGGACTGAGATAACCACTCTCATTATTATCAATCACCTGCCTTATAAGCCTTATGTCTGGTTCCGACTGTTCAGTACTCTCAGCAGCAGGCTTTGATTGTTCAGCACTCTCAGCAGCTGGCTTTGACTGTTCAGCACTCTCAGCAGCTGGCTTTGCAGTATTAAGTACCCTGGACAGGGCACTGGCAAAGACCACCTCATCAGGAAAATTAATATTCCCCTTATCTATAAAATCACTGACCTCCCTGCCGGCGGTAATAAGCGAAGGCAGCACCGGGTACACGGGCTTTTGACATGACCGTATTTTATCATGCAGCACCTTGTATACATCATCAACAGGGAAAAGTCCCGGACTGCCAAAGATAACCGCCATGGCATCTATCTCATCAAAATCATTCTCACAGGCATCAATTATGGCAGCCAGCTGTTCGGCATTACCCGTGGCAAGAAAATCCACAGGGTTAGCAACCGATGATCCGGGATATAGCTTTTCAAGCAGGGCATCAGCCTTTTCTCCTTTAAGAGCTGGTATCTCAATACCTCCCTTTGACAGCTCATCAGTCATCATAACTGCCGGTCCCCCCGCATGTGTTATTATAGCCATCCTTCTGCCTTCAGGTCGCGGCGACATAAGCACTGCTGCCACGGCAGCCAGCTCATGACGGCCATAGCACCTTATGATGCCTGCCTTCCTGAAAAGAGCATCAACAGCCACATCAGGGTTGGCCATAGCGCCTGTATGTGAGGAGGCGGCGCGACTCCCGGCAGCTGACGATCCCGACTTGATGGCAGCAACTCTGCAACCCTTGCTTATCAGCGATGATGCATGCTTAAGGAGCATGTCAGGTTTGCTGATACTCTCTATATATAATAATTTTACCGGCGAACTCTTGCCCGGCTCATATGTCTCATCAAGATATTTAAGTACCTCTTCAACGCCCGTCTGGGCACTGTTGCCAACGGAAAAAACACTTGAGAAGCGTATGCCGTTGGGTATGGCCGACTCCATGATAAATACTGCAGTGGCACCTGAGCCGCTGATAAAATCAACACCCAGGGGATCCAGCTCGGGTATGGGTGTTGTAAACACACCGCTGTAGGACTGGTTCAGAACACCTATACAGTTAGGCCCTATCAGGCATCCATCAACAGAATTAATAATATCAACTATTTCTTTCTCCAGTTTTGCCCCTTCATCATTCTCCTCACCAAATCCGGCCGAGAGGATAATAAAGGCCCTCGTTTTTTTACGATGTGTAAGTATCTCAACCGTGTCTTTGCAATATTTTGCGGCTACGGCTATAATTGCCAGGTCGGTATCGGGTATGTCGGCGGGACTCCCATATGCTTTCACCCCCTGCACCTTTTCAGCGGCTTTGGGGTTGACAACTGACAGCTCACCCCTGAAATCACCGTCCAGAATATTCTTCAGCACCTTGCCTCCCGGCTTGGAAATATCTTCGGATCCCCCCACAACAACTATGCTGCCGGGATTTAACAAGTAGTTATTAATCATAGTCTTATAATTAATCAGAAAACGGGTTCAATGGCCGGCAATGTATGAAAATCCCCTAAATCAAACAATGATTTTATGAGAATAATTCCTCATATTCCGGCCATTCTCACTATATTTGCAGGCCTGTTACAGACTATGAATTATCCCCGCCATTCTCATTGTATTTACAGGACTGTTAAAGACTATGAAAAAGAGTGTAAAAGAAATATTGAAAGAGGGCAGCTTTGGTATTGATGATATAGTACAGCTGTTGAAAGCGGAAGGGGAAGACCTTACTGAGCTCTTCCGTGAATCAGCACGTGTAAAGCATGAAAACTCGGGTAATAAGGTTTACTACCGGGGACTGATAGAATTCTCCAATATATGTGAGAAAGATTGCTATTACTGCGGCATACGCAGGTCAAACAAAGAGGTTGAAAGATATAACCTGTCCGACAGCGAAATACTGGAAGCCGCCCGCTATGCTTATGAAAACAGCTACGGTTCCGTTGTGCTGCAGTCGGGCGAGCTTAGCAACCCGCGCTTCACCGCCAGGATTACCCGCCTTCTGAAAGAGATAAAGAAACTGTCGGACGGTAAGCTGGGCATAACAATATCACTGGGTGAACAGACGGAAGAGGTGTACCGCGAATGGTTTGAGGCCGGGGCTCACAGGTACCTCCTTCGTATTGAAGCATCCAACCCTGAACTTTATTCAAAGCTGCACCCGGGTGACAGCCTTCATGATTATCACCGCAGGCTGGAATGCCTGAGCCTGCTGCGTAGTACTGGTTACCAGACCGGTACGGGAGTAATGATAGGCCTGCCTTTCCAGACTTATAAGGACCTGGCAGGTGACCTGCTGTTTATGAAAAAGATGGATATTGACATGGTGGGTATGGGTCCGTATATTGAGCATGAGAACACCCCTCTTACATCGCATAAGGATGAGCTGCTGCCTCTGGAAGAGCGCTTCAGGCTGTCACTTAAGATGATAGCCATACTGCGTATCATAATGAAAGATATCAATATTGCGGCAGCCACGGCATTGCAGGCAATAGACCCCATGGGCCGGGAGAAAGCCATACAGGTGGGTGCCAACGTTATTATGCCCAATATCACCCCGGGTATGTACCGCGACAGTTATAAACTATACGAGAATAAGCCCTGCACCGATGAGTCGGCCGACGACTGCAAGGGATGCCTGGAGGCCAGGCTCAATATGGTTGATGCAGAGCCTGCATATGATGAGTGGGGCGATTCAAAGCATTTTCACCGCCGCCGTAACACAGGGGGTTAACCCTGACACTCATCAAAGTATCCCGCCAAAAAATACCGCATTCATAAATATCTTAGTTGTGCCATACCATATGGCCCTGAAATTGGTATCATCATAAATTGAAATAATAGTACCCCTGCCGGCTGAATGCACAGCGCAGAATGCCGAGCCTGCTATCCTTTCGCTGTTCTTATCCGAGCTGTAACCGCTTATCAGAGGATTGGCAGTATACACAGCCGGATTGTTGAATATATTATCATCAGCTTTAACAGCTCCTGCGTCGCTTTTAAAGACAGGGATAACATCATCATTATAACCATAAAACAGGGGATGTGTATTGTCTATCTTAAGCCTGAAGACGGATCCGGGTATCCTGTGCCTGGAATAAAGGGCCCTGCGATCCGCATACCTTGCATCATCCTCATATTCAATATCGGCTGAGGGAATATACTCAATATCGGCCATTCCGCTGGCACTCAGGAAGGAGTTACCTCCCTTATATGCTATTATCACGCCTCCCTTTCTGTTCCAGCTCTTCAGCTCCTGCATCTGTGATTCCGAGAGGGAAGGGTTGCCGGCAAGCACAAGCACATTATATTCTGACATATCCAGTGACCTTATCTCTTCGGCGTCAATCATGGTAACCGGCATATGGAAACGGAGGTCGAACATATGCCATATCTCACCCGCATCCCTGCTGCTGATACCGTCGCCGACAAACATCATTACGGAGGGATTATCGAGCAGCCTGAAGCTGTTACTGCCAAAGTCAATACCCTCAGGGGTATAGCCTGTCTTCACCCCATATACAGTAAGCCCGAAATCACTGACAATATCCTTCATAAGGTCATATATATCATCGCGACTCATCTCCTGGTTATAGGCGGGTATCATTATTGATCCCCTGCTGAACTCCTGCCTGAACTCACCATCGTCATATAGCAGTCCATCCGTGGCCACCCGTGCCTTTATCCCTTCATCAAGGATACGGTACAGTGCCCCGGGGGCATAATAATCATCCCAGTCAAATATCCAGGCATAGGCATCCCTTTCGCCTCTCAGGCTCCCTTCGGGCCAGGGTGGGAAAAGGACCTGCGGTCCCATGATACCGTCAACCAAACGGCCTGTATAGCTGTCATAATCAATATTAAAGGACATGGGCAGCACCCATGAGGATATATCATAAAAGACATCCTCCTCAAACTCTGTGATTGTGTCAAACATACTCTTTATATAGAGGTACTGCGACTGCCTGAGGGGAACGATATAACTGTCACCTGCCCTGTATTTTTTCCCGTCCACGTCAATATCCGAAGCCAGGCGGTATACCTTAATCTGGTGTCTCAGCAGATTCTCAATAAAATGAGCCGTCCTGGACCTGTCAGCAGGCTCACTGAACACATATCCCTTAACCTGGTCATTCTCTGCTTCCTTCATCACTTCATTATAGAAATCAACCTGGTGTTGCAGCAGCTTCTCCCTCAGGTTAAGGCCCGCCTCAAGGCTTGACAGTGAAACGGCAAACTGGTTTTTTATGGCAAAGGGGAATGACAGTACCCCTCCCTGCGTCTCTCTCAAATGTCCTTTCACCCCTGCCTGTTCAAACAGTATACCAACCGAGGCATGGATATCGGGATATGCCGATCCCTTACCCAGGTAAAAATCATCAAAGCCCTCGGCGGAATAATACAGGCTACCTATATTATCCAGATGTTTCTGGTGGTACTTTGCAATATCATAATGTAGATCATAATTAGCCTTAGGAGTAAGTGGATTCTCCCTGGTCTTCACCCCCGGCTGAAAAAAGAAGGTCGATCCTGCTCCCATCTCATGGTGATCGGTGTTGATATTGGGCTTCCACCTGTGGAAGGCAGCTATGCGTCCAACCGACTCCGGATGCTGCAGCATTATATAGTCGCGGTTAAGGTCGAACCAGTAATGATTGGTGCGGCCGCCCGGCCATACCTCGTCAAACTCTCTTGCATTGGCATCGGGATTAAGTGTAATGCTCTTATGCATATTAACCCATGTTGAATGGCGCTGCAATCCGTCGGGATTAAGACTGGGATCAATAAGTATTACCGCATTATCAAGTAAGTCCTCCACCTCTTTGCCTGTGCCGGCCACAAGGTAATATGCAACAAGCAGTGATGCATTCTGGGAGCTTGACTCATTACCGTGTACACCGTAACCCAGTTTTATGAACACCGGCATATCCGATATATCCATTGAAGAAGAGACAGCCGGGTCACCAAGCTTAAGATGATCCTCCCTCAGCTGTTCAATATTCCTTATATTCTCCTCAGAGCTGATGATAAGGTTACCCAGTGGTCTGTCCTCGTGGCTCAGTCCATATTCCTCCCATACAGCCCTGTCTGACACCCTTGCCAGCTCCAGCATATAGTAATACAGCTTATCATGCGTCACATGCCACTGACCCACATCATGACCTATAAACTCTGATGGCAGGGGTATATCGATGTCATAAGAAATATGTTTGGGCATATAATAGCTTATTGGCCATTGCGCGAATGAGCTGATAAAAAGCGCAATAAGAAAGGATGTCAGAAATATCTTTTTCATACTTTTAAAATTTTGGTCACAAGAATTTACAAGAATTTACAAGAATTTACAAGAATTTATATTTAAAATTTTATTCATTTTGTTCATAAGATCACTCCGATAAGCTCATGCTTGTTTCATATCTGAAAAATGTCCTGATTATCTAAAAAATATTCTTTCAGGCTTGCAAGTTGCTAAAATAATCAAAACGCATAACATCCCCGGTATTGTTTTACAGCATGGCTTTTATTTAAACACTTATGCTGATGATAGACACTCCGTTATTGCTTTACAGCAGAACCATTGTTCCAGTCCTGATAACTTATTACATCCATTCCCCGACATTTTTTCCACCATGGCTTTTTCCTGAAACCAGTCAAATAAGCTATCTTGTGATCTCTTTAAAAAAAATAACAGGATGAAGAATAAAATTATCGTGCTTGGGGCCGGACTGGTAGGCTCGGCTATAGTAAAGGACCTGTGTAATGATTACAGTGTAAGCGTAGCAGACATATCAGAGGATAATATCAACACGCTGAAGGGACTGAATAATGTAAAGGCGGTAACGGCCGACCTGTCAGATTCGGGGATGCTAAAAGACCTGGTGCGCGATCATGACCTGGTGATAGGAGCACTGCCAGGGGCCATGGGTTATAAATCAGTGAAAGACACCATAGAGGCCGGCAAAGACATGGTGGATATATCCTTCTTCCCGGAAGACCCTTTTGGTCTTGACAGGCTGGCTAAAAACAAGGGGGTGACGGTGGTCACCGACTGCGGGGTGGCGCCGGGAATGGGCAATATCATCCTGGGTTATCACCATGCCCTTATGAGCGTGGAAAAGTATGAGTGCTATGTGGGCGGACTGCCCTTTAAAAGGGAATGGCCATGGCAGTATAAGGCCGTCTTCTCCCCTGCTGATGTCATCGAGGAATATACCAGGCCGGCAAGGTATATGATAAACGGCGAGCTTGTGGTAAGGGAGGCCCTGTCTGAACCCGAATATATGGAGTTTGATGAGGTGGGCACCCTGGAGGCATGGAATTCAGACGGACTGAGAAGCCTGATAAAAACCATACCAGTGCCCGATATGATAGAAAAAACATTACGCTATCCCGGTACCATCGAGTACCTGAGAATGCTCAGGGAAGCAGGCTTTTTCAGCCATAAGGAGATTGATGTCGGCGGCAAAAAAATAAGGCCCATAGACCTAAGCTCAAAGCTTATGTTCCCAAAATGGCAGCTGAAAGAGGGGGAAGAGGAATTCACGGTGATGAGGATAATAATAGAAGGCCGGGACAGTGGCGAAAGGTACAGGTACAGGTATGATCTTTTTGACCGTTATGACAGGAAGAATAATATCACCTCCATGGCCAGGACCACCGGCTATACATGCACGGCTGTGGCAAACCTGATGATGGAGGGTATGTATGACTCGCCGGGCATAAACCCGCCTGAATATATCGGTAAAACGGAAGGACATCTGAAGTTCATCCTCGGATACCTGAAGGAAAGGAATGTTGTTTACAGGGTGACAAAAGATTAAGATACGACTGTTTAAATCCGGTTATAAAACGCCGCAGTCCGGTCATAAAACACCCAGCTCAGCCACAAACAATAAAGCAAGATCAATGGCCACTTAGCGGCTGCAGTTACTCAGTCAAAAGTGATCAGTCCTGAATATATATTCTCTATTCCGGCAATACGTCCGGCCAGCCTGTTCATTTCAGCATTCTCACCTACCAGCTCCAGGAGTATCAGTCCGGTATCTTCACCATGCTCTCTTTCATTGATGCCCAGGCGCGTTCTTATGGTGCAGCCGAACAGGGTAAGCACTTTCTGCACCTCATCGACTATCTCAGACCTGTTTTTTATAAGCATACCTATAAGGGCAACGCGATTACCTTCCGGTATGGCTCCGGCTTTGCCAGCGGCCTCTATCTTCGCAGCCATGTTGGCTGTTTCACCAATAGCTTCATTAACAGCCTCAGAACCGGCCTTTTGACCATCACACCGGCCCAGGCACATTGACCTCATCTCTATACCATATATGCCATCCAGGTCATTTATAAGAGACTGCACAGCCTCCTCATCATCCCTGAGATGAAGCAGTATATAACCTTCACGGCTGCACATGTCCTCATTCAGTTCATGAAAGCCCAGCCTGGATTTGATCACTGCCGAGTGCCTGCTCAGTACCTTCTGCGTATTGCCTGATTCCTTTATCCTGTCAATAACACGTATTGCTGTTATCCTTACCATAATATTCAGTGTTTTTTAAAAATACAGATCTCTTTCGCCCTTCTTTATCCTCTCTATCCTTTCCCTTGTTGCGGCAGCCACATCGTCCTCAAGCACTGACAGTCCCCTTTCGATTGCCTTCCACCCTTTTTCCGCCAGCTCTTCATCGGCATAGTCAACAATATACTCGGCAAGGGTCATGGCTGCATTGGGCGAGCAGTATCTTTTTATAAATCCGGGTACCGAGAACTCCATAAAATGCTCGCCTGTCCTTCCAAGCCTGTAGCAGGCTGTGCAGAAAGAGGGCATATAACCATCATCCAGCAGTTCATCAATAACCTCTGCCAGCGACCTGGCATCATTGATCATAAACTGCTCCCTGTTAAGGTTCTGTTTCTCATTTTTTATATCCGAATAGGAGCCCATCTCTATCTTTGTACCACCGTCTATCTGCGATACACCATAGCTTATCACTTCCCTTCTCACATCATGGTTCTCCCTGGCCGTAAGTATGAGTCCCGTATAAGGCACCGCCAGCCTCAGTATGGCCACCAGCCGCTTAAACTCATCATCAGACACCTCGTAATCCCTGTTAATATTCAGTGATGCGGCATCCTTGATGCGCGGGAAGGATATTGTATGCGGACCAACATTATAGCATGCCTCAAGGTGGTTGGTATGGCGTACCAGTCCCATCACCTCAAAACGCCAGTCATAGAGTCCGAACAATGCTCCTATGCCAACATCATCAACACCGGCCTCCTGGGCCCTGTCAAGCGATGTCAGCCTCCACTCATAATCACTCTTCTTACCTGCCAGGTGATACCAGCTGTAGGCCTCGGGGTTATATGTCTCCTGGAAAACCTGGTATGTTCCTATACCCGACTCACCCACTGTCCTGAAACCCTCTATATCAAAAGGAGCGGCATTGATATTAACCCTCCTTATCTCTCCATTACCTTTCTTTACATCGTATACCTGCCTCACAGTGTGAGCTATATACTCCGCCGAGTATTTGGGATGCTCACCATATACCAGTATCAAACGCTTCTGACCGTTATCTTCCAGGGCCTGCACCTCTTTTATAATCTCATCATCGGATAATGTACGCCTTTCCGCCTCTTTATTACTGGCCCTGAAGCCGCAATAGGTGCAGTTATTATTACAATAGTTGCCTATATATAAGGGGGCAAAGAGCACAATCCTGTTACCATACACCTTCTCCTTCAGCGCCCTGGCACCCTCCTTTATCTCTTCAATAAGCTCCGGGTCGTCAGCATTGATCAGCACAGCCGTCTCCTCCAGCGTCAGCCTGTTCTTATCAAGCGATCTGGCAATAACCTCACGCACCCTTGCCTTATCAGCCTTTGTACTGTTTATTATGCCCCATATCTCATCCGGATCAATAAAAGGCTTCATCCTCTGATCCCTGATCGATAATTTCTCAGGATTAAATTTCATATTATATTTTATTTATTTTATCGGACACCTGCCTGCCGGCAGGGAACTTATTTATACTTAAACTAAATAAACCTAATACAAAGTAAAGCATTCATAAGGAGGCAGGCAATGAAAAATATCATATAATGATAACAAAGGCGGTAAATGAATGACAATAATGGCTAGTAAACAAGTTCCCTCGTTTCATTGACCAGGCTCTCCGGTACTTTAAACAGGTCTGCTTCACTATTGCCTGTGAACCCGCTCATCCGCTTATGGAAATTGATCTTAACATTGCTGGCAGGCGGTAAGGGCGGCACAGCCTCATCCAGAACCATTAAGCCGGCCTCCACGGATCCACCCTCATGTGGCGGCATAATGGCCAGTCCACGTATAACGCTACCATCCACCGGTATGCTTACGGCATATGAGCCGGCAAGGGGAAGAAGTTTCTCTTCATCTTCCACACCCAGCAGGTAGCGGCTGTCACCAACAAGCTTTATATTCGTTTTGCATTCACTGCACCTGGCTGTAATAAAATAATAATGGTCGAGGTAAGCATTGACCCTCTGTATATAACCTTCAGACAGTGCTTTTCTTATCTCTGTTGAGCTGACGGTCTCATTCTGCACCTCCTGCTCCGGTATTTCCTCTGCCATGAAACCATAATGATCTGCTACAGATTTGAGGTAGCTGTAGTCACCTTCCTTATTATGTCCGAAATGGTGATTAAAGCCAACCACTATCACCTTTGGCTTCAGTGAGGCAAAGACATATTTTTCAATAAACTCCTGTCCGCTTATACGTGCAAACTCCGGGGTAAATTTCACAAACACAAGGTTGTCAAGCCCTTCCCTTTCCAGCAACTCTATCTTCTCATCCATGCTTGCTATCATCCGCAGGTCCTTGCCCAGAGTATCGGGATACAACACTTTGCGCGGGTGCGGATAAAAAGTTATCAGCACTGACTCACCTTTATTCTGCCGGGCCAGCTTATTGAGTCTCCTGAGTATTATCTTATGACCATAATGTACACCATCAAAGCTGCCTGTTGTAAGCACTGCATTACTTATCTTCTCCAGCCCGTCGAATCCATAAAACACCCTCATCCCTGTTTCTATTCTTCTTTTACAAAATATGCTACTTTCTCTATTGATGTTATCATGTCATACTCATCGAGGTACACATTGGGAGGCACATTAAGGGGCACCGTAGTGAAGTTAAGTATACCTTTTATCCCCGCTTTAATGGCCGCCTCTGTTGTTGCTCGTGCCGAATCGGGCGGTATGGTGAGTATGGCAATAGATATCTCCTTTTCCTTTACTATATCCTCAAGCTGCTCCACGGGATAACATCTCACACCTGCTATCACCCTGCCCACCTTTTTGGGGTCATTATCAAAGCAGGCAACGATATTCAGTTTTGACCTTTTACCCTTGAAGTAGGCCGTTATGGCACGTCCCAGGTTACCGATACCTATCGTTGCCACATTCTGGCCTCTTTCAGAGTCGATGATAGTACCTATGGTAGCTATCAGCTCTTTTATATCATAACCCTTCTTCTGTACGCTGGAGTATCCTATAAGCATAAGGTCGCGCCTCACCTGCACAGCTGTTATATGAAGCAGTGCTGCCAGCTCATGGGAGTAGATATAGCTGTTTCCGGCAGCGAGATAACCAAGCAGGTTCCTCCGGTAACCACTTAACCTTTCTACGGTCTTTCCTGGTAGTCTTTTCATAGGTATGTATTTGAAATATCTATAAATATAAGCATTAGAATAAATTTCAGGCGTTCTGCCTCTTCAGCGGTATCCTCAGTGTAAAGACACTGCCCCTGTCAGGCTCACTCTCAACGCTTATAATACCGTCATACATATCGGCCACCTTCTTTACAATTGACAGGCCCAGGCCGCTACCCGTGATATTACGCGTTCTCTCATTCTTTATCCGTACAAAATCATTAAAAAGCGTTTCCCTGTCCTCACTGCTGATACCTATCCCGGTATCTTCCACCTTAAACACAGCATCATCACCCTCGCTGTCTATTATCACCCTGACCATCCCTCCATCCTTATTATACTTAACAGCGTTTGACAGCAGGTTGTTAAATATAATACCTATATCCTCTTTGTCGGCCCTTATCACCACCTTTGATTTTTCCTCTGTTTCAACAGTCACATCTTTCTGTATGGCCAGCGGGTTTATTGTTTCGATGCACTGCTGAATGACAGGCAGCGGGTCAAGATCCGTCACCTTGTCTTGTTTCACTTCCAGCTTCAACTTTGTAAAATCCAGCATATCCATTATCAGCGAACGCATTCCCTGTATACGCTGTACAGACCTGTTTATCATGTCATTATAATCATTGATATTATCGCCCTCATGCCTGTCCATCATCATATTAAGATATCCTTCCACGGCATTGAGGGGTGATTTAAGCTCATGTGACAGCACCGAGAGGAACTGGTAGCGTATTTTCTTACCCTCCTCGTTCATCTCCCTTGTTATGCGCTTCAGGTACTGCTGTTTAGTGATATTCTCTATCGATGATTTCAGCTCGCGCGGACTGAATGGTTTTGGTATAAAGTCGGTGGCACCATCCCTTGTGGCCCTTACCGCCACATCCAGGGAAGCATATGAAGTTATCATGGCCACCACGGTATCATATTTCTTCTTCTTGATGTACTCCAGCACATCAACACCCGACATGCCTGGCAGCTTATTATCCAGCAGGATTATATCGGGACAGTCGCGGTCAATCATCTCCAACGCTTCCTCCCCTGTCTCAGCCTCTTCAACACTAAATGTATAGTCCTCATCCATAAATGGGTATGTAACCCTGAAATTACCCAGTATCCGGCTGACACCGGACCTTATGCCGGGCTCATCATCCACTACCAGCACTTTTAGTTCAGCCATCTTATATGTTTAATAGTTTTTCAATCTCATTATCCAGTTGTTCTCCCATTATACCTTTTTCAAGGTAGCGGTCGGCCTTTATCCAGCTTCGCTCCTCCTCCGTGCCCAGACCAAAAGAGAGTCCCGTTTCCTTCGACACCCCCGTAGCCAGTATAACCGGCACATCCGGGTATTTCTTTTTAAGCTTGTAACAAAGTATAAAACCGCTGTCCTGCTGCTCCATCATAAGGTCAAATACAGCGATATCGGGTTTGACCAAGGCCATCACCTCCACGGCCTCTTTCTGGCTGCCGGCACTTATAACCTTATATCCTGACTTTTCAAGCCTTGCCACAACCTGAAAAAGATAATCGGAATCATCATCAACCACAAAAACCGTAATTTTTTCCTTGTTCATTTTACTATCTCTTTATTTTATTCCGGCTCAGATCGCAATTCATATTCTGCACCGCTCCTATTCTTTAACCCTGGGTATGCTTACCCTGAACTCCGTCCATGTATCGCCCTTTGCAGGGTCACTGTTAGAGCTAACCTTTATCTTACCCCTGTGCATCTTAACTATGCCATAGGCAGTTGCCAGTCCCAGTCCCGTTCCCTTACCCGTCTCCTTGGTAGTATAAAAAGGCTCAAATATTTTTTCTTTCTTCTCCTCATCAATGCCCTGGCCGCTATCCCATACCTTAAGGATCAGGCTTTTATCATCATCCTCAAGGCTAATCTTTATCTTACCACTGCCCTCCATGGCATCAACAGAATTTTTCACCAGGTTGGTGATAAGCTGTGTCATCTGTTCTGTATCAACCATAGCCGAGGGGTCACTCGCATTATCCTCTGTGATCACTTCAATGCCATCCGGGATAATCACCGAATCAATACCCTGCCGTATTAAAACATTTATATCGGTATAATCGTGGTTAACCTGGCTCTTACGGGCAAAATTAAGGAGTCCCGATACAATATTCTTACACCTGCCTGCCTGCTCGGCTATAAGAGTGAGGTCATTGCGCAGCGGATCATCATCGCCGCATTCATCCAGCAGTATATTACTGTACATAATGACCACTCCCAGCGGGTTATTAAGCTCGTGGGCTATGCCTGCCGAGAGCTGTCCCATATGAGCCAGCTTCTCCGACTGCCTGAGGGCCTGCTTCATTGAGCTCAGCTTCTCATTGGAGAGGGCCAGGTCGCTTACCGAATTATGCAGTTGCTCGATGGTATAGGGCAGGCACATCTCCGTCTCGGCCAATCCCTTTTTGATGGCCACGGCATGCTCCAGGCATGTCTCGTAACCGCATGCACCGCAGTTAAGGTGATCTTTCACACTGTACTTACCCATCTGCCTCAGCACCTCTTCTATCTCTGCCTCTTCAGGGCTTTGCAGTCGCCTGTCATCCGGACGGTGAGAGGCAGACAGGTCCAGGCTGTCCATCCTGTGGAAATAATCATTCCACTGCTCCGCATCCATCGCCTCCAGCTTCTTACCGGCATAGCGACTTACCAGGGCACGGCGCTTATAATATTTACCGCCGTTGGTCATACCCGGACCCATCACACAGCCCTTACAGCACAGTAGCTCAAGATGCTGATCATATACCAACCCTTCTTCAAACTCCCTGATAGCTTCCTGAAAAGCTATCCTGCCCTCGGCAGCTATAATATTACCCGACACGGCATCATCATTGATACCTGCTGTCTGCAGGAGTCCCCTCGCCACGGGAAAGATAGCCCCCTTGCCTCCCAGGGGTGGATCAAACTCTGAGGGCTCCACGTTGGCCGCGCTGATATTATTATTCTCAAACATAGCCCTCAGCTCGCTGAAGGTAATAGCTTCATCAATCTCCCTGCTCTCATCCTTTTTGGCCACGCATGGACCGATAAATACGATCTTCAGATCATCACCATGCAGCTTCCTCATCACCCTGGCCATGGCCACCATTGGCGACACCACAGGTGCCAGGTTCTTTGCCAGACCGGGATGGTAATATTTTATATACCGCACTATCGAGGGACAGTCGGATGAGATAAAATATTCATCGTCCGCCTCAGTCAGCAGCTTCTTATAGCGCTCTGCCACAAGATCGGCTCCGAAAGACACCTCGCTTACATACTTAAATCCCAGCTCCCTGATCATGGATACCAGGTTGCCATGGTTAAAAAAATCATTAAACTCGGCCGGGAAGCTGGGAGCAATAATGGCTGCAGTGTCGCTCTCCTTTACCAGCTCAGACACTATCTCATCTGTCCGCATAAAGACCTTGGCTCCCTGGCTGCACACCCTGGTGCAATTACCACAGCCAATGCAGCGCTCATGTATAACCTCAGCCTGACCGCCTTCTATCCTGATAGCCCGGGCGGGACACTCCCTGACGCAGGTATAGCATGTCCGGCACAGCTCACGCCGTGTATATACAAGCTCCCTGTTCCTCTCCCCGCTTATCATAACAATACTTTCTTATTTGTATACTCATTCATGAGGACCCTGCTGCCTGACAATCCCCTGCTAATGTTCCTTTTGATCATAACAATACTTTCTTATTTGTATACTCATTCCTTAGAACTCTGCTGCCTGACAATTCCCTGTTAATGTTCCTTTTGATCATAACAATACTTTCTTTTCAGTGTAATTATTCCTGAAGGCTTTTTTATCTGACAGCTCACTGCTGTCCGGCAGCCATTTCTCATAAAAGTTACGCCATGCCGGGCTGTCGGCAGGCAGGTGTATGGCTGACTGTCCCTCTGTCCTGGTCAGCGTCCTGACACGTTCCTTCAGCTCCTCATCCGTACCCCTGTTATTCATGCCCCCGCCATTGACACATCCTGATCTGCAGGCCATCACCTCCACCATATCATAGCCACCGGAGTTCTTTCCGGAGGGCATATCTGTCTTTAATTTCCCGAGTCCTGCCAGTCCGTCCACCACAGCAAAGTGATAATCGCGACCGGCAATGCTTATCTTCAGCTCCCTGAAACCTGCTCCCGGCTTCAGTTTACGCAGGTCAGCAGCCGGCAGCTTAAGGTCATGCTTTTGTGCTATATGTCTTATCACTGACTCTGTGAGTCCGCCCGACACCTCGGTGAGGGCCGATACCGAACTGCCATGGTTAAAGGGCTCATCTGCATGGCGTCCCTCAAGCTTTTCAATATCTATCCCGTACAGCCTTATCAGCTGCACCAGCTCACGCACCGTAAGCACCGTCTCAATATCGCTTATACCCTTGCGGGTCATATCATCGCGCCGCGACTCATACTTGGCTGCCGTACATGTTGTTACCGCCACCGAATACAACTGCTCGGGCTTAAGGTCTTCCCTCTCCGGCACCAGTGCCTTTATTACCGCACCCGTTATCTGACGGGATGATTTGAGTCCCGACAGCTCCGGCAGGCTGTCCGGCATAAACTGCTCCGCATATTTCACCCAGGCGGGACAATGCGAGCTGTATACCGTTACAGGCGATCCGCTGTCTTTATTTGTACACAGCTGCTCTGCCAGCTCACTTATCATAATATCAGCTCCAAAGCCAGTGGTATACACACGGTCAAAACCCAGACGCACGAGTGCCTCGTTAAGCCTTTTATCAAAGGTGGGGGAATATTTTATACCCATCTCCCCGGCCACAGCAGAGGCCACCAGCGGTGAATACTGTATCACCTTCAGCATCTCATCCTTAACAAGATAGTCCTGCACCTCCGCTATATTATATTTCTCATGCAGGGCCCCGGTTGGACAAACATTGACGCACTGTCCGCAATGTATGCAGCTGGAGAAATTAAAATCCTTATCCATGGTGGTGCCTATATGCGTATCCCTGCCCCTGCCTATAAAATCGAGGGTATTAACCATTACCACCTCTTCACATATACGCACGCACCTGCCGCATAGTATGCATTTGGCTGGCTCTCTTGTTATGGCCGGACTGGAAACATCGACACCGGGACTTATTTTTTTACTGCTGACTCTTCTTTCCCGTATATTAAGCTCGCTGGCTATCCTCTGCAGCTCGCAGCTCAGGTTCCTGTCGCAATACAAACAGTTATCGGGATGACCGGCCAGCAGCAGCTCAACGATGGCTTTTCGCGACTTTATAACCCGCGGCGAGTGTGTCCTTATCTTCATCCACTCCCTTACGGGCTCCGAGCATGCCGTCACAAGCATATCCTCACCTTCCACCTCCACCACGCATATACGGCATGCCCCTGTAGGTGTGAGATCCTTCAGCCGGCAGAGTGTAGGTATCTTTATACCGTTCCTGTTAAGGGCATCCAGTATGGTCTCCCCCTTTTCAGCCCTTAGCTTATTATTATTTACATCTATTGTTATAAGCATCTTAATTATTTTACCGATACAGCATCAAACTTACAGACATCATAGCATATTCCGCAGCCCGTACACTTCTCCTCAACAATGAAATGGGGCTGCAGCCTGGTGCCGTATATGGCGTTAACGGGACATTTCTCAGCGCATATCGTGCAGCCGGTGCATTTGTCCACATCAATAACAAAGCTGCGCAGACCGCGACACCTGTTGGCGCGACACCTGCGATCAAAAATATGTTCCTCCAGCTCTTCCCTGAAATCTGTCAGCAGCGACAAAAACATGTTGGGAGCATCCTGTCCCAGTCCGCACAGCGAGGTATCCTTCATAACGGCGGCTATACTCTCCAGCTGCATCACTCCCTTGAACCTCTCCAGCGTGGATACAGACGATTCCACCGGCGGCTTCCTGACGATACCCGACAGTATACCATACATTTTCGATGTACCTTCCCGGCAGGGTATACATTTACCGCAGCTCTGCCTCTGCATATATTCCATCTGGTACCTTGCCAGGTCAACCAGGCATGTATCCTCATCCAGTATTACGAGTCCCCCCGAGCCCATAGCAGCGCCTGCCTCCTTTAATTCACTGTAGGCTATGGGCGTATCTATCTTATCTGCCGGCAACAGGTTACCCACCATTCCGCCTGCCAGCACTGCTTTCAGCTCCCTGCCTCCGGCCACACCACCGGCTATATCCTCAACAACCGTTCTGAGGCTGGTGCCCATCTCCACTTCAATAATGCCCGAGAGAGCGGATTTGCCGGACAGGTAGAGCACCTTGGTGCCGCGACTGTCACCTGTGCCGGCCGAGCGGAACCAGTCGGGACCGTTCTTCATGATAAGCGGCACATTCATCAGTGTCTCAACATTATTTATCACCGTGGGATAATTATTCAGTCCCGATGTAGAAGGATAGGGAGGCTTAACCTGCGGCATACCCCTCTTGCCCTCCAGGCTGCCTATCAGTGCCGTCTCCTCGCCGCAGACGAAGGCACCCGGATCAACACGTATCTCTATATCCAGATTAAAGCCGCTGTCAAAAATATCATAGCCCAGCAGTCCGTACTCATGAGCCTGCCGCAGCGAATCCTGCAGCACCGACAGTGTATATTCGGCATCATTCTGCAGGTAGATATAAGCTTTGGAGGCACCCATGGCATATGAGGCTATGGCCATCCCTTCCAGCAGCCTGTGCGGCTGCCCTTCTATCAGTATCTTATCGGTAAAAGCACCGGGATCACTTTCACGGGCATTGCATACCAGGTATTTGATCTCCGAATCAGAATTAAGTGCATGCCTCCATTTCTTTCCCGTGGGAAAGCCGCTGCCACTGCGTCCCCTCAAACCACTCTCATCAATAATATCACATACCTCCTCAAGGGTATAGCTGTTAAGTGTCTTTACCAGTGTCTTGTACCCGCCTCCCGCAATATATGACTCAATATCCGAAGGCTCATAGCACTCACCCTCATTCAGCAGCCAGCGCCGCTGCAGCTTCATAAAGGGATGATCAGCCAGGTATGGGAGTCCCGGCCACATCCCCTGCTCATCCCTGCCTTCCTGTCCCAGCAGATCATCCTCCGGTATCTCATTATGCAGCACACTGTTAAGCAGGGGCTCCACCTTCTCCTCATATATATTCCTGAAAAAAAGCCTGTGCCTGCCCGGCATCTTAACCGTCAGCACCGGGTCAAAATTGGTGGCCCCGAACCAGCCTCCCCTGAGCAGCTCAGCCTCTGTATCATAATCATCAAGGTAGGACGCCACGGCCTTATATGTACTGCCGGCACCGGATATCATACTGCCGCTGTTACAGCAAACAGAGATAACAGGTATATCATTCCTTTCCCTGCATATGCCCTCAAGCAGATGCTGCAGTTCTTCACTTACAGTGTCTGAACGGTAAGCAAGCACCTCTTTCTGCAGTGTCTTACGGATGTTGTTCCTGTCACTGTCACTGACCCTGCTCTTAACCGCTTTAGCCATCAGATCTTATATTTTTAATTAAGCGCTTCAACTCATTATCCGTGCGGATGGTATAATAATTACCATTAAGGGAAATATGAGGTCCGAGGTGACAGGCACCCATGCAGTCGACCAGCTCAAGGCTGTATCTGCCGTCGGCCGAACGGTCACCATCATCCAGCTTCAGTTCATCCCTCAATATGCCGGGTATGTCAATATTCCTGTTAATATAGCAGGATGTACCGTTACATATCTTTATATGCACCTCTCCCGGCGGCGAGAAACGAAAACCGTCATAAAAGCTGGCCAGGCTGAATATCTTTGTAGTGCTTATACCCAGCAAGGCACCCACTTCCCTTATAGCATCCTCAGAGATATAACCCTCAAGCGACTGTATCTCCTGCAATAAGGGTATCAGGCCTCCCCTTTCCGAAAGCCTGTATTTATCCAGTATATCCGCTGTCTTCTTTTCCATTGCTTAACATATGTTTTTGCTTCCAGCAAATGTTACTGCTTCCAGCACATGTTACTGCTTCCAACACATTTATTGCTTACAGTACATGTTATTGCTTCCAACACATTTAATGCTTACAGTACATGTTACTGCTTCCATTACATATTAATATTTCCAGCACATGTTTCTGCTCCCAGCACAAATATAAAAATAATATCTTGTGTTATAATAAAAACAGTGTTATTTTATTAACAGATAAAATTAAGACAAAGGTTATAGTGCTGATATAATGATATTTATAAATTTAAAAAGAATAAGAATGTGGTAGCAGAATCAAAAAATATATAATATTCTATCCCCGATGTAGCTTTTTTCAGCTCTCAGGGGACATTCTTTACTGCGGGTTTGAATAAATTTATTAAATTTGAAATGTTATTTAATAAACAGTGCTTTTGAAGAAGGCGGATGAAATACGGATATGTCTTGGCAGCTCCTGCTTTGCAAGGGGTAATAAGGAGATGGTGAAAGAGGTGGAAGCATACCTTCACAGGCATCACCTGGATGAAAAGATTGTATTAAGGGGATCACACTGCCTGGGTAACTGTGCTGACGGTCCCAATATAAGTATTAACGGACAGATCACAGGTCATATCGACAAAAGCAATATTATTAAAATGCTGGATGAAAAACTGAAACCATGAAGCCTGTTATTTATATTGACCAGGACAAATGCACTGACTCCTACTCCTGTATAAGGGTGTGTCCCGTTAAAGCCATACAGCTGAAACCGGACAGTAAGCATCCCGAGGTGATACCCGAAAGGTGCATTGGCTGCGGACTGTGCTACCTGTCATGTGCACCCGGGGCTGTTATGTTCCGCGACTCAACGGATGAAACCGGACAGCTGCTTAAAAGCGATGGCAAGAACATAGCCCTTGTGGCTCCCAGCATAGCTTCCGAGTTTGATGATATAACAGACTACAGGAAGCTGGTGGCCATGATAAGGGGACTTGGCTTTGACAGGGTGCATGAGGTGTCATTCGCAGTGGACATAATAGCCGCTGCTCACGCCGACCTGTTCGCTAAGGCTGAAGGCAAGCATTATATAACATCCAACTGTCCCGCCATAGTGAAAATGACCGAGAAATATTATCCCGGACTGGTATCCAACCTTGCCCCGCTGGTGTCGCCCATGACAGCCGCCGGCATGATAGTGAAGGAGATATATGGTGACGACAGCAATGTAATATATATCGGTCCGTGCATAGACAGCAAGGATGAGGCCCTGCTTGAGAAAGAAAAAAAGGCGATTGACTCGGTTCTCACCTTTATTGAACTGCGGCAGCTCTTCAGTAAGGCAGGCATAGAGGAAAAGAAGGTGAGCTTCTCCGATTTTGATCCTCCCCATGGCAAATACGGAGCCCTCTACCCCATACCTGCAGGTATACTGTACGCGGCAGGCATAAAGCGTGATGTGATGGAAAGCGGGGTGATAACTGCCTCGGGTAAAGAAGATATCACTGAGGCGCTCAGGGATTTTAACAGTCATACAGACAGCATAAAGCACCACTTTAACCTCTTCTTCTGCCAGGGCTGCCTTTTGGGTCCCGGCATGGATCATCACAGCGAAAGGTACAGGCGAAGGAACCTGGTGAGACTGTACACTGAAAAAAGGGTAAAGGCACTTGACAATGAGCAATGGGCTAAGGACATCAAAAAGTGGAGCAGGCTTGACTATTCAAAGGAATTCGCTGCCAATGACCGCCGCATACCGGAACCGCCGGAAGCCAGGATACAGGAGGTAATGAAAACAATAGGCAAAACGGGCGGGGAAGGTAATGATGACTGCAAGGCCTGCGGCTATGAATCGTGTCGCGACTTCGCAGTGACCGTGGCGATGGGACTCACAATACCCGAGATGTGCCATAAGTATAATATCAGGAACAAGCAGAAGTATATAGAAAAGCTGAGGGTAAGCAATAAGAAACTATCGGACACCCAGAAGGCGCTGAAGGAGTCGGAGTCGCTGGCACGCCGCGAACAAAACCTGGCTCAGGAAGCCTCGGATACGGTGAATGCCATGCTGGAGAAGCTGCCCTCGGGGGTGGTCATAGCCGATGAGAACCTGAAAGTGATACATTCAAACAGCACCTTTATCAATATAGCCGGTGAGGATGCGGTTAATATAGCAGAGGTTATACCCGGACTCAAAGGTGCCGACCTGAAATCCATATTGCCCTTCAGCGTGTATAATATGTTCACTTATGCACTGCGGCAGGATGAGTCGGTTACCAACAGGGATATAAAATACGAGGATAAGATGCTTAATGTATCGGTGTTCCCGGTAAGGAAAAACAAGATAGCAGGGGCAGTGATAAGGGATATGTTCTCACCCGAGGTACAGAGGGAAGAGGCAATAAACAGGATCAACGAGGTGATAGAGAAGAACCTTGATATGGTACAGAAGATAGGCTTCCTGCTGGGCGAGGGGGCCTCGGAGACGGAGCAGATGCTTAACTCCATACTTGAGGCTTACAGGAAAAGCCTGAAGAAAAAATAATTTTTTAAAAGCCGGCACAGTGAGTAAAGAGTTCCATATAGAAGTAGACTGCCAGCAGAGGAATCACCATAATGAAAAGATATGCGGTGATGTATTCCTGTCTAAAAGGATAAGGGAGGAAGGGCGTATCATAGCCGTACTGTCGGACGGTATGGGTCATGGTGTAAAAGCCAATATACTGGCCACCCTGAGCTCTGTTATGGCTCTTAACTTCACCCGTGAGCATAAGGAAGTGGAAAAGATAGCATCGGTGATAATGAAAACACTGCCGGTATGCTCCGTAAGGAAGATAAGCTACTCAACCTTCACCATCATTGATATTGAGGCGGATGGCACTGTGACAATACTTGAATTTGATAATCCGGGCTCAATAATAATGAGGCGGGGTGAAATATTCAGGCCCCCATGGGAGGCAGTGAAGCTTACAGAGGGCAGGCATCTTGGCAAAAATCTCAATACCTGCTCTTTTAAGGCTGAAAAGGAAGACAGGATAATATTCTGTACCGACGGTGTGGTGCAGAGCGGTATGGGATCGGACAGGCTGCCTTTCGGCTGGGGAAGGGATGAGCTGCAGTCTTATACCCTTATGCTAACCGGATCAGAACCAGCAATATCGGCCGGACGCCTGGCTACAAAGATAATAACCATGGCTCATAAGAATGACGGGTACAGGGCTATGGACGACACCAGCTGCGCAAGCATATATTTCAGGGAGCCAAGGAAGCTGCTGCTATGCACCGGACCTCCCTATGACAGTGAAAAAGACAGTGAGCTGGCCGGCAGGGTGACAGGTTTTGAAGGGAAGGTGATACTGAGCGGCGGCACCACGGCGGATATAATAGCCAGGGAGACAGACAGGGAAGTTATCGATGACCTGGTTTTTGAAGATCCCGAACTGCCGCCGGAAAGCTTTATTGAAGGGATAGACCTGGTGACTGAAGGCATACTGACACTGCAGAAGGTGGCGGAGATACTGGATGATTATAAAAAGCATAAGCCGGGTAAAGGTCCAGCCGACAAGATAGTGAAGCTGCTGATGGAGTCGGACGAGATACGCTTTGTCACAGGTACCAGGATCAATACTGCCCACCAGGACCCCACCCTGCCTGTCGACCTCGAGATAAGACGCAACGTGGTAAGAAAGATAGCCGCCATGCTGGAGGAAAAATGGCTTAAGGAAGTCTATATCGAGTTTATCTGAGTATTATGGTATTGTTCAGATAAACAGATAGTTCCGCAGCTAAATAGAAATGACTCCAGAAAATTTATCCCGGTTTTTTCTGAGCCTTATGGTATCTTTCCAGGTAAGCGAACAGTTTCCCCTGCACAAAAGGGAAGCTTAGTTCTGAAGGCAGGCTGGTGGCGAAAACCACCTCCCCTATCTCATCCTCATCCCTTTCCTGTCCCAGCGTACGGATACCGGCATAATATAACCTGCCGGCCCTGAAGCCATCATCACCGCTGACCGTATATGTGGCAATACACTGAATATCAAAATTAACAGCCCCTGTCTCCTCCCCCAGCTCACGGGCGGCAGCAACATCAGGGTCTTCGTCCGGGTCAATATGTCCGGCCGGCAGCTCATAGCCATTGCGCTTCCTGTGCCTTACAAAAACCCACATATCCTTATACCGTGCTCCTATTATCACGAATGTGAGCCCGCATGCAGGCATATAGTCCGGAGAATGAAATTCAAGCTTCATTTTTGAAATACTTGTTTCCCCAAAAATAATAATAAGCTTCCAGACTAAACGTGGAAACGGTATCTTTGACAAAAATAAAAAGCTGTGGAGCAGCGGCCACTAAGAATGGCCGTTATATAAGCAGCATGACTGAATAACTAACCGGAAGATGAAGCAGAGTTCACTAAACAGGCCGGCAAAACTCCGGCCGGTAATAATAAAGAAATCATTATGGGTTCTTGTAGCCCTTATCTTCCTTTTAGTCCTTCTCTTCCTTACCGGGATGTGGCATGGCCGATTTGATTTCCGCTACAAAACAGTTGAGATAGAATACAAGGGGCTGCCGCCAGCCCTGGAGGGATTCACCATAGTGCATATATCCGACCTGCACCTTAATAGCTTTGCAAGGCACAGGGATAAACTCATACCTGTAATTGACAGCATCAATGCTATGGAGCCTGATATAATAGTTAACACAGGCGACTTTGTCACTATACTGCATGGCGAGATGGAGCCCTTTATGGATATACTGAGAACCATGAAAGCCAGATACGGTGTTTATGCCATACCGGGCAATCACGACACGGGACTGTACAGCGGCTTGTACGACAGAGATAATTACAGTGAGCATATGGCTGTCATTGGCAATATGCTGAGGGAGGCCGGGCATGTCTACCTTCAGGACAGCCTGGCGAGTATAATGGTCGACAGTGTAAGGATTGCAATTACAGGGGTGGCTACTTACGGACGTGTACCCGACCTTTATTACGGCGATACTGACCGGGCCATGCGGCATGCCGACAGCGCCGATTTCAGTATACTGCTAAGCCACGACCCCAACCACTGGGTAAGGGATATAAGCAAGCGCAGCGATATACACCTGACACTGTCCGGACACACCCATGGCATGCAGATGGGCCTATTGCTGCCGGGCGTAAGGCTCAGTCCGGCGCGACTCCTCTACCCCGCCTGGTATGGACTTTACGGTGATGATAATAATTACCTTTATGTAAACCCCGGCCTTGGCACCATTGGTATGCCGGCACGAATAGGAATGCCCCCGGAAATAACAATTATCAAACTGTCATCCTGAGGGCATTAAACTGTCTGTCATCCTGAGTTATCAGAAGTCATTTTGAGTTATCAGACCATAATCCTGAGCGCATAACGGCAGCGTATGGTGTTACCATCTCCCCGCAGCCTAATTCCTGCGTCTGCGATTCTGCCTTATCTCCTCCATCTTTTCATCATAAACTGTAAACCGTTCCTCGCCAAGTATCTTCTTCAGCTCTTCATTCTGCTTGTTTATTATCTGCTGCATCTTCTCCCTGTTGGCTCCGGGATTGCCCTGCTGCATAGAGCTGAAACTATCACGACGCTGCTTATTATATTTAACAAACACCTCTTTAACAGCTTTCTCCTCCTTGTTATTCTTCAGCTCGATGATCTCCTTCATCTGCTCTATCTGCTGCTTTGCCTGTTCCTCCGGATCGGCATTACGCATTCCCATACGCTGCTGTCCCGATGCATTCATCACTATCATTGAGAGGAAAAGAACCCCCATGCCTTTCATTATTGTCTTCATAGTTTTTATATATTAATGTTACTTTCCTTTTAGACAAGTGGCAGCCAGTATTTATTCCCGGCTGCTGCGGTCGCATATCGCGGAAGAAAATATGTCTTCGAAGTGATTTATTTCATTTATCAGCTTTTCAGTTCGAATTATGACCGGGAAGTCATTTGGGTAATGGCTTTTGTAAGTTGCCTCGTCGCTCTGATTGTGAAAGGCCCTCGGATAGTCGGCATTAATGCTTTCCAGGTTGGAGAGCACCACCAATTGCTCTAAAGTAGCCTGGTCGCGAATGTTGCCTTTTGCATCGGGGTTTCATTTCTTCATTAATGCTGCGGTTATCCGCTGAGCATCGTTATTGTAGCCATATTTGCTGTTTTTAGTCATTCACATCAGAAATCATGCTTTATACTGAGCCTTATTCAGCATAAGTCTTTGCTTCAATGGCTATCTGTAAATACGGTAATTGACTTTGGCAATGTTGTATCCCAGATCCAATCGAGCTTATTGCAGTCATTTTCATCATGCTTTTCTGAAGTTTTAAATGCTCTGATACAGATACAATTTAAATTCAAGGCCAATTGCTGATCCAAATTCAAAAGTGATGTCTTTGTACTGCATATGCCTGCCATATCTTTCGGCTTTTGAAAAATTCCTATAGCATAGTTTTCTAACCCATTGTGTGACTAAGTACAATGAAGTAAGCCTGCTTGGTTTTAAAGTGATCAAATTCGATCACTTTAAAATCATGTTGTGAGTCTTTCAATTCCAGAATCGAGTAGTACGTTGAATCCAGTCTTATCAATTGCAGCACGAGCTTGCTCTTGCTATTCGGCCATTATCAGTCATGCAGAAATGATCGTCACCTTTATAAACCTGAAATGTGCAATTGCGGTCTTTTAATACTTGCACTGACTTTGATCTCTGCCATTGCTATTAATCTGATAAATCAATGTCATTGTCTTGTTTATCATAACTCCGTGATAAGGGCTTGATATAACCGTTTCATCCTTTATCAGCATCAAGGAAGGAACATTGCAAAGCACCCTTGCCACTTTCCGTCCTAATATAAGCCCTCGACCGTATGACCCCATGCCTTTCATTATTGTCTTCATATTTTTTTGTATTAAGATACTTTCCTTTTAGGAAGTACCGCTGAATTTTATTCCCGTTCACTGTTATTGTAGCCAGTGTATTTTTTAATAATCAACTATTCATAATTGATCGGCCATTTTCTTTTAATATGCCGTGTTCAAATATACTAATTATTCTCCGCATATTTAATGAGAATAACAGGGTTTTTCTCCCTTGCATTCAGGCACATTTTTCAGTTGTTTTCTCAAGCCGGGCATCTGTCACCTGAAAATAAAACCTGCGGCCAGCGGATCATCCGGCTCAACCATAAACTCGCTCCTGCCGGTATAATAAGCCATACCGCTGATCTCCGGTATCACAGCCGGAAGGGCCATAATCCACCACCTCTTTAATCTCCATATCCATGCTTGTCCCCAGTATACTTTCCACCGTCACCTTTTCACCCACCTTCAGCTCCCCCCTGCTGTAATGCAGTCCCGCCCTGGCACTCAGTCCCGATCCCGTTGGCGAGCGATCAAGCTCCCCCTCGGCAAAGACACATACATTACGGCTCCAGTTATCATAATCATGAGGCCTGCCAGTAAAGATAGTGCCATACAGAAAACCCAGATCAGGCTCAAAGGGATGATCTATCCTGAAATTCTCCGTCACGGCCAACTTGATCTTTCTGCCATAATCAATAAGCCTTTGATAATCTGTCCCGTCAAGATTAAGCCCCAGCTCAGCGGCATCGCAGAAAGCATAAAAAGCACCGCCATAGGCCACATCAAAGCTTACACGTCCTATGTCCCTCACCTCAACCGTTTCATCCTTTATCAGCAGGAAAGATGGGACATTGACAAAAGAAACCCTTTCCACCTTTCCATCCTTCATATAAGCCCTTGACCGTATCCTGCCGGCAGGCACATCAATCTCGAGGACCGGACTGTCACCCTCTTTCTTGACGTAACCCGACTCAAGGACATACCTGGTAAGAGCTATTATGGCATGACCGCACATGGTGCTGTAACCCTCATTATGCATAAAGAAGGTGCCAAAATCGGCTCCCTCCGTAAGCGGCTCGGTGAGCACTGCCCCGTACATATCTGCATGACCCCTGGGCTCAAACATAAGGGAGGTGCGTATATTATCATGATGGTCAGCAAAATACCTGCGCTTTTCGAGTATGGTATCTCCCTTTATCTCTGGCAGTCCGCCCGTTATAATCCTCAGTGGCTCACCACAGGTGTGCATATCCCTTGTCCGTATTATATTATCGCTGTTATTATGAGCATGGCCCCATGCCTCTTTTTGAATAGTCATATACAGGCTTTTTTTTAGGTTTATTTATACAAAATACTGATTATATGCATCAAAACTACTAATAGCTCACACATTTTTTCATGGCATAGAAGGATTTAGTATCTTAGATCAGTAATTATAAAAGCGATCTGATCATGAAAAATACTATATACCAGGTAGATGCCTTTACAACCGTGCCTTTTAAAGGTAACCCGGCAGCAGTATATATAACAGATAGTTTCCTGGCACCGGAGCTGATGCAAAATATAGCTATGGAGATGAACCTGTCGGAAACGGCCTTTGTGACACCCCTGGAAAGCGGGTTCCGCATACGATACTACACCCCGGTGAGCGAGGTGGATCTATGCGGCCATGCCACCCTTTCGGCCTCGCATATACTCTACCAGACAGGCATGGTAAAGGCGGGCGACAAGATAGAGCTTCACTCAAAAGCAGGGATACTGAATATACGTAAGGACGACAGCGGTATTATTATGGACCTGCCTGTCTACAGCCTTAAAAAGATAGATATCCCCCCGTCATTCAAAGAAGACACGGGACTCGATGCACTGGAGCTGTACCGCAGCGACTATGACTGGAGGCTGGTGCTTGTGCAGTCGGAAGAGGAGGTGCTGCGGGCCGACCCCGACCCTGCAGCCATCAGGAAAGCCGGACTGGGAGAACTTATAGTAACGGCCATATCCTCTGATAAGGAGTATGACTTTGTGGTCCGCTGCTTTGTCCCGGAGCTGGGCATAGGCGAAGATCCCGTTACCGGCTCTGCCCATTGCGCCCTGGCGCCTTTCTGGAATATGAAAACAGGAAAAAAAGAATTCAGGTCATTCCAGGCCAGCAAGAGGTCAGGCCGACTGGATGTTAGCTACAAAGGCCACAGGGTGGAGATAACAGGCCGGGCAATAACAGTGCTTAAAGCAGAATTGTTGGTTTGAGAATGGAGTTAATTTTATTAGTTTTGTTGCCTTAATCAACAAGTCTGTTTGATAAGAAAGAAAATAAGAACAATACTTAAAAACCAGGAATGAAAATAACAATCATTGGAACCGGTTACGTCGGCCTTGTATCCGGCACCTGTTTTGCCGAGACAGGTGTACACGTGCACTGCGTCGATAATAATAAGGACAAGATAGATATGCTTAACCGGGGCGAGATACCCATATATGAACCCGGACTGACACCTATGGTCAAAAGGAATGTGGATGCCGGCAGGCTGAAGATTCACCACTGACCTTAAGGAAGCTATCAAAGATTCCGAGGCCGTCTTTATTGCAGTGGGCACACCGCCTGACGAGAATGGCAGTGCCGACCTGAAATATGTTCTGCAGGTGGCATCTGATATAGGCAAGGTTAATGGATCATTACCTGCTGGTGATAACCAAAAGCACCGTTCCTATCGGAACAGCCGAGAAGGTAAGGGAGAAGATAGCAGATCAGCTGTCAAAAAGGAAAGCGGAGACAGACTTCGATGTGGCCTCCAATCCCGAGTTCCTGAAGGAAGGGGATGCCGTTAATGATTGTATGCGTCCGGACAGGATAGTTGTGGGCACAGACTCCGAAAAGGCGTTTAACCTGATTGAGAAACTGTACAAACCATTTATACTCAACGGACATCCGGTATTATACATGGACATACCCTCAGCCGAGATCACAAAGTACGCAGCCAATGCCATGCTGGCCACCAAGATCAGCTTTATCAATGATATGGCCAACCTCTGTGAGAAGGTGGGAGCCGATATCAACATGGTAAGAAAAGGCATAGGATCGGATTCCAGGATAGGCCATAAGTTTATCTACGCGGGACTGGGATACGGCGGATCATGCTTTCCCAAAGATGTGAAAGCCATTATCCGCACATCAGATGAGTACGGCTATGAGCTGAAGGTGATGAAAGCGGTGGATGAGGTTAATGAGCTGCAGAAAGAAACTATCTTCCACAAGGTTTATAAGTACTTCGGCGAAGATCTCAAGGGCAAAAAGATAGGCCTGTGGGGACTCTCCTTCAAGCCCAATACCGATGATATGAGGGAGGCGCCGGCCCTTACGCTGATTGAGAAATTCACCGCCCACGGTGCCACCGTAACAGCCTTTGACCCTGTGGCCATGGATGAGGCCAAAAGGAGGCTGGGTGATAAGATATCCTATGCTGATGATTCCTACGGGGCACTGGTTGATGCTGATGCCATGGTGCTGGTTACGGAATGGAATGAATTCAGGAATCCTAACTGGACGGTCATTGAAAAGATAATGAAAAATAAGGTTGTGTTTGACGGCCGTAATATTTACGAGAAAGAGGTGCTGCGTGAGGCAGGATTCGAATATTACGGAATAGGGAGATAAATTATGAGCAGGATACTGGTTACCGGCACTGCAGGCTTTATAGGCTTCCACCTCGCTGAAAAGCTTGCCGGGGAAGGTCATGAAGTGCTTGGTCTTGACAATATCAACAACTACTACGATGTCAGCCTTAAGTATGCCAGGCTTGAGGAAGCAGGCATAGATAAGGACAAGATTGAGTATAACAAGCCGGTAAAGAGCCGGAAACATTCCAAATACAGTTTTATCAAGCTTAACCTTGAGGACAGGGAAGGCCTGGACAGCCTGTTTGAAAAGAAGGGCTTTGATTATGTTATTCACCTTGCGGCACAGGCAGGTGTCAGGTACAGCATTGAGAATCCCATGGCCTATATTGACAGTAATATTGTAGGCTTTGCAAACATACTCGAAGCCTGCCGTCATAATGATATAAAGCACCTGGTATATGCCAGCAGTTCAAGCGTCTATGGTCTGAATGAGAAGATGCCCTTCTCAGCTGAACATAATGTGGATCACCCTGTCAGCCTCTATGCAGCATCCAAGAAGTCCAACGAGCTGATGGCTCATACCTACAGTCACCTCTATAACCTGCCCACTACCGGGCTCAGGTTTTTCACCGTTTACGGTCCCTGGGGACGACCCGATATGGCACTGTATATATTCACCGATGCCATCACCCGGGGCAAGCATATACAGATCAATAACCGGGGAGATATGCAGAGGGACTTCACCTATATTGATGATATTGTAAACTCCCTTGCACTGCTGGTGGACAAAGTACCTGAAGGAGACCCGGAATGGTCAGGGAATGATCCCAGTCCCTCCTCCTCTCCCGCCCCCTACAGCATTTACAATATAGGCAATAACTCACCCGTTAAGCTAATGGATTTTATTGAGGCCATAGAGAAGGAGCTGAAGATGGAGGCAAAAAAAGAATTACGTCCCATGCAGGCAGGCGACGTACCCGCCACCTGGGCCGATGTAAATTCACTGATAGAAAAGATAGGTTACAGGCCATCAACACCGGTAAAGACCGGCATAAAGAAATTTATTAAGTGGTACAAAAAGTATAATGATATAAAATAAGTCTTATAAAAGACTTGGTCAACACACAACAACCCCCTCGCAAACAGCCATTTGGCCACCCCGCCACATGGGACTGACGAGGCAGTGCTATATTGAATGACTGAAAGAATAAATTTATTAAAGAATGCAATTCAGGCTGCAATAGATGCAGGAACTGAAATAATGAGGATTTATGAATCCGGTGATTATAGATGTCAAGGTTAAAAGCTGACAGCAGTCACCTGTAACAAGAGCGGACTCAGACAGCTAATTCAGATAATTAATGATCAGCTTAGACACACTCTGGCATTCCCATCCTAAGCGAGGAAAATAAAGAAATTGATCCCTTATTCAGAGAGAAAAGAATGGAAAGAATTCTGGTTGGTTGATCCGCTTGACGGGACAAAAGAATTCATAAAAAGGAATGGTGATTTTACAGTCAATATTGCACTGGTCGAAAATGGAATTCCTGTTTTAGGAGTTATATATGCACCGGTTACCGGCGAATTGTTTTACTCAGAAAAAATGCAGGGATCATTTAAGGCCATTGTAAGCAAGGAATCCGGGATTGAAAATATCATGGAGAAATCTGACAGCTTACCATACAGTCATGATAAATGATACTTATACACTTGTTGTGAGTCGTTCACATATGAACCAGGAAACTGAGGAATTTGTTAGAAGGATTGAAAAAGACAAAGGAGAAATAGACACCATAAGTCGCGGCAGTTCTTTGAAAATATGCATGGTTGCTGAAGGTAAGGCGGAATGCTATCCACGCTTTGCCCCGACAATGGAATGGGATACCGCTGCAGGGCATGCAATCGCCAAATATGCTGGAAAATCAGTTGTATCAGTGGAAACCGGAAAAGAACTTACCTACAACAAAGAAAACCTCACAAACCCCGGCTTCATCGTACAATAAGCAATAACAGAAAGAAATAATAACTAATCACTAATAAATCAAAATCGTGTTCACAGAATCAAACAGTAGATCATTAATTAAAACCATCTCATGGAGGTTTTTTGCAACGATTACTACGGCAGCAATAGTCTATGCCTTTACTGGTAGATTAAATATAGCACTTGCAGTTGGTGGTATAGAAGTTATATTAAAACTAATACTATACTATTTTCATGAAAGAACATGGAATAAAATATCCTACGGGAAGAAAGAAATAAAGCCAAAAGTCATATGGCTCACTGGGTTATCGGGTTCAGGTAAAAGCACTATTGCTGAAGCGTTATACAAGAAATTGAAATCAAAAGGGCTGAAAGCAGAATATCTGGATGGCGACAGGGTTCGTGATATATTCCCAAAAACAGGGTTCTCCAAAGAGGAAAGAGACAGGCATATAAAAAGAATTGGTTTTCTTGCAAGCATACTTGAAAAAAATGGAGTTATAGTAATTGCTGCTTTTATTTCACCTTACGAGGAATCCCGCCAATTTGTAAAAAATTTATGTAATAATTTTATTGAGGTCCATGTATCCACGCCTCTGGAAGAGTGCAAAAAAAGAGATATTAAAGGCTTGTATGCTAAAGCCGAGAGTGGTGAAATAAAAAATTTTACTGGTATAGATGACCCGTATGAAGTACCTTTGCATCCTGATTTAAGAATAGATACAACTAATATTACAGTCAATCAGGCAGTAGATAGAATTAATAAATTAGTTTGAGAATACCATGACAAAATCAACATTAAACAATAATAATTACACTCTCACACACCTGCGCGAACTGGAGGCGGAGGCAATACATATAATACGTGAAGTGGCATCGGAGTTTGAAAACCCTGTTATGCTTTATTCCATAGGTAAGGATAGCTCAGTAATGGTTCGCCTTGCAGAGAAAGCTTTCTATCCAGGTAAAGTACCGTTTCCACTGATGCATATCGATTCCAAATGGAAATTCAGAGAGATGGTACAGTTCAGGGATGAATATGCCAAAAAGAATAACTGGGACCTTATCGTGCATTTTAATGAAGAAGGTTTTAAAAAAGGTATAGGGCCTTTCACTCATGGCAGCAAAGTGCATACCGATGTGATGAAGACAGAAGCCCTCCTGGCCGGATTGAGTAAATATAAATTCGATGCTGCATTTGGAGGAGCACGCAGAGATGAGGAAAAATCACGTGCTAAAGAACGAATCTTTTCATTCCGGGATAAATTCCACCAGTGGGATCCCAAAAACCAGAGACCTGAATTATGGGATGTATATAATACACGTGTACATAAGGGAGAATCAATACGGGTATTTCCTATCAGCAACTGGACCGAACTCGATGTCTGGCAGTATATACGACTCGAGAACATACCCATTGTACCGCTTTATTTTGCAAAGGAAAGACCTGTTGTAGAGTTTAATGGAGCATTGATTCTTGTTGATGACGACAGGATGCCTGAAGATCTTGCCGCCACAGCAGAAATGAAGATGGTACGCTTCCGCACCCTCGGCTGCTACCCTCTTACAGGTGCTGTGGAATCAGAAGCAGACACAATTGAGAAAATAGTCGAAGAAATGATGACGGTGACAAAATCAGAAAGAACCACACGGGTCATCGACTTCGACCAGGATGCAAGTATGGAGCAAAAGAAACGTGAAGGATATTTTTAAACAGTCACAAACTCCCTGTTTGATAGCTTAGCACCATGCCAATGTTCTCACTGATTTCTAAGAGTCAGGTTATAGAATTTTAGGATTAAATAATGAACACTGATAAGCTGAATATAAAAGAATTTCTGGACCAGGACGAAAAGAAAGACATGCTCCGCTTCCTTACTGCGGGCTCGGTGGATGACGGTAAATCGACGCTGATAGGAAGGTTGATGTTTGACAGCAAGAGGCTTTATGAAGATCACCTGTACGGCCTTAATTAAAGACAGCAAACGTGTCGGCCATGCTGGTGATGATATTGATTACGCATTGCTGCTTGATGGATTAAAGGCCGAACGGGAACAGGGAATAACCATTGATGTAGCCTACAGGTATTTCTCAACCAACAGGCGGAAGTTTATCATAGCCGACACACCCGGCCATGAACAGTACACCAGGAATATGGTAACAGGGGCATCTACCGCCAACCTGGCAATAATACTGACCGATGCCACCAAGGGAGTTATCACTCAGACCAAACGGCACAGCTTCCTCGTCTCATTGCTGGGTATAAAACACGTTGTGCTGGCTGTGAACAAAATGGACCTTGTTGATTATGATGAGAAGGTGTTTGACAGGATAAGCAGCGACTATAAAAAATTCGTTACCCAGCTTAATATACCCGATGTAGAATGTATTCCGCTATCGGCTTTAAAAGGCGATAATGTGGTGGACGTTTCAAAAAACATGAGTTGGTATCATGGCAAGAGCATGATGGAATACCTTGAAACGGTACATGTCAGCAGCGACCATAATTTTGAGGATTTCAGGTTCCCGGTACAGTACGTAATGCGCCCTGACAGGGCCTTCAGAGGGTTTTCAGGCAGGGTGGCCTCCGGTGTGGTAAAAGAAGGAGATGAGATAATGGTACTGCCCTCAATGAAGAAGTCAAAGGTCAAGTCCATAATCACATATGATGGCAGGCAAAAGGAAGCTTTTCCCCCTGAATCAATTACCATCACATTGAAAGACGAGATTGATATCTCAAGAGGGGAAATGATTATACATCCAGATAATGTTCCAAAGACAGACAGGCATTTTGAAGCTATGCTTGTATGGATGGACGAGACAGAGATGGACATCGCCAAAACCTTTTACATCAAGCATAATACCAATACCTCACGTGCCCGCATTGATGAAGTACAATACAAAGTGGATGTCAATACACTGGACAAGAAAAAGAAGAAAGATTTAGAACTCAACGATATTGGCCGAGTGGTCATTACTGCCAATAAACCACTATTCTTCGATCCTTATCGCCGTAACAGGAACACAGGCTCATTTGTACTGATTGACCCTGTAACACATAATACATCTGCTGTGGGCATGATACTGGATAAAAGGTCAAGTGACAAGCTAAGCAGCAGGATTACAGATATAGACCGTGAAAGGATACTGGAAGGCAAAAGCCTTGTCAGTATGGATGAGAGGATAAGCCGAAATGGTCACAGCGGAAAAACTATCTGGATCACCGGCCTTCACGGCTCAGGCAAGAACGACCTTGCCTACACCCTTGAAAGAGAACTGTTCGACCGCGGCGCCTCAGTCGTATTACTTGAAGGAAGCACAGTAAGGAGCGGCCTCTCCAGAGAACTAGACTACTCCCCTGCCGACCGCGCAGAACACCTCAGACGCGTTGCTCATATAGCAAGCATATTAAACGACCAGGGAATAATTGTAATATGCTCCTTCATTTCACCAACCGAAGAAATCAGGCAACAAGTGAAAGAGATAATCGGCAAAGAGCGGTTTACATTAGTTTATATGGACGAGGATATAGAAACTTGCAAAAAGAACAAACCTGAACTATACAAATTAGCAGAGGAAGGGAAAATATCAAATATGCCGGGAGTGAATGCCTACTATGAACCTCCGCTAAAAGTTAATTACAGAATAAAACACAAGGAGATTAAGAAGATAGTTCAAGAATTAATGCAGGATATCGTATTCACTAAATAA
>JAXHLX010000032.1:0-107848 GCA_034521735.1 Bacteroidales bacterium
AAGCTTGCAGTCATTAATAAGCTGAAAAAGATTGGTTTTACGCAGTAAGAGTCTTGTATAAGCACTTTAACCTCTATTTTATACCGCGTATTGGGCGTAGTGTTTTATTCATGTTCAACCCAATGCAACATCAAGGAACATCATCGCGGCAAATCCTAACATGGCTCCAATGGTCGATAGGTCGGTTTCATTCCCTGTTTGAGATTCGGGTATAAGTTCTTCGACCACAACAAAAATCATTGCACCAGCTGCAAATGACAGGGCATAGGGAAGCAATGGCGTAATTGTCAATACAAGGTATGCCCCAATAACTCCAGCTACAGGTTCTACAATTCCTGATAATTGTCCGTATTTAAACGCCTTTAATCTTGAAAATCCCTCTCTTCTCAGAGGAATAGAAACGGCTGCACCTTCGGGAAAATTCTGCAAACCAATTCCTATTGCCAATGCAACTGCCCCGGCAAGCATTCCCGCATCGGGATTATTTGCAAGTGCCCCAAAAGCAACACCTACAGCAAGTCCTTCAGGTATGTTATGAAGGGTTATTGCCAGCACAAGTAGTACACTTCTTTGCCATGTCGTTTTAATTCCTTCAGCCTTATCTATTGACAGGCCCAGGTGTAAGTGCGGTAATAACTTATCAATAAGTAATAAAAACGCTCCACCACTTAAAAATCCAATCAGGGCAGGCATCCAGGGTAAAGTGCCACTTCCCTCAGCCATTTCTATTGCAGGTTTAAGAAGCGACCAAAAGCTTGCTGCAATCATTACTCCTGCTGCAAAACCCAGCATTGAATTTAATATTTTCTTATTGATGGTTTTAAAGAAAAAAACCATTGATGACCCAAGAGCAGTAATTCCCCAGGTAAATAAAGTTGCAAAAAGGGCAAGCAAGACAGGATTGTATTCAAGTAAAAAATCCAGTTTCATGTTTATTTATTATTTTGACTAAGGTTCTTATAAAATATTAAAAGCAATGACATGAAGAGCACTCCTTATTATATTAGAATCCTTTTATTGTAAATCCCCCGTCAACGGCAATAACCTGGCCGGTGATATATGATGCTGCCGGCATGCAGAGGTAAGCCACCAGGGAAGCCACCTCCCCTATCTCTCCCACCCTGCCCATGGGTGTACGTGAAAGCACATCATTGCGGTATTCATCATCCTTCAAAACCTGCTGTGCCAGGGGAGTATTGATATACCACGGGGCTACGGCATTGACTCGTATGCCTTCAGCCGCCCACTCTCCCGCAAGATTCCTGGTCAGCTGGTTCATAGCCGCCTTTGTCATTCCGTATATTGATCCGGTCCGGACATGTGTCATACCGGCCACCGAACTGATATTGACAATTGATGCACTTCCGGATGCCAGGAGAAGAGGATACAGATCCCTCGAAAGGCTGAACGCTGAGATCATATTGGTCCGCAGCAGGTGATCGAGTTCCTCATCTGAATACTCAGCTGTCTTCTTTCTGATATTGGTTCCTACATTATTTATGAGTATATCCAGACTCCCATAGCTCTTTTCGATAAAACCAATCAGTTTCTTCCTCTCTTTAATATCTGAGGCATCAGACTGGAAATATATTATCTCATCATCTGCCGGCTGCTCTTCAGGTAAAGTGCGCGATGTACAAATCACCCTGGCACCGTGAGATAATAATTCCTCAGCTATCCCCTTCCCTATTCCTTTGGTGCCTCCTGTAACAAGTGCCTTCTGGCCCTTAAGGGACCATTTTTCATTCTTTTTCATTTTCTTATTCCGGTTTTAATAATAAAGTATAACTGGCAGCTTCTCTCACTGCCTCCTCGCTGAAATGATCCTTATAAAATCCATCAGCACAATAAGTAGCAGTCTGTGAACAATAAAATTCCGACGATGGAAGGCCTGATATGCCAGTGGGGATAACGGTGTATGACTCGTCCCAGTCGGCAATATTGTAAACATGACGCTCCGATGCTCCATGATCAATAACAAAGTCCTTCCCGTAAGAATATGTTGAGACCGTATGGTTGCTGCCCCCTACCCTGTACGGACCTTCATTAAAGCCAAACAACCTGTCAAGTATGCTCACACTGCCAAGCGGATGGGTGGCTGTAAATTTATGAATATCGCCCCAGAGCCATCTTGATGTATCAGATGAATATTTATCTTTCAGTATATCTATAGTCTCCCTGTAAGCCAGCAGCAGTATATCATCAAGTGTTTCTTCCTCCTCTGTATTCAGATCATCAATATACAGCTCATGCTTACCGTTTATTATCATCAGCAGGTAGTAATCCCGTACCTGGCTGTTAAAATCCTCATATATTTCTCCCATATCATCTTTCAGCAGCCGGTCGGCCAGTGTCATCCTGTAATATTCGAAGATGGTGGGGTGAATATGTCAGGCGACATATTATAATCCCACACGGAAAGGTTATCAAACACCTCTTCTTCCAGCCTGCTCATCGCATCAGTCCGCTGCAGTGATTCCAGTAACAGCCGGCATAGTGAAGCAGCGTAATCAGATTTCCTGTCGGTTATCATATTCTTGAAATCATCAAGGCTGAACACGTCTTTTTCCTCCAGCATCTGTCTTATCCTGTTTATCCTGTATGGCATGGAATAATAGGTGCCAACATAGTAAGGATAGGATACCGGTGCTATTGTCTTATTATTGGCCGATGACACAGAGCCCTTATCCGGGTTATAACTTTTTGGAAGCAGTCCGTGCGGCACATAGCCTTTCCAGTCATACTTGCTGCTGTCTCCGGACTGTACAAAAGCACCGTGCCCTTCCCTTAAGGGTATACCACCGCCTGTCTGCAATCCTATATTACCATCTGTATCGGCGTAAGCAAAATTCTGGCTTATCGAGTTAAAATAAGAAAGGGCCTCATTAAAATCATCCATGTTCTCAGCCCTGTTAAGCATGTAAACAGCTGCTATCTCGTTACTCATATCATTCCCGGACCAGCGCATGCTGATATCAGCATCCTCGATGTTCCGGAAACCAGATATTACAGGTCCACGATGCGTATAAAGTATCTCCCGTTCCCTGTCATCCTCTTTTTTCACCTTAATAATCTCCCTGACAGATTTTACATCCCTCCATTCACCGTCAAGCAGGTATTTTGTTTTATCCTTATTTGTCTTTTCAAGATAGAGATCCACATCATCCACCATCAGGTTGGTCATACCCCAGGCAATATTTTCGTTATGCCCCGCCACAATAAAGGGTTGTCCGGGCACAGCAACACCCGTTACATTCAGTCTGCCGGGCACCACCATATGCATCTGTATCCATATACCCGGACTTGAAAGTCCGAGATGCATATCATTGGAAAGCAATGGCTTACCTGTCTCCGAGCGTTCACCACTCACGGCCCAGTTATTACTGCCGGAAAAGGAAGCTATACCCAGTTCTTCAAGCTTATTAACAGACTCTGCTATATCTGAGAGGGCTGTCAGCGTTTCTTCCCCCAGGGTGAAATGGGGGTAAACAGTCTCACCCGTATAATCATAATAGGGGATCAGTTTAACTGCCTCTTCCCTGCCAATATGTTCCATCAGTTTATACATAAAAACATCACCCGAAAGGCTGCCTCCTGCAAGGTCCCACCCCATATACCCAATAATATTGGCTGTATTTTCAGCTGTCCAGGAATCAGGCTCATAGCCCAGTATCCTGAATTCAGGAGGTAATTTTTTCCCGGCTTCCTGAATATAGAAATTAACACCTTCAACAAAATAATTTATACAATCCAATATTTCCGCATCGGTATCTGTCAGAACCATTTTTGATTTCTCTGTCATCCGCAGTGAGCGCAGAAACAGATCGGTCTGCACATAATCTGCTCCAAATATCTCCGACAGTTCCCCGGTGGTGGCCCTGCGAATCAGGTCCATCTGCCACAGGCGCTCCTGGGCCATTATATATCCGACTGCTTTATAAAGATCATGCTCGTTATCTGCATATATATGTGGCATACCCCGTTCGTCCCGCATCACTTCCACCGCGTTTTTCAGTCCGGGCATTAAAAGCTCCCCTTCATATACGGGCTTAGCTCCATTGGCAATGCCTTTGACTATAATGAAAATTATCAGTAAAGCTATAAACAGCAGGGATATAAGTGAATAAATTATTATTCTGAGAGTTTTCATAGATACCGGGCTTTAGAAAAACCAAGATAATAAAAAAAAATTATTCATATATGTTCACAGGTCTTCCGCTTAGGTTTTTCTGACCAGAAAAAACAGCTTATTAATAAAATGGTACTAGACCCCGGGGTATCACCCTGACCTTCTTTTCCGATACAGAGCATCCTGGAGTTTAACCATCAAAAAATTAAATGCTTTAAAAGTATATTGGTATTTTTGCATAAAAGTTACAGGGATGACAAAAAAGCATAAAGGCAGGTCAGGTATAGTGTATTCAACCGATCCCGGCTATGAATATGATTATGAAAAGGATAATAAGGAAGAAACTCCTGAACCCAGTGAGCAGGATCTCAGGGTAAGCATTGACAGGAAGGGAAGAAAAGGGAAGACTGTTACTCTTGTCACCGGCTTTACCGGTAACGAAGATGACCTTTCAGATCTGGCCAGGATGCTTAAGTCCGCGATGTGGCACAGGAGGCTCGGCAAAAGACATGCAGATTATTATTCAGGGTGATTTTTCCGCTAAGGTGATTGATATTCTTAGAAGAGAGGGATATAAAGTCAAAGAGATCAGGTGGCTAGCCCTGTCTGCCCTCTGAATGCAGGCTTAGCGACCACCGGCACAGAATGGTATAAAAAAGTATCACACCTTATTACTTTTTATCGCCTTAGTTTATTATTTTTGCAGGCGATTATAAAAGCATTTATCGGGATGTAGCGCAGCCAGGCAGCGCGCTTCGTTCGGGACGAAGAGGTCGGGAGTTCGAATCTCCCCATCCCGACAATAAGAGAACGCAATCAGCAATATAACAACTGGTTGCGTTTTTCTTTTGTCTTATTTGTCCGACTATTGATCGCCGCTTGTTTGGGTGTCTATATACCACCGAGCCGGAGAAAATGCCTTAAAAACGGCTTACAGGAGGTCATTTTTTCATACCTTTATTAATTACAATTATTTACCTTAACCACAATATTTAATAGTAATGACAAATATTACTTATCTTTTTGGAGCCGGAGCAAGTGCAAATGCTATACCTGTAAATAAATACCTTAGAGATGACATAAAGGAATATGCTAAATTTCTCAACAATGATGATTTTAAAAAAGCATTAAGAACTAAAACCTCTACTTACGATAATAATAAGACAAAAGAGGACCTCTTGAAATCTTTAATAAAAGATTTAACTTGGCTATATGAAGAAAGTGAAGATTTTGTAAGTATTGACACTTTAGCGAAGAAATTTTTTTTGACTAAGGAAATTGACAACTTAAGGAAACTAAAAGTATGTCTATCCATATATTTAACAATTAGACAATGTAAAGGAAAAACAGATAAAAGGTATGATAATTTTTATGCCTCAATATTAAAATCTAATTATTCCGCATTTCCCAGAAACATAAAAGTATTATCTTGGAATTATGATATATAATTTGAATTAGCATATTCAAATTATTCCAACCAAAGCTCTATAATTATGAATAAAAGGTATATTAATCTAACAACGGGGAAATCTTGTGAGTATTATGATACAGAAGAATTCTGTATTTTTAAGCTCAACGGATCAATAGGATATTATACAATGTTAAGAACAATGATGATTGTTGATAATAATACCAATGAGTTTAATGTAGGATTACTTGAGGAAATTATTGATAGATATGAGGATTTTAAAAAAAAGAAAATAGATCCACTATTAGATTTTGCCTGGATCCTTGAGAAAACATATGGGAATGGCTATTTTGATATTATTTTGAATTCTATAAAGGAAACTAATATTCTAGTTGTAATAGGATATTCTTTCCCCTTCTTCAACCGGATAATTGACAAAGAGATTATTAATAAAATGGGAAATTTACAGAAGGTGTATTTTCAGTCTCCTGATCCTGAACCTATGAAAGAAAGATTCTTTGCACTAAGAAATGATATTTCCAATAATGAGCTAGATAAGAATTTGTTTTTAATAAGAGACAAGGAACAGTTTTTCATACCTTTTGAACTTGAATAGCTTATTTACTGGTTAAGTCGTACAATTGTTGTTACAAATCAATATCAATTCCCTGAATATTAACATATAAAATCGTTTCTAATAAACGAATTAATATCATTGATTAAGAAAAAGCCACTGCCGGTGTGGTGGCCAGTAATTCAGGAGGGCGTTTTCTTTTCTATTGTGTTTATTGTTGTCAACAATTAACAATGATATAAAAAAGCAGACCCGCGGTTGTCTGCAATACAATAATGCCACCGGGGACGGTGGACTTTGATAAGTGCGGGCCTGCCATTATAAAAGTAAATGAAGGGGCCGACTCTGGTTAAGCCGAAACCCCCCCGGTCTTTTTGATAATACATAAAGTTATGAAAAATATTACAATTAATAAAAAAGAAAATAAGAAAAAAGGCGCCTGCTTGGAGTGCAGACGCCCCGCGACAAACCGACTGGCTCGAGTCAGCCGGCCATCAAACCACAAATTTAATAATGCCGCTTTTCGTCTGCTGTTCGCTTAGCATTTATTTCTTTGGCCGCTGCGACGTCAACTTTATTTTTGTCATCTTTGCCGGGTTGCTTTTTGTTCCAGTCAATAACAGACTTGCCCTCTTTTACTCTTTGCAGGTTAATCATTGCTTTTGCCCTGCTCAGGCCTATAGCGTTCGGATCAGTCTCAAAAATTTCAGATATTACTCCTTTTTTACAACAATGGTTTGCCCGCCCTCCATTTTGTGCGTGCCGTCCGGTGTTGCTTTATCACCAACTTCCGGCTCCCCTTCAGTTCGTTCGATTGTTACTTCTTTTCCGTCGACGGTTTGTAATTCCATTGCATCGATTTTTACACTTTTTTTGTTTTTCATAATTGACTAAAATTAGTTAAAAATTTGTAAATATTTTCTCTGCTCGTGACCTTAATTTTTAAGGCTTTTATCATTTCCTCCGGGATCGTGTCCAGGTCTGCCCCCTCTACCTGAAATGCAAAGGCCCTTGTTTTTTTATGGAGCAAGGCCTTTTTCGCTCTGGCTGCTGATACAGGAATTAATTGGCCTTTTTCGTACGTGGAAAATTCTCCGGAGATCCATACAATTACCTTCCCGGGGCCTTCATTTAATTGGTCTATCAGTTCGTCAATTTCCCGTTGTCTTTTGGTATTTGCTTTTAATGCCATTAGTCCAGTTTTGAAATGATTGTCCGTAATTGCTCAACCTCAAGTGTCAACATTGCAACATTTGGGAAACTTCGCCCAACCAGTGTCCACGGAGGCGCCGGAAAGTATTGCCAGGGGATTGTTTTAAATTGCCCGTCAATATAGTTTGATAGCCTTACATATTCGACAATGGCCTCAGCAAGTTCCTTTTGATGTTGATTGTTAGCATAAATATTCCGCGCGTGAATAACATTTGCAATTTGGTCCTGGTTCTGAATAACTTCACCGTCTTTAATGCTCCATATACCCTGATAACCGAAACACGGCGCGCCCAATACTGCCTTTGCTGCATCATAAAGGTTTTGAGGTTCCGGGATCTCTATTATTTTCAAAAATTCTTCCCTTCGTAAGGTGTGGCCGTCGATTTGTTCAGGTACTTTGATCAGGCTTTTATAAGCCTTAGCATATACCCCCCGGGCGTCGTTTGCCAACTCCATAATATCACGGCAGGGGCCAACATCCAGCGAGTTCCAAGCGCTAACCAGCGACTTAATGGCCTCAAAGGTTTGTTCTAAGCCTTCGCGCATTTCTTTTTCGTGTTCCAGATCCTGGTAAATCAATACCGGTTCTTTAAATTTTTTTTGATTCCATAATTATTTTATTTTCGTTTGGGTTAAACTACATTCATATATTGATTATCAGTTACTTATATTTTCTTTTGTACCCGGCCATTGTCCAGCGCACGTGCTTTCAGCCTATCAATTAACTTGTCCAGATCCTCATTCGGAAAGCCTCATCAGTTCCTCAACCGGGGCCGGCAATATGTGCCTTAACAACCTGCTCATAAAACCCCGCGCGCTCCTTTGCTGATAGTTGCGCCCAGGTCTTTTCCATTTCCGGCAGCTTATCTTCACAAAATTGCTTTATGGCCTCCCTCAGATCTTCGGTTGTTTTATTCCCTTTGCCCCGGGGCCTGCCGTTGCGGTTTATATTTTCATCATTCTTTTTAAAAGGCATAGTTTTTTATTGTAGTTTACTGTTAGTCGATACATATCGTTTCTTCCGTATGTTTTCGCTATTCATCATAAAGATATTTTTTCAAGCCCTGCAATATTTTAATTGCTTATCGCTCAGATCCTTATTCTGCCGGAATTGCTTTTTTAAGCTATAAATAAACTGGATTTGTGCCCCCGTCAAATCCCGTTCGTGTTTGTACAGGTAATCAAATGCTTCTTTGATCCTTATTTTTGTTGTTTCATCCATATCTTCTCTCTTCATTTAATTTCTTAAGGTTAACGCTCCCCGGTTTGTGGACGTTTATTTAATCGTTGAAATTTTTGGCGTCTAAATATGTTCGGGCCTTTTTACAGTATTGTTTATCCGGTAAATTGTTATAGTAAAGCTTTATACTTTCCACCGCCTTTTTCTGTTCTTCTTTTGTCAGGTTCTTCCATTTTTTCCGTGCTGCTTCTTTGTCGGTTTTTAGAATTCCTGTTATCGCATGGTATTTCTTAAAAATCCTCAAAATCTGCATATATAAATTCTTTATCATTATTTATCATTCTTGTTAGTTGTTGGTTCTTTGTTAGCTCTTTGCCAGTATCTTTGTTAGCCTCATAATTTATATTCTGGTAAGTGTCCCAGTTTAAGATAGTTATCAGCCGTCCGGTCTTTGTTGATTTGTTTGTTAGAAATTGCCACTTTTCTAATTTCAGTAATGCCGTACGTATATTTTGTATTGAAACATCACTTGCACAATGCTTTCTCAGGCTGGCAAGTGAAGTTATAAACTGGCCCGGATTGACTTTAAATATTGTTTCATTCCATTCCCATTCCTTAGCCTCGTGATTGGCCAGCAGCAGGCACGTAATTAAAACGTCTCTTTGCCCGGTATCTAAAGCCTGATACATATCAGATACTAATAATTTTCTATGAAGTTTTATCCAACCTTCCATAATTACAGAATTATCCATCCATTCTTTCGAAGTCCTTAAAATTCCGGGCGGTGTAATATATTCCGCCGCTTTCCTGCTGCTCCTGCCTTATCTTCTCCTGGTGTTCGCTTAGCTTGTCTCTGCCGGCTTTTACTTCAATAAACAGGCTTTGCCCTTGATAAGTGCTTAAAATGTCCGGTAAGCCTTTCCTGTTCGTTCCAGGGCGATATCGCTTAAGCTTATGGTCAAAGATCCCGGTATTGTTGAGCCGGCTTACAAAGGCATTTTTAAGTTTCAGGTACGCAACTATGCAAGCAGTCAAGCCGTTTGCCGTATCATCCCGGAAGGTCCGGGGCGCTATAACATGGGCCGGCGTGTTCGGGTGTTCCCTCCGGGCCTGTTCGGTCGCCAGGCGTTCCAGCTCTTTTACTGCATCGGGTTTAACATACCTGGGGCGTTTTCGTTTACGCAAAACGCTATCGCCCGGGCTGGCAGGCTCAATATTTGGTGGCTTGCTATTCATTGCCCTGCTTTCTGTCCAACTGTTGTGCGGCGATTGCCTGTATATCTGAAAGGCGGTAACGTCTGAGGTTGCCTATCTGTTATGCTTGTAAGAATTCCTTTTTTATTCCATGCCCAAAGGGTGGGGCGCGTAACAGAAAGCAGCTCAGCGGTTTGGTCAATTGTTAAATATTTTTCCTCTCCTTTCGGCTGAGGCTCCGGGCGGGCGGTCAGGGCTGAAAGTTTATTTTCAATGCTTTCCAGCCGTTTTTCAAGTTCGGTAAACGGATTTTGTTGCATGCCAATATCTTTTAATTTTTATAAAGATACTGGCAGAAAGTGCCGGGGTGATTTCGGAGTGGTCCTTTATTTTACCTGAAACCCGAGGTTTTTATTTATTCCGTCAAAATCTTTTTCAAGGCCTTCAGGGATCTCTTCCCCTCTGAGTTTCGATATTTGAGATTAAAGTCTGAAGTCTTTCTTGTTGTTTTATAGCCAGGGTATTTTCATTCTTTTTATCTAAATTACCAAAACAACGATTTTCTTTTTAAGAAGATATTTTCTGTATTCTTTAACAAGTTGAGGGCTACTTGTAACATCAAAACGTTCAGCTATTTCAGCCCAGTTTTTATTAGTAATCCCAGGCCCGTTATAAACGCAATATAATGCGACCGAGGGCTGATTCCATTCCTCTTTACCTTTTTGTTTTAGATAATTGATCCAGATATTTAGCTTTTCTCTATTGTGATCACTTAATGAAGGATCTTTTAAATAGCTTTCTGATCTCACTGATTCACCCTGAATAAAGTTATTTTCAGATAGTGCCTGATTGATGGTAATTTGTGATTTTACCTTTTAACTGACCGGTAACAATGCCTCGAATTTATCTCTGTTTGATAGTTCGGAGTTCTCGAGTAAAAATAACTCAAGGCGGTATTTATAGAATTCGTCAATATTGCTGCCGTCTATACTGAGCCTGGATAACTCAAATTTCAGTTTATCATTAAGTGCCATGTCAAATTTCTTCATGTTATCCAATTTTTAATTTAGTTCTCTCCTGCCAGAACGTGCGCAATTTCTCGGCGTGTTCCTGCGGTGTTACCTTTATATATCGCAAAAATGCTGCTTCTGTTTTATGTCCTGTTATCTGCATAATGCTTAGGGTCGGGAAATCGGCCTTATATAAATTGGTGGCAAAGCTACGGCGGCCGGTGTGGGTTGTAACAAGCTCATGTTTTTTATATGCCTTTGTTACCGTTACCCCTCCCCTCGTTATTGTCTTATGTACGGTATCTTTAAGGCCGGCTTTTTTTGCAACTTCTTTCAGGTAAAAGTTAAATTTCTGGTTAGTCATCAGCTCCGGCAGCTGCCCTTTATACTTCTTTATTATTGCCTCAACTGTCGGGTGCAATGGTATAACAACGGCCCCGCCTGTCTTTTGCTGCTTAAGCTCCAAAAATCCATTAGTAATATTTTCCGGTGTTATCTTATTCCAGTCTGAAAACCTTAAACCGGTCCAGCATCCAATAACAAACAGATCCCGCACTTTATCCAGCGGATCCCCTTCCAGGTCCATATCATAAAGCTTTAATATTTCGGCCTCGGTCAGATATATACTTTCGCTGTCCTCGCTTAGTATCTTAAAGCCTTTTTTCTTATAATGGTTATATGTGTTCAGCCCTTCATCGGTGGCCGCATTAAGAAATATTTTCAGGGTCATTATTTTTTTACCGATTGTGTTCTGGCACAATTGCAGGCCCTGTAAATACTCGATCCAGTCATTATAAAAGCTCAGGTCAATATCTTTAAAATCCAGATATAAAATTATTTTCCGCTGCAAAGTTTTTCAAGTGCCGGAACGTGGCCTCATATTCCCGGATCTGTTTATATGATGCCGGCCGCCCTGTTTTGGCTGTTATCCGTGTGGGTGCGGTATCAATAAAGTTTTGAATGAAGGTAAACAGGTCCTTTACCTTCGGCTGGTAGTTCTCCGGGTTGTGGAATTTATCTATTGTAGTGGCCAGCCAGCCCTTATCCGGCAGCCCTGTCAGTACGGCCAGTTCGTCGTGAAGGTGTGCGGCAAGGTTGCGCAACTTCTTTTCAAGTATAGGCTTTGCGGCAAACTCTGCCTTCTGTCGGAAAGTACCTTTATCATTATTGAAATATCCGGCTTGTACGTGCAGTCCGCTTTTTACCTTAAAATCAGCCTGCCGGCCCATTGTCAGGCGGCAATATATAGGCGTGATCTTGTCATCTCCTGCCTTTGTCCTGGTAAAAAATTTAATTGTTGCCATGAGTTATGTGTTTAAATTCCCTTCAAAATTACGTTTTGTCCAGCACTTGTGCAACACTTATTGAATATATGTTAATACTATTTATCAACAATTAATTATTACGGTTATGCGCAAAGTCCCATTATAGTTAAATTACAGGCTATGTTTACAGGTAAATTTAAGGGTTGCGCAATTCGCTATATTAAGTATATTTTCGTTTCCCCATCCCGACAAACACAAAAAGCCTTAGCGCACAGCGCTAGGGCTTTTATTTTTTTACGGGCGTTGAGCTTGCTCATAAGCCCACAAAAAATAAAAGACCGTAAAGTGCGAAGCACTTAAGGCTTTTTGTGTTTGAATCCCACCCCCCAGGAGATCACGAGGAGCAAAGCGACGAGTAATCTCCTGTTCCGAAATGTAATGAAGGGATCAGGAGCGAACCCGCACTCCCGCAGGCTGAGGCAGGCGAAGCGACGAGTAATCTCCTCCAGCATTCTTACTGCTCGGCTTGTATTTTTGCTTCGCTCATTAAATACACGTTTTTTTGATGTTTATATGGACTTTTGGCATTAAAAGCAGCGATTATTGGAATTGTATATACTGCTAAGTGGAACGGTAAAATGGTGAATAGCTTGCAAAATGCTTACTGCCAAAGCGGATCAAATTATAAATTACGACTTATGCTGGTGTTTTTGTTAATATATAGTTTGCATATATATAATTTTCTTATATATTTGCAGTATGATATCAAATGACTTATTAAAAGGTACTTTAAGAACGATCGTTCTGAAATTATTGGCCAATAACAAGCGGATGTATGGCTATGAGATTACGAGGAAAGTAGAAGAGCTTTCAGAAGGTAAAATACTGCTGACATTCGGTGCGCTCTACCCGGTTTTACATAAGCTGGAAGCTGACGGACATATTAAAGTTGAAATCGAGTACATCGGCAAACGTGTCCGTAAGTATTATTCACTGACAGAGGTGGGAAGGACATGGGCAGATAAAAAGGTTGATGAGTTTTTTGACTTTGTTAACACAATGACCTACATTCTCGAACCAACTCCCGCCTGATATGACTGCTGATATAATTGATAATAATATCGATAATATCAGAAAAGATATCATCAATCACGGCTTAACATATGAGCCATTAATTGATGATCTTCTTGATCATATATGCTGTATGGTTGAGGAAAAAATGGAAAAAGGGGATTCTTATGAGGAATCATACACGGATACCATAAACTCCATAGGTGAAAACCGGCTTCCTGAGATACAGCATCAGACCTTAATTCTGTTAAATAAAAAACATCAAAAAATGAAAAAGCTAACTTATTTCCTTGGTCTCAGTGCTGCCATAATATTATTATTCGGCGCTATATCCAAACGTATGCACTGGCCCGGTGCAGGGATTGAACTGACTTTAGGTCTCCTCGTTATCATCCTTGGATTTCTGCCTCTGTACTTTATAGTGACCTATCGTGAACAGCTTGAAAAAAAATATCATTTATCCGATTACCGGATATATTACCATTGCGGTTTTATTAACCGGTGCTGTCTTTAAAATACAACACTGGCCGGCAGCCGGAACAGTCACAGATATCGGACTGGCCATACTGATTATCGGGTTTTTACCACTTTATATAGTCAATGCCTTTCAAAAGATGAAGAAAAAAGGATCAGCATGGCATATATAATCATGCTGCTTGTCGGCGTAGCAATAACAATTCTGATGTTTAATGTCAGTCTCACCAAAGATGCACTTGAGGCTTACAGGGATGAGGCCATACTGAACCAGACAAGGATAGAGGAAACCCAGGAGAGGACAGCCGCAATAGTAAGAATGGTCTCTGAGAGCGAAGAGCCTGACATGGAAACAATACGTAAAATTAATTCAGCTGCCTCTTATCTTCAAACAATGATTGACGAAATGCTGGATGAGCTGTTAATATCTGTCAATCAAGAAAATATATCGCTGGAAAATCTTAATAATCTCGATCATGAAGGAGCCGGCAGGGATATTATAGTATATAGCGGATGGGGCAGGGACTTTGTTACAAGAGCCCGGGATTACCAGACAATGCTGCTCGGGATTGTAGATGACCCAATAGCCAGTAACCAGATACAGGATCACCTTGAATTTACCGGTACAGTGTGGTACATGGAATGGGGACCACGGGATGTGATATATGATCCTCTGATAAGAATCTACTACAAACATACCGATATATCAAAAGGGATAGCACTTGCTCAATATGTGGCAATAGATTATCTGATAAATAAATAAAAGGAAAACATCCGGTTTTCACTGGAATACTTGACAGATAGCATAAAAAGGATCCACTTAAATTCTAGAACATAAATATTAATGGTCCCCGTGTTCTGCATTAAGGCGACAGGGCTTTATAAACCAACTTCAAGTGAAACAGGAAATGGATAAGAACGGTGAGCCGGTAAATAAATATTTTCCTTTCTTTGCGGCTTTAAAAGCTTAAGCGGATATGAAACTCTACATAACAAGGCACGGGGAAACATTAGAGAACATAAAAGGCATCTTACAGGGCCATTCCGAGGGGACCCTGTCGGAAAAAGGTATCCGGCAGGCCGAAAAACTTGCCCGTAGGCTGGTTGATGAACCCATTGATATTATATACTCCAGTGACCTGAGCCGGGCGGCTCATACTACAAATGCCATAATGAAAGTCAAACCGGGCACAGCTGTTATCTATACCCCGGAATTACGTGAGAGGGACCTTGGTGAATTCCAGGGCAGGACCAGGGAAGAATGCGGGTGGATAAAACAGTCCGGAAAGCAATACCCTGAACCAGAGAAGGGTGAAAAAGCGGCAGATGTATTTAACAGGGCCGAAAAATTCTACAGGTACCTGCTCGCAAAACATGTAAATGATAATGTACTGCTGGTATCCCATGGATTCATAGGTAAATTACTTACCGGTATCATAACAGGAAAAACAATTGATGATATCATCATAACGGAAAGCTTAAAAAACACCAGCCTTAGTATTTATGAAATAAAAAAACAGGCTGAAATAAAAACTATAATCTTTGATTCGACAGATCATCTTTTCTAGGGTTTAAAACCTTGCCGCACACTCCCAATTCTCCATGCTCTAAAAGCAATTATTACAAAACGGTTACTCTTTGTCAATTTATTGTAACAGAACATTAATAATCCGTTAACGATAATGATATAATCAGAATCTACTTTTGCGGTGTGAATATGTTAATAATAACTCTTATTAAATAATTAAAAACACAAACAAAAGTATGAAAAAGATTCTCTTTATTACACTTGCAGCCGTACTGGCAGTATTTACAGGATGCGAGAAGGAATATGCACCTCCCGTACTGGAAGCTCCTGCAAGTGAAACAGTCGAAACATCCACACCCGTTGATCTGACATTCAGCTATACGGCGGAGGGTGGATTCAAGTCATCTTCAGTAACGGCCACAAACGGCAGCGCTACTGTTGCAACAGATGGCACAGACGGTGAAACTTCAGGCAACATTACAGTTACCTTTACAGCCGGTAATGCAGCCGGTGCCGGGTCAGTGGAACTGACAGTGACCGATGAGACCGGTAAAAACGGTATTGCCACTGCAGTTATTGACATCAAGGATGGCTCCACGGTATCTGTCTCTGATAATATTGATACAGACACAACATGGGAGACCGGTAAAGTATATATACTGGAAGGCCGCATTGCAGTACTTGATGGTGTTACACTTACCATTGAGCCCGGTGTTATTGTCAAAGGCCGCGTAGGCTCAGGATCAAATGCCACAGCCCTATTGATAGCACGCGGTGCTAAGCTGATGGCAGAAGGTACCGACAGTTCACCTATCATTTTCACCTCGGTAGCTGACAATATACTTCCCGGTGAAATTGAAAGTCCGAATATGGATACAGACCTCAACGGACTATGGGGTGGCTTGCTTATTCTGGGTAAAGCACCCATCTCAGCCGACGCCACTGCTGTACAGATTGAAGGTATTCCTCCCTCAGATCAGAATGGACTGTACGGAGGCACAGAAGAGAATGATAACTCAGGTGTGATAAGGTATATATCCATACGTCACGGTGGCGCCAACATAGGGGAAGGCAATGAGATAAACGGCCTCACCCTCGGTGGTGTAGGATCGGGTACAACAATAGAGAACGTAGAGATCATTGCAAACCAGGATGACGGCATAGAATGGTTTGGTGGTAAGGTAAATGTCACTAACGTCATTGTATGGAACACAGGTGATGATGCAATTGACACCGACCAGTCATGGGGTGGCACACTGGATAATTTCATTATTATAAATCCGGGTGATGAATGTTTTGAACTGGACGGACCGGAAGGAGACAGGGTTGACAAACACACACTCATCAACGGTTCAGTATGGGCCGGGGATGCACAGGGACTGGTTGATCTTGATGATAATTCAAATGTTGATATGGACGGGGTATATTTCTTCGGCCTTGCTACAGACCAGGACTTCGACCAGATACCGACGCTATATACATGTGCATTTACAAACTTCCAGGCTACCCTGCCTGACGCAACCGCACTCACAGACTTCTTTAAGGATGGCAGTGATGCATTCACAACTGCAGTAGCTGCCGGTGCCAATACGGTAAGCGCAGATGCATCAGCCTTCCAGGGATGGTCATGGGCTGCAGTATCAGGTGCAACAAATGATTTCTAAACAAAATATGAATATTACATCAGGACTCGCAGTGATTTTTCCGCTGCGGGTTTTGATATTTTAAAAAACAATAAAATAAAAATTTAAATAATGAACTTTCTCAGAATAATAGCTGCATTCTTCTTTCTTATGTTTTTCAGCGGGCTGAATGCACAGGATGGTATTATCAGAGGTTCTGTTTATGACGGTGCTGACGGCGAGGCCATGATTATGGTGACCGTGGCTGTTGAAGGTACAACTACCGGAACATTTACTGACCTCGACGGAAAATTCAACATCAAAATTGCCCCGGGCAATTATACACTGCACCTTTCCTTTGTCGGTTATGAGCCCCGTACTATCAATGATGTTACAGTAAATGCAGATAAGGTAACACTCCTTGATAACCTGAAGATGGGTTCATCAACAGTGGAATTATCAGAAGTTACCGTTACGGCAAAGATGAGCAGGAATAATGAAAATGCACTGATGGCGATAAAAATGAAATCAGCATCGGTAATGGACGGTATATCCTCGGCTAACTTTAAGAAGATGGGCGACTCTAATGCCGCATCGTCAATGAAAAGAGTGACCGGCGTATCTGTTGAAGGAGGTAAATATGTTTATGTGCGTGGTCTGGGCGACAGGTATACCAAGACCATACTTAACGGGGTTGATATACCCGGACTGGATCCCGACAGGAATACCATGCAGCTTGATATATTCCCGACCAGCATCATTGATAATATAATGGTTTATAAATCATTCAGGGCTGATATGCCGGCCGATTTCACAGGGGGGGTAATTGATATATCCATTAAGGATTTCCCTGAACAGAAAAAGGGCAACGTCTTTTTAGGCACAGCATATAATCCTGATTATCACTTTAATAATGATTACCTTACATATCCGGGTGGCAAGACCGACTTCCTGGGTTTTGATGACGGAACACGTGATATTCCCGCAACTGAGGATATACCTTTTTTCATTGATGCATTAACCGATCCGGATGGTGAGGCAGGCACGAGATTCAGAGAGATCCTGGATGGGTTTAACCCCACCATGGCAGCCATAAGGCAGCAAAATCTTATGGATTATAACTTCGGTGCCTCCTTTGGCAACCAGGTCCCCTTGAAAAATGTCACAATAGGTTATAATTTCGGATTCTCCTATAAGAATAATACTGAATATTACAGGAATGCTGAATACGGACGCTATGGCCTTTCCTCTGATCCGGATATCACGGATATGGAAGTGCGCGAGTTCCAGATAGGCGATTATGGTTCCAACAGTGTGCTTTTGAGCAGCCTGGCAGGCTTTGCGGTGAAAACAATGAAATCCAAATACCGTATAAACCTGATACATATGCAAAACGGTGTGTCAAAGGCAGGTATTTTTGACTATGAAAATTCAGACCAGGGCGCCGTCTTCAGCGCATACCAGCATAACCTTGAGTATAGCCAGCGATCACTCACCAATGTCCTTATTGACGGGAAACATACTTTTGCAGCCTCAAAATGGGATATTGTCTGGAAACTGTCACCTACATTATCCTCTATCAGCGATCCTGATGCACGCTTTGTCAGGTACCTTTATGAAAATGATACATACAGGATAAACACAGAGGGCGGTTTCCCTGAGAGAATATGGAGAAACCTGTCGGAAATAAACCTCTCAGGGGTTCTGCATATATCCAAGGAGTTCAGGTTTATGGGTGAGGAAGCAAAGCTTAATTTCGGAGGTGCCTATACCTATAAGGAGCGTGACTTTGTTATACGCAAATATGCCCTTAACGTACGCAACGTTCCACTCACAGGTAACCCGGATGAACTGTTTGCACCCGAAAACCTGTGGCCTCTTAACGGCACACAAACAGGCAGAGGAACAACCTACGAAGCACATTTTATTCCGAACAACCCAAACAAGTTCAATGCAGTGGTCAATAATGCCGCAGCTTATGCCTCAACAGAGCTTATACCTTTCAATAACCTGAAAGCCATTATCGGGCTGAGGGTGGAGAATTACAGGCAGTATTATACGGGCCAGGACCAGCTGGGCACTAATGTTCTGGATAACGATAAGGTAATGGATAAGCTTGATCTTTTCCCTTCCCTCAATTTCGTATATGCCCTGGCTGAAAAGCAGAATCTGCGTCTTGCTTATGCCAGAACCACGGCCAGACCCTCATTTAAAGAGATGTCTTTTGCCGAGATAGCTGACCCCTTAAGCGGGCGCACCTTTATAGGAGGTATGTTCCGTGATGCTGATCATGTATCGGGACTGGAATACTGGGACGGGAATCTGAGCAGCTCATATATCCATAATTTTGACCTCAGGTGGGAACTGTACCATGGCCTGGGCCAGATGGTGTCAGTCAGCGGCTTCTATAAAAAATTCATTGACCCCATTGAGATAGTTCAGTATGCAACGCAGACAGGAGCCTTCCAGCCCAGGAATGTAGGTGACGGTAAGGTGCTGGGAGTTGAGTTTGAGCTGCGCCAGGATATGGGAATTATCGCTGAAGCACTTGAAAACTTCGGTTTTATTTCTAATGTATCTGTAACACGCTCACAGATAGAGCTGAGCTCAACAGAATATCTCTCGCGTATAGAAAACGCACGCACGGGCCAGACAATAGAGAAAGACCGGGTAATGGCCGGCCAGGCACCCTATATCATCAATGCCGGCATCTCATATAACGGTGGCGAAAAAGGATTCGGGAAAGGCTTTGAGGCCGGGCTGTATTATAATGTACAGGGTATGACACTTCAGTATGTGGGTATAGCTGACAGGCCTGATATTTACATGCTGCCCTTTCATAACCTTAACTTTACCGCAAGCAAAAATTTCGGTAAGGAGCAGAGGACCACGCTCAGCTTTAAGATTGACAATCTTCTCAATGATGAGAAAGAATCAGTATTCAAGTCATTTAACCCTACAGACCAGTTCTTCACCAGGCTGGAGCCGGGGATAACCTTCCATCTTAAACTGAGTTATAATCTTTTCTAGAAACTCTTCAGCATAAAGACTCAGACAGGCGATAAAAAAGGAACATCTTTCATTACAGGAAGATGTTCCTTTTTTATATGCCTTCTAAAAATGTAAATAATTTCAAGTATCCTTACCGGATCAGTTCCTTTCACCAATTTCATTTCTTGTTGCCAGCTTATAAAACAGGTAAGCCAGTACCAGTATCAGTCCCAGCAGAGTGATGATTACCGGGGCACTGGGAACATCAAGTCTGAGGGATAATAACAGTCCGCCGAAGGATGCCGCTGAACCGGCAAGCCAGCCCACTATCAGCTTTGTTGTCCAGTTACCTGTCAGTATAACAGACAATGAGGCAGGAAGTATCAGAAAAGCAAAAACCGTAAGTATGCCGGCTATACTGACTGCCTCAACCACCACCAGCCCGAAGGAGAAGTAAAAGAGGAAATCCCAGCGCTTTTGCCCTGGCATATTATCTTCCTTCTTATGAAATGAATCGGTCAGTCTCATAAACTTCTTCCTGTACACAATATGAAAAACACCAACAATAAGAACTATTATCCCAAGCCTTATAAGTTGTGATCCCGACACCCACAGTATGCTGCCCACAAGCATATCATGGACATGCACATCGCCACCTGCCCCTTTATCGAGGATAATAACCGTAAGGGTTGTGGCAACGGCATAGGCAATACCTATTATAGCTTCAAGAGGAATGGAGATTGTCCTGTGCCTTAACAGGGTGAAAGCAAAAGAAGCAATTGATATAAACCCGAGTGAGAAGACATAGGGCAGTAAGCCCTCATTCTCATGAAGATGATCAATATGTGAAGCGTCAAAAATTACCAGTCCCACCGCTGATCCCAGGGCCGCAATCGAGGCCAGGGCTATATCAATAAAGATTATCTCCCTTTTAATAACATGAATGCCAAAATAAACGTTTATAAGCACTATCAGCAGACATCCGATAAAAGGGAGCAATATAAATTCAATAGATAACATCAGTTTCCTTATTAATTTGTTCTGAGAATACTTTCTCCTCTCTTTTTATGCAATAATTTCGCGAAAGCTGCGAGATAGGCACTTATACCTATCAGGCTTACAATGGCCGGACCATTGGAGATATTGAGTGCATAGGATATATATATCCCGGCCAGTGAGCCGGCTGATCCTATAATCCAGCTCCAGATTATCCTTTGCCTCCATGAGCTGATAAAGATCCTGCTGATTGATGCCGGGCCAATAAGAAGGATGAATACAAGAAAGATACCCATTACGGGAACAGACTTCACTATGACTATCCCAAAGGTGATATAGAAAACAAGATCATAAATTCTTGTCTGACCAATAGAATCAGCCTGGGTCGCACCCTGACTTATCTCTCTTATTTTCTTACCTATAAGCAGGTTTATAATAATAATGGGGACAAAAACCAGCAAACAGCTTATTACAGTTTTCCATGTTACCCATAGCACATTGCCCGTAATGGTTTTAGTTATAAAATTTGAGCCACCGGGTATCTTTTCCGCCAGCAATAGCGCCATGCCCAGGGCAATGCAATAGAAGATACCGATAATAGCCTCCTGCGGCAGCACCTGCTTTTTAACCTTCATAACTGAAAAGATGCCCAGTACAATAATTGTAAAAACATAGGACACTAACTGGGCATTGAATGAATTCTCCGCAAAGCCCAGGAGTATTCCTATCATGGTTCCCAGTGCTGCTATCTGTGCAACTGCAATATCAATGAATATTATTCCCCGCGACAGTATATGATTTCCGAAAAAGCTCAGCATGCCAGCAAGCATTATACTTGCAATAACAGGGGGTGCAAGAAAAACCAGTGTTCCCATAATCAGATATTCTGTTTAATCTGGCTGATCCAGTAATCCATCAGCTCAAAATTATTGTCAATTCCAATATCGCTATTAACAAAAAGAGGCAGGTAAACGGCCTTTATCCCCGTCTTATCCTCAATCATCTGTGCTGATTTTTTCTCAAAATAATTTGCCACCAGCATAATCTTTATATCCTGCTCCTTAATAAGGTTCACCATATACTGCACATGCCTGGCTGAAGGCGGAATGCCCGGCTTGGGTTCAATAAACCCTGCTATCTCCAGTCCGAAGGCATTGGAAAAATAAGCCCAGTTCTTATGGTATGCTATGATACGGCTGTCCCGGAAAGGAAGTGCTTCTTTAAGCCATCCTCCCAGAAGGCTCACCAGTTTATCTCCCTGGTATTCCCTTTCAAGGAAAGTAAAGAGTGTATGATTCTCCAGCAGTCTGGATAGTGTTTCACCTCCAAACATATCCACCAGCTCATCACCAAAGAGTGCACGGTCAACCCTGTCGATAAAATCATCACGGTTGGCTTCATAAAAAGCCGCATTGGCGGGATCAACCTTTATCAGTCCTATGGTTATATTGCTTGCTACAACTTTCCAGTTAAGCGGACTGGTATTAATATGAGGATTACCCATCAGATGAACATCGCCCTCACTACGGTCTGCCGTTTCCGGCTTATCAAGTATATTCACACCATCCGACACGGCAACAAACCCCCTTGCTCCATCCATAATATTTTTATTACGGGATTTATCAATCAGGGTAGCTGACCATTGCTCCAGGTCCATCCCCGTGGTAATCCATATATCAGCCTTATTGAGCATCATGGCATAGCTTGGCTTTGGAGGTATAAAATGCGGATCTGATTCACCATTTGATATCATTTCAACAATTGCTTTCTCCTGAGCTATCTCAGCAGCTATTGAGGCATAATCTGAAAAGGAACATACTATCCTTAAGGGCTGCTTGCCGGCTGCTGCAATTGAAACTGCCAGTAATAACAAAAAACTTATTAATTGCTTTCTCATATTTTCCTCTTGTTTAATTTTATTCATTAATTATTTTTTCTTCCTAATATGCATCATGTTTATGCGGACCCATAGCCCAGGAGAATTGTAACACAACAGAGTGATGTGAAGGATAGGCACCTGCTGATTCCGGCAGGTAGGCTATGCTTCTTGAATTATACTGGTATTGTATCCTGTAAAACACAAATTCACTCTGCCAGAAATCAAAATTAACAGTATAATCCCATTCATACTGGCTGTTATCATAAGGCATCTCGCTGTAACCTACTCTTCCCCCAATCCACATCCTTGAATTAATCTTACGATGGACCAGTGAGTAAAAACCTTTGCTTCGCACAATTCCAAAAGGTGTTTCATTGAAACCATAATACAGTTCCGTCATCCAGTCAAAGGATTTATATTTTGCAGTGCCCGGGGGCTGCCATTTATAATGCAGACCCAGACTTGTCACATAAGTATTGGTCTGAGCTATATTATCATCCCGGCCGGCAATACCACTCAGGGTATACTCAAAATAGCTGGCATCAGAAATATCATAATAATTCTTCCAGTGCGCCACATAAGCCATATTCACACTCTTAGCAGATGAATAACTCATATTATCGTTAATATTAATAACTGATATATCAAAGGAGCTGGCATCTGAAAATAATATCCGGGGAAGCATAATGTTAAGGGCTCCTCCCATGCCATTGAAACCGTCAAGACCGAAATAATTAACCGCTGCCCTGGGCCTGTCAAATTGTGGCAGGGCATGTGTGTGATGCCTGTTTAACAGTCCGAATTCAGGAAAAAAGACGCCTGCTTTAAGGGAGGTATTCAGGGGCAGGTTGAGAATCTCCATATATGCCTCTTCAATAGAGACCCCCTCTTCAGTTATATCCAAAAAAGCTTTCCCCCTGGCAAAGGGATCGAGTGCTGAGACAAAAGACATCTCAAGGCTCCTCATAAAAAGGCCATTGCTTCCGTGGTTACGATCACCAGGCTCGGAGATGTTTTCTGCATCAACCGATGAGGCAGAAGCAAAAAAATCGCCGAGAACACTAATGTTTGGGTTCAGTCCCTGCTGCTGCCTCACCCCGCTATGAAATTTTTTTGATACATCCCTTTTATCAGCTTTCTCCTTGTCTGACAGCATATCAGCATCTTCAAGCAGGCTGGCCAGTTCATCCTCTTTATCCTTTGACTCAAGCTTTGCCTCAAGCTTTTCTATCCTTTTAAGCAGTTTATTATACTCTGCTGTATCAATAACGACCTTTTCCTGGGCACTGATCAACCCGCAAGCTGATAACAGTAAAAGGGTAAATAAAATATATCTCATGTTGGTTTTTTATACTAAATTTTTGTTCACTTATAGACCTACCAGGATAATCTGATAGTCATAGTATTAGTTATCAATCAGATATTCGGCTAAGATTAAATTAACTGCAGGCGGGAGGTGCCCGGGGTGAACAAAGAGATATAAGCCTAACGGCAGGCAGGCCATAGCTGGTAGGTCCTACTAAATCACTGACCCTCAATGCTATAAACAAGGTAAATAATATCAACCCTACAAGGATTATGATATTACTGAGAAGATCAAGTGTTACCAGTTCTGCATCTGTGTGGCCGTGTAAGGGATATGGCTGATTGCCGCTTTCCTGTTTATCAAAAGGATGGGCATGTGAATACTCATAGCCTTTAATGAGATGATTATGCCTGTTCACCAGCGAGTTTGTAATAAACAGCAGGAGGACAGGCACCGTTACAAGAAGAATGAAATATTTATATTTCCTTATTTTACTCATTTGTATCATCTCAGAAGCGGAGCAAATATAGAAAAGTTTCACTTCCCTGTGAAATTATGAGCTAACTGATAACTATAAAGAATGTTAAATAATATACCATCCATTATCAATTCTTTGATTCCCTGTCAGTCAGCCAGCCAGTTCTGAATCATTTTAACACCCAGGCAGAAAAACTATCCTGTCAAAATCAATAATTGCTGAGATTCTCAGCTCATCCGGCTTTTTTATTTCTAATTTTGTCAGCCCGGAGGACCTTATAATATGGGCTATATTGTAGATGAATGAATCATAATTATTTATAAGCAGCACTTTCATGGAATCAAATATAATAAAATATGTTAGCGGACAGATGAATTATTATGGTAACTCAGGCCGTCCATTCTTCTTTATGTTTGATTTTGAGATGAAGAAACCCGTAATTCACCCCCTGGACCAATTGCCCGCTGACATAATGATGAGTACTCCGGTTTTTGACAATTCCGCTCAGAAAGAAAGCGGTGCTGAAGGAAGTATAATATTGGAGGTAGAGCCTGTTGACTTCAATACATATAAAGAAGCATTTGATAATGTATTAAAAAACATAAAGCATGGAAATTCATATCTGCTTAACCTTACATTCCCTGCAAGGATAAAAACAGATGCCAGCCTCAGGGATATCTTTTATAACAGTCATGCCAGGTACAGGTTACTCTACGGTAACAGATTTGTTGTATTCTCACCTGAAATATTTGTAAGAATAGACAGAAAGGGAACAATAAGTTCATTTCCAATGAAAGGGACCATCGACGCCTCCGTAAAAAACGCTGAAAAGATACTACTGGCTGATGAAAAGGAAAGAGCAGAGCATAGCACCATTACCGATCTTATAAGAAATGACTTAAGCGTATATGCTCATAATGTCAGAGTTGTAAGACAAAGGTATATTGATACAATACGGACACCATCAGGAAAACTTTTACAGCTTAGTTCGGAGATAGCAGGATCTCTCGGCCCTGACTGGAAGGGCAAAACAGGTGATATAATTACATCAATGCTACCGGCAGGATCAGTGAGCGGTGCACCAAAAAACAAAACTCTTCAGATAATCAGGGAAAGTGAAGTTGAAGAAAGGGGCTATTATACCGGTATCTTCGGGATATTCACCGGCAGTGAGATTGACAGCGCTGTTATGATCAGGTATATTGAACAGAACGACAGGGGATATGTTTATAGAAGTGGAGGTGGCATCACCTTTATGAGCGATCCGGAAAAGGAGTATGACGAACTAATAAAGAAGATATATGTCCCTGTTGGTTGAAACAATAAAAGTAAAGGATGGCCGCTTATTCAATATTGAATATCATTCAAATCGCTTTAATAAAACCAGGAAGGATCTTTTCAATACCGGTCCGGCCGTTGATCTTCAGGATAAAATAATTATCCCGGCCTATGCCAGGCAGGGGCTCTTCAAATGCAGAATTGAGTATAATGATCATATCAGGAAGCTGGACTTTCTCCCCTACGAAATTAAAATGATAAGGACACTCAGGCTGGTGGAAGCAGGCGATCTTGAATACAGATATAAATATCTCAACAGATCGGGTATAGATTCGCTGATGGAACAAAAGGGCAGCTGTGATGACATACTGATAATCAAGGATGGCCGGATCACCGACACATCATATGCAAATATTATCGTGAGGGGAAATGACGGCATATGGTACACTCCGTCAAGCTATCTGCTGAGGGGAACGAAAAGAGAGTATCTGCTGGACAACGGACTGATAAAGGAGAAGGACATCACCCCGGCAGGTTTGAAAAGATTCAGGGAACTGAGACTGATAAACAGCATGCTGGATATTGATGATACAAGCAGCATACCCGTAAGAACAATCTGTTTCTAAAAGTCGAAAGAAAGCTTATTCCACGAACTCTGAATTTTCCCTTCTGACATTTTTTAGGGGTAATCATATTCATTGCCCCTGTATACATATCTGATAATATCAAAGGGCCCGCCGGGTTTATAATCATAATTCTCAATAATCGACGGACCCGTATTGATGGTTCCTTTTATCACTGTTTTACTGCCTTCAGAAGAAGAAGTAACATCCACTTCCAGACCTCTGAATACAAGTGAGGTGAATTCAACATCAGCATCCAGATTTTTCAACTCAATAATAACATCCGTCCCCTTTTCAATGTCCCTTACCATCCACGATTGGTAATAAACATCCTGTATACGGAACAGTTCATGCTCAGTCTTCAGCAAGGCAGAACATCCGCTTATAACTGTAAACATAATTATAACTGAAAGAATCTTTATCGATCTCATATTTTAAAATTATTTTACCTGCATTTTATTCACTTCGTTTATAAGCAGACTTGTGGTTAGGTCCATATTCTTTCCATAAAACTGATATTATTAATGAGGCCTGCTTAAGCTATAATAAACAAAGATGATACAAATTTGGTTATTTATTAGTAAATAAAACCCAAAAACCATGCAAAATTATTTCAGGCCTGGGAAAAAGGTCTGATTCAGGCATATTTTTTGTAGTTTTGTATGCTTGTATTGTTGATTAAAAACAACAAATTTATAATTTGAAAACACGAGCATAAAATTAGCGACGCGATCTCATGAACAAAGTGAATAAAATATTTAAACCTATGAAGCTTTTTTTAAGAATAGCATTATTCTCCTTTATAGCACTTGCAATACTAAGTGCATGTGAAAAAGATATACCAATTGTTTCAACAACAGGCTCCTTTTCGAAGGAGCCTCTTATTGAAGAAGCCGACGAGATAAGCCAGTTTGTGTATGAAGGTTTGCAGGATGCCTACCTGTGGTATGACAAAGTCGATAAACTTGGTAATGATTATTTTGCGACAACTGATGATTATTACAGTTACCTTAATGGTTTTGAAACCGACTATGAGAGCCTTTTTTATGATCTCCTTTACCAGCACGGCACCATAGACAGATGGTCGTGGATAGTTGACGACTGGGAAGAGCTGGAGAATTCCTTTGCAGGCATCTCCAAATCAATGGGCTATGATTTCAGGCTTGTCATATTATCAGGATCAGATGATGTTTTCGGCTATATCAGGTATGTACTGCCTGACTCACCTGCAGCTACTGCCGGACTCAAACGAGGCAATCTCTTTAAGAAAGTAGACGGAGAACAGCTCACCATTAATAACTACCGCGATCTTCTGTTTAATAATGAAAGCTATTATCTGACACTGGCATATATTGATAACAACACTATTTATAACGGCGACGACACCCCGGTTATGACTGCTGAAGAAATACAGGAAAACCCTGTATACTACACCGATGTAATTGATGTTGGAGGTGTGCCCACTGCCTATCTTGTTTATAATTCATTTACATCAAATTTTGACATCCAGCTTAATGAGGCCTTTGATTATTTCAAGTCGCAGGGCGCCGGCAGGCTTATACTCGATCTGCGATATAACGGAGGCGGATCTATCAGAACATCCCAGTACCTCGCAAGCATGATTTACAGCACCGATACGGATAAGGTTTTTGCCAAGTCCCTCTGGAATGACAAATACACTGCCTATTTTATACAAGAAGATGGAGAAGATGCATTGAACTATTATTTTAAGGACATCATATATGCCAGCGGGCAGAACCCTGAAACTCCTATTACAAGCATGGAGCTTAACAAAGTATATGTTATAACTACGGGCTCAACAGCCTCAGCCAGTGAAATGGTTATAAACGGTCTGGAGCCTTATATTGATGTAAAAGTAATAGGCAGTAATTCAACGGGTAAATATGTAGGGTCAATAACCTATAAGGACTGGGACAGTCAGGGCAATGTCAATCCTGATCATAAATGGGCCATGCAGCCCATAGTGCTTAAGCTTGTCAATTCCGCCGGTAACCCTTCAGACATGAGTGATCCCAACTATATTAATGGCTTACCCACGGATATGGAAGCAGAAGAGAACTATGTAAACCTTCAGCCTTTCGGTGATGTTAATGAACCACTGCTGAAAGCCACCATAGATTATATCCTGGGCGTAAAATCCGCCCCGGCAACACCGGGACTGATCGAAGGAATTGATTATGAGGTCATAGCTGATTCCCGCGACTTCAAACCCTTAAGCAAGGAGATGTACCTCGAAGGTACTTTCAGGCTCAAATAACTGCCGGAAAAGCAGGCGCGACTATTAGTTTGAGTGCTTTTTGCCGTATGATAGTATTGCCAGACACTAACCCTTAATTGTTGTGTATTACGAATGTTTTAAGGGGCACGGATTATTTACCATGAGTATTCATACCAGCCCCTTACATCCACCGCCTGCATTCCTGCCGATTTAGCAGCCCTGATGCCCAGGTCGCCGTCCTCAAAGACGATAATATCAGAAGGAGCTACCTCAAGCAGTTCAGCGCATTTAAAGAATGTTTCCGGATCCGGCTTATGGTTCTTAACATCATCGGCTGTAACGACATGCCTGAAATACTTTTTCATATCTATCACCTCAAGGGTATGCATAACAATATCCCTGGGACCACCGGTTCCCACCGCAAGAGGGATAATATCATGATATTTTCGCACAATATCAGCAACAGGCCCAATCTCTTTCACCATATGCTGCAAATCGTTGAACATTATCCTTTTCTTTGAAACAATATCATGCGGATCTATAACACCTTCCTTTGAAGATTCCTTTATTATTGCCCGCGCTATATTTATCCCCGGTGAGCCAGTAAAGGACCGCAGAAATTCACTGCTCATATCCATACCATAACTGTTGCATGCCTCTCTCCACGCTTTCATATGCAGGGGCATGGTGTCGGCCAGTGTACCATCAAGATCAAAGATCAGTGCTTTTATGCCATCGGGTAAAACAAAACTCATATAATCCGTATTTTAGAAAGCACAAATATATGAAAAATAGCAGCAAGGGGGAACAAGGAAACACTCAGGCATTTAGAAAGCCCGGCAAGCACTCAGGTAAAATCAAGGGCTTGCTCAGGAACTACACTTTTAATAAACGATGCAAGGAGGATATTAACACCTTCTGTCCATATAATACAACTGTATTTTTGACAGAGGTCATCATTATATCCTTAAAATTCTTAAACCCGGTAATAATCGATTGCTCGTGAAGCCTGGCTTCATAATTATATATTTGCTTTGCAAGCTTCAGATCATTTAGAGATTTAATTTTGATATTTTTTCTTTGGATTACTTTACTCATGGCTTAATCATTTTCATCCTCATCAAACAGTATTTCAGCTGTATTTTTAACTATCCGGTTTGTTAGCAGTTGCTTTCTGAACAGGAATATCATTATGGCTAAAAATATATAAAAGCCTGCCGATATCAGCAGAGCTACAGATGAAGAACCATAAGCTTCGTCATACCAACCTACAAATGCCTGTGTTAACAAGAACAGCGCTACCAGTATAATAATTGAAATAAGTGTAGTGGATAGAAAATAGGTGCCTATTCTGGCTATCTTCTCTATCACACCTAATTTCCAAAGACCTATCCTTGCTTCAATATAGTCTTTAATAACATCACTGAGCTCGTGCACATTCTCAATCAAAGATTTATCATTCATGATGTTATAAGTTCTATTTGGTTTTACTGGCTTCTTTGCCTGCTTTTGCCTCTTTTACCCTGGCGGCTTCTTTTTCAACTTTGGAGGCCTCTTTTTCTACTTTTTCTGCTGCTTTTCTCCGGGCTTCCTTTGTCTTGTTTTCAAGTTCTGCTTCAAGATCGCCGAAACGGTCATTCAGGTCATTGACGAACTTACTGAAATGACTCTTCAGCCCGTCAATCCTTTCGTCAAGGTCTTCTTTTATACCATCACCAGCCTGTTCAGCAGATTTTCTTATTTTCTCCCTGGTTTTGGAACCTTTATCGGGTGCAATTAAAATACCTGCAACTAATCCGGCTGTAGCTCCGGTTAAAAATCCCAGAACAGCGTTTGTTGTTTTGTTTGCCATAATTAAGCTTTATTTTAAATTAATAATTTCAAATTATTGCTTATAACAGTAGAAATATCGTGCCAAACCCGTTCACCCCCCCTATGCTGGTTGTATTTTATAGAAATGTAGATAAGTACCACACAGCACATCATAAAATGTGTCATAAATTCCACACTTTTTATTCCTGAATATTGCCTCCGGTGATTCTATTTGCCGGCAGGGATTGCCTGCATTGATCTGAAAAATACTGTCTATTTTTTTCTATGCAGGAATTTGTTCCTGATCTTTTTGAAATTAATGGAATGTTTTTGAGTACCTCCCGGACCCAGGAGGAATGCATAATGATTCAGAGATTCTATATTAGTGAATATTATCCGTGTAATTGCAAGGAAAGGAACGATCACCAGCATTCCCGGGATACCCCATACCATTGAACCAACCACAAGACCAATTATTATAAAGAAAGGATTAATATTCACATTCCCCCCCACAATATTCGGGGTAAGGATATTATTCTCTATAAACTGTATAATTATAAACAAGATCAATACTTTTAATCCCGTATTCAAAGGATCCGAATCGGCTAAGAGAACAAAAATCAGAGGCACTGCCCCACCCATAATTGTCCCGAAATAAGGGATAAAATTGAAAAAAGCTGAAATAATACCGAGAAGAATTGCATATTCGACCCCTATAATAAGCAATCCGGTGGAATTAATAATACATAATATAAGAACTACAATAAAAACACCACCCATATATCTCTCAGCAACGGTGGATATGTCCCTTAGAATTTTGATGGCAACGGGTTTATCTTTTTTCTTTACTATGTTGAGAATAAAGTATGCAAATTTTGTTCTGTAGTAGAGGAATAAAAATACATATACGGGAAGGATTAACAAACTGAATACTGCTCCCGTTGCTGATGAAAAAACCTGACCTATGCCTGAACCTTCGCTACTAAATAAACGGTTAACCTGAGATTTCAGAAAATCCTCAAAACGGTTATCAGAAAGGCCAATTAGACTTTGTATCTTCTGCTGGAAAGATTCAATATTTTTATTTGCCGATTCTTTAAGGGAATCAAGATTTTCAAACATTAAAGCCATCCGCTGATAGAAAAGAAAAAAAATCAAACCAAACACTACAAGGACTAATAATATAACCATCAGATTTGCCAGTATCCTGGGTATACCGTTTGATTCCAAAAACGTGGCTACGGGCAGCAATAAATAAGCAAACAAAACACCAAATGTGATTGGAAACAAAAGATTTTTCGCCTCAATCACACCGTAAATTAATAAGATGATTATTAATAAGAAAAGAGCCATTTTTAAAGATGGCACTAATGACTTCATTATTTTTTCATTATATTTTTAATCTGTTATCCCCGGGCACAAATGCTTCATGTCCGCCGAAACACTGATAATGGCAATATTATATTACCATTATCCCCGCAGGCACAGTTAAAATGAAAGACAAAACCTTGCCAAAAACAATAAGCAAAATGTCATTGCATTGTATGTCTTTTAATTAGAGGCTGTCAATGTAAATACACTTTCATAAAGAAACCAGGTAATATGAAGCATTTTTTCTACACTTAGTGTAAATAGTTCCACACTTCATAAAATTCGAGGGCAGCAGACAATTAGCAGGCAGTAATGCCATTTAAAGGAGAAAATCCTCCCGGTATTCCGTTGTTTTTAACCATGTGTCCAGTCTGTCTCCATAAGCTGGCAGGTAATCAATGATAAGCTCTTCAAATATCCTTTGGTCTATGCTGTCAAGACTGAATAAGTCCCTGACAAATACCTCAAATTTACCATCACCCATATGCTGCCACAGGTCAAACATAAACAGCCATACCCTGTCGCTAAGTATAAAATTGTCTTTATACATACCTATCTCATCCGCTGTTATTTCATATACAGGTTTTTCTTCAGGAAGTTTTCTGCCCCTGCTGTTAAGACCTGTTCTTTTTTTCTGAAGGTAATTATCCTCCACTTTTCGCATTGCTTCTTCCGGAACATAGTCATCAGTAATTCCGGCCAGCACATATGTCTGAAAGAAACTGGGAAAGCCTTCAACAACAAGAGCATATATGGGGCTGTCCATAGAGACCTGTATAGAAAGGTATGGATGCACAAATTCATGCGTAATGGTAGCCTTTGAACTCATACTTTTATCAAAATTACTGAACCTGGCTGACTGCATGCCTATCACATTGCCACTTGATATATCCCCGAACCGCGGCATTTCCATTACAAAAAGATGTCTGTTATCATCATATGCTCTTAATTTTTCATAGCAGAATCCCTTCAGTTTCATTGAAAAATCAAGGATATTGCCTGCCTGCTCCTTATTATTGAGATAATAAACACTGATACCGTCTTTTTCAAGCACCTTATATTTACGGGCAGTGCATTGCACCTCAAAAATATCCACCATCCCGGGTTTCCATTCTGCCACATAACTACCCTCTTTTTGAGTTTCTGAAGATCAGTTCACCTGTAACTACTGATTTGAAGCCCGAAGGAAGCTTAACGGTAATCATATCAAATGTTGCCGGATGCCATTGTTCACCTGCTTCAAGGAAAACAGGGAACCACAGAGAATAGGCAAAAGACCTTAATAAAACACCTTCTGTTTTGTCAATGTGCATATAATCTGAAATCGACCTTGCTTTTGAAGGATGCATAAATCCTGAATAAAACACCTGGATTTCATTATTCGCTCCGTCCGGTATTCCCGCAAGGTTTGTCTTCACTGCAAGATTGGAGTAATCATATCCGTACAACACCTTTTCACTCTTATGCTGCACCAGTACCCCATCAATAATTACCGAATCTATTCTCAGTTCCCCATGGAGGTAAAACTAAGATTCTTCTGTCAATTCCCCTGACAGGGTGATTAAGGCTGAGCCCCTCATAAAATGGTCGGGCGAAACCTCAACTCCATACATCATGGCATCAGAAGGAAAAAATTCAACATCAATAGTATAATTCGTAGCCTTCTGTGCACTTGCCAGTCCATGGAACAGCATTATGCATATAAATAAATCTCATCATTTTTTTGTAAATAGTGTGATACGTAAGGACAGGATATATTGAAAGCTGCATAGTCCTATTACTTTCACCGAAAGCTTCAGTTGTTATAACGGATAGCAGAGGCTGCACTTATTCAAGCACATAACGTGGTATATGCTTGGGCAGGCGTGTTAATAATTCATAGTTAAGACTGTTATTCATATCACTGAAGGAGCTCACAGTGATGGTAAGATCACCCTGTGTTCCTATCAGCACCACCTCATCCCCTTCCTGTACATCATTCAGGTCGGTTACATCAACTATCATCATATTCATATTCACTGAACCTATAACAGCCACCCGCTTTTCATGTATAAGTACATGGCCCAGGTTGCTCAGGTTGCGGCTGAAGCCATATCCATATCCTACCGGAACGGTGGCGATAGTAGCCGGCCGGTTGGTCAGGTAGGAGCTGCCATAGCTTATATACTCCCCTTCACCCACATGTTTTACGCTCATCACCTTACTCTTCCATGAGAGCACCCTTTTAAGAGGATCTTCAGGGTATTTTTGTTTCAGAAGGTGGGTCATGCGTGTTTCACTGCTTGGCCAGAAGCCGTAACTTGAGATTCCTATGCGCACCATATCCATAGCCGTCTCCGGGAAATTGAGTACGGCTGCAGAGCAGGCGGTATGCCGGTACCGGGGTTTAATCCCTCTGTCAGCCAACCAGCTGCAGAGCCTGTTAAATGTACTGATCTGCTGCTGTATCCTCTCATAATTACTTATGGTTTCAGCACCGGCAAAATGTGTGCATACACCTTCCACCACCACATCCCCACTGAATTCTTCCAGCATTTTGATCACATCAGGCAACTCATCTTCACAAAAACCGGTACGATGCATCCCTGTCTCAATTTCGAGATGGATACGGGCAGGCTTATTCAGTCCCGATGCTACACGGCAGGCTGCCTTTAAGCGGTCAACTGAGAATACATAAAAGGAAACATCATGATCTACGGCCCATGCCAGCTCATCATTATCAATCCATCCCATAATCATCAGGTCACATTCACTCTTTTTAACCTTATATGCCCTCATGGCCTCGGCAACACTGAACACAGAGAAATGATCCACACCACACTCTTCAATCAGTGGTAAAAGATCCTCTATACCATGTCCGTATGCGTTGGCTTTGATAACCATTGAATAACGTGTGCCTTCTTTCAGGAAAGTTTTTAAAAACCTGATATTGGTATTCAGGGCTTTTTTACTCAGTTCTATATATGAAGTATGCAACATAGCTGATGAGTTTTTTTATTCTGCATAATAAGAGGGACTTTGTCAAAGATAATTAAATAAGAAGATACCCCGGGTTCACATCAAAGCTTAATAACATATGCACCGGTATTCAAGTCTTTATGCCGGGAGCAGAGTCCGGTACAGGTACCCTGATCCTGCTGAGGACTGATGCAAGGCCAATTCCTGTGGCCATCTGCCAGATCCCCCACCATGCAGCCATAAAGGCCATTCCGCCATTGGCAGCAAAAAGATTTGGATTGAATATAAGAACCAGGGCCAGGCCTGAGTTCTGTATACCTGTCTCTATGCTTAAAGTCCGCCTGTCACGCACAGGCACACGGCCAATGGTCCCAACCAGGTATCCCGTGAAGAGAGTCTGGATGTTTAGCAACATTACAATGACACCAATAGGCAACACATAGCCTGGTATGTATTCCATGTTTGCCCATAGCGCCCCTATAATAAATGTCATATAAAAAAATACAGAAACGATCTTAACCTGCTTAAGGTATTTTTTTGTGGTAGCAGGGAATTTATAGGCAAACAGCATACCCGCAATAAGAGGTAGACCCAGGAGGATAAACACTGTTTTGGCCATGGCCAGAAAATCGATCTGTATGGGGATATTCAAATGCTTTGCTTTCTCATAATACCTGACATAGAGACCGCCCCAGAAAGCAAAATTAATAGGAGTCAAAAAGGTAGCCCCCAGGGTGGCAAAGGCAGTCAGGCTGACAGACAACTCGATATTGGCCTTTGCAAGTGCAGAGATAAAGTTGGAAACATTGCCTCCCGGGCAGGCAGCAATAAGTATCATTCCCATAGCAATGGAAGCAGGCGGATTAATCAGAATAACCAGGCCGAATGCCAGTGTTGGCAATAAAAGAAACTGTGAAAAAATGCCCAGCAGGGCTGAGCGTGGATTCAACAATAACTTCCTGAAATTCTCAACTCTTATCTCCAGGGCAACACCAAACATTATTACCGCAAGAGTGATGTTCATATAAAGAAGTCCGCCTTCACTGAAATTAAGACGTATATCATCAATTGAGGATAGGGCTTCGAACATATAAATATTATTAAAATAAGGCACTAAGATAAAATATTTTTTTAAAGATGAATATCCGTGTTAATATGTAGACATTTCACCCCAATGTGAGTATTGGTAAGTACATTGATTTTCTTTGAATCATAAAGAGATGTGCAATCCATATCATTGAATTACTGACATTTATTTCTATTCCGGAAAACAAACTCTGAAACAGACAAAGAGAATGGCATGATATTATAGATTAGTTAATCGTAATTTATTATATACATGTGCTTAACATATTTTTATCATTAGATTACAAGAATTTAAAAAACTTACATTATGAAAGTTGCAGGTATTGTATTATTAATTATAGGTATTGTCGGAACAATCGTATTCGGAATCAAGGCCCTCGACCAATCTGAATCCTTTGATGTGCTCGGGGCTGAAGTAGCTGTAAGCACTGGAAACTGGGCCCCCGTTATAATCAGCGCAGTAGTAGCCATTATAGGTTTTATCCTGATGAGCGTCGGAAAAAAATAAGGCAAGTTAAGGTATTAAGCGATACCGGCTTATCTTTTCTTTATGATTGATCCTGTTTTCAATCATTTATTCCAGGCCTGTTAACATTATCGGCTTTAAATCCCAGGACAAACAGAACAAGTGCAATAAATATGCATACAGCCGTGGCATAATCATACTGTCCTGTCATACGGTATGACAGACTGAAAATAAAAGGTCCCAATGCACTGCCTATAACCGTCCAGCTCATAACATATCCCGAAATGGCACCAAGGTGCTTCAAGCCAAAGAACCTTGGCCAGGTAACGGCAGACAACACACCGAACATACCCTGCATAATACCGTTGCCAATGATTAAAACCCACCTGATAAGTGGAGAGGCATCAAGAAAAAGAAGAGCGGTCATACTGATAAGCATACCGCAGAGCTGCAATATCAGGAAATATTTCAGTTTGAGGTAGTCGCTCAGCCAGCTGCCGAAGAAATGAAATGAAACGGCCACAAGGGATATGGGAAGGAAAATTGTTATGGCAGCACCCTGATCATATCCGTTCACGTCGAAAACAGATATAACATGAAAAGTAAAAGCAGTGATATAAAGTGCCTGCAGTGAGAGTGACAGGTTGAATATCCAGAAGGAATAGGTCGACCTTGCTTCCTTCAGGGTATATTCCTTCAATAATGGCAGGTTAGGATCATCCCTGTCTTTCCTTCTTTTCCCTTCCCGTCAGGTACCAGTCCGTACATAGCCGGGTTATCCCTGAAAAAGATAAACGAAAATACGACAAAGATAAAAGAGACCAGTCCGAACATATTCCAGGCACCCTGCCAGGTAAAATTATTTATGAGCATATCAATAACCTGCGGCGAGTATGAAAAACCGAATGAGATGGTGATGCCCACTATCGCATTTGCAAAGCCACGCCTTCTCTCAAACCACTTCATCACCATATTGCGTGATGTCATTGTAATGACACCCTGTCCGAAGAATCTGAGTGAAAAGAATCCGGCCGTTAACAGGACAAAAGCTATTATGGCAGGATCGATAAATGACATTAATAAGGATACGGATATACTCAGCCTGGCAATACGTGAAAGGTATAAGAGGGTCAGGCCCATTAACACACCGGCAATCATGATCACAGGCCTTACACCGTACCTGTCATACATCCTCCCTGCAAAAGGTATACACAGGCCGCTCAGTATTGTGCCAATCATATATGCCATGCTGAGGTTCACCCTGCCAATATGAAGAGCTGCGATAAGGGGATCGGTAAAAACAGAAACACCTATTGTCTGTCCGGGTATGCTCATAATCATACCGATAATACCGGCAAAGATCACCACCCATCCATAAAATAATGGCCATTTTACCGGTTTAAAAGGAATACTTTTAAACCTTTCATAAAATAATTCATCATTTTTATTCTTCATCCAAAGCGGGCAGCTAAAATAAGATATAAACTAAGGGTAGAACCAATAAAAACAAAAAGTTTTCGGAACGCATGAAACTGCTATGATAGCAGCATTACCTTAACCTGTTCATATACATTGTCTGCAGTAAATCCAAACTTTTCGTCCAGCACATTATAGGGCGCTGAGTAGCCGAAATGATCAAGTCCCCATACAGCACCATTTTCGCCAACCAGGCGCGATAAAGTGGAGGGTAATCCGGCCGTCAGACCAAACCGTGGTATGCCGGGAGGCAGTACGGTATCCCTGTACCCGCGATCCTGACGCATAAACAATCCTTCGGAAGGAACGGACACAACCCTTACCTTTAGCTTATCACGATCCCTCAGCAGACCGGCACCAGCGACCAGTGTACTTACTTCCGAGCCGCTTGCAAGAAGTACCACATCGGGATTTTCATCACTGCCGCTCACTATATATGCACCTTTCTCAGCAGCACGGGCATCCTCATACCTGCTGCCGGCAGAGGGCAGGTCAGTAATGTTCTGTCTCGACAGTATCAGTGCTGTGGGAGAGCTGGTATTCTCAAGTGCCATCTGCCAGCAAATAGTTGTCTCACAGGCATCGGCAGGACGCAATACCAGCATGCTGTTTCCTGCATGGTTCTTCAGCTGTTCCATTAACCTTATCTGTACCTCATGTTCAACGGGCTGGTGTGTGGGTCCGTCCTCCCCCACCCTGAAAGCATCATGGCTCCATATATATTTAACGGGTAAGCCCATAAGGGCAGCCAGCCTGACTGCAGGCTTCATATAATCGGAGAATACGAAAAATGTACCGCAAACAGGTATAACCCCGCCATGCAGTGCCATGCCATTCATTATGGCTGCCAGTGTCAACTCTGACACACCACCCTGCAGAAACTGCCCTGAAAAATCACCCTTACTGAATTCTTTTGTTTCCTTGAGGAAGCCGTCTGTTTTGTCTGAATTAGCCAGGTCGGCAGATGAAACAATCATATTTTCTATCTCTCCGGCATAGACAGCAAGGACAGCCGAGGACGCAGCCCTGGTGGCTATATCTTCCTTCTGCTCAATCTTTCCATAGTCAATATCCGGCAGCTTAGCGGAAAAGAAAGTTTCCAGTTTATCCGCCAGGTCATGATACTCATCAGTCCACTCCTTCTCTCTCTTCCTGAATAGTTTTACTTCTTCCCTTTTTTTGTCAAGCACACCAGCATACAGTTTCTTCACCTCATCAAAAACCATAAACGGATCATCCACATCGCCACCCAGGTTAAGTATTGATTTTTCAAAAGAAGCCCCTGCCTTACTCACAGGCTGCCCATGTGTTGAGCTTTTCCCCTCGAATGAACGGCCTTCATCATCCAATAGCCCCTTTCCCATTATCGTTTTTCCGATTATCAGGCTGGGCCTGCCTTTCTCATTATTGGCAGAATCAAGGGCTTTCCTTATCTGTGCCTGATCATTACCGTCAATGTTAATAACATGCCAGCCCCAGGCCCTGTACTTGGCAGCCGTATCTTCAGAGGTAACAATATTTGTTTCTGTTGATAACTGTATATCATTACTGTCATAAAACATTACAAGGTTATCCAGTCCGAGGTGACCGGCTATACGTCCCGCTCCCTGCGATATCTCCTCCTGCACACCACCGTCGGAGATAAAGGTGTATATTTTATGTGTCATCCACTCCCCGAACCGCTGTGTCAGGAACTTTTCTGTAATGGCAGCACCCACTGCATTTGTATGGCCCTGTCCGAGCGGACCGGATGTGTTTTCCACTCCTGCTTCAGGATTTGCCTCGGGATGACCTGGCGCAGCACTCTGCCACTGCCTGAAATTTTTAATGTCGTCAATTGACATAAGATTACTTAAGGCCAGAACAGAATACAGCATAGGTGACATATGGCCCGGATCGAGAAAAAACCTGTCGCGATGTCTCCACTCAGGCCGCTCCGGATCAAAGCGCATGTATTCCGAGAAAAGTATGTGTATAAAATCAGCTCCTCCCATTGCTCCACCGGGATGTCCTGATTTAGCTTTCTCAACCATTGCCATTGATAATAACCTGATATTATCAGCGGCTTTTATATTAATGTCAGTTGCCATATTATGTATTATTATTAAGATATATTAGAAATTACAGGCAAAAGTAAAAAAAACAGGAGAATCTCATTTATTATTCCGGCATTAATAATCAACAAATCCGCTGTTAACCCGTTTAAATAATAATATTATCTTTGATCCGGTAATGTATTATTATAATCCTGTTTAAAAAACAAGTTCTGAGGAAAGCTATAAAAATAAAGACAGTTCTGATGCTCCTGGCGTGGTCGGTAATCTTCCTTCACGGGATAATACCGCATAACCATCATGATCACCGGGATGCTCAATGTCATAATATACTGCACCATGATTGCTCAGATGATAAGGATAATATCTTTGATGACCGGCATCATTATCACCTGGCATCTTCAGGAGATGATAATGAGCACTCATCACTAATCTGTCATTTCACAAGCGAACTGGTGAACAGTGCCGGGCAGGACCATGCCTTTATTCACCAGGCCGGCCTGCATCTGGACTCACTGCCCATTATTGTATGCCAGTATATCTCCGTAATCAAAAGCAGCCGGATAAATAAGCCCGCCCTAAGGCTTATGCCGCTCAGGGCACCCCCGCTCGCCTGATCATATTCAAAGTCATCATTTCTCAATTTTAATCATTTGCCCGGCCGGCAGATGAGATATCCGGATTATTATAAAATTAAAAACATGAGATCAATAACAGTATTTATAGCCCTGGCTTACCTGGCATTTATGCCTTCCTGCAATAACTCAGACCAAGGTAGAGCTAACGGTCAAGAGCATATAAACCATACGGAGGAGTCCGCAAATCACCTCCATGATGAAGGAGAAGCCGGTCATGATCATGAAGAGGACCAGGAAGGAGGCCTGCATCAGCATGATGCAGCTGAAAATGATCATCAGCATGAGGAAGCCGGTCACGACCATGAAGAAACGGATACCGGACATATCCAGGACCAGGCAGAAGACAGTCATGATCATGATGAGGATCTTTTGACAGTCGGCGAAGGATACCGCACTGCCACTGTTGAGCCTGCTGATTTCAGCTTTGTCTATAAAACAAGCGGACAGCTGCTGACGGATAATAAAGATGAGCAAATCATCGCGGCATCCACATCCGGCATTATCAGCTTCAGCTCCCACCTGCTCTACCCCGGGGTAAAAGTAAAGACAGGGCAGCAGCTGTTTATTGTTTCAGGTAAAAATATGACTGAAAATAACAGTGATATTGAGTACCGTAAATTAAAAGCAGAGTACATTGCTGCCGAGGAGAATTTTGAAAGGGCACAAAGACTGATTGAAGATAAGCTTATTACCAGGGAACATTACCTTGAAGCCAGGCTTGCCCGGGAAAAGCTGCGCTCCGAGTATGATAATTTCACCGGAATAATCAGTGATAAAGGCAGTATAATACCCTCCCCCGCTGAGGGCTATATTAAAGATCTCTATGTAAGGGAAGGTCAGATGGTACGAACCGGCGACAGGATAGCCTCGGTAATAACAGAAAACAACATGATACTGAAGGCAGATATCCCGGCCAGTGACTTTGGAATAATAAAGGAAATAAAAGCGGCAAATTTCACAACAGCTTACAGCCCGCATGTCTACTCGACTGAAGAACTGAACGGAGAGATAATATCCTATGGAAGAAGTACAGGAGATGACTCATATTATATCCCGCTTTATTTCAGGCTTAATTATAACAATGACCTTCTGCCCGGTACTTTTGCTGATATATGGCTTAAGGGGAAAACCATGAATGATGTAATACTGGTGCCCAACGAGGCGCTGATGGAAGAATATGGCAGGATATATGTTTTCATGGCAGAGGGGGAAAGCTTTGAGAAAAGATATATTAAATGCGGTAAAACCGACGGTTATGTCACCCATGTCCTGGAAGGACTGGAAGAAGGGGACGAAATAGTAACAGAGGGCACATACAGGATTAAGCTGATGTTGCAGGGATCAGACTTACCGGAACTCAGTCATAATCATTAAACCGCAGATCATGCTAAACAGAATAATAGATTTCTCACTTAAAAACAGGCTTACAATACTTATTTCAGCCCTTGTTTTACTTCTCTCGGGAACATATATAAGCAGCAATATGGATATTGATGTATTCCCTGAGCTGACGGCGCCAACAGTGGTGATTATGACCGAAGCGCCCGGTATGGCTCCCCAGGAGGTGGAAAGGCTGGTAACCTTCCCCCTGGAAACAGCAGTGAACGGGTCAACGGGAATAAGAAGGGTAAGATCCAGCTCATCAATGGGCTTCTCCATTGTATGGGTTGAGTTCGACTGGAAAACAGATATTTACCATGCCCGCCAGACCATAACAGAAAGGATCATACAGGTAAGTGCTGAAATGCCACAGGGAGTCAACAAGCCGGTGCTGGCACCACAGTCATCACTGCTGGGAGAGATGATGATACTGGCAATTGAATCGGACTCGGTCAGTGATATGGACCTCAGGACCTTTGCCGAATGGAACCTGCGGCCGCGACTGCTGTCCATCCCGGGTGTTGCCCAGGTTACAACCATAGGCGGTGAATTCAAGGAGTACCAGGTACTGGCCGACCCTTACCGTATGAAACACTACCAGGTAAGCATGAATGAGCTTGAAGCAGTATGCAGAGGTCTTAACAGTAATTCATCAGGAGGCTTTATTAACCAGTACGGCAATATATATCACGTCAGAGGTATTGCACGCACCACCAATACTGATGAAATAGGCAATGCAGTAATAAAAACACATAATGGTCTGCCCGTAAAAATAAAAGATGTTGCGGATGTAAGTACAGGACCTGCACCAATGATCGGCGAAGGATCATATAATGCAGGAAATGCGGTGCTGCTGAATATTGTAAAGCAGCCAGACATAAATACGGTTAACCTTACAAAAGAAATACGACGGACCATAGAAGATATTGAAGCCAATACTAGCAGGGATATAAGTATACACAGTGATATATATAACCAGGCCGACTTCATTAATGTCTCGGTCAGAAATGTGATGCGGGCACTGATAGAGGGGGTATTTTCGTAATAATAATATTATTTATATTCCTGCTTAACACACGGACCACGCTGATCTCCCTGCTGGCAATACCCCTGTCACTGCTGTTTTCAATAATAACACTTAGGTTATTGGACTATACAATTAATACCATGAGCCTTGGCGGTATGGCCATCGCAATTGGCTCACTCGTTGATGATGCCATCATCGATGTGGAGAATGTATATAAACATCTGCGCAGTAATGTAATGCTGGAAAGAGACAGGAGAAAACCCGTTCTCAGGGTCATATACGAAGCATCAACCGAGATAAGACCATCCATCTTTAATGCAACACTGATTATTATTATAACATTTATTCCCCTTTTCTTCCTCGAAGGAATGGAGGGCAGAATGCTTAAACCACTGGGTATATCATTTATAATTGCACTGATGGCATCGCTGCTGGTTGCAATAACCATTACACCGGTGCTTTGCAGCTACCTGCTTACAAATGAAAAAAGGCTGGTAAAAAAAGCCGGGGGATCATGGGTGGAAAGAAAGCTGAAGAAGATATACAGGAAGAGCCTGTCTGTCAGCCTGAACAAAAACATGACAGTGGTGATAAGCGCCGCCATCCTCCTGCTTTCGGCAATAGTCATAAGCTTCAGCTTTGGCAGCACCTTCCTGCCTCCTTTTAACGAGGGTGCCCTGTCCATTAACCTGACAGCCAAACCGGGGATATCCCTTGAGGAGTCGTCCAGGATTGCACGTGAAGCAGAAAAGATGCTGCTTGAAATGCCCGAAATAAACTCATTGTCAAGAAAAACAGGCAGGGCTGAAATGGCTGAACACTCTTTTGCCGAGAACGTATCCGAGCTTGATGTACCCTTTAAGCTCACCGGGCAGTCGAGAAACGAGTTCTTTTCTAAACTGAGAAGCAAACTTAATAAACTGCCGGGGGTAAGTGTGGAGGTGGGACAGCCCATAACACACAGGATGGATCATATGCTTTCCGGCACAAGAGCCAATATAGCAGTTAAAATATTCGGTAATGACCTGAACCTCTTATTTCGTATTGCCAATGATATTAAAGATGAAATAGAGGACACCGAGGGTATAGCTGATATAAACGTGGAGCAACAGATAGAGGCCCCGCAGATAAAGATAACAGCGAAAAGAGATATGCTGGCCAGGTATGGCATACCAGTGAATAACTTCACTTCTTTTATCAATACTGCGCTGAGGGGGAGCACCGTGTCTGATGTATTTGAGGATGAAAAAAGATTCCCTCTGGTACTCAGGTATAATGAAGAAGCACGAAATAATATCGCATCAATAAGAAATGCCATGATAGACACCTACAACGGCAAAAAGGTGCCCCTCTCATTCGTTGCCGATATTGAGTCCTCATCCGGACCCAATACCATAAGCCGTGAGAACGTGCAGAGAAAAATCGTTGTCTCAGTAAATGTTGCAGGCAGGGATGTGGGTAGCGTGGTGGGGGACATTGAATCGACCATTGATGAAAATATCATCCTGCCTGATAACTACAGCATTGAATATGGCGGACAGTTTCAAAGTGCGGCCAGTGCCTCGAGAAGATTACTTGTCACTTCCTTACTGGCTATACTTATTGTCTTTATGGTACTGTACCAGGAATTCAAAAACAGCAGGCTGGCTGCGGTTATACTGCTGAACCTGCCACTGGCTCTTATCGGCGGGGTATATGCCATATGGCTCTCATCAGCCGTTATAAGTATCCCAACCATAATAGGATTTATTACCCTTTTCGGCATTGCCACCCGTAACGGTTTGCTGCTGATATCAAGGTATGAAGCCCTGGCCGTCAGTAATATGGGACTGAAAGAAAGGATCATCACAGGATCAGCCGACAGGTTAAACCCCATACTAATGACAGCACTCACAGCAGCACTGGCGCTTATACCGCTGGCTGCGGCAGGCGATAAGCCGGGTAACGAGATACAGAGCCCAATGGCCGTGGTGATACTTGGCGGACTCCTGTCATCCACACTGCTGAATATATACCTTATACCATCAGTGTATTTTCTAATGTATTCAAAACGAAATGATAATGAAACGAATGAATAAAATATTATTATCACTAGCCATAATCTCTCTTTCTTTAAATGCCTCAGCACAGAGTGTTAATGAATTCCTTTATGAGGTGCTGGAAAATCATCCGGGGGTAATAGCAGGGCAAGAGCTGCTGGACTCTGAAGAAGCATATTCAAAAACCGGCTACACCCCAAAGGATCCGTCTGTTCAGGCAGGATATTTCCCGGGTAAGCCCGAAACGATGGGTGATAAGACAACCTGGTCAGTAAACCAGTCATTCGATTTTCCAACTCATTACAGGAATATAAAAAGACTGAAAAAAAATGATTATGAACTGGCCGTAATGGAATATCACTATACAGTGTTGGCACTAATGGAAGAAGCCCGTGCCAGGACAATACAGATGACAGCCCTGCAAAAGCATATTGAAAGATCATCGGAAAGACTGAAGCACCTGCAGTCCAGGGAGAAAGCATACAGGAAAATGCTTGATGAAGGCGAAATAACCATTATAGATTATAATAAAGCCAGGATAACCCTCGCACACCAGGAAAACATCCTTACGGAATATAAGGCAGAAAAGGAAGCTGTAAAAGCATACCTTGATATGATAAGCGGTGATAATTCTGCTATGATTGAAACGGCCGCTTACCCCCTGTTTGAAGAGCCTGATTATGAGTATCTTCTTGCAGAAAAGAGAGAAAAACATCCGGCTTTCAGCTTAGCGGAAAAAAATATTGAAATAGCTGAAAGCAATATCAGTGTCATCAGGTCTGATAAACTACCTGAACTGACATTGGGTTATGCCTCGGAGATAGTAGCAGCCAGCCGGTTCACAGGTCCGACAGTGGGACTCAGCTTACCCTTATGGGAAAACAAGGGCAGGCTTGAGGCGGCAAAAGCAAAAAAGTCACATTACAAGGCAGAATATGAGAACAGTATAAATGTTCTGGAAAATGATCTTATGAGCAGGTATAATAAGTTCCTTTCCGTTAAATCAGGACTGGAAACTCTGAGAAGCGCCTTGCCGGATAAGCAGGTAAACATACTTCTGAATAAGGCCCTGGCGGAGGGAGAAATTTCTGTAATTGAATATTTTACCGAGCTATCGCAGTATTATGATACTGAAGATAAGATAATTGAGCTCGAAAAAGAATACTACCTCCTGCTTTCGGAATTATATAATCATTTTCCCGGTTTAATAATTCCCGGTATTTAGTACATTAAAATTATTCGATCCTGCGCATGATTGTAAAGCTAAAAAGGGACCTGACCTTACCTGGATTCAATGTTGAACACCCGCCGGGACCGCCGGGCAAGAGGCATATTACAAGGGCTGTCAAAAAAACCTGACTATTTTCACATTCCTTTAACTGCTAATCATCTCAGAATATGTTATCTTTGCGCAGATTATTAAGCGATAAAAATATAATAACAAATCAGCATGAAACTTTTTTACGGATCTTCATGCAAAAAAATTAAACCTATGAAACTTAATGTATTGATAATTATTGCAGCACTTTCCATGACCTTTGGAGCATGCTCAAATAAGGGAGTTGATAATTTGAGGCCTGAAACACAGGACGACTCACTGGCCTATGCTTTCGGAGTGGATATATATAATAACCTACAAAGGCAAAGCGATCTTGAACTGGACCCACTGTTCCTTGCAAAGGGAATGAAAGATGCAAAAGAGGGAAATTCCATTTTTATAGATGCGGCAGCCGGCGGTTATATTATGATGGTAATGGAAGAACGTGAAGAGAATAAGCTCAGGGAACAATTCAGTGATTATATTGCTGAAAATGAAAAATTCCTGGAAGAGAACAAGGAAAAAGAAGGTGTTATTACAACTGAATCGGGATTGCAATATAAGGTGATTGAGATGGGTGATGGTCCAAGACCAGCACTGACAGACACCGTAAGGGTTCATTATACAGGCAAGCTGATCAACGACACAGTATTTGACAGCTCCGTTGAAAGAGGAGAGCCGGCCCAGTTCAGGACCAACGGTCTGATCAAAGGATGGTCAGAAGGATTGCAACTGATGCCTGAAGGTTCAAAATTCATGTTTTATGTACCCCAGGAACTGGGATATGGAGCAAGGGGTGCGGGACAGACCATACAACCATTTTCAACACTGATCTTTGAAGTTGAACTGCTTGAAGTAGTAAATAAAGAGGAATAATGATTGCTGAAATACATACATCAAAGGGCGTGCTGAAAGCTGAGCTCTATGAGGATGATGCACCCGCCACAGTGGAAAATTTCAGCAAACTTGCCAGGAACAGCTTTTATAACGGTCTTGCATTTCACCGTGTATTACCCGGATTTGTAATCCAGGGAGGCTGTCCTTATTCCATTGACATGACAGACCCAAGGGTAGGTACGGGCGGACCGGGCTATAACATAAAATGTGAGCTGGATGGTGATAAGCAGTACCACGACAGGGGAGTCTTGTCCATGGCACATGCCGGAAGGGATACCGGGGGCTCACAGTTCTTTATATGCCTGAGCAGGGAAAGCACAGCACACCTCGACAAAAACCATACATGCTTCGGCCGGATAAATGAAGGGACAGATCTTATTGACAGTATCCGGCAGGGCGATGAAATCAAAAAAATCATAATCAACGAGGAATAAAATATGTCATTTGATCTATCAGGAAAAGTAATTGAAGTTGGTCCTGTACAACAAAAAGGCGAGAGTTTTAAAAAAAGGGAATTTGTCATCGAAGTATCTGAATCAGGCAGTGCAGGCCGTGAATTCATCAATTATGTTAAGTTCCAGTGCATACAGGACAGGACAGATATTATAGACGAGAGTTATCTTAATGATAATGTCAAAGTATCATTTAATATAAAAGGCAATAAGTGGGAGAGAGACGGCCAGGTAAATTATTTCACCAACCTTGATGCATGGAGAATTGAAAAAGCATCTGTCGGCAGCACTGCTCCTGACGACGATTTGCCCCCACCACTTCTCGATGATATGCCGCCGGAAAACGAAGAGATGGACGATCTGCCGTTTTAGTCTATTCCACTGTTACGCTTTTGGCAAGGTTACGCGGCTGGTCTACATTACAGCCGCGTAAGAGGGCAACGTAATACGCAAAAAGCTGCAGGGGCACAACCGACAGTATGGGTGATATTATATCCGGAACCGAAGGAATTCTGATCACATCATCAACAAGATGCTCGGTATCATGATCATCATCGGATATAAGAGCTATTACGAGTCCTTTCCGTGCCTTTATCTCCTTTATATTGGACATCATCTTTGTTTTGCTTTCCTTATCGGTCAGTACCACCAGTGTCGGGAAGTTAATATCGATCAGCGCAATGGGTCCGTGCTTCATTTCAGCCCCCGGGTAACCCTCTGCATGTATATAGGATATCTCCTTCAGTTTCAAAGCCCCTTCCAGAGCCGTGGGAAAGTTAAATCCCCTGCCCAGGAACATAAAATTATTACTGAAAGCATATTTGGAGGCAAGATCTGATATTTTATCCGCCCCTTCAAGCACAGTCTCCATGCCCGAGGATATTTTATTCAGGGCTTCTGACATCTCATTTGCCTTAACCCCTTTGCCCCTTATATCTGCAAACAGTGCAGTAAGTCGTGAAAGCTGTACTATCTGTGCAGTATATGCCTTTGTTGATGCCACCCCTATCTCATCACCCGCTTCCAGGTAAAGCTGAAAATCAGTGTCGCGCCCAAGGGTGGAGTTCATTACATTGATAATACCGAAAGTGAAGGCACCCGCCCTGCGTGCAAGCTTATTACCTGCAATGGTATCGGCTGTCTCTCCCGACTGTGAGATGGATATCACAAGGTCGCCTGGTTCGATAACGGGATCCCTGTACCTGAATTCAGAAGCATATTCAACATTAACCGGTATCCTTACATGTTTTTCTATCAGATATCTGCCAACAAGACCGGCATGCCATGAGGTACCGCATCCCAGTATGATTATTCGCTTTATGCGTGGCAATATTTCCGCCAGTGTGCTGTCGTCCGGAGCCCTGCCTTCAATTATCAGTTCAGATTCTGCCAGGTCTGAAATAATCTTCGGCTGTTCATATATTTCCTTAAGCATAAAGTGATTAAATCCGCTTCTGTCCGGACTCTTCTTTTTGGCCATAAACTGACTGACCTCCAGTTTTTTACTATGTCCATTTCCATCATAGACTCTGAGTCCTTCCTCCTTGTCGGCAATGATTATATCATCATTATCCGGAAAAATAAATCTGTCAGTGTAATCTGACACCGCATAAATATCTGAAGCTACAAAATAGCCGGTATCATCCAGACCCATTATCAGCGGGCTGTCTTTGCGGCACATGGTTATCCTTCCCGACCTGCCCTTTTCTATTATTGCCAGGGCATAGCTTCCTTCTATCCTTTTGAATGTTTCTGTAAGGGCCTTCAGTATATCTGAATTGTAACGGTCATATTCATATTCAATAAGATTGAGTAATATCTCTGTATCCGTCTCACTCACAAAAACATACCCTTTTTCTTTCAAATATGCCTCAATGACTGCTGCATTTTCAATAATGCCATTATGAACCATCACCAGCTTCCCTGAACTTGAGGTATGTGGGTGAGCATTTATCTCAGTAGGCTCACCATGTGTTGCCCAGCGTGTATGAGCTATGCCCGTGGTGGAGTCCAGCTCAGGTGGCAAAAGCTCCATGAGCTTACTTACCTTACCCGGACTCTTAATAACTCTTAAAGAGCCATTATGGATGGCTATTCCTGCACTGTCATACCCACGGTATTCAAGTTTTAGCAATCCGTCAATAAGTATGTCTTTTACCTGCTTTGTTCCTGTATATCCAATTATTCCACACATATATTCTTATTTATTCAATTTTTACTGTTTTTAATCCCGCTATAATATCATCGCCCAGCTTCTTCTTCGTCTCAATATGCTCCCTTATGGACAGCACCATCCTGTTTGTCTCAAATTCGCCACGCACTGATTCAAAGTCCAGTTCCTTATCCGCCTTCTCACCATCAATACCAAAACCTGTCCTTTTAAGAAGAGAGAACTCCTTACTGGCATCCTCATAAAGGTAATTATCAATAGTCAGCACCGCTTCAAGCCAGCGCTCTATAATACTTATTAATTCATCCCTTTCCATACTGAGTATATCCTTGCCGGTAAAGGATCTGAACGTATCATGTGTCCATGTCCATTCATAATTATAATAATTATTATGTATGGATATAAACCATGAATTTATCTCTTCTATGGTGCCTATCTTCTTTTTTTCTATCGTCTCCAGCAGGTTGTTGACAGCATCGGCCGGACAGATAAGACCGGAGAGGTCTATCCACCGTCCCGAGCCCACCGGGGTATCTTTTTCAAGACTCCTGCGCAAAGCAGTCATATCACTGAACTTATGCTGCTGAAGTCTGGTTATAAGCGAATTCCCCAAAAACTTATATATAGCCAGCTCATACAGCTGTATACCACGGTTAAGAGCATTCTTACGTATCTTCATCCTCTGCCAGGTATAGACTTCAGCCTCTTCACCCGAGGCATTTTTGATATTAATCAGTATTTCCCTTCCCGATATCATCTTCTGAACTGTATATGGACTCAAAAGGTTGAAGTTGATCTGATCAAGCTTATTATGACCTTTGCGACGATCTCTCCCGGGCCATTTCTTTGAATCCCTGATGGTGCCAATGCTTTTCAGATTTACTGCCGGCACCAGTATGCTTTCATCATTATTCTCTATCAGGTAGGAGAAAGGGAACTGAGAAGTATCCGGGTGTTTATAATGACGTCCCATTACAAGTGAGAAAGCTCCCACATGACTGGGCCATAACAGGTATGAATCACTTGTTGTTTTCACTCCCCTTTCAATAACCCCCTGGTGTATGGGACCCAGCTTATAAAGATGGTTACTCTGGTTTGATCCGCTGCCTGCATTCAAAAAAGAAAAAAGCCCTGCAATCAAAAGGGTGGATTTATGGTGGGTTACGGTATATGGACCGGCAAATATTGAGCATGCCTCACCATGAAAACCCTGGCAGTTAGCAAAGAAGAGCGAATCAGCAGCTGAATACTGCTTGTCAAGCGTGCAACCCTGACCGATAAAACACCTTGAGATCAGTGTGGCTCCACTGATCTCCGACCCCGAACAGACAATAAAATCCTCCATAATAACGCCTTCTCCAATATGAACCGGGTCTTCATATGAGCTGTTTATACTTCCGTTAAAAAGCTTATGCACACCTTCCAGCCTGGCAGCATCACCTATTCTTACATTCTTTATGCTGCCACAGTTGATTATTGTTGCCCCTTTTTTTATAACACCACTGCTGCCTGAAATATACTCCACATAATCATTGACAAGGTTCTCTATAACATCAACAAGCTTTTTGCGGTGGCGGTACATACTGAGGATATATGCCAGGTGTGTTGTGAGATGATCGAAAATTATCACTTCACGCCCGCCTTTCTCACTTATCGCTTTTACCTTTATTCCGTTACCGAAAGATGTTTTATCATCAACAGCCAGTGTGTCTACATTATGAATTATTACATCCTGTTCAATATGGTAATTAGATATATAACTACCCACATTATGTATCAATACATTATCATCCACAATACAGTTATTCAGCCAGGCATTATAGATCCCTGTATTAAACACCACACCCCCAAAGAGGCGAACCTCAGTATCAAAAACTCCCAGTTTTATATGGCCTGAAAAATGGGCATTGCGGATATTCTCGGTATTGAAGCGTTTACTCACTTCTATCAGGTCCCAGTTGTCGCAGGTACATCCCTGCATAATTAACTGCCCTGTCTCTTCACTTGATAACTTCCTGTATTTAATCCCGGTTGAAGTAGGTTGTTGCATTTCCGTCTCATTTACTTTCTCTCGCGAAAAGTAACTCTTTATAATAGATTCACATGAAAACACAACCTAATAAAAACATAACATCTGCATATGTAACCTTAACATACATATCTTTATGTGCTCTTATTCTGGTTTATATATATTATATTAACCTAATATCAATATTAAATAAAAAATTAAAAACCTAATATCAGATTAGTGAGATATAGTTTACAAGCTTATCCTTACGCCCCAGCTTAAGTTTTTTTCTCAGCCTTACCCTGCTGATCTCAGCGCTTTGCACTGTTATATTCATCAGTCCTGCAATCTCCTTGGTTGCCATCTGAAGACGCAGGTAGCTGCATAACCTGAGGTCCCTGGTCGACAATGAAGGAAATTTAGTCTGCAGCCTGGTAAAAAAGCCCGGGTGCACCTTTTCAAAGTGCAGCATAAAATCATCCCAGTTATCGGTTGAGAGCAAGGTGCTGTTAATATGATCTACCATCTTCATAAACAAATGTTTATCTGACGGTCTGCAGGTTTTTATATGCTCATTGAGGTTTTTCTTTATATACTGGCAGTGTCTCATTCTTGCTTGACATAACCATCAGCTGACTGACAAGTTCCCTGTCCTTGTCTTCTATCTCCTTCTGGTACCTGTCGCGCACCCTGGCATCATGTACCTTCCCCGCTGAGAGATTCTTTATTTCTCCCAGGGCATTCATCAGGCGTGTAACATCATTGACCGATGCGCCGCTGTCCAAGGTATTTACCCCTGCTGTTATATACAGCCTTGCATTTTATCTCACACCACCGTATTTGCTTTGTACGGGTCAGTATCCTGAAATTAAGAGATTGCCGTATATCAATAAAATTCAATGAGTCAGAAATATATTTCCTGAAATCATCAAGGTCGGCAGGATATATAATATCATCGAGAAGATCAGGCTTTGCCATAAGTTCACCGGCAGCATAACCTGTTATATTCTGACAGGAAGGAGAAATATACTCAAAACCCCTGTCGGGCCTGAACCAGAGTTCCCAGTCGTGGGCAAAATCAGCTATAAGCTTGTACCTTTCCAGCGAACGCTGTATTTCCTCCATCCTGATTTTCTGATCAGTATTTTCAATTTTAAGGGAGCTGTTTTCCAGTTCAAGCTCTTTTAAACGCTCATTCAACCTAACAATATGCTTTTCATCTTCCATCAAAAAAAAGGACTATTAATATTATGTAATTATTCACCAGTCAATTATAATTACTTATCCAATCCCAGTACAAACATAACAATAATTTATTATAAGGAAGCTGGCATAACTAATAAATCATATCCCCACTATTACGCGGTATTTAAAAAATCCAGGGCTGGGATAAGCTGAGGCCTCTGATAATTTCCCTGTTAATCAATATTTTTTAATAGCGCCAATGATCTGGGGGCTATCTTATAAATATTTTTTACCTGCTTATCCTGATCAGTCATATCGGGATAAGCTGTATCTGTAAGTGTTTCCCATTTTGAACTCAGTTCCTCATGAGGGAGGGTAAAGGATACCGGTTCCCAGTAACTGTTTACAAGGATAAGCAGGACATCACCGGTGATCTTATTTCCATACTCATCCATTTCAAGCATCAGTTCACCGTTAAGCAGCATTCCCATGCATCGTATAAAACTTGTATCCCACTCTTCCTTGCTCATATCCAGACCATCGGTATTAAGCCAGCGGATATCCTTTATTCCTTCGCCCTGGATTGGCCGGTTTTTAAAATACCTTCTCCGATGCAGTACAGGGTACTGATTCCTGAGTCCTATGATCTTCCTGGTAAAATCGTGTAATTTTTTATGATCATTATTCCATTCCCAGTTCATCCAGGCAATCTCATTATCCTGGCAGTAGGCATTATTATTCCCCTGCTGTGTCCGTCCGTATTCGTCGCCATGACTGATCATCGGAACGCCCTGGCTCAACAGGAGGGTTCCCAGGAAATTCCTTTTTCTTTTTTCTCTCAGGGCAATTACTTCCGGATCGTCGGTGGGACCTTCTTCACCGCTGTTCCAGCTAATATTATGATCCTCACCGTCCTTGTTATCCTCTCCGTTATCCTCATTGTATTTCTGGTTATAACTGACAAGGTCATGAAGAGTAAAACCATCATGTGCAGTAACAAAATTAATACTGGAAGAGGGTGCTTTGCCATTATCTGCATACAGGTCGCTGCTGCCGCTCAAACGATAACCCAGTTCACTTACCTGGCTTTCATCTCCACGCCAGAATTTTCTTACTGAATCGCGGTACTTCCCATTCCACTCAGCCCACAATACCGGGAAATTACCAACCTGGTACCCGCCCTCACCCAGGTCCCAGGGTTCAGCAATAAGCTTCAGCTGTGAGATGGTCGGATCCTGGTGGATAGTATCAAGGAAAGTAGACAGTTTCCCTACATCGTACAGTCCGCGGGCGAGAGTCGAGGCAAGGTCGAAGCGGAAGCCATCCACCTGCATCTCATCAGCCCAGTACCTCAGGCTGTCCATGACTATTTGCAAGGTACGGCTGTTAATCATATTGAGAGTATTTCCGGTGCCTGTATAATCCTTATAGTACAGAGGCTTTTTGGAGTCCATACGGTAATAATTGAGATTATCAATGCCACGGAAAGCGAGGCTGGGTCCCAGGTGATTGCCTTCACCTGTATGATTGTATACTACATCCAGGATTATTTCTATTCCTTCACGGTGATAGGCCTTCACCATCTCCTTAAACTCGCTGACCTGCTCACCCGACATTCCGGATGCACTGTATTCAGCATGGGGAGCAAAAAAGCCGATAGAATTATAGCCCCAGTAATTTGACAGCCCTTTATCAAGTAAAAACTTGTTATGCACAAAATGATGTATCGGCATAAGTTCAATGGCTGTTACACCAAGATCCTTAAAATAGTTTATGATACTGGGGTTTGCCAGTCCCCTGTAAGTGCCTCTTTCATGCTCAGGGATATCAGGATGTGTTGCTGTGAAACCCTTTACATGCAATTCATAAATAATTGATTTATGCAGAGGGGTATCCGGCTTGGCTATACCTTCCCAGTCAAAAGCGGTATCTATCACCACAGATTTGTTCATCTCGCCTCCGCTGTCCTCAATATTCTTCTCAAGGATACTTTTCTTTTTGTCTCCCACCAGCGAATAATCAAACATGCTCTCCTTTACCTCAAGCTTTCCCTGTATCGCCTTGGCATAAGGATCGATTAACAACTTCTGGGAATTGAACCGGATCCCTTTTTGGGCTGATACCTGCCATAGACCCTGTAGCCGTATAGCTGACCGGGCTTTATCCCCTTTACCCAGGCATGCCAGACGTAATCGGTTACTTCCTCAAAACTTATCTGCTCATACTCCTCCTCATCATCCTCATTTTTAAACAGACATAACTTAACCCCGGTTGCATTTTCCGTGTACAGGGCAAAATTCACTCCTTCTCCGTCATATGTGGCGCCCAGGGGATAGGGTTTGCCAGGTAATATTCTGCTATCGAAATTTTTCATCACAATAAAATATTTATATCACTGTATATTGAATATCCACAAATGTAATACTGATAAAGTTCCTTCTTCTGCTGCACCAATGATCAGTCAGAATCTCATTATACTTTAAATATCGGAGAATAACAAACTTATCTGCAAGCTGGTAATAAATATTATCAGCCTGGATATCCGGAACCTGAAACAATAAAACTAATTATTTGTTTATCAGATCGAAATTAAGTATAATCTGTAAAAATATTAGTTATTACTGAAGTTTACTTCATTCAGTGCCCCTGCTTGCAAAAAAATCGAAATTGTGAATTTTGTTCCCCGGAACATTTAATATCATTTTATCTATGGAGTATAAAAGAGTTTTTCCTGTTTTCTCAGATGATAAAAGCTGTGAATTTAATTTATGGGCCCCAAAAGCCAGAGACATTAAACTGGTTCTTACCGACCATAACAGTGAGATACCCATGAATCAGGGAGAGCACGGATACTGGAGTCTGAAAAGTGATGATATCAGTCCCGGCACCCTTTATAAGTATAAAATAGATAAAGGTGAAAGTTTCCCCGACCCGGCATCATTATCACAACCTGAATCCGTACATGGTCCCTCGGAAGTAATCAGGCTGGATGATTTTGAATGGTCAGACCAGCAATGGGCAAATATCCCGCCAGAGAAGATGATACAATATGAACTTCATACCGGCACCTTTACGGAGACCGGTAATTTCGAAGGCATTATTTCCAGGCTCCCGTATTTAAAAGACCTGGGTATCAATACCATTGAATTATTACCTGTTGCCCGCTTCAGCGGCAGGAGGAACTGGGGATATGATGGTGTATATCCCTTTGCGGTTCACCATCACTACGGAGGTGCAAAAAAACTGATGCAGCTTGTTAATGAATGCCATAAGCAGGGTATTGCGGTGATCCTGGATGTGGTATATAACCATCTGGGTCCTGAAGGGAATTATACATCCATGTATGGTCCTTATTTTTCGGGGAAATATTCCACACCATGGGGAAAACCAATGAATTATGACGGTCCGCACAGCGATGGTGTCAGAAATTTTGTAATCCAGAATGCACTTATGTGGTGCCGTGATTTTCACATAGATGGACTCCGCCTGGATGCAATTCATGCCATTTATGATTTCGGTGCCCGGCATATCCTGAAGGAAATGGCAGAAAATTTGGAACATTTAAGCCGGCAGATGAAAAAAAGTCACTATTTAATCGCAGAATCCGACCTTAACGATGTAAGGTATATCAGTTCTTTCGAAAATGGGGGCTGCGGACTTGATGCACAGTGGTCAGACGATTTTCATCATGCCGTCCACAGTCTTGTTACAAAAGAGAATAAAGGATATTATATGGATTATGGCAAAGCCCGGCATTTGTCCAAAGCAATCAAGGACAGCTTTGTATATGATGGGGAATATTCCCCGTTCAGAAAAAAAACATATGGCAGTTCCACAAAAAACAATCAGGCCAAACAGTTTGTCATATTCACCCAGAACCATGATCAGACAGGTAACAGGAAAAATGGTGAAAGGCTTATATCCTTAAGCGATTTTGAAACAGCCAAACTGGTTGCGGGAACAATGTTTGTCTCCCCGAATATCCCCATGCTTTTCATGGGTGAAGAATATGCTGAAACACAGCCCTTTTATTATTTCGTCAGCCACCTCGATCCGGGTCTTAATGAGCTTGTCAGAAAAGGCAGATCGGAAGAATTCAAAGATCATTATGAGGGTAAGGAAGAGGCTCCCGACCCTTCCTCACCCGAAACATTCCAAAAGTCAAAACTCTCCTGGAACATCAGCGAGGGATCCCCATCCGAAGCCATGTTTGAATACTATAAAGCACTTATCACCATCCGCAAGGATCATCCCGTGCTGAAAGTACCTGATAAGGATAAGCTGGAGATCACTGAAAAAGACCTGCTGTTTACTCTCAGACGATGGGAGAAAGAAAATCATATTCTCAGCTTCATGAATTACGGCGATAATGAACAAAGTGTCCTGATCCCTGATAATGAAGCAGTCCGGTTCCATAAGATACTGGATTCGGCGGAAAGCCGGTTTAAGGGGTCCGGACAAACATGCAGCAACACAGCAGATCCGGGCGACCGGATCAGCATCCCGGGTAAAACAATTATAATATATTCAAATAAACCATTATGAACGGTCAACAAAGAGTTATCATAGAGAATGTTAAGCCCTTAATCAATTGCGGGGAGTTTCCTGTGAAACGCGTATTGAATGATACGATAAGGGTGGAAGCAGATATTTTCTGCGACAGTCATGATGTCATTATTGCCGAGCTCTCCTGGAAATATAGTAAGGATGATAAGCGGGATACAAAAGAAATGAGCTATGATATTAATGACAGATGGTATGGCACTTTCAAACTGAGCAGAACAGGTAGCTGGCACTTCTCGATACAGGCCTGGGCAGATCAATTCCGATCCTGGCACAGGGATATTTTAAAAAAGATAGATGCTTCGTCAGATTATGAAGTTGATATCCTTAGCGGTGCAGAGATCATAAGATCAAGCCTGGATGAATACCCTGATATAAATCCGGAAGACAAAGCTTTTCTCAATGAAGCAATTAATAATTTTTCATCCGGCAGCGGGCATGCTAAAGATAAAATCGGCCTCATCCTCGACGGAAGCCTTTATGATATAATGGTGAAATACCCGGTAAAAAAACACATAAGCAGGTTTGAAAAAGAAGCGGAAGTGGAAGTGGAAAGACCCAGGGCCGGTTTCAGCAGCTGGTATGAAGTATTTCCCCGCTCGCTGGGACACGGTGATAACAGTCACGGCAGCCTGGCTGACTGCATTGATTTTCTTCCATATGTCTCTGAAATGGGCTTTGATGTTATGTACCTGCCCCCATCCATCCTGTTGGAAAGACCAGGCGTAAAGGAAAAAATAACAGCACAGTCTGCGAACCTGGAGATCCCGGCTCACCCTGGGCCATCGGCAGCGAGGAAGGAGGCCACAAATCCATACATCCTGAACTTGGAGACCATGAGGACCTCCGCGCCCTGGTAAAAAAAGCTTCGGAGCACGGGATAGAGATAGCCCTCGACATAGCTTTTCAGTGCTCCCCTGATCATCCCTGGGTAAAAGAACACCCTCAGTGGTTCAAAATGAGACCTGACGGCAGCCTGCAGTATGCTGAGAATCCACCAAAAAAATATGAAGACATCTATCCGCTTAACTTTGAAACTAATGACTGGAAGGCCCTGTGGGAAGAACTGAAGAGTGTGTTTCTGCACTGGATAGACCAGGGCATAAAAATTTTCAGGGTGGATAATCCCCATACCAAATCACTACGCTTCTGGGGATGGGTGACAAAAGAGATTAAAAAAGAACATGATGATATCATTCTTCTGTCGGAAGCTTTTACGCGCCCGAAATTAATGTACCAGCTGGCCAAGCAGGGCTTTTCACAATCATATACATATTTTACCTGGAGGAACACAAAATATGAGATAAGCACTTACTGCCGGGAACTAGTGAATACCGAAACCCGCGAATTTTTCAGGCCCAGCTTCTGGCCAAATACTCCCGATATACTGCCGGAATATCTCCAGGTAGCACCGCGGTCCGGGTTCATACAAAGGATAGCCCTTGCAGCTACCCTGAGTTCAAACTACGGTATATACGGCCCGGCATTCGAATTAATGGAAAACACAGCGGTAGCCCCCGGGAAAGAGGAGTACCTTAATTCCGAGAAATATGAAATAAAGAACTGGGACATCAGTGATCCGCAAAGCCTGAAAAGTATTATTAAAAGGATCAATAAGATCAGAAATGAGAACAGGGCACTTCAGAATACCCATAGCCTCAAGTTTCATGATATTGATAATGAAGCCCTGATCTGCTACAGTAAAACATCGGATGACCTGGATAATATCATCCTGGTTGTGCTTAACCTTGATCCCCATCACACCCATTCCGGATGGATCAGCTTCCCCCCTGAAGAATTCCAGATGGATCCTCATGTGCCCTTCCAGGTTCATGATCTTCTGAGCGGTTCATTTTTCATGTGGAACGGAGAACATAATTACGTTGAGATAGATCCGGGCATCATGCCCCTCCATATTTTCAAGATCAGGAGAAAGATCCGTTCTGAAAAAGATTTTGACTATTTCATATAAAGAGAAGGTAACTATGCAGGATAAAAGCAAAAAAACATGGTATAAGGATGCGGTCATTTATCAGGCCCATGTAAGATCATTTCTTGATAGTAACGGGGATGGCATAGGCGATTTCAGAGGCCTGATCAAAAAACTCGATTACCTGAAAAGTCTGGGCGTAAACGCCCTCTGGCTCTTACCTTTCTACAGGTCGCCATTAAGAGACGGAGGATATGATATAGCTGATTTTACACGTATCCATGATGATTACGGCACCATGGCCGATTTCAAACGTTTTATACAGGAAGCACATAAGAGAGAGCTGAGGGTGATAACTGAGTTGGTGCTTAATCATACTTCCATTGAACACAAATGGTTTGAAAGAGCACGCAATGCAAAGCCGGGAAGTGTCTACAGAGATTTTTACGTATGGAATGACAGTACAAATAAATACACAGAGGCACGTATCATCTTTCAGGACTTTGAAATATCAAACTGGTCATGGGACCCGGTGGCAAAGGCCTATTACTGGCATCGCTTTTATTCTCATCAGCCCGATCTGAATTTCGATAATCCCAGCGTCCATAAAGCCATAATAAAGGTGCTGGATTTCTGGTTCGATGCAGGGGTGGATGGTCTGCGGCTTGATGCTGTGCCCTATCTGTACCAGCGCGAAGGCACAAATTGTGAGAATCTTCCCGAAACGCATCAGTTCCTGAAAAAATTACGCTCACATATTGATGAAAGATACGAAGATAAGATGCTCCTGGCCGAAGCCAATCAATGGCCCGATGATGCATCCCGGTATTTCGGGGAAGGCGATGAATGCCATATGTCTTTTCATTTCCCCCTTATGCCCCGCTTATACATGTCCCTGAAAATGGAAGACCGCTTCCCCTTAATTGATATTCTGGATCAGACACCCGCAATTCCTGAAAACTGCCAGTGGGCTATTTTCCTCAGAAATCATGATGAGCTAACCCTCGAGATGGTATCTGATGAGGAACGTGACTATATGTATAAATCATTTACCCAGAACCCAATGCAGAAGATCAACCTGGGAATCCGCAGAAGGCTGGCACCCCTGCTGGGAAATGACAGGAAGAATATAGAACTGATGAATATCCTGCTCTTTTCCTTACCTGGCACCCCCATAGTTTATTATGGCGATGAGATAGGCATGGGCGATAATTATTACCTGGGCGACCGCGACGGTGTAAGGACACCCATGCAATGGTCTGCTGATAGAAATGCCGGTTTTTCATCAGCCGAACCGCAGCAGCTGTTCCTGCCCCTGATATTCAATCATGATTACCATTATGAAAGCCTTAATGTTGAAAATTTTGAGAAAAATCCGTCCTCCCTTCTCTGGTGGATGCGACGGATAATAGCCATAAGAAAACAATACAAAGCATTTAGCCGGGGAGATATAAATTTTATAGACACCAGTAATTCAAAGATCCTGGCATTCACAAGAAAATATGAGGATGAGATTATCCTGGTCATTATAAATCTTTCCAGGTATTCGCAGCAGGCACAGCTTGACCTCACTGAATATGAAGGCTATATACCTACGGAAATATTCAGCCGTAATGATTTTACTCCCATAGATGAACGTCCCTATGCATTTCCCCTGCAATTTAAGAACTACTTCTGGTTCGAATTACGCAAACCCCAGGAGGAAGATCTTACAGAAGCTCTTTCAATGGATTACAACCTGGAATTATCGGCCAGGCAGTGGAACCAGATGTATGAAACAACAAAAAGATTACTGAAAGGCCTCCTTCTTGAATATATCTACAAAAACAGGTGGTTCAGGGGAAAAGCAAGAAAGGTCAAAGATGTAAATATTATTGACGCGATGCCCCTGCATACAGGCAGTCTGAATTCATACATACTCATCATTGAGACAATATATAATGAAGGAAAGAACGAACAGTATATAATCCCCCTTTCTATAATTACAGGTGATGATTTGCATGATATAAAATACCATCACCCCGAAGCAGTCATTGTAAACATGGTTATAGATGGTCAAACAGGACTCCTGTATGACGGCTCATACGATCAGGAACTGAGAAATGCCCTCCTCAAACAGATCGTTCACAGGAGTAAACTAAAAAATAAAAAAGGCGAGATCGCCGGCCTGCCCGGGAAAAAATTAAATACCAAAATTAAAAGAAGCGAACTGCCCCTGCCATCGAAGGTATTAAGTGCAGAACAGTCAAATACCTCTTTACTCTATGACAACAGGTTCTTTTTAAAGATGTACAGGAGTCCCGAGGAAGGGAATAATCCGGAGCTCGACGTAATAAAAGCACTGACAGAAAATACCAGCTTCAGGAATTTCCCGGCTTATTCCGGTTCCCTGGAATACAGATCGCAGGCCACCGGGAATATGTCCCTCGGATTACTGGTCGACTTTATCCCCAATGAAGGTAATGCCTGGGAATTCACCCGGAATTCCATAGAAAATTACTTCGACAGGATCAGATCCGGAAAAGAGCAACTGATGGCAGGATATGATGAAAAAACCGGTGATATATCAAAAATGTCAGGAGAGGAAACAGAAGATCAGGTTTTTGATCCTTTCTTCCTGGAGATGATAGCTCTTCTGGGCCGCCGGACTGCCGAAATGCATATGGCACTGAGTTCAATTAAAAAAGACAGGAACTTCGCCGAGGAGCCATTCTCCCTGTTGCATCAGAAATCATTATACCAGTCTTTCAGAACTCTCATCAAGCGTACATTTAACCAGATGAAAGCCTCGGTTAATAAACTGGATAAGGATCAACAATCATTGCTTGATGATATCATCAAGAATGAGACTCTGCTTTTATCGACCATCAAAAAGACACTGGAGCAGGAAAAAATACATACCTCCAAGATCAGGATACATGGAGATTATCACCTGGGTCAGGTATTGTTTACCGGCAAAGATTTTGTGATCATTGATTTTGAAGGCGAGCCCACCCGCTCTCTTACTGCCAGAAGCCTGAAATACTGCCCGCTTAAGGATGTTGCCGGAATGCTCCGGTCTTTCCACTATGCAATCTATATGGGACAGCTGGAATACAAATCAAAGATCCCTGAAGACTCCGGCTTTCTTGATCCCTGGCTGGAAATATGGTATAATAAGATTAAGGACACTTTCCTTAAAAGCTATATGGAGACTGCTGCCGATGCTTCTTTTATACCCCGAAATAAAAGGCAGCTGGATGACCTCTTGTCTGTATATATCATTGAAAAAGCTATATATGAGGCAGATTATGAACTGAATAACCGGCCTGACTGGTTACATATTCCTCTTAACGGACTTAAAAAAATACTGTATGAACTGATTGAGAATAAATAATAAGTAACATCTCCCCTGTTGTGCCGTGACAGGTCGTTTCAGCGTACCTGCCATCTTAGGGGCCTTTTGAGACAGAGGGATTAATAAAACAGACAAAAAAGCATACTGATTATGACAGATCAAAATAAATCAAGAAAGAGCCGTCCTGACCAGGATAAGAAAAAACCGGCAGATACAGCAAAAACCAGGTCGGCAGAAAATAAACCGGCAGCAAAACCGGCAAAAAAACCGGCAGCTAAGCCTGCAACGAAACCGGCAGCGAAACCGGCAGCAAAGCCGGCAAAGAAACCGGCAGCTAAGCCGGCAGCGAAACCGGCAAAGAAACCGGCAGCTAAGCCGGCAGCGAAACCATCCGCAAAACCGGCAGCAAAGCCGGCAAAGAAACTGGCAGTACCTCCTGCAGAACAAAATGTACTTGATATTAAGGATTTTATCAGCGAATATGATATCTATCTTTTCAGGGAAGGGAAACATTTTTCACTGCATAAGAAATTGGGTGCACATATTACCGAACATGAGAATACCCGGGGAACATTCTTTGCTGTATGGGCCCCCAATGCGAAAGCGGTGTCGGTAGTCGGAAACTTTAACTACTGGTCAAAAGATGCTCACCCTTTAAATGCCCGAGGTGACGGATCAGGCATCTGGCAGGGTTTTATTCCGGGTGTGGATAAGGGAGAAGCATATAAATATTTTATCAAATCAAAATACAAAAATTATTCGGTTCAAAAGGCAGACCCTGTCTCAGCATATAATGAAAAACCTCCCAAAACAGCTTCCGTTGTATGGGAACATAAGTATAAATGGAAAGACCGGGAATGGATGAAGAACAGGAAAGATCATAATTCGCTGGACGCGCCCATGTCCGTTTACGAGGTACATCTTGAATCATGGCGCCGCTCGCCGGAAGATGATATGCGATCACTGAGCTATTCTGAACTGGCTGAACAGCTTTCTGACTATGTGAAATATATGGGTTATACTCATGTTGAGCTTATGCCGGTAACGGAATATCCCTTCTCAGGCTCATGGGGCTACCAGGTAACCGGATTTTTTGCCCCTACCAGCAGATTCGGTGATCCCGATGAATTCATGCACTTTGTTGATGTACTCCATCAAAACGGTATAGGGGTAATTATCGACTGGGTACCCTCCCACTTTCCGGGCGACCAGCATGGCCTTCACTTCTTTGACGGCACTTATCTTTATGAGCACCAGGATCCCAGGAAGGGTTATCACCCCGACTGGAGCAGCTATATCTTTAATTACGGCCGTAATGAGATAAGAAATTTCCTTATCAGCAGCGCACACAGCTGGATGGAACTTTTTCATATTGACGGAATACGGGTAGACGCCGTGGCATCTATGCTATACCTTGATTATTCGCGAAAAGAAGGGGAATGGATACCAAATGAGCACGGAGGAAGGGAAAATATGGATGCCATACATTTTCTCCGCGACTTAAACGAGTCAATATATACATCATTCCCCGATGTTCAGACAATAGCAGAAGAGTCAACAGCCTGGCCAATGGTAACAAGGCCGGTATATACAGGTGGACTGGGCTTTGGAATGAAATGGAATATGGGCTGGATGCATGATACTCTTGATTATTTGTCATATGAGCCCATCCACAGGAGCTACCATCATAACCAGATGACTTTCAGCATAATGTATGCCTTTAGTGAGAACTTCATGCTCTCCCTCTCCCATGATGAAGTAGTCCACGGAAAAGGGAGCCTGATAACGAAAATGCCGGGCGACGACTGGCAGAAATTTGCTAATCTGAGGATGCTTTTTGGCTTTATGTTCGCTCATCCCGGCAAGAAATTACACTTCATGGGAATGGAATTCGGACAATGGAAGGAATGGGACTATCAAAGCAGTCTCGACTGGCACCTTAATGAATTCGATACCCATAAAGGCCTCCAGTTCTTTGTAAAAGACCTTAACAGCGTTTACAGACGATTCCCTGCCTTATTTGAAAATGATTTTTCAGATGACGGCTTCCGGTGGATCGATGCCAATGATTCACAAAACTCCGTCTTCAGCTTTGTCAGGTATGATAAGAAAAAAAACCAGCCTGTGCTTATTGTTGCTAACTTCACACCGGTGCCCCGTTATAATTACCGTATAGGAGTGCCTGATGACCAGCCCTGGAAGGAGATACTTAACAGTGATGCCAGGCAGTACGGAGGAAGCGGTATGGGTAATTTCGGAGAAGCAGAATCAAATCCTGTCCCCTATCACGGACAGAACCAGTCCATTAACATCATCATACCGCCACTGGCAATTATTATGTTTTCAAAATAAAACTGTTCTAAACTGAGCCAAACGGAATATGAAAAAAATGAAAGTATATAATCCGGTTTCTGCTTACCGAATTCAGTTTAATAAAGACTTTACTTTCAGTCATGCTGAAAAAATTGTGTCCTACCTTCATAAGCTGGGCATAAGAACTATTTATGCCTCACCGGTTCTTCAGGCAGGCAGAAACAGCATGCACGGATATGATGTTATGGATCCGCTCAGACTCAACAAAGAAATCGGAACTAAGCAGAACTTCGAGAAGCTCATCAGCACCCTCCATGGCTATGATATGGGATGGATACAGGATATTGTTCCTAACCATATGGCCTACTCAACGGAAAACCCGTGGATATATGATGTGCTGTGTAAAGGCAGTAAGTCTAAGTTTTACAGTTTTTTTGATATCATAAAAGATCATCCTGATAAAAGCCTGAGAGAAAAGATAATGCTTCCTTTTTTCGGTAAATCTATTGCTGAAGTAACAGACGACGGAGAATTATCTTTACAATTCGGCGAAAAGGGATTTAGTATCCGCTACTTCGAAAATGAGTACCCTGTTTCATACCAGGCTTATCCCTTGCTCTTATCTTCAGGTAAAAAGACCGGTATTCCTGCTTTTATAAAAGATCTGCTTACAAAAAAAGCCAACCCGGACATTAATGAGAAAGATGTAAAGAAGCTCTGCAAAGATTTCCGTAATGATCCAGCTACATCACAGTATATAAACAAGTGCCTGGCAGAGGTAAATAGCAAATCCTCCCTGATGAAGGATCTGGCAGGCAGCCTGGCATATCTCCCTGTCTACTGGAAGGAAACTGAAAAACGAATAAATTACCGCCGCTTCTTTACAATAAACAGTCTTATCTGCCTTAATATGGACGACAGTCAGGTATTCGCCACCCACCATAAATATATACAGTCGCTCTTAAAAGAAGGGTATATAGACGGCTTAAGGATAGATCATATTGACGGTCTGGCCGATCCTGACACTTACCTGGAAAAGCTCAGGGATATGACTGGTCCCGAAAGCTATATCATAGTGGAAAAGATACTTGAAGAAAAGGAAAGATTACCGGAAAAATGGCCTGTGCAGGGCTCAACAGGTTATGATTTCCTGGCTATGGTAAATAACCTGCTCATCAATGAAAAAAACGAAAACGAGCTGTATACAACTTACAGGCAGTGGACTGAAGAGGCAACAGATGCTTATGAGTTCATGCATGAAAAAAAGAGATACATACTCTTTAACAGGCTGAAAGGAGAACTGGAAATCCTCAGCTGGCTGTGCCAAAAGATAAGATCGCCGCACACAGAAGAGATAAGCCCGGAGGAACTGCAAAAAGCCATTGCCGCCTTTTTGATCGCTTTTCCCGTTTATAAGATGTACAGTCTGCCCTCGGCCTTCACAGAGGATGATAAGGATTTTATCAGGGATATTTTTGAGCAGGCTGTTAAGAAAAATAAAGGTAGCGAAAAAGCACTTAAGAGCCTGGAAGCAGTGCTCCTGTTGACTGATGATGATGATGACACAAATAAAAAAGAAACCATCCAAAAAACAGATCTCTTTTTCAGGCGCTGCATGCAGTTTACCGGTCCCCTGATGGCCAAGGGAATTGAAGATACCGCATTTTATTCGTATAACCCCTTTATTGCCTCCAATGAGGTAGGTGATAATCCGCGCTTCCTGGGCATCAGTACTGAAAAATTTCACAGGCTCATGGAAGAAAGGCAGTTAAAAGCTCCCCTTACAATGAACACCGGCGCTACCCATGATACCAAAAGAGGTGAAGATGCCCGCGCCCGCCTGAACGTCATAAGCGATATACCGCACAGATGGGATGAAATAACGAAACAGTGGAAGGAAATAAACCGGAAGGTCAAATCCCGTAAGGGCCGTCAGGCCGTTCCTTCAGACAATGATGAGTATTTTATTTACCAGACCCTCTGTGCTCACCTGCCTATGAATGGTAAAACCGGTGATAATTTTATTCCGCGACTGAAAGAATACCTGGTCAAAGCTTTGAGGGAGTCAAAAGCCAACTCTTCATGGAGTGAGCCCGATACCGCTTATGAGAACAAAACCCTGGAATTTACCGGCAAAATACTGTCCGGGGATAGTGAATTTCTCAGAAGCTTTACCCCGTTTATAAATGAGATAATCCCTCATGGTATTATTAATTCCCTCTGCCAGCTCATTATTAAGAATACCGTCCCCGGTGTTCCCGACACCTTTCAGGGAACAGAAACATGGAACCTTAATTTTGTTGATCCCGATAATCGCCGGCCGGTGGATTATAAGGGCCTGGAGAAGAGACTTGATAACATGATCAGGGACTATTCAGCTGATGCTGAAGCCCTGACCGGCAGATTATGGCAAAATGCACATAAGGGGGATATCAGCCAGTGGATAACTTACCTTACATTACAGGAAAGGGTCAAAAGCCCGGAATTGTTCCTTAAGGGTGATTATATCCCCCTTGAAATACAGGGAAAATATAAAAACCATATCATTTCCTTCATGCGTAAATACAGGGATGAGCACCTTTTAATAATATTACCCCTGCATACCGCATCCATGGATGGTCTAAATGACTGGGGAAATACCAGGGTCAGGCTTCCGGATCTGGCCCCTCCCAAATGGGAAAACAGTTTCACAAAGAAGATACTGAAGAGCAGCGGTGATATAATGGTGAAGGATGTTTTCGAAAAGATACCCTTTGGTATACTGAGGGGACAGTATGCCGAACCTAAAAGAAAAGCAGGCATCTTAATGCATGTTTCCTCGCTGCCCGGCAAATATGGCATTGGCGATCTTGGTCCGGGTGCCCTTAAATTCATTGACTTTTTGGAGCGCTCCGGACAAAGCTACTGGCAGGTGCTGCCACTAAGCCAGTCAGATAAATTAACTTCTTATTCACCTTACAGCTCATATTCCGCCTTTGCGGGTAATACACTGTTTATCGATCCGGCAGGACTGGTAAAATCTGGACTGACAGACAGCCAAAGATTAGAACAGCTCGAAAAGAAAAGTGATGACAGGGTAGACTACCCGGGTGCAGAAAAAATAAAAAACCTGCTCCTGGATGAAGCTTTTTTAAATTATAAACAGGCAGCAAACCCTGACATAAAGGAAAAATCAGAAGAATTTCAGAAAAAGGAAAAATACTGGCTGAATGATTTTGCACTTTACTCAGTACTGAAGAAGCACTTTGACTATAAACCATGGAACAGGTGGCCCGAAGAGTATCGTGACAGGCATCCGTCTTCACTCAAAGCATTTCAAAGCAAGCATAAAGATGAAATACAAAAGGTAATTTTCAGCCAGTTGATTTTTTCCATGCAATGGCAGGAGATCAGGGATTATGCAAGGGAGAGGAACATTGATATCTTCGGGGACATACCCATATATATAGACTATGACAGTGCTGACGTGTGGGCGAATCCCGGCCTTTTCATGCTGAATGAGGATAAATCAATGAAAGCAGTGGCCGGTGTGCCCCCCGATTATTTCAATGAAAAAGGCCAGCTGTGGGGCATGCCCCTTTTCAACTGGGAAGAAATGAAAAAAGACTCTTACCGCTGGTGGGTGAACAGGATAAAAAAGAACATGGAATGGTTTGACCTTCTCAGGCTGGACCATTTCCGGGCCTTTTCTGCTTACTGGCAAGTGCCTGCAAAATCGGAAACAGCTATTAAGGGCAAGTGGGTTAAAGGTCCGGGTACAGATCTCTTCGACACTATCAAAAAACATTTTCCCGATATGCCATTTGTAGCTGAAGACCTGGGCCAGATCGACCAGGATGTATATAAGCTGCGAGACCATTATAAGCTGCCGGGGATGAGGGTGCTGCAGTTCGGATTTGAGGAAAATATGCCATACCTGCAACATACACCGCTTAATTACACATATAACAGCATTGCATATACGGGCACACATGATAATAATACCATGAAAGGCTGGTACAGGAAAGAAGCAGACAAAGAAAACCTGAAACGTTTTAAAGATTATACCGGCAAAAAGCTGAAAGAGGAAAACTGCCATACAGAGATGATACGGATGGCATATTCTACCGTTTCCAGGCTTGTGATAATACCCATGCAGGACTGGCTGGGACTGGATGAAAGCAGCAGAATGAACTATCCCTCCTCAACTGAGGGAAACTGGCTGTGGAGATTAAAAGAGAATCAGCTCAGCCCCGAGATTGAAAAACGGATCAGGAAGATGGTAAAAACTTTCGGCAGAATTTAATAAAAAAGAAATAGCCGCCTGCCAGATACCGCCCTCCACATTTAATACCTCGGCAATAATTTTATAATTTTGCAGATTAAACTTTGTAAGGAACAAAAATGTTAAACACATAAAACTATATGAATAACCCTCTTCTGAAAATATGGGAAAGTCCATTCGGTTTACCCCCTTTTGACCAGGTAAAGCCGGGTCACTTCAGGCCGGCCATAGAAGAATCAATAGCCAAGGCAAAAAAAGAAATAGAAAATATAGCCGGGAACAGTGATGATCCCTCTTTTGAAAACACCATTGTTTCGCTTGATAAAGCCGGTATAAGGCTTGACGAGATATCATTATTATTATTCAACCTGAACAGTGCCGAGACAAGCAGTGATATACAGCGTGCTGCCAGGGAAGCAGCTCCTCTTCTTTCAGAATTCTCAAATGATATTACCTTAAATACGGAACTCTTTGCCAGGATCAGGGCTGTGAACGATAAAAGGTCTTCACTGCAATTAAATGAGGAGCAGCAATCCTTACTCAGGCAGACATACCGGAATTTCATCAGAGGAGGTGCCGGTCTGGAAGAAGCAGACAGGGAAAGGTTCAGGGAGATTGACGGGCAGCTGTCAACACTGTCCCTCAGGTTTGAAGAGAATGTACTGAAGGAAACAAATGATTTCTTCCTGCATATAACAGATGAAGACGATCTGGAAGGCCTGCCCGAAGGCATAGTGGAAGCTGCTGCCGAAGAGGCTGAGAACAGTGGCAGAGAAGGATGGGTCTTTACCCTGCACTTTCCAAGCTATATTCCTTTTATGCAGTATTCATCAAAAAGAAAGCTCAGGGAAAAAATGTTCAGGGCTTATTCCTCCAGGGCATTTAAAAATGATAAAAATGATAACCGCGGTATTATCAAAAAAATCATAAACCTGAGAAGGGAAAAAGCTCTTATGCTGGGATTTGATAATTATGCGGAATTTATCCTGAAGGACAGGATGCTTGACAGTCCGGATAAGGTAATGTCCTTCCTCAGGGAATTATTCGGGGCCTCTCGCAAATATGCCCTTAATGACAAGAAAGAAGTTGAGAAGTATGCAAGGAAAAACGGGCTCAGGGAAGAACTTGAGAAATGGGACTGGGCCTGCTACTCGGAGAGACTTAAAAAAAGCAAATTCAATATTGACGATGAAGTACTCAGGCCATATTTTGACCTGCAGAAAGCAGAAAATGCAATATTCAGCCTGGCAGGACGACTATATGGTTTACAGTTCAATCAGAGAAATGACCTGCCGGTCTACCACCCTGATGTTAAAACATTCGAAGTAAAGGACAGTGAGGGCAGGCACTTATCCCTGCTGCTCATAGATTATCATCCCAGGAAAGGGAAAAGCGGGGGGGCATGGATGACTGCTTATCGCGACCAGCACAGGCAGGCAGATCAGAATATACGTCCCGTTATATCACTTGTGACCAATTTCAGTAAAGCATCATCAAGCAAACCGGCACTGATAACACATAATGAACTGACCACCTTCCTTCACGAATTCGGACATGCACTTCATGGCATGATGTCACAATGCACTTACAGGAACCTGTCCGGTACCAATGTTTCAGGTGATTTTGTTGAACTGCCCTCCCAGATCATGGAAAACTGGGCATGGGAAAAAGAATGGCTGGATACATGGGCAAGACACTATAAAACGGATGAAAAAATACCGGTCGAACTGATAGCAAAAATAAAAGAATCAATGGTGTTCAATGAAGGTTATGCATGTAACAGGCAGCTCAGTTTTGGCTTCCTGGATATGGCCTGGCACAGCATTGAAGAAGACTTTGACGGCGATATCGACCGTTTTGAGAAAGAAGCGATGAAAGAAACTGAACTGCTGAAACATGTCGAAGGGTCCAATATGAGCTGCTCCTTCGGACACCTTTTCTCAGGTGGTTATGCAGCAGGGTACTACGGTTATAAATGGTCCGAAGTGCTTGATGCTGACGCTTTCAGCCTTTTCAGGGAAAAGGGTATATATGATAAGAAAACAGCGGAATCATTCCGTGTTCATATACTTGAAAAAGGAGGCGCCGCCCGGCCTGCTGAACTGTACCGCAGGTTCAGGGGCAAAGAACCATCAACTGAAGCCATGCTCGAAAGGAGTGGATTTAAAAGGGACCTGCAGGGTTCTTAAAGAGGCGAAACACAGATTAGATAATATGAAGTTTTTTACGGAATGTAAAATGTGTAAATTTGTGCCCGGCAATATTACCGTCAAAGCATGGCTATATTGACCGGTAGATAAAACAATAGAAATATCCCGTTAACAGAACAGAGAACTATATGACTTTTGAAGAATTTAAACTGGATCCTGAACTGATGGATTCAATACATTATATGGGCTTTTCCAAACCCACACCCATACAGGAGCAGGCTATGCCCCTCATCCTTGAAGGCAAAGACCTTATCGCATGTGCACAGACCGGCACAGGTAAAACAGCAGCCTTCCTCCTGCCTGTGCTAAACTCAATAATGAAGAAAAGACCGGAATATACACATACCCTCATTCTTGTACCGACACGCGAACTGGCTGTACAGATAGATCAGCATGTGCAGGGACTGGGATACACTCTCGGTATTAATTCAATTGCCATATACGGTGGAAGCGACGGCAGCGACTGGGACCAGCAGAAGACAGCCCTCAGGGATGGCGTTAATATAATTATTGCAACACCGGGCAAGCTGATATCCCACCTTAACCAGGGCTATGTCAGATTCGACAAAATAGAAGCGCTTGTGCTTGATGAAGCCGACCGTATGCTCGATATAGGGTTTTATGATGATATCATGAGGATAATATCCTATGTCTCTAAAAAACGGCAAACACTTATGTTCAGCGCTACCATGCCTCCTAAAATCAGGTCCCTGTCAAAACAGATCATGAACAGTCCGTCCGAGATATCCATAGAAATGTCAAAGCCTGCTGAGGGTGTCATACAGGCTGTTTATATGATAAGTGAATCACAGAAACTACCGCTTCTTAACGGATTGATATCCGATAACCCGGAGTACAGCAGTATCCTTATTTTCTCCTCAACAAAAAGGAAGGTGAATGAGATTGTACGCGGACTCCGCTCAAAAAACTACCTGGTGGAAGGGATATCCTCGGACCTGGTACAGAAAGAAAGAGAACAGGTGCTGCTCAGATTCAAGTCGCGCCGCACCAGGGTACTGGTGGCAACCGATGTTATGAGCAGGGGAATAGATGTCAAAGATATTAACCTGGTAGTGAACTTCGATGTGCCCTCCGATGCAGAGGATTATGTCCACCGCGTGGGCAGAACAGCAAGAGCTGAAACAACAGGCGTGGCTATAACACTGGTCAATTCCATCGATAAACCAAAACTGTACAGAATTGAAAAACTGATAGGTAATAAAGTCTACAGGGCCCCCCTTCCCCCTAAGCTTATAAATACGGAAGGAAGCAGGCAATCGTCACGGTATCGCAGATAAGTATTATATTTGTAGTCTGTAATAACAGAGCAAACATTTATTTCACAACCTTCATTATCAACTCTTTAAATATAATAGATGATTAATTTCTTCCAGGTAGCCGACAGGATAATTGCAGTAAACAGCCTCAAAGATTTAACAGAAAAAGATACTCAAAAGCTTATCTGGCTTTTCGGAGCAGACAGCAAAAAGGGTGCTGACAGGATTGAAGGATTCTATGTTGGTCCGCGCAAAGAGATGATAACCCCATGGAGCACAAATGCCGTAGAGATAACTCAAAACATGGGTATAGAAGGTATTGACCGTATTGAAGAATTTTTCTACTCCGGCAAGGCTGAAAGCGACTATGACCCCATGCTGCAAAAAATGTATGAGGGTCTCGACCAGGATATTTTCCATATAGACCATACACCCGAGCCTGTATATGAAATTGATGACATTGCAGCATATAATGAATCTGAAGGACTGGCACTCAGCCCTGAAGAGATAAGATACCTTGAAGATCTGAGCGTCTCTCTTAACAGGGAGCTGACCGACAGCGAGGTGTTTGGTTTCTCGCAGGTTAACTCAGAACACTGCCGCCACAAAATATTTAACGGCAGGTTTATCATAGACGGTGAAGAAAAGGAATCCACACTCTTTAACCTTATTAAGCTTACCACGCTGACAAACAGGAATAAGATAGTATCGGCATATAAAGACAACTGCTCATTCGCCCGCGGTCCGGCTGTTGAGATATTTGCCCCTGCCACACAGGACAAGGCGGATTTCTTCAGTGTCAGAGAGTCAGAATCCGTACTGTCACTAAAAGCCGAAACACATAATTTCCCGACAACGGTTGAACCTTTTAACGGGGCATCAACAGGTACAGGGGGCGAGATACGCGACAGGATAGCAGGAGGCAAGGGAGCATTTCCCATTGCCGGCACGGCCGTCTATATGACTTCATACCCCCGTAACGGTGAGGGACGTGAATGGGAGAAAGCAAGCAAGGCAAGACAATGGCTCTACCAGAGTCCGGAAGACATACTCATCAAAGCATCTAACGGCGCAAGCGATTTTGGCAATAAATTCGGGCAGCCACTGATCTGCGGATCTGTCCTCACCTTTGAACACACGGAAAACAGCAGGAAGCTGGGATATGACAAGGTTATAATGCTGGCCGGAGGTATCGGTCATGGTAAAAAAGAAGACAGTGAGAAAGACATACCAAAAAAAGGAGACCTTATAATTCTGCTGGGCGGTGATAACTACAGGATAGGCATGGGTGGAAGCGCCGTATCCAGCGTAGACACAGGCAGCTATGACAGTGCCATAGAGCTCAATGCAGTACAGAGAGCGAATCCGGAAATGCAGAAAAGGGTATATAACGCCCTGCGTGCCATGGCTGAAGCAGATATCAACCCTGTTATTTCACTGCATGACCATGGTGCAGGGGGACATCTCAACTGCCTGTCTGAACTGGTGGAGGCCACCGGCGGCAGGATAGATATAAGCAAATTACCGGTGGGCGACCCCACCCTTTCCGCAAAGGAGATTATTGGCAATGAGTCACAGGAAAGGATGGGCCTTGTTATAAGAAAGGAAGATGTGGATAAGCTTATAAGCATTGCTGAAAGGGAAAGGGCCCCTGTATACATCATAGGCGAGGTGACAGGTGATCACCAGTTCACCTTTGAGAACACAAAAACAGGAGAAAAGCCTATAGACCTGCAGTTGACATCTTTCTTTGGTGATCCGCCACTGACAGTGATGAAGGATAACAGGATAAAACCTTCATTTGCTGAACTGGAATATGACAGCGCTGAGTTGCATCAGTATACAGGCCAGCTGATGCAGATCGAAGAAGTGGCATGCAAAGACTGGCTCACCAGTAAGGTGGACCGCTCCGTCACAGGAAGAGTAGCCAAACAGCAATGTGCGGGTGAATTACAGCTGCCCCTGAATAACCTGGGCGCCATAGCCCTGGATTACAGGGGTGTTAAAGGTCTGGCCACATCCATTGGACATGCGCCTGTGGCGGGACTCATAAATCCGGCACATGGATCGGTGCTGTCAATAGCGGAATCCTTAACCAATATAATATGGGCACCACTGGATGAGGGTATAAGAGGTATCTCCCTTTCAGCTAACTGGATGTGGCCATGCAGGAATCCGGGTGAAGATGCCCGGCTGTACGAAGCCGTGGAAGCTGCCAGTGATTTTGCTATTGCGCTGGGAATAAATATTCCAACGGGCAAGGACAGCCTGTCAATGACCCAGAAATACAAGGATGACACTGTATATGCACCCGGCACCGTTATAATATCAGCTTCAGCTGAGGTGACAGACATAAACAGGATCGTTGAACCTGTAATGGTACCCGATTCTGAGACAAGCCTGCTGTATATTGATATGAGTCGCGACTCATACAAAACGGGTGGCAGCAGCTTTGCCCAGGTGCTTAATAAGGTAGGGACAGGCGCACCCACAATCACCGATCCTGATTATTTCCTCCGTGTGTTTAACACAGTGCAGGACCTTATTAAAAACAATAAAATAATTGCAGGTCATGACATTTCTTCCGGGGGTATGATCACCACCCTGCTGGAAATGTGTTTCGCCAATACCGAGGGAGGGGCGAGCGTTAACCTGGATGCCATAAATGAAGATGACATCATTAAGATACTGTTCAGTGAAAACCCCGGACTGATACTGCAGGTGGAGAAGGAAGACGAGGTGGAAGAAATATTACTGGACAAGGGCATATCCTGTGTTCCCATAGGAAGCCCGTCAGCCAAACGCTCAATATTTATAAGGAAGTCCGGACAGAACCATGTATTTGACATTGAAGAGCTGAGGAATCTTTGGTACAGGACATCATACCTTTTTGACCGCAGGCAAAGCGGACATGAACTGGCTCTCGAGAAATATAATAACTACCATAACCATGCCCTTGTGTTTGATATGAAAGATTTCAAGGGTCACCTTAATAAGCTTGACATATCGCACGGCAAACGGGAAAAAACAGGGGTCAGAGCAGCCATAATAAGGGAAAAGGGGGTTAACGGCGACAGGGAAATGGCCTATGCACTTTACCTGGCAGGCTTTGATGTTAAGGATATTCATATGACAGACCTTATCAGTGGAAGGGAAAACCTTGAAGATATAAGCCTTATAGTTTTTGTGGGCGGTTTCTCCAATTCAGATGTCCTGGGTTCGGCAAAAGGATGGGCCGGGGTCTTCAGGTATAATGAGAAAGCAAGGATATCACTTGAAAATTTCTATAAGAGGGATGATACACTGAGCCTGGGTATATGCAACGGCTGCCAGCTGATGGCAGAGCTCGACCTCATATATCCGTCTCATGAAGTAAAACCGTCACTGCTTCAGAATAAGTCATCCAGGTTTGAGTCAGCCTTCCTCAGTGTTGATATAAACAAAAGCAATTCTGTCATGCTTAAAGGCATGGAGGGTATGACACTGGGTATATGGGTTGCTCACGGGGAAGGACAATTCGACCTGCCCTACGATGAATCGGAATATAATATACCGCTTAAATATCACCAGGGCACCTACCCTGCCAATCCCAACGGCTCCGGGTTTGACACCGCAGCCATATGCTCGTTTGACGGCAGACACCTGGCTATGATGCCTCATCTTGAACGCTCCTTTATGCCATGGCAATGTGCATATTATCCGGAAGAAAGGAAAAATGATGATGTAACGCCGTGGATACAGGCCTTTATTAATGCACGGAAATGGATAGTGAAAAGCGGTTCCGAAAAGCGACTTATTCAGTCATAGGCTTTAATATAAGGCTTCTTAATTCGGTATGCCTTAATCCTGTGCGCTCATAAATATTCTCGCATGGCCTTACCTTGGCACTTACTATCTGAATGCTGTAACCGCCGGGTGAATCTATATATAAAGAACCAATCCTGGAATCAGCGCGGTAATAATCCTCACCCGTGCCCGGGGTATCCAGTATAATCTCGTTACCTACCGGGTTTGCCCTGATTCTCTTGTGCTCGAAATTAACTATCACCGGGTCATCATAATGCAGGTCCATGGTGTCCTTCGTAAAACTGCTAAGCCATAGCTCATACCTTCCTCTTGATTCCACCCTGAAGGACCATTCAGCAGTATTCATATCAGGATGCAGACTGTCCTGAAGAAGATATGCTTTCTCCAGATCAAGAACTATACTCCCGTCTTCCTGTTCGGTTATTTCCGGCACTGTTTGTTTGTCCAAATCATCAGAATTCTTATTTGTACATCCTCCTGCAATAATTACCAGCAGCAGTAAAATATATTTCATTTTTCTCATATTCCTTTTTTATACTTTCCCATTATTAACATTACAAAAATCATACCGTCTGCAAATATATCCTGAAAAATTATTAAAACAATCAATCAGGGCTAAATTCATTTTTTTTAAAAGATGGATTGACCGGACCTGTACCTAAATCTGATAGCGCCCATCTCTCATTTACATCTGAATTTTATAATTCTACTAAATAAAACCAAAACCTGAAAAATGGAATTCACAAAACAAATTACTGATATTTTTTACCGGATGACATATTCCGTATATCAAAACAGCCTAAAATGCAAATTGTTTAGCCGGATCCTTTTCCTGGGCTTCATGGCCTTATCCTCCTCATGCAATAATAATAACGTGGTATCACTTGATTTATTATTGTCTGAGATGACCGTAATTCAGTCTCAGCAGCTGAAGAAGGATGTTTCGCAAATGCTGATTACAAACAATTTATTCGTAAAGAGCCTATCTATATCTGGTAGAGTGCCGCCACACCCCCATACCTGACGGCCCTCAGGTAGAGTTTAAACAGGAATAAAAGTTGCGTCAGCAGGAACAGGACAAAAAGACCTCCGCCTGTCAGGGGCGAATAAGCAGACAGTATTTTTACAAGCAGTATGGCATAGAAGCCCTGCACAACAACCATTATAAGCATAAAGAAATAAGAGCTTAAGAATGATCTGAACGTTGCTCTGAAACCATAGCCAAGAGCTTTGAACACCTTCCTGTGGTCATTGGCAGCAAGCCATACCCTTGAATAATCAGCTACCAGCAAAAAAACAGGTAGCACCAGTATCACAACAATTCTCAGTATTCCTGCCAGCTTCCATGTTTGTTGTTCTGATCCGCCTGTACCAAGTCCCTGGATGATAAGAGGAACAGCTGCCACAATGAAGACCACAACCAGTATCATTAACATAACCAGCAATGTAATTATCATATATGACAGAAAAAACCTTGCCGATGATCTGAAAAAATCTCCCGGCTTATATGCATAGCTGTTTGACAGTAATGAATCAAAAAGACCACCGTTCATAAAAACATAAAGAAGGAAAAAGATAAGAAATGCTATCAGCATTCCTCCCGTTATTGCCGACATCATAGGTCCAAAAGCACGGCCCAGGTCCATGAAATAACTGATATTAAACCCTCCGTTCAGCAGGCTTGTGGATGTGGTATTACCCAGGGCTGCAATAATAAATGACCTTAGCGGGAAGGCAAAGACAGCCAGCATGATAAAAGTAATAAACCACATTATTAGCAGGGCTTTAACAGAACGCAAGGCCCTGCCGGCACCCGAAGTAAATGCCTTAATAAATTTCATATTTTTCAGTTTTATTCGATTCGTTCATTTGATCATTTCAGCAGCTTATTCTCTCTTCTCACTGTATCGTTTTCATAAGTTACTCCCTTCAATCATAATATTGCTACACTGAGTTATTCACTCCGTTCATAAGATCGCTCCGCCAGTTTCATGCCCATATATCCTCACTATATCTATAAAGACATAATATGCGTAAAGAACTGCATAAAGCTTATAAACTTTCTTATTATCCTTTTCGGTGGCACCCTGTCAGGCTCAATAGTGTAGGAGTTATTGATATAGTTTACATCCATGGGTATCCTGTACTCTGGATCAACAGCTGCGCTTAGCACCTTTACCGGTCCGTTATAATTAAAATCCTTATACCTTTCCTTCCCGTCCCAGTGCTCTGTAATCTCCTCACCGTCTTCAAAATGTACCAGCACATCCACCGGCAGCTTCACATCCCCTGTCCTTTCCAGTCTTACCACCGACGTGTAAAGAGTATCGCCACCGGTATCGGACTTTTCCAGGACCATGCCGGCGGTATCTGTTTTTATAATACCTGTGTATGAGCGTTCTTTGTGATTGCTTATACCCGCCAGCTTATAGTCAACAATACCGGTTCCATAAAGTGTCTGGTCAAAGAACCAGTCCATATTCTCCCCAAACCTGTCACCGTGCATCTCTTTGACCACCCGGTTGCTTATCTCTATAAAATCACGGGCCGAAGGATGTTTAAAAGCCCACTCCTTATAATATTCCCGGAAGATCGCATCCATAGTTTCCTCACCAAGGATGCCCTGCATTGTCATCAGCCAGGTGGCTGCTTTCTGGTATGATAGCATGCTGTAGGAGCCATCCGGATAAGCCCATGAAGCCGGACTGTTATCAGAGATTGACCTTTTTGAGGAATGGACATAGCCCATTCTTTGCATATCCTTATCCGAGAGGTAAAAATTCTTATGATCAATTATACCTCTGCCCGGACCGTAATAATGATCCATTATCCTTGATTCCCAGTAAGAATTTATGCCTTCATCCATCCATGGCTCCTCAAACTCATTGCTGGCCAGTATGCCCATAAAGTAAGCATGCCCGAATTCATGCACGGTAACCATCTCCGGCATATGAATAAATTCCGGCATCTTCGCACTGCCTGAAGTAGTGAAGATAGTGGTGTATTCCATCCCCCCGGCTCCGGCTCCCATTGTTGGCGGGTCCACGAAGGTAAGGTGTGGCCAGGGATAAGGGCCAACATGGGCGGTAAAATATTCAAGCGCTCTCTTCACTGCCGTCAGGTGCCTGTCAACCTGGTCTTCCCTTCCCGGAGGGGAAAGAAAACGTATGTTAACATGCTCCCACTGGTCTTCGTACTCTTTGTAAGCCGGGCCAGGCCGTCCAGGCAAAATCAACAATATCCTCTGCCCTGTATGTCAGTACCCGGCATCCATCCTTATTTTCTTCCTCGCTGACCAGCTGGCCGCCACTGCCAACAATATATTCTTCCGGCACTTTTATCTTTACCGTGTAAACACTGTGATTTGCATAAAATTCAGAATTTGAATGAAACTGGTGACAGTTCCATCCTGCCTGACTTACCTTTTGTCTTTATTCCCTGTTTCATAAACACCAAACTTAGGGAACCACTGTGCAACAAAAAGAAATCATCAGCTATAACCTGTCCTCCTTATATTTGAAGGCAGCTTTGATGTAAAATCAATATAAAAGAAAGCTGTGTCGCCGGGAGCTACAGGTTCGGGCAACATTATCCTGAGAACGGTCATATCGTGTGGATTTCCGTCATCAGGACTGATAAATTCCATATTCCCCTTAAGATCCTTTCCCCTGCTGTCTATTATATTATTGATCTCTATCCAGCCGTAATCTTCCTCACTGCTCCCGGGAGAGCCCATGCTTTCACTATAGAAAGTGCTCTTATTGCTTCTGAAGGCATTCAGGTACATATGCATCTGCACATCCGGAACATTGCTTTCAGAATTATTGACCCAGTAAGCCTCCATTGATCCGCTCACGGTCTTGGCCTCCGGATCCAGTTCAACATCCATCTTATAAGCGGTAAGCCTTTCACTCAGTGGCTCATAAAATATAACCTGCGCCTTTTGCAACTGACAAGCATGTAAACGCGACTATCAGCAGTAGAGTTCTTTTCATACCTTTAAAATTTTATTCACTTCGTTCATGAGATCGCTTCGCCAAGTTCATGCCCTGTTCATCATTCTTTCAGATTGCTTAGCCTTTTAATATTACCATGAATAACATATAAAGGTACACAAATTATCATCTATAAAAAATGAGATCCATAAACACCAGTCCTGCCGGGTCCATTCCTGCTAACCTGAACACAATTATGTTTTCTATTACACAGAGATTTTAATAATTATTAAGCTTATGACAAATATCAAATAATAATAAGCCTTCCACGGTAAAACATATTTCACTGTCCTGCTGTTAATTAAGCACTATAACATGATAAATATCACTGTGAAATAATTAACAAAATAACCTATACATATATTTATATATTTAAAAGTCTTCTATCTTTGCATACTAGTTTTAAAGTCAGAAGAATTTAAACAATACATAAAATGAAAAAGATAATTATTCTTGGAGCGGGCACAGGTGGAACAATAATGGCAAACAAAATGCGCAAGGCCCTGCCGCGTGAAGAGTGGAAAATAACCATCATTGATCAGCACAAAACACATTACTATCAGCCCGGATTTCTTTTTATCCCTTTCGGTTATTATAAAAAGGATGATGTTATCAAACCCAGGCAGAATTTTATTCCGCCCGGAATAGACATTATTTACCAGGGTGTTGATAAAGTAGAAGCCGGCGATAACAAAATACTTCTTAATAACGGGGAACTGTTACCATATGATATTTTGATTATAGCTACCGGTACAAGGATCAATCCGGAAGAGACACCTGGATTAAAAGACGAATTATGGCATAAGAAGATATTTGATTTCTATACCATTGAGGGCTCCCTGGCGCTGGCTAACTTTTTTAAGACATGGGAAGGTGGCGAACTGGTTATCAATATTGCAGACAACCCGATTAAATGTCCGGTTGCACCACTTGAATTTGCTTTCTATGCCGATGCATTTTTTACTGAAAGAGGCATGCGCGACAGGGTGAATATCACCTTTGTAACGCCTCTGTCCGGTGCCTTCACCAAACCCAGGGCTGCTAAACTGCTCGGCGGCCTGCTGGAAGAAAAAAACATTAATCTTGTCACCGATTATTTTCTGGGCGAAGTGGATAATAAGAAACAGACAATCTCTGATTTTGGAGGCAAAGAGATAAAGTTTGACTGCCTTGTTTCCATACCCCTGCACAGTGGTGCTGAAGTAATTGAAAAGAGTGGGCTGGGCGACGACTTTGGCTTTGTACAGGCAGATAAACACACATTACAGTCAAAAGCCAATGAAAACATTTTTGTAATTGGTGATGCCGGCAACTATCCAACATCAAAAGCCGGATCAGTTGTGCATTTTATGGCTGAGATACTGGAAGAGAACCTTATGTGCTATATTGAAAACCGCCCCTTCACTGCTTCCTTTGACGGTCATTCCAATTGTTTCATTGAAACAGGTCACGGTAAAGGAGCATTAATAGACTTTAACTACGAAACAGAACCCTTGCCGGGATTCTACCCCCTGCCCGGAATAGGGCCCATGGGCTTATTGAAGCAAACACGTCTTAACCATTATGGTAAAGCTGCTATTCAGATGGATATACTGGCATGTGTTGCTGAGGGGAAAAGAAATGCCAATAAGTGCAGAGATGACAATGGCAGGAAAGAAAACAGACTAATAAAGAAAGTCAGACATGGAAGATAAGAATATACAGTTGCAGATAGACCGGATGAACGATAAGCTCGATATCATCCTGGAAGAATCTGCAATGCAAAAAAGGAACAGGGACATGGTAACCGACCTTGTGGACGACCTTTCCCTGGTAAGCAGGGATGCCTTTAAAGGTATGGTCGACAGTCTCGATAATGCAGGAATAGAAGCGGATGGAGAAGAGTTTAATCATCTGATCCTTAATTTTATCAGGAATATCAATAATATTAATATGCTCTTCCGGACAATGGAAAGCATTACCGACCTGGTAAAGGATATTTCCCCCGTAATAAAGCAGGTAGGCACAGATGCCACCGATAAGTTCAATGAATTTGATGAAAAGGGCTATTTTGAAATATTGAGCCAGATATCAGTGGCACTTGAGACCATTATGTCGAGGTATTCAAAAAATGATCTCAGCCATCTTTCAGACAATATAATAACAGCGATGGATGCCATTCTGGCCATCACAGATCCGGCTATAATGGAAAAGGTCTCACTGCTTGCCGGAACATTCAAGGAGCTTGATCAGAAATCTGTTCCTGAATATTCAATCTGGAAAGTTATGCGGGAGATGAATAAACCCGAAATGAAAAAATCATTGGGCTTTATTATGACCTTCATGAAAATGTTAAATGAAGATAAAAGTAAACGCGAATGATTATCATTAATCATATAATTTTAAACAAACAAAATCACACAACTAATAAATAAATAATCTAAACAATAATAGTTATGGCAACAAAAAATTATGCAGGAACCAATATTGAGGTAAACGAAGAAGGCTATTTTACTGATCCTTCACAATGGACTAAAGATATCGCTAAGGAAATAGCAGCGGAAGAAGGTGTTGAACTGACAGATCAGCACTTTGAGGTGATTGAATTGCTGAGGCAGAAGAATGATGCCGGCGAAGCTCTCTCTATAAGGGGTATAAATAAATCCGGGGTAGTTGATGTAAAAACATTTTATAAGCTCTTTCCCGGTGCTCCTCTTAAAAAAGCAACGAAAATTGCAGGTATACCTAAACCTGCAAGCTGTGTTTAATATTCTAAATCAAATAATATGAGTGAAAATAAGCATAAAATAAAAAAAGTAAATATCATATGTGCCAAAGGTAACATAGAAGATATCTATGCAGCCCTGGTACTTGGAAACGGTGCAGTAATGGAAGGTATTGAGGCAAACCTGTTCTTCACATTCTTCGGTCTTGAAGGTATAGTGAAGAAATGGATGAAAAAACCCCATACTGCTGTTATCGGCAATCCGGCCATGCGTATGCCCGGACTCGGAAGCCGTATGCCAACACTGATGGGAGTTATACCCGGGGTGGAAGCCATGGTTTCCGGAATGATGCGTAAGGGAATGGATAAACTGGACGTCCCTCCCATCGATGAATTCTTTGAGCTGTACACAGCAGGCGGCGGCAAGATATTCGCCTGTAAGCTGGCAATGGACATGTTTAAGATCAAAGAAGATGAACTGTCAGAACATGTAAGCGGTGTGCTTACGGTAGGTGAGTTCTATGAACTTGCTGCTGGCGAGGACTCTCATATAATATTCACCTAGACACTGCAGTAAGTACAATAACATATTATCAGGTAAAAGGCCGCTTCATAGAAGTCGGCCTTTTCTCATTATATTATGCAGCATAAATCCGGTACTTTCATCTTTGTCAATAATTATTACATTTGCTGAAACTAATTTTAGAAACCCTAAATCTGAAATAATGCAGGCAATTAATGATTTTCTTATAGGACTTGACGGTTATATCGGAGGTCATCCCTGGTTTGTATTTCTACTGCTTGGAACAGGTATTTTCTTTACCCTTTACCTTGGTTTTCCCCAGATAAGGTATTTCAAACATGCTATCAGAATAGTAAAAGGGAAATACGACCATAGCCATGATGTAGGAGACACCAGCCATTTCCAGGCTCTTACAACAGCCCTTTCAGGTACGGTGGGAACAGGTAATATAGCCGGTGTGGCACTGGCCATTCACCTTGGCGGTCCCGCTGCCCTTTTCTGGATGCTGGTAACAGCTATGATAGGTATGTGTACCAAGTTTGTGGAAGTCTCTATTTCCCATAAGTATCGCGATATACTACCTGACGGCACCGTGTCAGGAGGCCCTATGTATTATATGAAGAAGAAGCTCAACTTTACAATGCCCAGCGGGAAAGTATTAAAGACAGGGGCCATAATGGGAGGTTTCTTTGCAGTGGCCACAGTACTCAGCTCTTTCGGTACGGGCAGCCTGCCGCAGATCAACAGCATATCAAACTCAGTGTTTGCCACCTTTGGGATTAACCATATGCTGACAGGGTTTATACTGGCTATATTGCTGGGTCTGGTTATCATAGGAGGTATAAAAAGGATAGCCCTGGTAACATCAACACTGGTGCCGGCAATGGCTTTTATCTATCTTGTTGGTGCCCTGGCCGTCATATTTAAGAACTATGACCAGATCATCCCTTCTTTCGTAGCAATATTCGGTGATGCCTTCTCAGGCGCCGCAGCCACAGGAGGTTTCCTGGGCGCCTCACTCTCATGGACCATTAACAGGGGTGTTAACAGGGGACTTTTCTCCAATGAGGCCGGACAGGGATCGGCTCCAATAGCCCACTCAGCAGCCAAGGCACCGGAACCTGTATCCGAGGGCATGGTTGCCATACTGGAGCCTTTTATTGACACAATAGTTATTTGTACCATTACCGGTCTTGTGTTGCTCTCTTCGGGTGTATGGAACGAAAAGCATATGAATGAATTCCAGACGGCAGATATGGAATTTGTTGTGGGGAACTATAATGATAAAACAGAAGAAGACGTTGAAATATTAAGCAAGCATATAAGTAATAATGACAAGCTTCCCAAGCTGGATAAATATAACGGTACCATTGAAGTTGAAGACGGAAAAATCATTACAGAAAATATAACATTGCTGCATGCTGAATCTGTTGCAGAAGATGTAAGTATCTATGAAGGTGAAAGTCCGTATACAGGAAGCCTGGAGATAGCGGGAGGAAAGCTCTTTGAACCTGAAGCAGAAAAGCCACCCTTTGGCCAGAGGATAAAAGCTTTCTTAGTTAAATCATCCTCGGAAAACATAATCATCAGCGGCAAATCGCTTATACACAGTGCCCCTCTAACAGCTGAAGCATTTAAAAGAGGCTTCCTGGGAAGCTGGGGACAGTATATAGTGTCAATAGGCCTGCTGCTGTTCGCTTTCTCAACTGCAATATCATGGTCTTATTATGGCGACAGGGCACTGACCTACCTTTTTGGACCCAAATCGGTTATATACTACCGCATTGTCTATGTTGTAATGTTCTTTATAGCATCATTCACGGACACAACAATTATCTGGTCACTGTCATATATCACCATTGCACTGATGACCATACCCAACCTTGTTGGTCTGCTGGTACTGCATAAAGACATCAAAGGGATCATTAAGCAATACTGGACAGATTTCACAAATGATCACCCTGACGAAAAGATAAGCAGGAAGTATATAAGAAAAAACAGGGAGTTATAAGAAACAGGGACTTACAAATATTAATGGGCGGCAGTCATAAGGAAGTCATGAGACCCTTCTTCATCTGCCGCCCTTTTTTCTTTGCAGCAGTGCAACATTCTCCACATGGTGAGTCTGCGGGAACATATCCACCGGCTGAACGGCTGTCACATCATATCCCTGTGCAAGCAGGGCTATATCCCTTGCCTGCGTGGCAGGGTTACAGCTTATATACACTATTTTCTCAGCACCCGCTTCCAGTATAGTTCTTATAACAGACTCATGCATGCCGGCCCTGGGCGGGTCTGTAATTATGATATCAGGACGCCCATGCTCATTCATAAAATCATCATTCAACAATTCTTTTATATCGCCGCTGAAAAAAGCAGTGTTTTCAATGCCGTTAATCTCTGAATTAAGCTTTGCATCGGCTATAGCTTCAGGCACATATTCCAGACCAATAACCTTCTTGCAATCCCTTGCAATATAGTTGGCAATGGTGCCTGTCCCGGTATAAAGATCATATACCGTCTCGCTACCCGTCAGACCGGCAAAACCCAGGGCCAGTGAGTACAGCTTTTCGGCCTGGGCGGTGTTAGTCTGGAAAAAAGATTTGGGCCCTATCCTGAACTGCAACTCTCCCATCCTCTCGGTTATATAATCCTTACCTGAATACAGTTTTACATCAAGGTCACTGAAAGTATCATTCAGCTTGGGATTAATAACATACATCAGTGATGTTATCTCAGGGAAGCTTTCCTGTATATACTTCATCAGTCTTACGCGCTCAGGCTCATCCTCATGCTGCAGGTTGAGTATTACCATTGTCTCATCGTCTGATGCAGTACGTATGACGAGTGTGCGAAGAAAACCTTTATGTTCTTTTGAATCATAAAACGCGAGTCCCCTGTCAAGTGCATATTCGCGTATGCTGTTTCTTATCCTGTCAGACAACTCATTCTGCAGGTAACATTTATCCACATCAACCACCCTGGCAAACATACCCGGTATATGAAAGCCCAGGGCATTGCGGCCTTTTATATCCACATCTTTTCCAATCTCATCCTCTGTAAGCCAGCGCCTGTTTGAAAATGTAAACTCCAGCTTATTACGGTAATAATACTGTTTATCCGAGCCTTTGATGGGACTTATCTCCGGGAAATCAAACCTGCCTATACGGCTGAAATTATCATATACCTGCTGCTGTTTAAACCCAAGCTGCCTTTCATATGGCAGGTGCTGCCATTTGCAACCGCCGCACACACCAAAATGGCTGCAAGGGGCATCCTGTCTCATTTCAGAATACTTATGCTGCCGAACCACATATCCCTCCATGTAGTTCTTGCGCTTACGGGTAACCTGTATATCCACTACATCGCCAGGAACCAGCATAGGTACAAACACAACCTTATCATCAACCCTGCCCAGTGCCTTCCCCTCTGCGCCTATAGCTGTTATCTCCACCTTCTCAAGCAATGGTTTTTTTCTTCTTGCCATACCGGTCATTTAATTATACGGCAAATGTAACAATAATGATCAATTGTTATTCAAAAACCACTGTCAGTTAACCCTGTAATGCCGGTTGAAAGCCATCAAAAAAGACTGCTATATAAGTAAGAGTTGAAATAAACAGAAAGTAGATAAAGGCAATAAATACTTTAATGGATTGCCTTGGCTTATCAGCCTCTGCGAAAGCATCAATAAACATTAAAATAGAGGATATAAGCAGAATAATATGAGAAACAATAAATAATATCCCGGCCCCGGGCCAGTGCTGTACTTTAAATGTAAAACTTACAAGAACAACGGCCATAGCAATTGCAACAATAATACCGTTTGTTTTTTCCATGCCGCTTTTCAGAAGTGGTGCTCCATTTGTCAGAAAAAACAAAAGAAACACCAGGCCTACCAACGCTCCAAGTGTAATTAATATTCCGGCACCCGGCCAGTGAAAATTTTTGAAAACAATTCCTGCAAAAAAGATAATTGCCGAAATAAGGCTGAGAGATAAGGAACCCTTTTTCATGATTTTTTGATTTGGTTAATAATTGTTTTAGAGGAAAAGATATTTCAATTTATCGTATACTCTGCTGAGGTTTAGTAGTCTGCTCCGAATAAGCAATTTAGGAAATTGTATTATACAGGCCAAAATTATTTGGATGAATCAATCTAAGATCATAAAAATTTCATCTGAAAAAAGGGGATTACTCGTCACTTCGTTCCTCGTGATCCCGGAAGGCAAACCAAAAGGGATTACTCGTCACTACGGTTCCTCGTGATCCCCAGTGGAGGTAGCTTCAAAGCATTTGCAGCCAAACGTCTTACGACGTTTTTTACAGGTTCCGGCTCCTTACAAATGCAAGCATTTGACGGGGCCGGAGCCTGTAAAACAAAAACCCGTGCGGGACACGGGTTTTTGTCTGCAAATGCTTTGGCGGAGAGAGGGGATTCGAACCCCCGGTACCCTTTTTCGGGTACGCTGGTTTAGCAAACCAGTGGTTTCAGCCACTCACCCACCTCTCCTGGTGTGCATGAATGTCAATTTTTCAGCCTGACAAAAATAGAAAAACAAAACTAAAACAGCAAAGTAATTATTACAGATATTTATTTTGTTTTATTCACTTCAAAAACCTGTAATATATGCTCGTCAGATAAGCTGATAACTTGTCAGGTATTCAATTTAATCCATTTATTTATTCAGAATCAAGACATCATAAATGATTTTTCTCGCATTTATACTCAATAATATATTGATTTATAAAGCACATATCTTATATTTATAATGTAAATATCCATAAACTGACAGAATGACAAAAAAAATAATAATACTTGAAAATGAATTCCAGGCACAGAGAATAAGAGAAATACTTGATAGTGAAAGCGTGCCTCATATTATCAGAAGCTTTCGCGGTTCGGCTTTTGACGGCCTGTACCAGGAAACCAAGGGCTGGGGAGCAGTGATAGCAGATGAAGAGTATGAAGAACGGATTCTTGAACTGTACAAGCGGATGTGACAGTTTACACTTATTTAATCAATGATTGAAAAGCAAAAGAACTGTGTGCCATTGTTGCCAAAAAATCTGTATTCCTGATTACGAAAATTTATGCAGTTTTAATTTCCTTTTACGGAGGTGTTAGATTTCATTATTTAATATTGTTTTAGCATTAATAACTGCAGTACAATGAAAAGCAATAATCCGGTTTTCTTAGTCTCGAAGATATGGCAAATTATTGAGCTTGCCGGATTGCTTTTTTTAATCCCTGTAATTTTCCTTTTTGGTCTTTTATTTACAGGTGATTCATACACTGTTTTTAATTTTGTGAATTCATACCTTATCACAGGCATTGCCATTTTCTTCTTTATTAAAATTATTGTTCTCATAGCATTTATAAGGTTGAAATCGTGGTCGCTATATTTTAATTTCATTCAAAATATAATTTTAGCCGGAATTATCATACTACTTTTGATACTGACCATCTCATCAGATGCATTCTCATTCTTACAGGTTTTATTTTTGATTCTCTTCATGTTATTAAGCTGGATCAATTACCGTTGCATTAGGGTGTATAAAGAGGAAATAAAATAATTCTAAACGCGTACACAGTAATACTCCACAGCTTGTGTGCCTATTATTTTATAATATTCTATTGCAAAACCGAAATGCTTTTATAATTTTGCGGAGCTTTATAAGTAAGTGAACCTCCTTCGCTAAAGCTACGGAGGTCAGTGCGGGGTATAGCGCAGTCCGGTTAGCGCACCTGCTTTGGGAGCAGGGGGTCGGAGGTTCGAATCCTCCTACCCCGACAAAACACAAAAAGGCCAGTACGACAGTACTGGTTTTTTATTTACAGGAGACCGTCAAAAACTTGTTTTTGTAAGGGCGATTGGAAATAAAAGGCTGACTGCCGCAGGCAGTGGCCTTTTTGTGTTTTAGATAACCCCAACAAGGATCACGAGGAACGAAGTGACGAGTAATCCCCTTAACTGAATGAAATAAAGGGAATTAGGATCACGAGGAACGAAGCCCGCACTTCGCCGCAGGCTGCGGCGGGCGAAGTGACGAGTAATCCCCCTTCTTTATATAAGTTTTGAAGATGTTTACTGATAGCCGGCACATTGACATCAAAAAGCTCTGCCATTTTTTTCTGTGTAAGCCATATAGTTTCATTGTAGAGATACACTTCAAAATAGACTATCCCGTCAGACCCTTTGTACACCAAAAACTCCTGGTATTTTCCCGGTTGGTTGGTTATAGCTCATTTTGTTAAATATCCAAACTGCAACTCAAGAATGATTTTTCTTCATCTTTATTAACCTTCTTGTCAAACTATTAAAAATAATAATTTATTTCCACTGCAATAAAGATTACATTCAAACCCATGCCCAGTGCAAAAGTTTTTCCATAGCTTTTGCCGGCCTCGTCCTCACTTACTTCTCCGGTTTTTACCAGATCTGCCCCAAGCTTCAGGCTTTCCAGTTTTTGTGTTATTTCTGAATTTTCGCCGAAATGAAAGATAAACAGCCTGCGGTTTTCTATATCGAATTGCAGTTGACGGATGCCGTCAACCTCATCCAGTTTCATACGGATAAGGTTCTCTTCCGAGGGGCAATCCATTTCCGGGATATTGTATATTGATTTTTGCATTTTCTCCTTCGTAATAGTTATACAGCCTGTATTATTCTTTCAAGTTTGAACCTGTTCTCAGTGGCTATCCCGGTGAGTTGCATGCCCCCAGGATTTTATATTTCCTGAAATCCACATCAGGTTTCTTCTTTAGGGTAGAAGCTACATCAATCTTCGTTAATACCCCGAAAACCTTCGTTTTTAAGTTTTTCGGTTATCCGATTTTTGCATGTTGAAGTAAGTAAGAACAGTCGCCAGCAACAGTGGTAGTACCCCGCCAACGATAAATATTGTATCGGCAGGCAATCTCAGCCATGCCAGATTAACGATATTTTGTTGTCCTGAAAATTCAAGGCTACGTGCATGCCAGTAGCCATTATTTATTACATCGATTAACTGCAACACACCACTGGGAAACAGCTGTAGTATAACCATTCCTGCAAGGCCAATGTTTAATCCCCAGAACGATATTTTTACAAATTTTTCAACTCGTTTCCAATGTTCGGAGGAGGAAACTTGCCTGATAGCAAATACGAGAAAGGCCAACCCCAGCATTCCAAATACACCCATCATGGCTGCATGTCCGTGATTTGGTGTAAGATATGTGCCCGTTTCGTAATAGCTGATTACAGGCAGATTTATTAAGAAACCCAAAATTCCCGCGCCAATAAAATTCCAGACCCCTACTGCAATCAAAAAGTAGAATGTCCATTTATGAGGAAAATTGAATTTTTCTCCTTTTTCATCTGTTCTCTGGCGCATTAACCTGACAAAGCCAGATGCTTCAAGGGTAAGCAGAATCAGGGGTACAACTTCCAAAGCAGAAAAAGATGCAGAGAGCGCCATAGAAACATCAGTTTGGCCATTCCAGTACCAGTGGTGACCTGTTCCTAAAATACCGGCACCCAAAAATAAAACTGCATCCAGATAAATAATTCGTGTTGCCGTTAGCTTTGATACCAAATGCAGTTTATAAAACATGACGGCTACCATAACGGTGGCGAAAACTTCAAAAAAACCTTCCACCCAAAGATGTATTATCCAGAACCGCCAGGTGTCCACAGTTGAAAAATTAGTGGATGAACCAAAGAAGAATGCAGGAAGATAAAAGAACGGAATGGCCAAAGCAGCCAGCAGGAAGAGTGTTTTCAATTCTCTTTCCTCGGGTTCCTTTTTGGAAGGTCGTACCATTCTGTAAAGAAGCCACGCCCATAGTATAAGCCCTACAGCCATTAATACCTGCCATCCGCGGCCTATCTCCAGATATTCCCATCCCTGGTTACCAAACCAGAACCACAAATTTTTCAACAAGCCTTTCACTCCAAGATATTGTCCAAAAAGGCTTCCAACAAGAAGGATTGCCAGGGCGATAAAAAGGAAATTTATCAAACCCACCTGTCCTTTAGGTTTCCTCTTTGACAGAAGGGAAGAAACAAATATACCACCACCAATAAAAGCTGTTGCAATCCAAAGAATGGCTGACTGCAAATGCCATGAGCGAAGGACGTTGGATGGAAGTATAGATGAAAGGTCAAAGCCGAAAAAACCTTCTGGTTCGGCAAAGTAATGAGCCATTGCTCCCCCTGCCATTGTTTGAAACAAAAGGATAAGAATTGCCACCACGAAGAATTTAATGGAGGTGCGTTCGATTGCAGTTACCTTACCCGGTACCATTAAGGGTGGAAGCTCGTCTTTTGCCCTATGCCAGCCCAGGTAATTAAAACGGCCAAAGAAAAAGAGAATCAAGGCAGTTCCTGCAAGCAGGGTAATAAGACTTAAGGCACTCCACAATAGAGTAGCACTCGAAGGGCCATTGCCTATTAGCGGTTCATAAGGAAAATTATTGGTGTAGGAATAATTATTGCCGGGCGAATCGGCTACACTTGCCCATGCAGCCCATGCAAAAAAAGCAGTCAGTTGTTTCAGCTCTTGCGGGTCAGTTATCAAATCATTGGGTAAGCCCCGGTTGACAGAAGGATTTTGGAAATAATCCTTCCAATACCCTATTTGGGCATTAAAAGATTTTATTTCAGGTGCCGTAAAAATGAGATTTTGACTTTCAGCATCATAGCGATTAGTGGCCAAAAACTCGCCAGTTAATCCCACTAGAGATTCTTTTTGTTCGGGTTCAATATCTGATATTTTGGTATTATACTTTTCAATGGCAATATAATTATTGACTTCGCGAGCAAGATTATGTAAATATTGGGCAGAATAATCAGGTCCCAAATAGGCCCCATGCCCCCAGATACTTCCATTGTTCATCAGCCCTTTTTGAAGAAAGACTTCCTGTCCTGCCTGTATATCATTTCCTGTAAATAGGACCAAACCTGAACTGTCTGTAACCTTTTCAGGAATTGGAGGTTGTGAATCTCTGTAATAGCTACCGGTAGTAACCCAAATGAGTACAGCAAATTCTACAAAAAGAATAAAAAATAAACCTCTCCTCCACCAAATGGATGAGAATTGATTGTCTGAGGCTCCGATTGAATTATTCACAGAAGTTAATTTAGATTATTTGTAAATATCTGCATTTTATCAGGCATAAATTGGTCTTATTTAGCTAAGAAGACGTTTAAAAGCCATCATAAATATTTTTTGTTAATATTTTGTTCCAGACATTAAATATTGGTTGTTGTTAATGACAATATAATGATAAATAAAACTTTTTATTACAAATGTTTGGTATAAATCAAATGAACTATTATATAATTCTGCTTATTAGTTCCATAATTCACACATATTACAAAAAGTTAAGTCATAACTCCATTAGCACTTTTTTTTATGTTCACTTGTTGAAATGATTAATTTATATCTAATCAACCCGCTATACCAAAGAGCTTTCCGACCCCGGCGGTCAATGCCATAGCCAAAGCGCCCCAGAAAGTAACACGAAGGGCGGCTGCTAACATCGGTGCGCCACCCGTTTTGGCTGAAAGTAAACCCAGCAGTGCAAGAAACAATAGAGAACTAGCCGATACAGCCCAAAAGAGCATGGAAGCCGGAAAAAACAGGATCATCAGCAGCGGAAGGGCTGCGCCCACCGCAAAGGTCCCGGCGGAAGCAAACGCAGCCTGAACAGGACGAGCTGCCAGGGCTTTGGAGATACCCAGTTCATCGCGCGCGTGTGCATCAAGTGCGTCATGCTGCATCAATTGACCAGCCACTGTGTCAGCCAGTTCCGGATCTAACCCGCGCTTGACGTAAATTGCCGCAAGCTCCTCGTGCTCTTCTTCCGGAGTGTCAGTCAACTCCTTTTTCTCTCTGGCAAGATCAGCCTTCTCAGTGTCAGCCTGTGAACTGACCGACACGTACTCGCCCGCTGCCATAGACATAGCTCCGGCAACAAGACCAGCTACGCCTGCGATTAATATGCCCTGAGGTTCTGCTCCCGAGGAAGCAACTCCCAGGACCAGGCTGGCAGTGGAGACAATTCCATCATTTGCTCCAAGAACCGCTGCGCGAAGCCACCCGGCCCGCTGTGTTTTGTGTTTTTCTTTATGTCCCATACCTTGTTTTTAAATGAAATCTAAGTTGAGCGATACGAGTTGTACGAAGTATCGCTTTACGTAAGTTTAAAATAGTGTCATAATCTTCAATTTTAAAACTAAACCTAAATTACCAATTAATTCATCTATGACAGTTTATTATCCTAAGGTTTTTGAGTATAAATGTTATTATCCCTTATTTTTTATAAGATATTAACAAAACAGTGCTGTTACATAAATATTTAAAATAATTCCATATATTACAGATATCCATACTGATTATATCCCATCAATACTGATTTAAGGTACTTGTGAAAAAGATGAAAACATAATGGTAGTGACAGTCTCCGGTAATCACACTGTCCATTTGACAGGCAGGTTGTGATTACATATCCTCAAGATTGTGTTTTCGGTTTTTTTGCAACTTTTTATAATTGGAGGGGGTAAGACCGGAAATTTTTTTGAACTGATTGGAAAAATGTGCAACACTGCTGTACTGAAGCCTGTATGATATTTCGGATAGATTAAGCTCACCGTAAAGCATTAATTCTTTCGCCTTTTCAATCCTGTGAAGTATTATGTATTGCTGTATTGTGGTACCCTTCACCTCTGAGAAAAGGTTCGACAGGTAACTGTAATCATATCCAAGCTTTTCGCAAATGTAGTCGGAATAGTTTATTTTGGGCAGCTCATCGGAGTAATGAATCATTTCTACAATCACATTCTTTACTCTCTCAACAAGAATACTTCTCTTGTCATCAAGTAACTCCAGACCCGATTTAAGCAGGTTTTTGCTGAGCTGTTCGCGTTGCTCCTGAGAAATATCTTCCTGCAACTCAACCACTCCCAGATCAACTCCGGCATACTTAATGCCCAGTTTATTAAGTTCTTCCTTCACCGCCAACTTGCACCGGAGGCTAACCATATATTTTATGTGCAATGTCACTTTAGCTCCGAAAATATCGGTCATAAATATGTTTCACATACCCTCCACAAAAATTTAATGACTTACAAGACACAACAATTCAGTGGGTATTTAATTATCCAAACATTATAAAGATAAATAATACTGATTAATTAATCAAGTTGACAACACGATTCTATTCTGAGAGCTTCATAAAATTAATTGTATGCCTTTCTCCACAGATAATTAAATAACACCATTTTGTGCTTAGCATTTCGGATTGAGAAGCAGGTATACGATTCCCCGTTTTCCTAATAATCCATTAAGGTGAACAGCGACAGAGGTCCTTTCTTATTAGCCTTATTATTTTCAAGCGCTGCGATTTATACCGGTTAAAAAATGTCAGTTGTTAAAATTATTGGTTCTCCCGGGAAACGAACATTTATACCGTTTTCGGCTGTAACAAATATTCTGACGGGTTTAAAGGAGGATACTGTTTCCAGGGATGCAGTTTTTTGTTTTGAAAAAATACTTTTTGCACTTTTTAACTGTCCCAGGTTTTCCGTATTTCCCTTGTCAGATTCCATCCAGACCACATAGGTTTGTCTTGTTGACTGCAGTCTTTCAACCTCTGCCAGATCTTCAATTTCAACTTTAATAAGGTAATTATTATTCTTGTCTTGTTTTACAGTAACCGTGCCTTCGGCTGCAGGAACAACTGAGGATCTTAAAAAAATTATCTTTTGCGCACATGAAGTAACAAAGGACATCATTGATACAAGCAAAATACTAAAAAGCATCCCCGTTGCAAATTTTTTGATTTTTTGTGTTTTCATCTATTTTAATTTAAAATTGCGAATATTACTTTAAGGAACTAAAGTTAATACATCTGTTTCCTGCAAGCATTACACAATTCAGGAAAAGAGTTACATCATTCACACATTTGAGAACTTCGAAATGTCAACGACCGATAAAAGGCATCCTTTTCCATCCTCAGTAACTACGCCTTCCATATATACACGGCACAGAGGATTATTGTTATAACCAAGCAACACCTCACACGATTCATTAACATTGCTTGCAAATACTTTTTTGAAAAAATCACCAAATACCGCTTTTGAATCTTCCGAAACAAAGAGTTTAAAATTGCTGTCAATCAGACTAAAGCGTCTTTCACCCAACATATCGGCACCTGTGAAATTCAGGTCGCAGATTGTTCCGTCAAAATCAAGATAGAAATAACCCAGGGGAGACAAATCAAACAACATGGTGTATTTCTTTAAGGCTGCCTCTGTTGTTTCGTAAGCCTGGCGCAACTCTTCATTTTGCATCTCCAGTTCAATCTGGTGTACCTGTAATTCGTGCAGAAGTTTATGTGTGCCGGTTTTCATCAACTCCCCGTTCTCTTCTTCTCCCTTCTCTTTCAGTAGCTTCTCAGCTTTCTTGCGCAGCATTTCCGGATCGGCAAAATCCATATCTTCGTTTATCATGACTTATTTATTATTTTTTAATTAATATTGTTTCTGAGTGTATTTCAAGCTTATTAAATAATACATTCACTGACCATTCTGTGTCAAGCTCCTCCGCACCGGCTGCAATTACCCTTATTTTAATAGTATTATTTCCCGGTTTAGTCAACAGTCCGGTCATCTTTTGTTCCGTTTTTTTTCGTAGTGCCTTTGGTATAAATAATTCCATAAAATTCTGACCTGTAACATCCTCGCGTTTTTTGCCGAAAAATGTTTCAGCTACCGGATTAAATTCCATAATTTCCCAGCCTTCTGATATTTTCAGGATTACCTTAGAAGAAAAGTCCTTTAGCAGCCGGTTCTCCTGATTTATTTTGTGTAATTTTTCTTCCTCCAGTTTCAGCTCTGAAATATCGATAAATGTAATAACCAGCCCGTCAATCCGGTCGTCGAAGGTGCGGTAGGGCATAATACGAATGGAGAACCACCTGCCGTCTTTGGTTGGAATTTGCTTTTCAATAAAAATGAGGGTCCTCAATACCTCGTTTGCATCTTCAACCAGCTCAGGGTAAATAAGCTGTGAAGCCTGGTCGGTAAAAGGCCGTCCGATATCACTTTTTATAAGCTTAAATATTTTTGTTGCCTGGTTGGTAAAACGACGTATATTCAATTCTTTGTCGAGGAACAGAGTAGCAATATCGGTACTGTTCAGCAGGTTTTTCATATCGTTGTTTACCCGCGAGTAATCCTCCACCTTCGCCATCAGCTCGGCGTTTACCGTCTGAAGTTCTTCATTGAGGCTTTGCATTTCCTCCTTAGAGGTGGTGAGTTCCTCGTTGGTTGATTGCAATTCTTCGTTTGTCGACTGCAATTCTTCATTGGTCGATTTAAGCTCTTCCTGTGAAGTCTGCATCTCTTCCATCAGGCTTTGCATCTCCTCACGGGTATGTTGCAGCTCTTCCTCAAGTTCTGCTTCCCTGGCACTGACTGACTTTTCTTTTCCCTTTTTCTCCGGTACTTTGGTTTCAACAGGTTGCGTGGCATCTGTAAAAACTACCATCAGCTTGCCATATAAAGGTTCCGGCTTATGAATCCACTGAATTCTTACATTTAAAGTCAATGTGCCCCCGTTTGTGCCTATTTGGACATGGTGCAATTCCATTGTTTCTTTATTCGTTACCGCTTTGCGAAATGCAATGGTAAAGTCATTTTGAAAACCCGGCCGCAACATGGCAAAAATATTCAGGTTTGCTTTGCCCACTGCCGGCTCCAGGTATTTCCCTGTTCGTCCGCTAATATAAAGGATATCGCCATTTTCGTTTACCAGCACCCCGGCTGGCGCAAATTGGCTTAACAACAGTTGATCGGCAAGTGTCTGAATGTTCGCAATTGGTCTGTTAGGATCATCGTCTTCAATATTATCCATTTTTGGACGGGTAAACGAAGAAGGAAAATCGTCTAGTTGCGGGTCAGGTTTGGCAGATGAACGTTTAAAAATTTTCAGGCGTGGATGCAACGCAGTAAAAAGATGGCTTTGCACACCAGGTGTTTCGGACGTTCCAAGAATCAAAATCCCGTTCTGGTTAAGGCTATAGAAAAACAAAGCAAGCAATTTTCTCTGCAATTCAGAATCCATATATATCAGCAGGTTCCGGCATGAAATAAAATCCATTTTGGTAAATGGCGGATGCATAATAAGGTTATGTTGAGCAAACACAATCATTTCCCTTATTTCAGCACCGATACGGAACCCGTCATCTGTTTTGGTAAAGAAACGGTTCAGCCTTTTGGATGACACATCGTTGACAATATTTTCCGGAAACAATCCCTTGCGGGCAGTATCAACAGCATCTTTATCGATATCGGAAGCAAAAATCTGTAATGATATTCCTGCGTTGGGCTTGACTTCTTGCAGTACTTCCTTAAATACAAGGGCAAGTGAATAGGCTTCCTCTCCCGTAGAGCAACCAGGCACCCAGGCTCTCAGTTGTGAATTGGGTTTTGTTTTATTAATCAGCGCGGGTATCTCCTTGTCTTTCAATGTATCCCAAACCTTTGAATCGCGAAAAAAATTGGTGACCCCAATCATTAACTCCTTGAACAGGATATCCAGCTCCTTTGGATTTTCCTGCAAAAAGTGGACATACGAAGGCATCTTATCAATTCTATGTATGCCCATTCTTCTCTCTATACGGCGATAAACTGTGTTTTTTTTATAAAGCGAAAAATCATTGCCTGTTTGTGTTCGCAGCAAGATAATAATTTTCTCAAAGGAGCTTTCAACTTTGGGTTTAGCATCCAGGTTTGATTTAATTACAGGTATGTGTTTAAGAAAAGCAAGAAGCTCCAAAGGCAGTTTATCCGGCGGGGCCACAATATCAATCAGTCCCGAATCGATGGCATTCCGTGGCATACTGTCAAACTTGGCTGTTCCTGGTTCCTGCACAAGTGCAATTCCGTCATTTTCTTTTATGGCACGTATTCCAATGCTGCCGTCGGAACCCATTCCAGAGAGGATAACACCAACAGCATACTCTTTCTGATCATCTGCCAGGGAACGCAGAAAAAAATCAACCGGAAGACGAAGTCCCCGGGCTTCAACAGGTTCGAAAAGGTGAAGCATTCCCTTAAAAATGGACATGCTCCTGTTCGGGGGAATTACATAAACACAGCCAGGCTGCACTTTCATTCGGTCTTCGACCTGAAAAACCTTCATGCCGGAAATACGTTGCAGTAATTCAGGGAGCATGCCTTTTTGTGTGGGATCCAGATGCTGGATTACAACATAAGCCATTTTGCTGTTTTCCGGCACATTTTTTAAAAATTGTTCCAGGGCTTCCAGTCCACCTGCCGAAGCGCCGATACCGACGATTAGAAATTTACGGGTTCTTAATCCGGATTCCTTTTCATTTTTCTTTTCCTTTTCCCTTACCTTTTCCTTTACCTCTTCCTTTTCCTTTGATGGAGCTGCCGGTTTTGTTTTTTTACTTTTCAATTATTTTTGCTTTTGAATTATATCGTTATCAAAAATCCACTTTACTGAATCCCCGGGTTGGAATATCCAGGCTGAATTTTAATACCATTAAAATTAACTATAAATATACACATTCCTCATTCTCCTTTTCGGCTTCTTTTCAACTTTTTATTATTGATAACTAACAATAGTAAAACCAGGTTCACGGGTTTGTTACATTACTTCAAGAATTATACCTTATTCACACGATTTTTAAACTGCTGCCGGAAAGCATTAATGATGTAAGCCTTTATAAAAGTCAGGTAACCATATATAACCGGGAAACGATATGATCATCGGTGTTCATAGCGTTTTATGAACAGACAGTTTATTTTTTCTCTTTTCCTGTTCCGTATCCTGTATTATTATCGTTCATTGTTTTTATTGAGTCAGACTCCTGTATCATGCTATAAAAATAAAGTATGGTATGCTTAGAAAACTTACATAATTATGGGAAAAACTTACATAATTCACAGATTACAAAAAACCCGCAGCCAATAAAAAGGAGCTCAGTGATCAGCTTATTAATTGTTCGAATATTCCTGCAGTGATTTTTTCAGCTGCTTCCGGGAGAAAAATATCCTGCTTTTAACGGTGCCCAGTGGTAAATCAAGTTTTCTCGCTATTTCTTTGTATTTGTACCCTTCGAAAAACATAGTAAAAGGGACTCTGTATTCATCTTCAAGTTCATCAATTTTCCGGTTAATTTCCTTCATATTGGTAACTGAATCGGGGGTCGAATAATTTTTTTCCTTTGAAAACAAAAGGCAAAAATCGATGTTGCTATCACCGAACGTACTCCTTTTTTTTACATTTCTGCGGTAATCATTAATAAATGTGTTTCTCATGATGGTATAAACCCATGCTTTGAAATTAGTGTTTTGCGTAAACTTTTCGCGATAAGTCAGAGCTTTTAACATGGTTTCCTGCAACAGGTCGTTGGCCCTTTCCGAATCAGATGTTAAACTGAGTGCATATAAATGCAGCTTGTCGCTTAAATTAATAAGTGTCTCGTTAAACTGGATATTGGTCATGACGTTTTTGTTTTTAATAATGATTTTCAAATATCTCCGGTGAAGGAGTAACATCCTGCATTTTTATTTTTTAATTGCATGGACAGGCAATCACATTCAGCATATCATACTTAATATGCCAATCCTAAATCGTACAATAAAAATAGGTTATTTTACAGGTTCATCACTTACACAATTTCCTCCTATATTTACATCATTCACAGATTGTTTAAAAAATCACCGCACCCCAATAATGGAGTGCGGTGATACAGCTTTAAAACCAAATTAAACTATGAAAACTCATGGACATTAGCTGATGTCCAAAAAACCCGTTTTTTAAATTTCCAAAGCTTTTAAAAAATCCTTTTCCCCTGTAGAAGTTTAATTACTATCGCAATAACTGCAATTACCAATAAAACATGTATAAGTCCGCCTGCACTGTACCCAATATACCCGATTGCCCAGGCAATAATCAGGATTACTGCAATAATGTAAAGTAAATTTCCCATAATCTTAATTTTAATATTATTTCCATATTATTATTTGCTGCTGGTTTTTAATCGGATAATGCTTTCTCATACATTATTACACCTCCAAAGGTATATCTCTTTATCCCCGGATTGTTACAATACTTTCAGGATTATTTGCATAATTCACACTATTTTAAGTATTAGGCGACTCTGAAAAATAATTGTATATCATTGCTCTTAAGCCGACTCTGACTATTGGTTTGGATATATAGTTGTTACATCCTGCTTTAATGGACTTCTCCCTGTCGCCGGCCAGTGCATAGGCGGTTTGTGCGATTATTACCACATCCTTATTAAACTCCCGGATAAGCCGGGTGGCTTCATAGCCATCCATTTCCGGCATATTTATATCCATCAGTATAAGATCGAGGCCTGGATTTTTCCGGCAAATTTCAACAGCTTCAACTCCTGTTTCAGCTTCTAAATTTTTCTTGCTTAACCCTTTGACCATCCTGGCAATAAGCCTTCTCGAAATTTCATCATTTTCAACAATTAATAAATTAAGTTTTCTGACTTTATTTTTTGTAGTTTTTTCAGATCCTGCGGACGGGGTAACATGATTAGTCTCATTTACCGGATGGTCTGGTAGGGTGAAAAAGAATGTTGCACCCGGAGCATTACCATTTTTGCCTGCATTATTCTCTACCCAAATTTTCCCGTCCAGCATTTCAACATAAGCTTTTGAAATGGACAGTCCCAGTCCGGCCCCTTCATAGCTCCGGGTAAAAGCTTCGCTGCCCTGCCTGAACCGTTCAAAAATAATTTTTTTCTGGTCTTCCGGAATACCTGGTCCGCTGTCTTTTACATAAAATTCGAAAAATCCGTCTTTCTTTAAGTACCCCAGTTCAACGGAGCCTGTTTGAGTAAACTTAATTGCATTTTTAACCAGGTTTGTGAGTACTGCATACACCTTTTCGCGGTCTGTCGCCATAAAAGCCTCATCCTTGGCCAGTGCATTTTTGAAAGAAAGACGCAATTTCTTCTTTTCTGCCTCCACCCGGAAAAAGTGATAAATATACTCCACTTGTTCATTCACATTTGTTTCTGAAACTGAAACTTTCATTTGTTGTGATTCGATTTTGGAGATGCTGATAATATCGTTTATGATATTGAGCATACGGATACCGCTTTCCTCAATAATACCAATATAGTTTTGTTGCTCCTCAACATCTAACTTTAAGGTTTTAAGCAGCTCGGTAAAACCCAGTATGCCATTCATGGGTGTCCTGATTTCATGGCTCATATTGGCCAGGAAAGCCGATTTCAACCTGTCTCCTTCTTCTGCTTTCTCCCTGGCTCTTATCAATTCGTTCTCGGCTATTTTGCTCTTTGTAATGTCAACCATCGTCATCAGGCATTTCTCATCGATATTACTGATTATGCCGTTTACGAGTACGTATTTCATTGAATCGTTGCCTGTTTCCAGTTTAAGCTCGCAGGTTTCTTTTAATTTGTTTTTAAATATTTTTTGCAGAAAATGATTATAAACGGCTCTCGTATCAACAGATACATAAAAACCAAAACTGCTATTTATCAGGTGAGAGCGTTCCTTTCCCAACAAGTTTTCTGCCCTGATATTCAAATCTATTATTTCACCTTCTTTTGTCAGTGTCAGGTATCCTGAGGGGGAAAAATCATATAACTCGGTATATTTCATTTCTGAAAGCTCTGCCCTGTCCTTCGCCCGCATAAGATCTTCATTCTGCATTTCCAGTTCTAACTGATGCACTTCAAGCTCGTGAATGAGTTTTAAATTATCGGATTCGGAAAAAGAGGCTCCTAAACCTTTCTTTTTTTTCTCCAGCAACAATTCGGCAGCCTGGCGCAGTTTGTCGGATTTTTTAATCTTCGCAAGTTCTTTCCTGGTTTTTCCTTTATTGGCTTTAAGTGTTGACTCTCTCATGTTACTTTATCCTTTCTGTAGCGCCAGGCTGATCAGCGCACAGAGCGCCGTTAAATTCTTATGTTTTGTAAACCATCCAGAACTCCAAATACTTTCAACAGCCAGATCACAAGAATGATTATTACAACTGCATTCAGAATTCCTTTAATTGTTCTTTGCATGGGAATATAGCTGTTCACCAGCCACAGTATCACCCCGGCAACCAGGATGACAATAATAATTGTTAATATGGGCATAATAATTAATCTAATTAAGTTATAAAGTGTACTACATAAAGGTCGGCTTCATTATGCTAAGAAGTATTACATTATTTTGAAAAAGAGTTACATAATTCACATATTTAAGGCTTTATATTCCAGCTTTTTAATTCAGCTTAAACCTGCTGAATGAGTCGAGTGAAAAAATAAAACGAATCCTGTTTGTGAATAAACCAACTGCTGAATCAATATTTCTCGAAACCAGCAAGGGCACATATATTTCGAGAGTATTCCAGATACCCGCTTTTAAGCCTGTCTCAAAGAAAACGGGCGAATCGTTTTCCCTGCCAAAAGCTTTATCGTTTAACAGTATATTGACAAAAGGCTTCACCGGCAAGCGGCTGGTTTTGCCGGGCAAACTACTCGTAAGTGACAGAGAAACAAGCCATCTACTGTAACCCAGGCTATCGTTCATCGGTGACACCAGGCCTCCTTCGGACAGACTCATCTGCCGCGACAATAAACTGGTTGGGAAAGCGACAAACCTGTGGGGAAAGGTTTCCCTGAACAGGTATAAATCGCGGCCACTTCTTCCAGCCGGTGATAAGGAAAAAAAAGGGATTTCCGGATCCTCCTTCAGCATGGTTCCTGCAAATATGCGGATATCCAATCCATTATCCTGTCCGTAGTAACTCAAGGTGTAATTTAATTCAAGCGAAGTTTTCTGGTATGATTTCCGGATTCAAAACCTGCCTGCAGGGTAAATGGATTAATGGTACCGTGCCTCTCCAGATTATACCCAAACTGGATATAAGAATTCATTTTTGCCTCCTCCGGAAGTTCAAGCTGATAAAGGCTGGTGGCAGCAATGTAATTACCATATACTTTTTGGGTAAACGGCTTACTCATATTTCTGTTCCTTAAATACAAATCAACACCGGTTTTTACCTTCCGGTAGTTTTGGTTGCCCGGTGCCCCGAATTGTGTTCCTTCCAGGGAAATTGCTGCCAGCCTGATAAATTTATCGTAGGGTGCAATATTATATTTTATCCTGCCAAGCCCTGCCAGATCATTATTGCCGAATGCATAAAACGGCATCACAAAATATTCCACCGGTTTTGGAATGATAAAGCCGTTATGTAATGCCATACCCGCCATAAAGCCGTTTTCCCGGTTCCAGTTTATTGCCGGAAAATACATAAGTGTGTGTTTTTCCGGATCATCAATGGTTAAGAGGAGCTGGGTTTGTATGGGATCGGCCCTGGGAAAAGAACCTGTTTTCCGGATATTATTATTTATCCTGGAAATTTCAGGCATTTCATTTCCGGGATCGATTTTTATTTCTGTATAATCACCATCGGGCAGTTCAATCCATTTCTTGCCCTTCAAAGCCATCCACCCATTTTTCAAAATATACTGAATCTCCCTTCATGCCGGCGATGACCACCGGTGAAACCAGTTCCCCCTTGTTTTTGATAAGCAGTTGCCCGTTCTTCCACGCGAAGCATTTTATAATCCAGACGCCTGGTCGTCCCAATTAAATCATCAAAAAACCAGCTTAAATCCTTAGCTGTAAGATTTTCAAATTCGCTGCGCAAATCATCCGGACCGGGATGCCTGAAAATCCAGTTGTGGTAATACTTCGCTTATGGCGGCATCAAAAAGCGAATCTCCAAGGTAAGCACGCAGGTAATTAAAAGCTATAGTGGATTTATTATAAAGGATAATGCCATAATTTAAATCGTTGAATTCCTTTGCCGGCAGGCTGATTGGCTGCTCAAGGTTATTGCGGGCCTGCACAAGCCATTCCAGTTCCTGCATCCGCTCCACAGGCAGTCGGTCAATACTTAAAAAGCGGGCCAGTTGCCAGTCTTTAAAATAAACCTGCCAGAGCTTTTTCAATGGATATTTTTCATTCATATACCGCGCTGTATAAGCGCTCGTTATACCCTCGTCCATAAAGGGATACTTTCGCTCATTGGATGCCAGTGCCCCGTAAAACCAGTTATGAAATAGTTCGTGCGACAGCACCTCATCAAGCGAATAAGCATCTTCAGCAAGGCCAATTACCGTTATCCCCGGGTATTCCATTCCGTAACCGGCGCTAAGGGCACTCTGAACTGCCGTGAAGCTCTCATAGGGATAATCACCTGCCTTTTCTGAAGCCCATAGAATAGCCTCATTCACATAAGCCAGGGCCTCCTTCCACAGATTTGACTGTCTGTTGGTAAACATTACCCAGGTAGTTACTTCCCTGTCCGAGCCGGGAAGTTTAATTTTCCCTGTCATTACATTAAACCGTTTATCGGCAAACCATGCAAAATCATGCACCTCACGGGCAGTATAATGAAGTGTTTTTATCTGTTTTGATGAAGCCGGGAAAGGGACTTTTTTCAGATACGAAGAATTTTTCCACAAGGTATCGGCAGCAAGCTTTTCAAGCATTTCAAGCTCCTGCTGGTTTTGCAGGTTCCCTGTTGCTCCCACAATATAATTATCGGGCAGTGTAATCCTGACATCAAAAGATCCGAATTCTGAAAAAAACTCACCCTGGTCAAGATAGGACATCTGATGCCATCCATCCTTATCATAAACTGCCGGTTTGGGATACCACTGTGAAATCTGGTATGATTCCCCGATATGGCCTAACCGGGATGTTACGCCTTTGGGGATTTTAACACGGAAGGGTGTAGTAATATGTATGGTATCACCGGGTGTCAAAGGTTCGTTCAGGTCGATCCTGCAAATGTCGGTCTGGCCGGGTAATAAGTTCCATTGAACCTGCCTGCCATCAACTTTAAAGTCCAGTGAATCAATAAACCCGGTCAATTCCTGATCATTGAATAACTTTGATTTCCCGTTTGCCCGGAATACCTGGCTGGCTAGTTGGGTCTTGTTGTCCGAGTAGGCATTCGGCCACAGATGGAAATAGATAAAATGAAGCGTATCGGGAGAATGGTTGATATACTCCATTTCTCGAATGCATGTAGCTCATGGAGCGTATCATTAAGCGAGACATTTATTTTATAATTTACTTCCTGTTGAAAATAATCCTGGGATAAAGCTTCAGTGAATGATACGCTAAACATTATACAAATGAATAATAAGCTCCGGGCACCGCTGATGCCCGGAGTTATTTTCAGTTTGCTTTTTAATAAATGGATTGCTGCCATGTATTTCATTCAACGAGATATGGCATCTTCATTAAAACAAAAGAATTTGTAAACCATTAATACACTGTTACACAAATTTTTTGCACCATTAAAACAATGTTACACAAATTTTAAACTTCGTTGATTAAGTCAATAAAATCACCAGGATAATGATCAAGAGAAGCGTGCCACCACCGATGTAAATCGCTCCACTATCTTTTTTTACATCTTTTTTCATATCCTTCAGTTCTTTTTTTAATTCACTCTTCTCATCAGCTGTCAGGTCGCTTTTATCCATATTGCGGATTTCTTCAACACGTTTTGTAATCAGATCAATCTCTTCATCAGACATTGTGATTTCTGTTTCTTCGGCTACGGCCGTTTTTTCCGGGTCTGAGGTTTTATCCGGGTTCTCTGCAAATGCCATCGATGCACTAAAAGTAAAAAGTGTAACGAATACTAAAAAAATAATTTTTTTCATTTTGTTTTATTTAAATATTAATATACCCAAAGATACCGGACAAAATCACCTTAGCCCTTACATAATTTATATTAATATTTACATCATTCACACATCCCGGATTTCACAGAGATAAAGACCCATCACTCATCCAGTCCGGGCCGGATGAAACTCCTGGTGGCGGAAAACCGCTTCTCTGTCTTTGAAATCACCCTTGAGAGCCTGATAAGGAAATTAAGGATGCAGTCTTCATGTTCCGGAAACTCCTTGATAATTACAGCCAGGGCCTCCATAATCCTTTCAATGGATAATACAGCCGTCTTAGCCAGGCCATTGCTGTCTGCCGGCCTGTGGTTTGCCCCCACCCTGCCACCTGAAGACCTGACTGCATTTTCCAGTCTGCGGTCTGACTCCTTCCTGTCATCTGAACACCTGACTGCATTTTCCAGTCTGGCCACAGCCACAAAGAGGTAATAATCAATAACATCCAGCGCTTTAAGACAATCAATCTTCCCTGACAGATCAGCCTTCATCAGCTTAACTCTTTCCTGGCCTCCGCCATTCGCTATGGCGTGTAGCCAGTTATATATACCGGATGACACTTTCCATGCATAACTGCTAAGGGGATCCCTGAAAAAACTACTATTAATAGATGTACCAGCTTCAGCCCGGGCCGAATCAACAGTTGGCACATCAGCATTCAATTCCCTGGCCATTTCTCTGCGCATCAATTCATCAGCACTGAAACTATCGTTTATATCTCTTAATGGGGCATCATTAACAGCATGTTGCCCCTTCGTTCGCCGGACATAAGATAAACATCCTGAAGTAAACTTGCATCTTTCGCACCACCTGTCACAGTATTTACAGATATCGTCAATAAACTCATCTTCTGAGACAGGTCCGGGGCTTATTTTTTTTAGATAAGCGGGACTTTTCATATTGCAGCAGATTCTGAAGTATTATCAGTATAACTAAATTACGGTTTTTTTTAATTATACCAAAGTACAGGCTGATAATTTTTTACTACGTCGATTCATTATATTATCTGACACATTAAGGAAGACAGCAAATAAATACATTCAGGGATACAGCTTAAGAACATTCATTATCCTGATGTGTTTCTATATAGAAACATTTTGTAATCCGGCTTTTAAAGCAGGTTTTTAATGCAGAAAATATATCAGTGAATAACTATATATCAGCATTTTAAAAATTTTAAGTATATTAGATATAATTATGAAAGCAATATGGAATAACAGAGTGATAGCAGAAAGTGATGACACTGTAAGAAGCAGCAAAAGAAATAAAAGAGCATATAGCATTCTGTAAAGGAGTTGAAGTAACTGATTCTTAATACCTGTAACTGATAATACATAATGAAAAC
>JAXHLX010000033.1:0-107634 GCA_034521735.1 Bacteroidales bacterium
CTGATTAGCATGCCTTCCAACAATATTTTAAGACATTTATTATTATATTTAACATTCAAAAACATAAGCCGGCAAAGATGTCTGGTATGAGAAAAAACATCATAAATGCTGCCACAGGCATTATCATAGGAGGTTTCTTCCTTTACCTGACCCTCAGAAACAAAGCTCTGGATAAGATACTTGAGCTTCTGTCAGAAGCCAGTACAGGCTGGATCCTCCTCGCCATCGTATTCCTTATAATAATGTTTTTCTTCAGGGCCTACAGATGGAGGCTGCTTCTCAGGAACAGTGGCGAATACCCGGATATAAAAAATGTGTCCTACTCCCTTCTCCTGGGCTTTTTTATTAACAGCTTCACCCCTAAGCTGGGGGAGATAATAAGATGCACCTCCCTTCAGAAATCATCAGGCATTAAAGTATCAAAGAGTTTTGGTACAGTGATAAGCGAACGGATATATGACCTGCTTATTCTTATGCTGGGAATTATAACAATCATAGTTCTGGAATTCAGGAGACTGGGCGGGATCTTGCAGTCAGCCAAAGCCAGCATCATAAACACAGTGTCTGAAAACTACCTGAACCTTGTATATATAATACTGGGACTGCTCCTTGTTGGCGTGGTCCTGTTTATTATATTCAAACGTTTCAGAATAATTGAAAAAATACACTTATTCCTGAAGGATTTACTGCTAACGGTAAAGCAGACATTCAGGATAAAATCCTATGGTATCTTTACATTCCAGACAGTGATGATCTGGCTATTGATGGGACTGATGAATTATTGCTGCCTGAGAGCATTACCCTCAACAGAAAACCTGAGCCTGTATTTTGCTTTCGTGGTCCTCTTTATAGGCACTATAGGCTGGGCCATTCCCAGTCCGGGTGGAATAGGAACATCACATTTCTTTGTGCTGCAATTATTCACACTCTTTAATATGAGTACCGAGACAGGCATAGCATACGGCTTGCTTGTAAACGGAATAACGGTATTATTCACCATTGCAGCGGGATTGCTCACACTGATAATTGTTAACTCCTTAAGAATGACCAGCCAATTAAAATAAACAGCCGGCAGAAATACGACTTTTATTATTAGCTTTTGTCTTTGTATTTTTGCAGACCCCTTGAAAACCTTTAAAGGTAAAGAGGGTATAAATAAACTATAAGCCGGAAACATTGTTAAAACAGCGTCAGATAATGATGAGCCGGGACTTAAGGATAAAAAAAACAATGAGCAGGAAATATTACATAGAGACATACGGATGCCAGATGAATGTGGCAGACAGCGAGGTGGTGGCATCAATACTTGGCGACAGGGGTTTTACCCCGACCGAAAAGATGGAGGAAGCAGAGCTTATCCTTATCAACACCTGCTCAATAAGGGATAATGCCGAACAAAGGGTGTGGGGGCGCCTTGACCTTTTCAAACATCATAAAAAACAAAATCCACATACACTGATTGGTGTAATAGGGTGTATGGCAGAAAGGCTGAAGGAGCAGCTGCTGGAATCCGGTAAGATGGTTGACATAGTCGTTGGTCCGGATGCCTACCGTGAACTCCCTTCCCTGGTAGATTCAGCCTTTGAAGGACATAAAGTAGTCAATGTGCTGCTTTCCCGCGAAGAGACATATGCGGATATCGCACCCGTAAGATCAGACAAAAACGGTGTATCCTCCTTTGTATCGATAATGAGGGGATGCAACAATATGTGTTCCTACTGTGTTGTCCCCTACGTAAGGGGGGCTGAACGGAGTCGCGATCCTGAAACAATCCTTGAGGAGGTAAGGCAACTATTCAGCCGGGGATACAGGGAGGTCACCCTGCTGGGCCAGAATGTAGACTCCTACCTCTGGCAAAAAGAAGGCCGGAGTACAGGCTTTGCTGAGTTACTTGAACGGACAGCCGGCACAGACCCTCTTCTGAGGGTACGTTTCTCGACATCACACCCTAAGGATATGTCGGATGATGTGCTGCGGGTAATGGCAGCTTATGATAATATTTGTAAGCATATACACCTGCCTGTACAGAGTGGTAGCAGTCGCATACTGTCTCTTATGAACAGAAAATATGACAGGGAATGGTATATGGACAGGATAAGGTCAATAAGAAAAATACTGCCCGGATGCTCCGTCTCCACAGATATCATTACGGGCTTCTGCACTGAAACAGAAGAAGACCACAGGGCAACACTGGAGCTTATGAAATGGGTGGGATATGATTTTGCCTATATGTTCAAATATAATGAAAGACCTGGAACGCGTGCCGCAAGAAAGTATACTGATGATGTGGCTGATGAGATAAAGACCAGGCGACTTAACGAGATAATCAAACTACAGAATGGGCTATCCGCTGCCAGCAACCAGAAGGATATAGGAAGCGTGCAAAAGGTACTGGCAGAAGGTTTTTCAAAAAAATCCAGGGATGACCTTTCCGGAAGGACCTCCCGTAACAAAGTGGTTGTATTTCCGAAAGGTAATTATAAAGCAGGCGATTATGTACAGGTAAAAATCACAGATTGCACAGCTGCAACCCTTATCGGATCACCAGTTGTCTGAAAAATCATCATTGAACTTGAGAGGGAACTATCATTTAGTTAAGCAGCGGCATTTAGTTGTTTGCAAAAAACAAAAACAAAGCTGATAATATCAATAAAATTTAATATTTTTGTTAATAGATGTTAAAAATATTAAATAACCAATTTACAAAAACCATGAAAGGACTCAGAAAAATCTTATTAATGATCATTATTGTCATGCTGGGTGTGTCATCAACAATGGCTCAGACTGAAGATGACTCATATAGATTTGTGATCAAGACAAACCCGCTTGCTGCCCTTGGTGGTCCATTCTGGGTAACAATTGTTCCTGTTACAGGAGAGTATAAGGTTCTTTTTGAAGCCAGAACCATGCCCAAACAATCCATTACACTTGGAACTTCATACATTGGGCCAAGCCTGCTTCTGAATCTTGATGAACTAACCAACGAGGGTGAGGAAGTGAGCGGCCTTAAAACAAGCGGCTTCAGGGCGCAACTTATGTATAAACTCTTTCTCAGCCGCGACACTGAAGCACCTAAAGGCTTATATGTTGGGCCGCATTTCTCCTATGCATCGGCTTCTATCGCCAGCAAGGACAATACTGCCAATAAGGTAAATATGATAAAGATGAACATCAATGGGGTAATAGGCTACCAGTTGATAAGCAGTGGCGGCTTTGCCCTTGATATCTTTACGGGGCTTGGTGTAAAAAGCAATAAATGGACACCTGAAGGAAACTCTGAAGAAGTTTTCGACGTACCTTTTCAAGACAGGACTTCCGCATCCGTAGCCTTTGGGTTTAGTTTCGGATATGCTTTTTAATCGTTAAGCTGACTAGTCCTAGATAAGCGTTACAGATTAATAGCATTACTTTTTAGCTAACCTTATTTTTGGATGAGACAAGCTAAAAAAAAACAGAAAGGGGATATAAGTTTCTATATACCTTTTTTCATAATATTAAGTCCAAGCTCTTTCAGCTGTTTCTCAGATATCCCGGAAGGGGAGTCAATCATTATATCCCTGCCGGCATTATTTTTTGGAAAGGCAATAAAATCTCTTATTGTCTCCGAACCGGCAAACAGGGACACCAAGCGGTCAAAACCAAATGCCACCCCTCCATGCGGCGGAGCACCGTAGCGGAAAGCATCCATAAGGAAGCCGAACTGTTTGCGAGCCTCTTCATCAGTGAATCCCAGCACCCTGAACATACGCTCCTGTATCTCTGAATTATGTATCCTTATTGATCCCCCTCCTATCTCAACACCATTTATCACAAGGTCATAAGCATTGGCCCGTACCTTGCCGGGATCTGATTCCAGACGGTCAAGGTCTTCTTCTTTGGGTGAGGTAAAAGGATGATGCATGGCATAGAACCTCTTTGTCTCCTCATCCCATTCCAGGAGCGGAAAATCCACAACCCACAGGGGCTTGAATATTTCGGGGTCGCGTAAACCCAGCCTCTTGCCCATCTCAAGACGCAGCTCCGATAAGGCGGAAAGTGTATGCATGCGCTCCCCTGCCAGTATAAGCATAAGGTCGCCGGGATGAGCATCCATTACCTCAGCCCACTGTTTCAGATTATCCTGACTGAAAAACTTATCCACCGATGATTTCAGTGAACCGTCGTTATTATACTTAACATATATTAATCCCCTGGCACCCACCTGGGGTCTCCTTACAAAATCCGTAAGTTTATCCAGATCCTTCCTTGAATACCCGGCGCATGAAGCAGCAACGATGCCACCAATATATTCCGACTCATCAAAAACCTTAAATCCACCGCCCTTTGCCGTATCCGTCAGTTCCATGATGCTCATCCCAAACCTCAGGTCAGGCTTATCAGTGCCATACTCAGATAATGCCTGTTCATAAGGCATGCGGATAAAGCCATCCTTAATGTCAATTTCTTTTATTTCCCTGAAAAGATGGACTGCAAGTCCTTCAAAAGCATTCAGTACATCCTCCTGCTCCACAAAGGACATCTCACAGTCTATCTGTGTAAACTCAGGCTGCCTGTCGGCCCGCAGGTCTTCATCCCTGAAGCACTTAACTATCTGGAAATACTTGTCAAAGCCGGCAATCATAAGCAGCTGTTTAAATGTCTGGGGCGACTGCGGCAGGGCGTAAAAATCACCGGGGTGTATACGCGAAGGCACCACAAAATCACGTGCTCCCTCAGGTGTCGATTTAATAAGCACGGGAGTCTCTATCTCAATAAAACCCTGTGAATCAAGATATTTTCTTACCTCCCTGGCAAGCCTGTGCCTGTGAATAATATTCTGCTTAACAGGCTCACGCCTGAGATCAAGATAACGGTATTTCATCCTCAGCTCATCGCCACCGTCAGTATCTTTCTCAAGGGTAAAGGGAGGGGTAATGCTTTTATTCAATATACTTAGCTTATCAACAATAATTTCAACATCCCCGGTCGGCATCGCGGGATTCTTATTGCTCCTCTCCTCCACTCTGCCTCTGGCACTGATAACATATTCCCTGCCCAGTGCCCTGGCTTCAGCGCATAAGCCGGAATCTGTTTCCATATTGAAAACCAGCTGTGTCTTGCCATACCTGTCGCGCAGATCAATAAAGGTCATACCTCCCAGGTCGCGCGACTTATGGACCCAGCCGCTTAATTTTACCTTTTTACCCTTATCGGACAGTTTTAGTTCTCCGCAGTTGTGTGTTCTGTACATAATGAACCATATAATTTTGAAGCAAAAATAAGAAAACATTATAACACTGAAACGAAATAGAGCTGTCTGCAATATATTTCTGTTTTTAGTACTTTTACCAAAATTTCAATTTCACTGCTGATGGCGATGGACTTACCTGATGATTATTTTATGAAGGCTGCATTGATGGAGGCTGAGGCAGCAAGAGACAGGGGAGAGATACCCGTAGGTGCCGTTGTGGTATGTAATAATATTATTATTGCCCGTGCCCATAACCTTACTGAAACACTAAATGACCCCACTGCCCACGCAGAGATGCAGGCCATAACGGCAGCCAGCGCATACCTTGGCGGCAAGTACCTTGACAAATGCAGCCTGTTTGTCACCCTTGAACCCTGTACTATGTGTGCCGGTGCTTTATTCTGGAGCCGGATCGGGAAGCTGGTCTATGGAGCTGCAGATGAGAAGAGGGGGTATACAAGCAATGCAAAAAGGATATTACACAAGAAGACAAGCGTGCTGCCATCAGTAATGGAAAGCGAGTGCAGCAGTATCTTAAAGGATTTTTTTAAAACAAAAAGGAAGGATTTAACAGGTGATAGTAAAGAAATCTGAAAAAAATAATTTAGGTTTGTAAAAAACCCCACTATGACATTTGACAACAGCAAAACTATTATAAAGCTCAGGCTCAGGCTGTTCATAGCCACCCTGCTTATGGTGGTCTATGTCTATGTGGTATATTACGGGAAGCAGTTACGCTTTCCCGTGTTCGGCATAGAGGAATCCCTGGCCACCCTTGTGTTGACTGCGGCTTACCTGTTGCTGGCATTTTTACCGCTGTTACTTAAATATAAATACATCTATTTCTCTGATGACGGTACCAGTATAATATTCAGGTATTACTCGGTTGGCCTTTTCAGCGGAAATAAGAATTCAGTGGAAATACCAAAAGAAGAGTTTACAGCTTACAAGATTAAAAAGCCATTCCCGGGCCTCGTCAGCTCATTGCTGCTTTTCCGAAGGATGAAAAATAAGGTAGCCAGCTACTCACCCATATATATCTCTTCACTTTCAAAAACGGAAATCAAAAAAATACAAAAAGCACTTAATAAATATAAACAGGATTAAATACATCAGTCTTATGAGTTTAATCATTTTTTAACATCTTTTAAAAGATCAAATTTGTAAACAAATGAACCCATTATAAATCATTAAATATTTAATAATAATGAACGTAGATATTATAATAAACAACCTCGAGAAAAAACATCCCGGCGAGGTTGAATACCTTCAGGCAGTCAGGGAAGTTCTCGAATCAATCGAAGAAGTCTACACAGAAAATCCGCAGTTCGAATCAGCCAATATCATTGAGAGGCTGATTGAACCCGACAGGGTCTTTACATTTAAAGTATCCTGGGTGGATGACGAAGGAAAGGTGCAGGTTAATATTGGATACCGCGTACAATTCAATAATGCAATAGGTCCCTATAAAGGCGGTTTGCGTTTTCACCCGAGTGTGAACCTCAGCATACTGAAATTCCTGGGCTTTGAGCAGATATTCAAAAACTCACTTACCTCCCTCCCTATGGGTGGCGGTAAAGGCGGCTCGGACTTTAACCCAAAAGGCAAGTCAGATGGAGAGATAATGAGGTTCTGCCAGTCATATATGCTCGAACTGTGGAACTTTATAGGTCCTGATACTGATGTACCGGCAGGCGATATAGGTGTAGGCAGCCGTGAGATAGGCTTTCTCTACGGTATGTACAAGAAACTGAAACGCGAACATACAGGTGTGCTCACAGGTAAAGGTATCAACTGGGGCGGATCACTTATCCGTCCGGAAGCAACAGGCTTTGGCTGTGTATATTTTGCCAAGGAGATGCTGGCCACACGTGATGAATCATTTGAAGGTAAAACAGTGGCGGTATCAGGATTCGGCAATGTAGCCTGGGGCGCGGTACAAAAAGTGAATGAACTGGGCGGCAAGGTGGTTACCCTTTCCGGTCCCGATGGTTATGTATATGACCCTGATGGCATAACAGGCGACAAGATAGATTATATGCTGGAGCTAAGGGTCATCCAATGAAGATATAGTAAAGCCTTATTCATACGAATATCAATCAGCACAATTCCATGAAAACAAACGCCCATGGGAGGTTAAAGTGGATATCGCACTACCCTGTGCCACCCAGAATGAACTGGATGAGAAAGATGCACAGGACCTGGTAAAAAACGGCTGTATAGCTGTATGTGAAGGAGCAAATATGCCCTGTACACCTGAAGCAATTGAAATTTTACAAAAAAACAATATACTCTTTGCCCCGGGTAAAGCTGCAAATGCTGGCGGGGTAGCGACATCAGGACTCGAAATGTCACAAAACTCGATGAAGCTTCACTGGAGGCGCAATGAGGTTGATGACAGGCTGCACGAAATAATGATCAATATCCATGAGGCCTGTGTAAGGCACGGTAAAACGGAAGACGGTTATATTGATTATGTAAGGGGAGCTAATATTGCCGGATTCCTGAAGGTTGCAAATTCAATGCTGGACCTTGGTGTTTATTAAATACACTCCATAGTTACGTTTAAAGAGGCTGTCTCGTTAAGGGCAGCCTTTTTTTATACTCTTTTTTGCGCCTTCGCCATACAATAAATAAATGCAATTGCTATCTTTGGTATAATGTCTCGTGCTGAAACAAAAACAGATAAGGAACTGGTATGTACCATTGCCCTTGGCATGGTGCCGGGCGTTGGCGACATAAACGCCAGGAAGCTGATCAGACATATGGGTTCTGCACGGGCAGTGTTTAATGAGTCGGGCAGAAATCTTATGCTGATCCCCGGCATTGGAAAAACCATTGCCTCCCACCTGAAATCAAAAACCTTTATTGATAAAGCAAGAAATGAACTTGATTATATCCACAAACATGATATAAATATAAAATGCTACGATGATCCTGACTATCCGCGGCGACTGAAGGAATGCCCTGATGCACCATTGATTATATATTATAAAGGAAATGCCAGCCTTAATGAGGAAAGGATTATCAGCATTGTGGGTACCAGGAATGTAACAAGGAGGGGAAAGGATATCTGCAACTCGCTGGTTTCAGAGCTGGCAGCAGAATACCCTGAGCTGGTTATAGTGAGCGGACTGGCATACGGTGTGGATATTACAGCCCATAAAGCAGCCCTGCGGGAAAACCTGAAAACAGTAGCCGTTCTCGGTCATGGGTTCAGGACATTATACCCCTCGTTGCACCTGCCGGAAGCAAAAGAAATACTAAGGCATGGAGCACTGGTAACAGACTTCCCCTCATATGAAACACCTGAAAGAAATAATTTCCTTAAAAGGAACAGGATAATTGCAGGTCTGTCGGATGCCACCCTTATTATTGAATCGGGCAGAAAAGGAGGAGCCATGGTAACCGCAGATATAGCAATGTCATATAACAGGGAGGTAATGGCTGTGCCGGGATTCCCCGGTGAACGCTGGTCAGAAGGCTGCAACCTGCTGATCAAATCGAACAAGGCAGCACTCATCGAATCATCCGGCGACATATTCTATAATCTCAACTGGCCGTCCAAAAAGGAAAAAAGCAGGCAAAAAAAACTCTTTACGGATGATCTCAGTCCCCTCGAAGAAAAAATATTCAGCCTATTCAGCGAAGTCGCAGAATTATCAGCAGATGAAATAAGCCGCTTAATGAACAAACCTTTACATCACCTTTCTTCAGCATTGCTTAAGCTTGAATTCTCAGGACTGATCAGCAGCATACCAGGAAATATTTACCGGAAAAACATATGATCAGCGAGAAAAAGACAATTCATGACAAATATCATACACATTAATATGTTTTATAACATGCTATAATGTTTTACAGCCCTGTTTTGCTGAATCTTGGGACTTTTTCTTATATGTCGTCTATTATTATTCCCATTGAAGACTAAAACAGCATGCTCATTTATCATTGAAATTTCTATTTTTATTCCCTATTAATAAAAACATTAAAAAAAACAATGACTATGGACCCAAGAGTTGAAAAATTTATGGCGACTATCAAAGCCAGGAACCCGGGTGAAAACGAGTTTCACCAGGCTGTACAGGAAGTTGCCGAATCACTTATCCCCTTCATCGAAGAGAACCCAAAGTATAAGCATGCCAAGATCCTTGAAAGAATTGCCGAGCCCGAAAGGGTTATCCTTTTCAGGGTACCATGGCTGGATGACAAAGGAGAGATACAGATCAACAAGGCCTACCGTATTGAGATGAACAGTGCTATCGGTCCCTATAAGGGAGGCCTGAGATTTCACCCTACCGTAAACCTGGGCATACTCAAGTTCCTCGCTTTTGAACAGGTGCTCAAAAACAGCCTCACAACACTTCCCATGGGCGGAGGTAAGGGAGGCTCTGATTTTGACCCCAAGGGCAAATCAGATAATGAAGTAATGAGATTCTGCCAGAGCTTTATGACCGAGTTGTCACGTCATATTGGTCCAAATACAGATGTTCCTGCAGGTGATATCGGTGTTGGCGGTCGCGAAATTGGCTACCTTTTTGGCCAGTATAAAAGACTGAAAAATGAATTTACGGGTGTACTGACAGGTAAAGGCCTGGGCTGGGGAGGATCGGTTATACGTCCCGAAGCCACAGGATACGGTGCAACATACTTTGCACAGAATATGCTTGAAACAAGGGGCGACAGCCTTAAAGGGAAAGTAGTCGTCATATCCGGCTCCGGTAATGTGGCCCAGTTTGCAACCGAAAAAGTGACAGAACTGGGAGGTAAAGTGGTAACGCTATCTGACTCCGCCGGTTACATATATGACCCGGCAGGAATAGATAAGGAAAAGCTGGCTTATGTGATGGAACTGAAGAATATTAAGCGCGGAAGGATAAAGGAATATGCGGAAAAATACGGCGTTGAATATTTTGAAGGCAAGAGGCCATGGGATATTAAATGTGATGTTGCAATGCCAAACGCAACAGAGAATGAGATTAATGAAGAAGCTGCCAAAACACTTATCAAGAATGGCTGCTACTGCATCTCTGAAGGAGCAAATATGCCATCTTCACCCGAAGCTATTCATGCTTACCTTGAAGCAGGTATACTGTACGGTCCGGGTAAAGCAGCCAACGCAGGCGGTGTGGCTGTATCAGGACTAGAAATGACGCAGAACTCAATGCGCCTGTCATGGTCACGCGAAGAAGTTGATAATAAACTCCAAAGCATAATGAAAGATATCCATGATGCCTGTGTTAAGCACGGCAAGCAGGATGATGGCTTTATCAATTATGTTAACGGTGCCAATATCGGCGGATTCATTAAGGTTGCTGATGCAATGCTGGCACAGGGCGTAGTGTAAACGATAGTTACGCTAACAATCTGGGCACAGTTATAGTGTTGATCAACACTATAATGTTGTGTCAACAATAACTAAGAGAACAGTGTATAAACTGTAGTGATATAAATTTTAAAGGGGCATTTATTTGTCCCTTTTTTTTTGTTTCATATTTTTGCAGCCTCATATCATACACATGACATGCAATTAATAGACAGCCATACCCACCTCTACCTGCCTGAATTTGAAGATGACAGGGAAGAGGTTGTCAGCAGGGCACTCGACAATAATATTGCAAAGATGCTGCTGCCGAATATCAATAAGGACACTGTGGAGGCAGTATTGAATATGGCTGATAATTACCCGGGCATATGCTATCCTATGATCGGTATACATCCCACAAGCATTAAGGAAGATTACAGGCAAGAGCTGGATGCTGTCACTGCCAGCCTTAAGAAAAACAATTTTATAGCCATAGGAGAAATAGGTATCGACCTTTACTGGGATAGTACCTTTGTAAAGGAACAGGAGACAGCATTCAGGGAACAGCTGAGAATAGCCAAAAAGGAGAAGCTGCCTGTAGTTATTCATTCACGTGAAAGCCTGGAAGAAATAATCACAATAATTGATGATGAGGGAACAGAAGGCCTGGAAGGAGTATTTCATTCATTTACCGGAACCATCGAACAGGCGCGTGAAGTTATAAACAGAGGATTTATGATTGGGGCAGGAGGTATTGTGACATTCAAAAACTCTGGACTTGACAAAATAATTGAAGCCGTTGACATTGAGAATATTATTCTTGAAACAGACTCTCCCTACCTGTCTCCCGTACCCAAAAGGGGCAAACGCAATGAAAGTTCATACCTTCTTCATATAGCGGAAAAACTGGCTGAATTAAAAAATCTTCCCCTGAAAGAAATAGCAAGGATAACCACTGCCAACAGTATAAATTTATTTAAATTACAGTAAAAAAGTAATTGGAAAATCTTACTAAAATATTGATCATCTATACGGGAGGAACAATAGGCATGATCCATGATCACTCTTCAGGAATGCTGGTCCCGTTCAATTTTGATAATATACGCAGGCAGGTACCGGAGCTCGAACGTTTTGACTGTAAGATTGACTCTGTTACATGTGATCCACTGATTGACTCTTCGGATGTTAACCCGGTGGTATGGCAAAAAATGGCAGCTATAATTGAACATAATTATAATGAGTATAATGGTTTTGTCATACTCCATGGCACTGATACCATGGCTTTCTCTGCCTCTGCCATCAGCTTTATGCTTGAGAATATTGAAAAACCGGTGATCTTCACAGGCTCGCAGCTGCCAATAGGCATGATAAGGACAGACGGCAGGGAAAATCTCCTGAGTGCTGTTGAAATAGCTGCTTCAAAACATAATAACAGCCCAACGGTGCCGGAGGTATGTATATATTTTGAAAATCACCTCAGAAGGGCCAATCGTACAACCAAAGCCAGTGCTGAACACTTTAACGCTTTCGACTCTCCTAATTATCCGCCACTGGCAAAGACAGGGATAAACATACATTATAACCATAAACTTATACATAAGGCCACCGTAAGAAAGAACTTCAGGGCGCACAAGAAGCTGGACCAGAGCATATCAATACTTAAGCTTTTCCCGGGCATCAACAGTGAAACAGTGCATCGTTTTTTTGAACCACCGGCTACCAGAGCAGTTATCATGGAGTCTTTCGGTACGGGTAACGGTCCAACAGAAAGCTGGTATATAAAAGAAATAAGTGACTATATATCAAGGGGGGGAATAGTTCTGAACATCACCCAATGTCGTTCAGGATCTGTTGATATGAGCCTGTACATTACAAGCCGCCAGCTGGTTAAGGCAGGCGTTACCGGAGGATACGATATGACAACGGAAGCTGCAGTGGGCAAGTTAATGTATCTTATGGGCAAATATAATGATGCCGAAATTGTTAAATCTCTTCTAAATAAGAACATCAGGGGAGAAATAACTGTATAGCATATTTTTTATTATTATTTTTTTTGTATTTTGTGCCGCCTAAAATTCTTTGAAAAGTTGACAGATCCTATGGGGTGACCAATAAAGGAGAGGTGCAGGAGTGGCTTATCTGGCACGCCTGGAAAGCGTGTGTACCCCAAAAGGGTACCGAGGGTTCGAATCCCTCTCTCTCCGCAAGATTCTTTGAAAAGAGCGGAGTGAGGGTTCGAACCGAGCCTGAAAGGCGAGCTCACGAAGAACCGGAGGTTCTGAGTAATCCCTCTCTCTCCGCAAGATTCTTTGAAAAGAGCGGAGTGAGGGTTCGAACCGAGCCTGAAAGGCGAGCTCACGAAGAACCGGAGGTTCTGAGTAATCCCTCTCTCTCCGCAAGATTCTTTGAAAAGAGCGGAGTGAGGGTTCGAACCGAGCCTGAAAGGCGAGCTCACGAAGAACCGGAGGTTCTGAGTAATCCCTCTCTCTCCGCAAGATTCTTTGAAAAGAGCGGAGTGAGGGTTCGAACCGAGCCTGAAAGGAGAAGAAAGGGTAAAATAGTAAGGAAAGGGTCAAAAGGACAGAAGAAAAGGAACCCGCAGAGAGAAAAAATTGATTAATCAAAGAATAATAAATATGCCAGAAGGAGATAAAATATGCTTTTAAGGCTTGTAAAAGAAAGAATTTTATAAATTTGCTGAATATTATTATACTTTAATAACTAAAATTACAAACAAACCATGAAAAAACTATTTGCATTTGTAGCTGTGTTTGGGATGCTTGTTATCGGGGCATCAGTTAATGCTTTTGCTCAGGATGAGCCACAAGACACAACTGCTGTTGAGCAAGTTGCAGAAGAGACTCCGGAAATGGCGGAGCAGGAAATGGATACACTGGCTCCGTCTGAAACTGAAGACCTGGAACTCCATAAGCAGATCAAGATCAATTTCGTTGAGGGTGGTGCCCAGTTTATGGGAGCTGTCTTGCTAACACTTATCCTTGGTCTTGCAATAGCTATTGAACGGATTATTTATCTTAACCTTGCTACAACAAATACAGACAAGTTACTTAAAAAGATTGAAGATGCCCTCGAAAGCGGAGGAGTGGAAGAAGCAAAAGAAGTATGCCGTAATACACGCGGACCGGTTGCAAGTATTTTCTACCAGGGCCTGGAAAGGGCTGATGAAGGAGTAGAAATGGCTGAAAAATCAATTATCTCCTATGGTGGCGTACAGATGGGCCTTCTTGAGAAAAACCTCTCATGGATATCCCTGTTTATTGCAATTGCTCCCATGCTCGGTTTTATGGGTACAGTGATTGGTATGATCAAAGCTTTCTCCGATATCGAGCAGGCAGGTAATGTTTCTGCCGGTCTTGTTGCAGGTGGTATTAAGATCGCTCTTATTACTACTGTATCAGGTCTTATCGTTGCTGTTATCCTCCAGGTTTTCTATAATACTATCCTTTCAAAAATAGATAGTCTGACAAACCAGATGGAAGATGCCTCAATATCACTTGTTGACATGCTTGTTAAGCATAACCTTAAAAAGTAAATAAACTATGTCTAATATAAATAGCAGAATTATTCAGATAATCCTCTGGCTGCTGATGGCTGTCACCGTAGTATTTGCCGTATTATTCTACTTCGGCAATGTAAAGGAAGGCACTCTGGGGACAAGGCTGGAGGAACCGGTTGTTACAAAACCATTCCTTACATATGCATATATTCTTTTCTTCGCTGCTGCCGGGATACAGGTAATATTTTCAATCATTAATATTATCATCAACCCCAAAGGCATCAAGAAAGGAATTATATCACTTCTTGTAATAGCCGCCGTCGTCTTTATAGCCTATATTATGGCTGATGACACTGTACTTAATTTGCCTCACTTCACGGGTAAGGGTAATGAACCTGCAACCCTGAAGTATGTAGGAACAGGATTGTATACTGCTTATTTTCTTGTAGGCCTTGCTTTTCTGGCCATATTATGGTCATCGGTATCAAGGATTTTTAAGTAGTGTTTAATAAAACCCCACGGGGGAATAAAACAATTTAATTATGGCAAGAAGGGAAGTACCGGACATAAATGCTGGCTCAATGGCAGATATAGCATTCCTCCTGCTTATCTTTTTCCTGGTAACAACTACCATGGCTACAGATACAGGTCTGATGCGAAAACTACCGCCCATACAGGATCCGGATCAGGAACAAAGTGATGATCAGCAGATCCACGAGAGAAATATTCTCGTAGTTAAAGTTAATATGGACAATATGCTTCTTGTAGAAGATGAAATAATCAGTATCGAGGAGCTCAGGGACATTACGAAAGAATTCATTCTCAATCCCAATGACGCCGAAGATATGCCGGAAAAAATAATGAAGGACATACCTTTTTTCGGACAGGTCAGGGTTGCCAAACAGGCTGTTATATCTCTGCAGAATGACTATGGCACAAGATATGGTGTATATATAGCAGTGCAGAATGAATTGCTGGCAGCAAGGGATGAAGTAAGAAATGACCTTGCCATGCAAACATGGGGGATACCGTATGATGACCTTGACGAGGATCGAGTAGCTGCAGTAGACCAATATTATAACGCACCTATTTCGGAAGCAGAACCTAAAAAGATGGGAGGAGAGTAATATGAGTAAATTCAAAAGAAGTACAGGGAAAGCCGGTGTTGGTAAAATTAATACCGCTTCACTGCCTGATATTGTATTTATGCTCCTTTTCTTCTTCATGACGGTTACGGTTATGAAGGAGGTGGAACTGAAAATACAGGTTAACCTGCCTGATGCTACCCAGGGTAAGAAACTGGTGAAAAAATCACTGGCCAGCTTTGTCTATATAGGCAAGCCGCTGCCTAACCTCCAGGCTACCTTCGGTTCAGAACCAAAAATCCAGCTCAACGACTCCTTTAAGGAAGTGGATGATATACAGGATTTTATAGCGCAGGAGAGAGAAACAATGGATGAGTCGGACCAGGCAAAAATGCTTGTGTCCCTTAAGATTGACCAGGAAACAAGGATGCAGATTGTAACCGAGGTAAAGCAGGCTTTACGCAGGGCAAATGCCCTGAAGATAATGTATGCAAATACACCGGTGGATGAAATCAACAGACTCGAATGATCTGTAAATAGTAAATAGCATATAAAAGCCCTGGCCATTAAAAACCGGGGCTTTTTTGTCTGTATGCATGTATACATTGAGATATAATACTCTCAGGCCGGAACATAAAACACCCCCCTCTTCTGGCGTACACTGCTGATTTTATTTTCAGACTCAAGCACATCAAGGTACTTGTTTATCTCGCTTATATGCAGTCCAAGGGTATCACTCAGATCATCAACAGTGCATGGCCGCCGGTAGATCATCCCCATAATAGCTTCCTCCGCATCCCTGCGGTATGACTGCTGCTCTTTCCTGACAGGGGCAGCAGCTATGATCTCCACGCCCGGTAAATCCCAGTATTCAATAATCTTTTCCAGCTCTTCTTTTGTTGCCGGCTTAAGCTTGCTGACCGTGCCCGGACGATCAAGAGTATTCAGCTGCACAGTATCGGGTGCTATTCTAACTATTGCCTTTTTAAGTTCATCCAGCTCCTCCCTGTCATCATTATAGCCGGACAGGATAAAAACCTCAAGCTTAATAATGCCCCGGTATTCATTGCTGAAATCTATAAGTCCCTGTATATACCGCTCAATATCCAGGTCGCCGGCAGGCCTGTTTATCCTGCCAAAAGCCCTGGCAGTTGCCGCATCAAGTGATGGCAATACCATATCGGCTCCCATAAGTTCGTCGCGTACGTCACTGTCCCATAATAGTGTCCCGTTGGTAAGAACAGCAATGGGGATATCCGGTTTCAACTGCCTGATAAATTTCATCACATCCCCTAGCCTGCTGTTCAGGGTGGGCTCCCCTGACCCGGAAAAAGTGATATAGTCAGGATCAGGATTATTTTCAAAAAAATGCTGCAGCTCTTTTGTAATTATATGATAAGGAACATATTCCTTCCTTTCTGTAGTAAGCTTGCTTGTCTTGCCCACCTCACAGTACACACAATCAAGTGAACACACCTTGCGGGGCACCAGGTCCACCCCCAGCGACATTCCCAGTCGCCTCGAAGGTACAGGTCCGAATAAATATTTATACATTATAAGTCATTTTTCCTTGCCGGGGCATCTATCCAGAGTTGCCATGCACCAATTAAGCCAGTGATTCCGGGGGGACTCGAACCCCCAACCTACAGAACCGGAATCTGTCATTCTATCCATTTGAACTACGGAACCATATAATACTGCAAAAGTAACTCCTGATACTGATATTTCAAAGAGAGTGATGCATAATGATAATTGATAAGTTTTTCATAATTTCGCAAACCGTAATAATAATCGTAATCTGAGGGCCAAGATGGAATATAAATTCAGGGAAATAGAAAAAAAATGGCGAAAGTACTGGGAGGATAATAAGACCTTTAAAACCCACGACAAAACAGATAAGTCAAAAAAGTATTATATCCTTGATATGTTCCCCTACCCCTCCGGATCGGGATTGCATGTTGGCCATCCTGAAGGCTATACGGCAAGCGATATTATAGCAAGGTATAAGAGGATGAAAGGTTTTAATGTGCTTCATCCAATGGGCTGGGATGCCTTTGGCCTGCCTGCCGAACAGTACGCCATGCAAACAGGTACCCACCCTGCAGTTATTACCAATAAAAACTGTGACACCTTCAGGCGCCAGATAAAGGAGATAGGTCTCAGTTATGACTGGGACAGGGAGATAAACACCACCGACCCCCATTATTATAAATGGACGCAGTGGATTTTTATACAGCTCTATAATACATGGTTCGACCATGAACAGCAAAAGGGAAGACCTGTACATGAGCTGGAAATACCGGATCACATAAAGGAAAAAGGAGAAGAAGCTGTACGAAGCTATACTGACAGCAAACGGCTGGCTTATTATGATGATGCATTGGTATGGTGGTGCCCGGACTGCAAAATTGTCTGTGCCAATGAGGAAGTGCTGACCGATGGCTCCCATGAAAAATGCGGTAACAAGGTTACTAAAATGGACCTCAAGCAGTGGATGCTGCGTATACCCCATTACGCAGAAAGACTGCTGGAAGGACTTGATGGTCTTGACTGGCCTGGAGGCATCAAAGACCAGCAGCGCAACTGGATTGGAAAGTCCACCGGCGCAGAAGTTGTTTTTCATCTTGAGAAACAGGATGCAAGGATTCCAGTTTTCACCACAAGACCCGATACCCTCTTCGGTGCCACCTATATGGTTCTTGCACCTGAACACGAGCTTAGCAGAAAACTGGCCGTAAAAGAAAAAGAACAAGAGGTAAATGAATATATTAAAGAAGCCGCCCTTAAGTCCGATCTTGACCGCACTGACCTGTCAAAGAAAAAAACAGGCGTGTTTACCGGCTCATATGCCTTAAACCCCGTTAATAACAGGAAGATGCCTGTCTGGATAGCGGATTATGTACTTACCGGATACGGGACAGGAGCCATTATGGCCGTGCCTGCACACGATGAAAGAGATTTTGAATTTGCAAAAAAATTCGGCCTGCCGGTTGAATGTATCATGGAACCTGATACCGGAGATGAAGAACTTAAGAAAAAAATATTAAAGGGTGATGCATGCTGGTCTGAAGATGGTTCCTATATCAACTCTTCTGATCCCGAAACCGGACTTGATATTAACGGTATGGGCCGGGACAAAGGAATAAAGCTTACCATTGACTGGCTGGAATCAAAGAAGCTGGGGCAGGCAAAAGTCAATTATAAGCTGCGCGACTGGCTCTTCAGCAGGCAGAGATACTGGGGTGAACCTTTCCCTGTCATCCATTGGGAAGATGGCACCATAAGCCTGCTTGACGAGTCTGAATTGCCACTCGGACTGCCAGTGCTCGATAAGTACGAACCCGGTGAAAACGGTGAATCTCCACTTTCCAATGCCACTGACTGGCTGACTGTAAAGGGAAAGAATGGCATGAAAGGCAGAAGGGAAACAAACACCATGCCCCAGTGGGCAGGTTCATGCTGGTACTACCTGAGGTTTATAGATCCCGGTAATGACAGTGAGCTGGTAAGCAGCGAAAAAGAAAAATACTGGATGCCTGTAGACCTGTATATAGGAGGAGCAGAACATGCAGTACTGCATCTTCTGTACAGCCGCTTCTGGCATAAGGTGCTTTATGACCTGGGCCATGTCTCGGATGATGAGCCATACAGGAAATTATTTAACCAGGGTATGATACTGGCTTTTGCCTATGAGACCAAAACAGGCGCAAAAGTACCGGCTGACCTCGTGGAGGAAAAAGACGGTAAATATTTTCACCGTGAAAATGGCGAGGAACTGAACCAGATAGTGGCAAAAATGTCCAAGTCATTAAAAAATGTTATTAATCCTGATGATATAATCAGTAAATACGGGGCAGACTCATTAAGACTGTATGAGATGTTTATGGGTCCGCTTGATGCCTCAAAACCATGGGATGAGAAAGGCGTAAAAGGAGTGTTTGGCTTCCTGGCACGTGTACACAGGCTCTTCGGGAATATGGAAAATATAAGAGAAGAAAATGACAGCCCGGAAGTATTGAAAACCCTCCACAGGACAATAAGAAAGGTTGAAGGTGATATTGAAAACCTCCGCTTCAACACCGCCATATCATCGCTGATGATATTCACTAATCTGGCCGTCAAGGAGGGTAAGATAAACAGGGATACAGCCTCTGTCTTTACTAAGATATTAAGCCCCTTTGCCCCGCACCTGGCTGAAGAATTATGGGAAATGTACGGTAACAGCAAAAGCCTGGCCCACAGTCCCTGGCCGGAGGTCAATGAAAGCTACCTGGAGGAAGATACATTTGAATACCCTGTATCATTCAACGGTAAGCTAAGGTTCAAAATAGAGCTGCCGCTCGATATGGAAGAAAAAGATATGGAGAATGCTGTTACAGAGGACGGAAGAGCAAAAAAATGGCTGACGGGAAAACAGCCCCGTAAGATTATTATTGTCAGAGGAAGAATAATAAACGTGGTGATATGATCAAAGACATTATTAACAGTGGCAGTATCCTTATCATAATAATATCAGCCCTTCTGTACAACAGCTGTACTGAATCATCCGGGAATATTGCAGTCGTGGGCAGCAATGTCGCTAACCCTGTTGAGGAAAAGGCTGAAACCCCTGAGCCAACTCTGGACTTTTATGGTATCGATACAACGGCCTATATCAGAATTCCGGGAAAGGTAAAAAGAAACCAGTTTCTGTCGGAGATTCTCTACGACTATGGTATTGACTATCCCCTGATCAATAAACTCATTGATAACTCAGGGGATATATTCGATGTAAGAAAGATACAAGCCGGTAATAAGTACACCCTGTATCTCACACCCGGCACTGAAAAAAGGCTGAAATATATGGTCTATGAACACGATAATATCAATCATTATATACTCGATTTCAGGGATGAGCCCTGTGTCAGAGAAATAGAAAGGCCTGTAAAAACCGAACTCAGGTATTCTTCGGGGACAATAGAGACATCCCTGTGGAACACAATGATTGACAATGACCTGCACCCGATGCTTGCAATAGAGCTATCGGAGATATATGCCTGGTCAATCGACTTTTTTGGCCTGCAGAAAGGTGACAGCTTTAAGGTTATATATGAAGAAGAATATATTGATACCATATCAAACGGAATAAAACACATACTGGCTGCCTCATTCAGTCATGCCGGATCGGAAATCTATGCCATCCCCCTGATACAGGATGGTGAAGAAAGCTACTATGACCTTGAAGGCAACAGCCTGCGCAAAGCATTCCTTAAAGCCCCGCTCAGGTTTTCACGTATCAGCAGCAGGTATTCAAACAGCAGGTTGCATCCCATACTGCGTATCAGAAGACCACACCACGGGGTTGATTATGCAGCACCTGCCGGTACCCCCGTACATGCCATAGGTGACGGAAGGGTAATAATGAGAGAATACCAGGGCGGGGCGGGACGTATAGTGAAAATAAGACATAACAGCGTATATACAACAGCATATATGCATCTGCGCGCCTACGGGAAAGGAATTACCGTTGGAAAATATGTTAAGCAGGGTGATATTATTGGTTATGTCGGAAGCACAGGTCTGTCAACAGGACCGCATCTGGATTTCAGATTTTATAAGAACGGCCATGCCGTTGACCCCCTGAAAGTGAAGGCACCGCCTGTTTTACCCGTTTCTGAGGATAATATAGAAAAATTCGATAAGGTTAGCAGCGTGATGTATGAGCTGATAAACTCCTTTTAAACCTTCGATATCAGCTTCTCAACCACGGCAGGATAGTGACTGTGCTCAAGTTCATGCACCCTTGCGGCAAGTGATTCCGGACTGTCACCTGCTTTAACCGCGCATCGTGCCTGGAAAATTATATCACCCTCATCATAATGCTCGTTTACATAATGTATGCTTATACCGGATTCCTTTTCACCGTTCTCAATGACAGCCCTGTGAACCCTGCTGCCATACATCCCCTTTCCTCCATATTCCGGTAGAAGAGCAGGATGGATATTAACTATGCGTCCCCGGTAATGACTGATTATCTCACCCGGCACCAGCCATAGAAAGCCGGCCAGGACTATAAAATCAATATCATTCTCACGCAGCACCCTTAACACCTTGCCATTCCGGTAAAAATCATCACGGTCGAAAACAAGAGATGGAACAGAAAAGTTCCTAGCTCTTTCTAAAACAAATGCATCTGCCTTGTTAGTCAGCAAAAGTTTAACTATTGCAGTTTTACGGGTCGAAAAATATTCCATAAGCTTCTGTGCATTGGTTCCCGAACCGGAAGCAAAAATCGCTATATTCTTCATTATCTGATCTTTAACACTATTATCCCTGCCATATTACCAGGAAGAAAAATCATGCTTATTTGTTTGATTATCAATAGTGTATATTATATATTTAATAAATATTTACTAATTTGTTTGAATAATAATGTACAAATATATTTCTTTGCAAGGTTTTAAAATTAATTATTATTAACCAAAATTTTAGATTATGTCTGATATTGCAGCAAAAGTAAAAGAGATCATCGTTGACAAGTTAGGAGTTGACGAATCAGAAGTAAGCCCCGAGGCAAGTTTTACAAACGATCTGGGAGCTGATTCTCTTGACACTGTTGAGCTTATCATGGAATTTGAGAAGGAATTCAATATTGGGATCCCTGATGATCAGGCAGAGAACATCAGCACAGTTGGTGAAGCCATTAAGTACATCGAGGAGAATGCAAAATAAGATTGCATAAACCAGAGAAATTCTAAAACATGAACAGGGTTGTAGTTACGGGCATCGGGGCCATAACCCCGATAGGCAGAAATATTAAGGAATACTGGGAAGGACTGAAATCCGGAACCAGCGGGTCTGACTGGATTACGCGTTTTGATGCAGAAAAATTCAAAACACGTTTTGCCTGCGAAATAAAAGACTATAACCCGGCCGATTATTTTGAGCGCAAGGAAGCCCGGAAACTGGATGTTTATGCCCAGTATGCAATTATTGCTGCCGCTGAAGCCATGGTGGACTCAGGTCTTGACAATGAAGAAATTGACAAAGACCGGGCAGGTGTTATCTGGGCTTCGGGAATTGGAGGAATAGATACATTTCTGAATGAAATTGCAGGGTTTGTTACGGGGGGCAGGATTCCCCGTTTCAGCCCCTTCTTTATTCCCAAAATGATTTCGGATATTGCTGCAGGCCATATTTCCATTAAATATGGTTTCCAGGGACCGAATTACGGTACCGTTTCCGCCTGTGCATCATCAACCAATGCCATCATAGATGCCTTTAACCTTATCAAGCTTGGTAAAGCCAATGTGTTTATCACAGGAGGTTCCGAGGCAGCTATTAACGAAGCAGGGGTAGGTGGATTCAACGCCATGCAGGCAATGTCTACCAATAATGATGAGTATAAAACTGCCTCCAGACCAATGGACCTTAACCGTGACGGTTTTGTGATGGGAGAAGGAGGGGGTTGTCTTATACTTGAAGATTATAATCATGCCATTGCTCGCGGAGCAAAAATATATGCTGAAATAACGGGAACCGGTATGACCGCAGATGCATATCATATTACCGCGCCTCACCCCGAGGGCATAGGCGCATATAAGGTAATGAAGATAGCCCTGGAAGAGTCTGGACTGAAAAAAGAAGACATCGATTATATTAACGTGCATGGAACAGCAACACCTCTGGGTGATATCTCCGAGACAAAGGCAATTGTAAATCTTTTCGGGGAGCATGCCTATAAAATGAATATCAGTGCAACCAAGTCAATGACCGGTCACCTTCTTGGAGCCGCCGGTGCCGTTGAAGCCATTGCATCAATACTGGCAATAAATAATGGTATTGCGCCTCCCACAATAAATCAGATAAGCGGCTGACCCGGATATTGATCCCCGGCTTAATCTTACAGCAAATAAGGCAGAGGAAAGAAAGATCACAAATGCCATAAGCAATACTTTTGGTTTTGGAGGTCATAATGCATCTGTGGTTATTTCAAAGATTTAACAGCTGTTGTGTTATTTAAGCCCGACATCGGTAACAAGACATTAATTCCCGGCAAAAAGCACTTCCTCTCTTCACTCAGAAAAATTCTTGGATTCAGGCCCTTCGGTAAAGACATCTACGAAGAAGCCTTTATACACCGCTCGGCAACATTTAAGCTTCCTGATGGCAGCAACATTAATAATGAGCGTCTTGAGTTTCTTGGCGATGCCATACTTGATGCTGTCATTTCAGAATACCTCTATAAATATTACCCCGGATCTGCTGAGGGGGAGCTGACAAAGCTAAGATCACGGCTTGCAAACAGAAATACCCTGAATAATCTGGCCCTTTCTATGGATATAGATAAGCTGCTGATAAGCAATACCGGTAACCGGCTCTCTTCAGCTAATATCTTCGGAGACGCCCTCGAAGCGCTTATCGGTGCCGTTTTTATTGATAAGGGATACCGGAAAACCAGGAAATTTATTATCAGGCATCTATTTAATGATCATACAGATATTAAAAGGGTAATAAATACAGAAACAGATTATAAAAGCCAGATATTCGAATGGGCTCAGAAACTGCAAAAGCAAATAAATTTCAATTATACTGAAGATTACGATTTTAATGAAAAACAATACCTTTTTACGACAGTGCTGCGAATCGATCATGAAATATTCGGTGAAGGCACAGGATCTTCAAAAAAGGAAGCAGAACAAAAAGCCTCACTCAGGGCTGTGAAAAAAATCAATAAAACGGGGTTCATTAATTAATCCGGGATTTTTACTACCTTTATTAGGCATTTGAATTACGCGAGCACATTTCCCGAAGCTGATGCTTCGGGGTTAGCGAGCACAAATAAAATAAACAATTAATCAATGATTCGCTGAGCTAAGGTTCTGAAGCTGAGCTTCGAGGAGAGTTAAACAGAAAATGAAATCTCTGGAAAAAAAAATCAGACATAAACTGCGTGTTGATACTGATGACTCAGATCGGTATTTTGGCATTGTTTCCACAGAAGCCGATTACAGGATATCATTAATTATGAACAGGGAACTGGGGCTAAAACTCAAAAACAGTGATCCTGTTACAAAATCCACTGATAAGAAAGAAATTCAATTCTCAAAGTTCACATCTGTTTCAGACTATAGTGATATTTCCTGGGACCTGATAAGTAATAATTCAGGCAGGGAGAAGCTGTTCAGCAAACTGCCTGCACTCGATTATATACTGATAATCAAAGGTGTTGAGGATGATGAGACAGGGCACAAATTAACACATAGCGTCAGGAATATAAAGGAAATAACAGCTGTTTTCGTCCTGGATAAGAACAGGCAACTGGAAAATTCCATCTTACAAATAATACCCTGAAAATGGAAAACTTAAATCTAAACCTCTCAAAAAACGAATTTTCCAAAAGCAGGAAAATTCTGTTGTGGATCATTGGCCTCCTTTTTTTCAGCGGCGCAATATGGAGTCTCTATCTCAAATTATATAAGGATGATTCTTCCGTCACTGCAGGATTAATAGTCGTACTTTTTGCAATATCCTCGTTTATATTCTTCATAGCCGCACTTGCTTCAGTCAAAAAGAAGAATCATTATTTCATTATCGACAATGATAGAATATCATACAGGTACGGCCTCGTTTTTTCAAAACAAAGAAGCCTCAACTGGTCTGAAATAAAAGAAATTATTATACAGTATAATCTCAGAAAAGCAACTATCATCACCGGAGATGATAAACAGAAATTTATTAACCTTAACTGGATAAATCATTCAAGCGCCAGGGCCATCCTCAAGCATTTATACTATACAGCAAGAAAAAAGAACATTTCCATCAGCAAAACTTAAAAAAAATGAGCGAATAATTGATATCCGCTCATTCCTAACTAACCCTAAAACCTAAAACCTAAGTTATGAAAAGTGTTTTTTAGTTTTTTAAGAGAGGAGGTGATTTCTCACCTCCGTATCTCTGTTTTGACCCAAAAACTAACTAATCTAACCTATGAAAAAAACCTCACAATAAACAAAGCAAACACCGTGCCAATATATAAATTATATTGATTTTTTTCAGATGTCATCTTTCAAAGAGCTTTTCACATACAACTGAAAAACAAATGTTGTGCCATAGAAAAATAAACTCCTGACAATAATATTAATATGACGTTAAATTTAGTTAAAAAGCTCTTAATGTTAATTTTAAGAAATATTTTTGTATAATAGTTGCAACTAATAAAACAAAGAGTAGCTGAGGGAGCTTGATGACAGGATGAAGAAGCAAACAATAATAATACTTGCTGTAATAATTTCGATAGTACTCACAGGACTTATTCTGATTCAGATTTACTGGATCAATAATTCAATCGAAGTAAAGAACCAGCAGTTCAGAGTGTACGTAAACAATGCTCTTACAGCGGTGGTGCTTGATATGGAGCAGCAGGAGACGATAGAAAGGATAGTAGACGAGATTGACCTGCCCCTTGTAGACTCCGTTGTCGCCATTGTTCCTTCACATTCAGCTCTTGCCAGGCAACTGCAGGGATACCGTTCACAAGCTGATATTACGCGGCCTGAAGGAAAGGATAATGCCATTGCTTCTCTTACAATAAGCAGGGAGGGCCAGAAAATACTCTTTTATTCCGACGATGATTTCTTTTATCCTGAAGAAGAAATTCCGGAATTATCCTCACAGAGCCTGAGAGCCGGTATAAACAACAGGATAACCAATAAAACGGTAATGCTTGAAAGTATAATGGGAAAGATTATTTCCGATACCCCCGACCTGGCTGAACGCATAGACCCGCAAAGAATAAACGACCAGATTAACCAGACACTGGTAAGGCTTGGTATCTCCCTTGATTATGAATTTGCCATTACATCTGCCGGTGACCAGGTATACAGCACAGAGGGGTTCGATATGGGTTCTGATGCCAATAAATACATGAGGCAGTTGTTTCCCAACGACCCTGTACCCGGACAGAATATGATATATCTATATTTCCCCAGGGAGAAAAACTATTTTTTCAGGCAGGTGGGTTTTATGGGTGTTTCTTCAATTATTGTCACCCTTGTCCTTATTGTATTCTCAGTGGGTAATATTATGATTATCCTCCGGCAAAAACGGATATCAGAAATTCGCAATGACTTTATCAATAATATGACCCATGAACTAAAAACGCCAATATCCACAATATCACTCGCTTCCCAGATGATAGGCGACAGAAGTATACCCCCTGACAATAAAAATCTTGAGAAGATAGCCGGCATACTGAGCGATGAATCAATAAGATTAAAATACCAGGTGGAAAAAGTGCTTCAGTCCTCGGCCTTTGATAAGGGCACAATGAAACTGAAAATGGGTGAAACCGATATACACAGGATAATAAATAATGCCATCGATAACTTCAGGTTACAGATATCTGATTCACAGGGCAGGCTTAATAAAGAGTTAAATGCTGAGGATCCGGAACTGATACTGGACGAGACGCATATATTCAATATGATATCCAACCTGCTCGATAATGCAATTAAATATTCAAACGGCAAGCCTGAAATACTGGTTAAAACCTATGATGATAAAGAAAAACTGACTATTTTAATATCGGATAAGGGGATTGGAATCAGGAAAGACGATATCAAAAGAATATTCGACAAGTTTTACAGGGTGCCTACCGGCAATGTACATAATGTTAAGGGATTCGGGCTGGGTCTTAATTATGTTAAAAAGATAGTCGATGAACATAAGGGGAATATTAAAGTTCAAAGTCAGCTTAATAAAGGGACACGTTTTGATATTAGTTTCCCAAAAAATAATTGATTATGGCAAAAATACTATTAGCTGAAGACGACACAAACCTGGGAACCGTTCTTACCGATTACCTTGAAGCAAAAAAATACACGGTGGTTCACCTCATTGATGGACAGCAGGCTCTTGACAGTTTCAGTTCAGAGATCTTTGATATCTGTCTCCTCGATATAATGCTCCCTGCAATTGATGGTATCAGCCTTGCAAGAAAAATCAGAAAAATCGAAAAAGATATACCTATCATCTTCCTCACTGCCAAATCACTGGACAAAGACAAGATAGAAGGCTTTACCGCGGGTGCAGATGATTATATAACCAAACCTTTCTCGATGGAAGAATTATTATACAGGATAGAGGCTATATTGAGGAGAACAAGATCATATTCTGACGCGGACGCTGATGAGTATACCCTTGGCAAATTCACATTTTATCCTCTCAAGCAGGTGCTTGACTCCGATGCAGGCCGGCAAAAGCTCACGACCAAGGAGTCAGAATTACTCAAGCTCCTGTGCAGGAACAAAAATGAAATACTGGAAAGGAATTATGCATTGCGCACCATATGGATTGATGATAATTATTTCAATGCAAGGAGCATGGATGTTTATATAACCAAGCTACGCAAATACCTGAAAACCGATCCTTCAATTACGATTCTTAATGTACACGGCAAAGGATATAAGCTTCTGTGTGACCAGGAAAAAAAATAAAAAACATCAATCCATTTTGAGTACTGCCAGGAATGCCTGTTGCGGTACTTCCACATTACCTACCTGGCGCATTCTCTTCTTTCCCTTTTTTTGTTTTTCAAGCAGCTTTCTTTTTCTTGTTATATCACCGCCATAACATTTTGCTGTAACATCCTTTCTGACAGCTTTTACTGTTTCACGGGCAATAATTTTAGCGCCTATAGCTGCCTGTATGGCAATATCAAACTGCTGCCTGGGGATTAGCTCTTTAAGTTTTTCACACATTCTCCGGCCAAAGTCATATGAATGTCCACGGAAGATAAGAGTAGAAAGGGCGTCAACCATCTCCCCGTTAAGAAGTATGTCAAGCCTTACCAGGTCGGCTTTTTTATAAGATGAGTAATAATAATCAAAAGAGGCATAACCTCTTGAGAGACTCTTAAGCTTATCATAAAAATCAAAAACTATCTCGGCAAGGGGCAATTCAAAGGTAAGCTCAACCCTGTCAGTAGTCAGATACACCTGGTTTTTAAATGTGCCCCGCTTTTCTATGCATAAGGTCATAATATTACCAAGATAATCTGATTTTGTTATTATCCGTGCAATAATATAGGGCTCTTCGATCCTGTCAATATATGTCACCGATGGCAGTCCTGATGGGTTATGCACCTCCTGCTTTTCACCTGAGTTGGAATATACGTCATATGATACATTGGGTACAGTGGTTATCACATCCATATCAAACTCCCTGTCCAGCCGCTCCTGTATAATCTCCATATGCAACAATCCCAGGAAACCACATCTGAAACCAAAACCCAGTGCTGCCGACGATTCAGGTATAAATGATAGAGCAGCATCATTTAACTGCAGCCTTTCCATTGAGCTACGCAAATCTTCATAATCGTCGGCATCAACGGGATATATCCCGGCAAAAACCATTGGCTTAACATCTTCGAAACCGGCTATCCCCTTTTCACAGGGTCTGTCGCGGTGGGTTATGGTATCCCCCACTTTAACCTCGCTTGATTCTTTTATGCCGGAAATAATATAGCCAACATCACCGGCACTCAAGGTTTTTTTCGGCTCCTGCTTTAATTTCAAAACCCCTATCTCATCAGCACCATATTCCTTGCCGGTATTATAAAATTTCACCATATCACCCTTCTTAAGGGTTCCATTCATTATCCTGAAGTAAGCAATTATCCCCCTGAACGAGTTATACACCGAATCAAAAATAAGGGCCTGCAGTGGCGCTTCCGGGTTGCCTGAAGGCGACGGTACCAGCTCTATTATCTTTTGCAGTATCACATCAATACCGGCACCGGTTTTGGCACTTACCTCCAGTATACTGTCCCGCTCACATCCAATAAGGTCAACAATCTGGTCTTTGACCTCATCAGGCATAGCGCTTTGCATATCCATTTTATTCAGTACCGGTATAACCTCCAGGTCATGATCAATGGCCATATACAGGTTGGAAATTGTCTGAGCCTGTATGCCCTGTGTGGCATCCACAATAAGCAAGGCCCCCTCACAGGCTGCTATAGACCGCGACACCTCGTATGAAAAATCAACATGTCCCGGTGTATCTATAAGATTAAGGATATATTCAGACCCCTCATACATATACTTCATCTGTATGGCATGACTCTTTATGGTTATACCTCTTTCCCTTTCCAGGTCCATATTATCCAGCACCTGCTCTTTTCTCTCCCTCAGGGTAAGAGTATCTGTCATATCAAGCAGCCTGTCAGCCAGGGTACTTTTACCATGGTCAATATGAGCTATTATGCAAAAATTTCGTGTATTCTTCATCACTTCCAATCATTCCTCTGATTAAGCGCAAATATATAATTATTAGTCGAGAATGAGCAGATGAATTGACTTATCTTAACAGCCTGGCATACCATAAAAAAAGCCGGCTCCCCACCGGCTCTTTTGTCATATCCTATTCCTGTTTCAGGATAGTCTTTAAGGCTAATTAATGCGGATCATCATCCACATTTATTACATCATGCCCGGCATTCCGCCACCCATACCTCCGGGGTTGGGCATTGGTTCATCTTCTTTTTCCTCAACTACAACAGCTTCCGTTGTCAGGAACATGCCTGCTATGGATGCTGCATTCTCAAGAGCAATCCTTACCACCTTGGCAGGGTCTATAACGCCTGATTCATACAGGTTCTCAAACTTATCAATACGGGCATTATATCCGAAATCATCCTTACCTTCCTTTACGGTCTGTACAATAACTGCACCTTCTTTGCCTGAGTTAAAGACAATCTGTCGCAGCGGCTCTTCAATAGAACGCTTTACTATACCAATACCTGTGGTCTGATCTTCATTATCACCCTTCAGTTTTTCAAGTGATGGAATTGCACGTATATAAGCAACGCCTCCGCCCGGCACTATTCCTTCTTCCACTGCTGCACGGGTTGCACTGAGTGCATCGTCAACCCTGTCTTTTTTCTCTTTCATCTCCACCTCTGAGGCAGCACCAATATAGAGCACTGCAACACCGCCGGCCAGCTTGGCAAGCCTTTCCTGCAGTTTCTCCTTATCATAATCGGAGGTACTCGTTGATATCTGCTTTCTTATCTGGTTTACACGTGCTTCTATTGCATCGCTTCCACCCGAGCCATTGACTATTGTTGTATTTTCCTTGTCAACAGATATTTTCTCAGCCTGTCCAAGCATATCCAGAGTAGTGTTTTCCAGCTTGAGGCCTTTCTCTTCAGAGATAACAGTTCCTCCTGTCAGTATAGCAATATCTTCAAGCATTTCCTTTCTCCTGTCCCCAAAGCCAGGTGCTTTAACAGCACATACCTTCAATGACCCTCTCAGACGGTTGACAACAAGTGTTGCAAGAGCTTCACCTTCTACATCCTCTGCTATTATCATCAGTGGTCTTCCGTTCTGGGCTGTTGTTTCCAGTATAGGAAGCAGATCTTTCATTGTGGATATCTTCTTATCATGGATAAGGACATAAGGATTTTCCAGGTCGGCCTCCATCTTCTCGGCATCTGTAACAAAGTAAGGGGATATATAACCACGGTCAAACTGCATACCTTCCACTATCTCCACGGTTGTCTCGGTACCCTTGGCCTCTTCAACGGTTATCACTCCTTCTTTCTTGACCTTGCCCATAGCTTCAGCTATCAGCTTGCCTATCTCCTCGTCATTATTTGCAGAAATACGGGCAACCTGCTCAATCTTGTTCAGGTCATCACCCACTACTTTTGCCTGTCCGGCGATATGCTTAACAACCTCGCTGACAGCCTTATCGATACCCCTTTTCAATTCCATAGGGTTAGCTCCCGCTGTAACGTTTTTGAGGCCTACATTGATAATTGACTGAGCAAGCACAGTTGCTGTTGTTGTACCATCACCTGCATCATCTCCTGTCTTGGAGGCTACCTCCTTAACCATCTGGGCTCCCATATTCTCAAAGGGATCTTCCAGTTCAATCTCCTTAGCAACTGTAACACCATCCTTACTAATCAGCGGTGCTCCAAACTTCTTCTCAAGTACTACATTACGCCCCCTGGGGCCAAGCGTTACCTTTACGGTGTCAGCGAGCTGGTCAACGCCATCTTTGAGAAGGTTACGTGCTTCAATATTAAATTTAATTTTTTTTGCCATATCAGTTAGTTTAAGTTATTACGTTTTATGCTATGTATAAAATATCTGTCTGAGACATCAGCAAATAGTCTTCACCGTCAATATTCAGCTCCTGACCGGCGTATTTACCATAGAGCACAGTATCTCCTGGTTTTACTTCCATCTCTTCGTCTTTTTTAGCTGCCCCTACCAGTACTATTTTACCCTCCTGAGGTTTTTCCTTTGCGCTGTCCGGGATAATAATGCCGCTGGAAGTTTTTTCCTCTGCTTCATGAGGCTTAACAAGCACTTTACCTGCTAGTATTTTACCTTTTAATTTTGCCATTTTTTATTTACTTAATTGGTTAAACATTAAATTTACCGACACCCTCCTATAACAGAATTTGTGCCAAATGATTTTTACACCCTTTTTTGATCATTAATGAGTCATTATTGCAAAAAAAATGTCAGCTTATGACAAACTGACATTTAATATTATTTTATAAATCCTTATTTCTGTTCACCATCTTCCCCGCCCTGATCAGGAATAGCTGTAGGCAGGTTGGGTATGGACGTGGGGTCAACAGCATTATCTATCTGATCCTGTATCCTTGATGATTCTTCCTCAACACCATGAGGTATAGCTGCCGTAGCGGCAATACTCAGCAAAAGAATAATAACAGCCAGTGTCCATGTTGCTTTCTCAAGAAAATCCGCTGTTTTTCTAACTCCCATTGACTGTCCGGTGGATGTGAAGTTGGCAGCCAGTCCTCCTCCCTTCGAATTCTGAACCAACACTATTAAAACCTGCAGTATGCAGGCTATTATAACTATTACCGATATAAATATATATATACCCATCAATTTCAGTTTTTTGAAATAATCTCTCTTATCTTTTCAATTTGCGTCGCAAAGTAAGTACTTTTTTCCGGATATTTCAAACTTAATCTTTCATAAATGCTTATTGCCTTCGAGTAGTAACCCTGAGAAAGGTAGATGCTTGCAAGTGTTTCTGTAATAAGCTGTGAAGACTCATCTTTTTCCGAAGCAGGGATATCCTCATCACCCGTATCATCCATTTCTTTCCGTGGCTCTATCCTTGGGTTTGAACTAATGAACCTTTCAACCAGCTCATCATCATCAATGAAATCAGACTGACCCTTATCCCTTCCACCATCCAAACCGCCTTCCCTGTCTTTATCAACTCTTTCAGACTGACCTTCTGCCTGCCCGGAATCAATGCCCCCACTCCTGTCATCATCAAGATCAAGGTCCAGCAATTTATCATCACCCCTTATGGCATTAACTGCATCATATTCTCCGTCCCCGTCCTCTTCTTCCGTCTCTTCCCGATTTGCATTTCCATCAAGCTGCAGGAGGCTTTCACCGCTTATCTCATCCAGGCGGCTCTGTATTTGCCTTTTGAGCTCCTCACGTGAACGGCCGCTAACCGACTCAAACCGGACTTTCACTTCATCATCCGGAACCGGCAACATGACCCTGTCATTCAGCAACTGATAAAGCACTTCCCTGTCAGCAATAAAGATGGCTGCTTCTTTCAGCTTATCCGTGAATTCAATATCATCGTTCTTATATAATGAATTCAATAATAATACACGGGCAGACTGGAAATAAGGATAACTGCCGATAATCCTGGCGATATCATTATACTCACTCCCGGACAGCATCTTATGCTCTTTGATAATATTTATAAATTCTGATTTATTCATATTACCAGTTCACGAATGCCGCATTAAAGATATCTTCTGTTAGTTGTTCCACTATCCTTTCTGTCAATTCCTGTTCCACCTGGCTCAGCTCTTTTGAACTATCATAATCCTCATACCTGGTGAATGTCTGTTCATAGCTGAAATCCGGCTCTATTGTATTGGTAAAGACAACCCTGACACCTATTGTGAACCTGTTCATTGCAGCCTGTGCATCGCCCGAAACTGTCAGTGGTGCTGTCCTGTAGTTTACAATCTCACCGTCAAAGCTAACATCTCCCGCCTCGTTAACAAAATCGAGATTTGTCTGGGCCCTGCATTTATCCATTAGTTCATTAGTGATATACTGGCTCAGCTGCGGCTGCACCAGGTTGGACCGGTTTTCAAAATAATCCACACTTATTGTTTGTATGGAAGGAGATATGCTGGCTCCGCTCATGGAATACTTGACGCTGCATCCCGACTCTGTGACTGCCAGTAATATTAAAACCGGTATAATAACCGGCCTCAGTATTAAAACCTGATAGATATATTTAAAGATCGATGCCATATTCCTTTATTTTTCTGTAAAGCGTTCTTTCAGAAATACCCAGTTCTCCTGCCGCAAGTTTTCTTTTGCCATTGTATTTTTCCAGTGCTTTGTTAATCAGTTCAACCTCGTTATCAACAAGCGACAGGGATTCTTCCACTATTTCCTCTGTATCCTGTATCTGCTCTTCCCTTTTAGCGGGCTTATATCTCAGATCATCACTTTCCTGTTCTTCATTCTCCCTTCCGGGTATATCTCCAATACCTGTTTCATCATATAAGCGCTGAATAACCCCGGAATTATGGTCTCTGATCCCTTTTGCTGAAGATCCCTCCCTCAGTATATCAAGTACCAGTTTTTTCAGGTCATTCATATCATTCTTCATATCAAAGAGTATCTTGTAAAGTATCTCTCTCTCTGATGAAAAAGAGCTGCCCGCTTCCCTCCTTATCACTGCCGGAAGCTTCTCCCTGCCATAATCAGGGAGGTACCCTTTCAATATCTCTGCATTTATTTCCCTTGCACCTTCAATAATAGATATCTGTTCGGTAATATTCTTAAGCTGTCGCACATTGCCGGGCCATGAATAGGAAGTCAGTATCTGACGTGCATCCTCGGTCAGCTTAACTGCCGGCATACGATACTTCTCTGCAAAATCAAGGGCAAACTTCCTGAAAAGTAATAATATATCGTCACCCCTTTCTTTCAGGGGCGGCATCTGTATCGGAACCGTATTAAGGCGGTAAAAAAGATCTTCCCTGAATTTCCCCTCCTGTATGGACCGGGCAATATCAATATTTGTGGCCGCAATAACCCTTACATCTGTTTTCTGTACTTTTGAAGAACCAACCCTGATAAATTCACCTGATTCAAGCACCCTTAGCAGTCTTACCTGTGTAGATAATGGCAATTCGGAAACCTCATCAAGAAATATGGTTCCGCTGTTTGCTACCTCAAAATAGCCTTTACGGCTGTCGGTGGCGCCTGTAAAAGAGCCTTTCTCATGACCAAATAATTCTGAATCTATCGTTCCTTCAGGTATGGCACCGCAGTTTACAGCTATATACTGTCCATGCTTACGTTTACTGTGATGATGTATGATCTGGGGAAATATTTCCTTGCCCGTTCCGCTTTCACCCGAAATAAGCACAGAAAGATCAGTGGGCGCAACCTGCAACGCTATGTCAATAGCCCTGTTAAGCCCAAGGTAATTACCTATAATTCCGAATCTTTGCTTTATTCCCTGTAATTCTTTCATAATCCAACTATCGTTCATGCGAAATTAATCTTTTTTTAAAACTTTGAAAAATTCATTTTTTGTAAATTAGCCGAAAATTAAATTGTTTGATATGATTCAAATTGGAATAATACCGGCACGTTTTGCATCAACACGATTTCCGGGGAAACCCCTGGCGATGATAGAAGGATCCACCATGATCGAACATGTTTACAGGCGTGCATCACAGGCACTGGAAAAGGTTTTTGTTGCCACCGATGACAAGCGCATATTTGATACTGTCAAAGACTTCGGCGGGGAGGCAATAATGACTTCACCGCTGCACAGGAGCGGCACGGACAGATGCGCTGAGGCGCTTGCTATAATAAATGACAGGTACAGCCTGAAACCTGATATAATTATTAATATACAGGGTGATGAACCATTTATTAAACCCGAACAGATCAAACAGCTTGCTTCCTGTTTTGAAGATGAAACGGTAGAGATATCAAGCCTGATTATAAAGATTAGCGACTGGAAATCATTAAGCGATCCCAACCAGGTAAAGGTGATAAGCGATAAGAATAAATACGCCCTATATTTCAGCCGGACAGCTATTCCATATGTCCGGGGAGCAGAGAAAGAAAAATGGCTTTCATACCACAGCTTTTACAAACACCTGGGACTGTATGCCTACAGGGCTGGAATACTCAATGACATAAGCAGGCTTAAACCTTCAAGTCTGGAGAAAGCCGAAGCCCTTGAGCAAAACCGTTGGCTTGAAAACGGGTACAGAATTAAATGTGATTTAACCGATTGGGAAAGCATTGGCGTGGACAGTCCCGAAGACCTTGAACGGGCAATTAAGCTTATGAAAGAGCAAAAATCTTAATTATTTGTATCTTTAGCATGAAATTTGCGTATAAATCAATAAATTCCTGACTGCAAATGCGGATATTTTATCTCTGTATATTATTAATAATGACCTCAGGCCTGGCTTCAGCTCAAACCAATGCCGGCAATAATACCACTGAAGAAGGGGAGGTAAAAGAGATTAAAATAATAAAGCCCGAAGATAAAGACGCAAATACCAAGATATTCCCCGTTCCGGTAATCAATAACCGCTTTACAATAACCAGTGATAAAGAATTTATATTTGTCAGGCTTACAAACATTATAGGTCAGGAAACAACAAGAGAAAAATTCAGCAATCCCCGTAAGCGCGCGGAAATAAGTTTCTCTGAAGTGCAAAAAGGTATATACCTGGTTATAATTCAATATGAGGACAAAACACGTACAGTTAAAAAAATCCTGATCGACTAAAGGTAATACTATTATTCACAGCACGGTCCGGATGCTCTGCCGGCGAGTCTGTATTCCATACCGGCTAAAAACAATCCTATTCCGCCTTACCCATATATACGTATATTGAATCAGCAATATCCAGGGCAGTCGTCAATGTACTGAGATCAGGGAAGATCTCTCCTGTTGCCCCCGAGGGATGACTGTGACCAATTGCCTTCATAAGCATTTCTCTTTCGGGCATAGCAGGATCAATAATCCCCTCATATATCACTGCAGGCTGGCATGACCGTAAATAATATTCATTCCCCGGAAATTTATCATTTGTCCAGTACTCATTCCAGTCCCAGTTCTGATTAACTTCAAGCATCACTTTCAGGGGCCGGTTAACGGTACTGTCGGCCCTGGCAGACATAACAAAACCTGTTGTAGGTGTAGCGCCACTGTAGGCATCCGGCACCGGTGATTCAGGATCAGGCATATATAGGCCGTCTGAAGCTTTAATATTTCTCTTATGAGCCCAGTAAGGAAGCGTCTGAGGCCAGCGACTGACACCTTCCGTCCAGTGTCCGTCCTCTACTCTGCCATACCTGTATATTGAAGTGGCTACCGATTCCGGCACAAAGAGAGTCTGAATATAATTACCATCAGTATCCTCAAGCCATATTGCCATAAGTGGGTAATAAAAGGAATCTCCGGCTTTAAACTCAACTGTTATCCACGGTCCTTTGTTGTCTTCATTTTGAGTAAAATAATAAATTTCTTCACCGTCATCTGCTTCGGCTTCCTGCTTTTTCACCGAACACCCGGATGAAACAAATACTATAAGGAATAATATAAATAGTTTTTTCATACGTTTAAAGTTTTATTCACTACGCTCATGAGATCGCTTCGCTAAGTTCATGTTCGTTTCATGTCAGTACAAAATTAAAATTCAATTATTAGACCTACAGTGGGCAGCACCGTGCCAACACCACCTTCAATAAATTTTAACAGGTATCTGTCCGGATTATCCGGATCCCTTACAGCATTATCATTTTCATCCGTCTCCCTGACAAGTATTGGAGGCTGATCTGCCTGGAAATTATATATATTCTGAACATCAGTATAAACCATCAGGGTCCACCTGTCAAAGAAAAATGATTTATCAATTCTTATATCAAGCTGGTGAAATGACCGCAGTCTTGCTGAATTATAAAGGGAATAATCAAGATAACCCCGCCCCTGTATATCCCAAGCCTGTATATTGGATGATCTTTCAAGATCCCAGGGTGTATAAGGAGAGCCCCCTATAAAACGCCATTTAAGACCTGCCTCCCAATTCTTTTTGAACTTTTTTGTTGCAGTCAGATTAAGCAGGTGTCTGTTATCCCATGAACTGGGTATATAATTACCCTGCTTATCCTTAAACTCACTCCTGACAAAAGTATAGGAAAGCACCAGGTTGACATTCTTAAGATTCTTTACCCGGCCCAGTAATTCCAGTCCGTAAGCACGGCCTTCTGATATTGACAGTACCTCCTCATCACCAAATGTCCCAAAATCAGCACTCTTGCTGGCCAGGGGAACAGAATCACTTACTGAAAAAGGATAATCCGAATACTTCTTATAGAAGCCTTCAAGAGTAAGCTGTACTGACGCTGACGGTAAATATTCGATACCTGCCACTATATGATCACTTTTAATATATTTTAAGCCGTTTTCCTTATTAATAAAACTACCATCTTCATCGGTATAACCCATGGTTGTATAAGGAGGTAATTGTACATACCTGCCGGTATTGAAGTTAAAACTAAACTCCTCATTGAAATTGTATGACAGGGACATTCTGGGCGAAAGGTTATTAAAAGGATTTGCCATATTGGAGGTATAGTCAACACCGTCGGCACGCAGCCCGATAGAAAGGCTCAGGCTCCTGTTAAAGAAACTCTTCGAGACCTGTCCGAATGCAGCATACTTATTTAATCTTATCGATGCATCAGAATTATATATCTGTATAGCATTATTTACAAAAAACTTCCTGAAACTTGTATTCCTGTAAAGGGCATTCTCATAAGATATACCATATTCAAGATTAAGGCCGTTATCAAACTGGCTGTTACGTTCATACCTGAACTTATTTTCTCCCTCACCTGATTTATAATCAAACAATTTTAAAGAATCGACTTCGATATTCCCGGCATACTTGTACTGGCTGTTATTCAGATAACTCCTGCTGACCACCCAGGTATCATAGCCATTATCCCTGAAATGCTTGTACTTAATTCCAAAAGTATAACTGTACTGTTCCTGGACCGGTATATAATCGAGTATGTACCGCTGGTAATCTGTATCATTGGCCTTCCTGTTCAGTTCAAAATCATCAAGGGCGCCTATACCAATCACTGTCAGCTCTCCCTTGTCGGATATCCTCGTTTTATGCTTGAACTGGAAATCATTATATGCAGGCAGAAAAGGTAGTCCTATGACACTGAATAAGAGCTGGAGGTATGACCTCCTTACTGACATAATAAGAGTGCTGTTTTCTCCAGTTGGTCCGTCAATGGTAAGGCCTAAATCCGAAGCACCCACTGTTGCCCTGAATTTTATTTTTTCATCATTCCCATCGACCTGTCTGAAGCTAAGCACCGAGCTCACAGCATTACCCCTCGAAGCAGGAAAAGCACCTGAATAAAAATTCAGTTCCTTGATAAAATCCACGTTAATAATACCAACCGGACCTCCTGAAGCACCCTGGGTGGAAAAATGATTAAGATAAGGAATCTCTATCTCATCAAGGTAAAAACTATTCTCGTTTGGTCCCCCTCCCCTTACAATAACATCATTCCTGTAAGCCGGTGTGGATGCAACACCAGGGAAGGACTGTATGACTTTTGAAATATCCCTGTTACCACCCGGATTTTTCTCTATCTCCTGTATTCCAATTATACGGACCGATACAGGAGAATCAAGTTTCTTTCTGAAAGGCGAAGCCTTAACAACTACATCATCAATTCCTACAACCGATTCATTTATTGGAAGGTCTATTGAAACAGGCTTATCACGGGTAAGCAGAAAAGAATTAGATACATAAGACTCATACCCCACGGAAGAGGCTTTCAATTGTATATACCCTGGCTCAATTCCTGTAAAAGTAAAATTTCCGTCAAAATCGGTCATCGCCCCGGTAGTGGTACCGCTTATAACCACAGTTGCAAAGGGAACACCCTCATTGGTAGAAGCATTAAAAACCCTGCCCTTTATAATACCCTGCTTTTCCTGCGAGACACCAGGAAGGGTCAGGAAAAGTAAAATTCCTGTTAATAATATCCTGCTGAAAAATTGACCTTTTTTCCCGGGCTCACTCAGATTTAATCTTATATGCATTTTGGGTTTGTATTTATAAAATAAAAACCTTGTTTAACGATATTAACGTATCATTAAACATAATGTTCAGAGCCGCGACCTCAATATTATATATTATTAAAATATTCTTCCTCCTCCCCTAAATCAATAAAGGGATAATCATTTTTCAGTCTATGGATCCTGGTCAGCATCGATTCTTTAAACCGGGACAGTGCATCAGGATCATTTCCGCCAATCACATGTTGCCTGGCCTCTGATATTTTAATTATTCGCCTGTATATTTCTTCGGTATCACGGCTAAAATAGCTTTCCCTTAACCTTTCCCATATATATTCCACTGCAACATCAGAGGGGTGTATCATATCTTTCTTATAAAACCTGTAATCCCGCAGTTCATCAATCATTATCTCGTAAGAAGGGAAATAAGACAGCTTATTGTCATGCGCCAGCAAATGATCAATTGCGGTAAAAAGAACGGATTTGCTAACCTGATTACCATAGGCTCCATCCTTAAGGTGACGCACCGGGCTTACTGTAAATATAATTTTCAGGTCCTTATTAAAACGTCTCAGCCTGTCAATAAGATCCTCCCATATAGCTGTAATATCTTCCGCATTAAGAAGATGACGGGTAAAGTCTGATGCAGGTATCTTATGGCAGTTAGCTACCAGCCTGTTATCTTTCTTCCATCTGAATACCCTCGCTGTACCGAAGGTCACAAACAGGAATGAGGCCTTGTGCAAAAAACGGCGGGCTTCTGTGAGAGAACTGTTTATTCGTTGCAGACATTCCTCACTGCTGGCTGAAGAAAAACTTGTATCGTGATCAAAACTCAGGTACCTGTTATCATGGAAATAAATGTCTTCGTCTGTGTATACCATGTCCGACATCATCAATTCCAGGGCATGAGCAGTTGATCCCGGATTATATAATACCCCGAAGGGGTTTACCAGGGTATTCATTTTACCAAGATGAAAATTTTTCCCCATCTCATTTGCAAAACATGATCCAATAAACATAACATTGGAATCATAAGAAATAAGTCCCGGCACACCTGTGATCTCTATTTTTGTTCTGAATTCCATCCCTTTATTCCAGCCATTTAATTATATAATCAAAAACCTCATCCCTGAAAACTTCATTATGCAATTCATGCAATCCCTTTTCCCATATCTTCAGCTCTGCCTTACTGTTTCTGTCAGCAAAAACCTCAGACCCCCCTGCAGATGTTATACGGTCATCAGCACTGTGCATTAACAATACCGGTATGCTGACACTCTCCTTCATTTCCAGTAGTTTATGTGCATTCGCAGTAGCTGAAGCAAATAATCGTACTGAAATTTTATTATGCACCAGCGGATCAGTTCTGTACTTTTTCACAACGTTCTTATCGGATGAGATATCATCCGGGTTAAGTCCTGATTTCTGCAATAACCCAGGCATTAACTTGTTCATAATCCCGGCAAGAAAAATTTTAAACGGTGATGGCGAAACAGCAAGCCTTAACCATGGCGAAGTAACTATGGCTTTATCCATAAGCGCACTGCTGGCCAGGTAATTAAGTGCCACAGCTCCTCCCAGGCTATGCCCGTAAAGCACCAGTGGGATATCTCCTTCCCTCCTTCGGACAAGATCAGCCATAGCAGATATTATATCATTATATTGCCCGAAATTATCTATATGCCCTCTTTTTCCGGATGAACGTCCGTGCCCGGGCAGATCAACCCCTATAAATGAATAATTTCTACTGTTAAAATATGCAGCCATCTCCTTATACCTTGAAATGTGCTCTCCCAGTCCGTGTACCATTATTATCGCAGCTTTTGCATCGACGGCCGGAAGGTAAATACCATGCAGCTCATGCTTTGTTGAAGGCTTCAGTTTTATTTCCAAGGCTTAAACAGATTATTCTATCATAAATGAAACAGTGAAAAAAATAAAGATACGAAATTAAGGATAATTATAAATTCACACCCTCGGATGAACAGAAACAAATATCTTAAAACTTTCCATAATTATTTGGTTTTTCAATCCCTTTATTTAGAAGTAGTTTATAATTAAAATAGATAATAGCTCTTATATTATTGTTTTAATGGCTATTACAAGATTATCACTATTTGTACGCATCATTATTAATAACGCTTTAAAGGATATTAGGATTTGTATATCCGAATATATTACTGTACTTTTGATATAGATTTTAAACCCAAAAATTATTACACAGATGACAGCAGTTGAATTCAATAAGAACCTGATAAGTCTCGAAAACAACATGATGAAATTTGCTTTGAGCCTTACAAGCGATCAAACCAGGGCAGAAGACCTGGTACAGGATACGTACATGAAAGCCATTACCTATAAGGATAAGTTTGTGGATTACACAAATCTTAAGGCCTGGGTATTCACTATTATGAAGAATACCTTCATCAATAACTACAGGCGGTCGGTTAAGCAAAATACTATAATTGACGGTTCAAAGGACCTCTATTTTCTGAACCTGCCACAGGACTCCGGCTTTCTGTCTCCTGAATCAAGCTACTCCGTTGATGAGCTGGAAAAGGTTATTGACAGCCTTGAAGATGAGTTCAAGATACCCTTCAGAATGCATGTACAGGGTTTTAAATACAAAGAGATAGCAGAAAAGCTTGATCTTAAGATAGGGACAGTAAAAAGTCGTATTTTTTTTACAAGGAAAAAGTTAATGGAGATACTGAATGACTACCGTTAGCTAAACATCAGTTTCCAATATAACAGACGGCAGGCTATTTCATAGGGCCTGCCGTTTTTTTGTTGTACGAATTGCTGCAAGTTCGACGAATCTTACTGACGCATGAATCCAGGCCCGTGCCCGGCCCCGGCGGAAATAGAAAGATCCGGGCCAACAGCTTTAGTCAATTGGCTCCCTGATCATTTCTTAAAAGCTTTAACTATTAAGCCTATAATAACAAACAGTACAAATGCTCCGGTAATAATCCAGGCCCAGAGGTTTAAGGTCTTTGATTCAGCCCACATATTAAAATCGCTTGACAGGAACACCTCACCCTTAACTTCCCAGAGCACATTACCATCTTCGTCAATATAGCCATTTGTGGAAGTCAGTTCACCGGGCATAAATACCTGTACCAGATAAGGATCGGTTTCAAAAGCCACAAGGAATTCATTTTCAACCTCAGAAAGAAGTGTGTCAACCAATATTCTGTTGTTTTCATAAAAACCCTCACCCACTAAGCTGTTGACAAGCTCTTTTTCTTCCAGGTCTTCAAATATTGAATACGACAACTCATCTTCCTTTTCAAATAATTGCGAAGTATCCAGCTTAAGATCAGGCTTAGCTGAAACCGTGTCAGCAAGCTTTAAAACAAAGGCTCTTACAAGGCTTCTTCCCATCCACTCTTCTTTCTTTTTATCAAGAGGATCTATCATAGTTTCTTCTATTATGGTACTGTCCGGCCCTTCAAGCAAGGCGTCGGTCAGCTTCTCCGGCATATAGAAATACTCCAGCTCCTGTTCAGAGAAATAATCCCCGGGCTCTATACCCCTGAGTGCTCTCTCAACAGTTTCAGTATACCTGTAGACAGTGTTAAACCACCGGAACTTTTTCCTGAATCCGGCTTTTCTGTTCATCAGCGGATTAGACCCTTCATACTCATCATAATACTTATTGATCATATCAACCGAATCAAACTCTTTAACAGCAGTAAGTGAATAAGTGGTATCCCCATTTTCAGATATATCCAATGACCTGGTAATATCCCATGTGCTGTCTACAGGCACCTGGCAGTCATTAAGGTCAAATTCATCTGCGTGGTAAGTAAGCAATACCCTGCGTTCAACTGATCCGTCTTCCCTGACGATGTTTATCAGCAAGGCATCTGGTCCCCCGCATGATGAGAATAACATCATGATAAACATTAGAATTATTATGCTTGTTTTTCTTTTCATGACTTAAAGATTTTGTTTGTTAATATCACGGATAGCCGGTTTTGTTGCCTGGCGCAGATCTTCATATTTCTTTTGAAGCTCGCGATAGGATTTCACTAGTTCCATTAGGTCATCAGTTGAAACTATCAGGCTATCGGCCAGTATTCTCTTTTCTGTGTCTGTAAAAATTACCGAGTTTGCGATAACCTTTTCTCTCTGATATTCCAACACCTTTTCGGTATTAAAACTGATCATCCTCTTTTCAAGATCGCCTATCCTTCTGGCAATAAATAACTGCTGCACTCCAAAAGCCAGCAATAAAAATACTGAAGCAACTGCCAGTGACCTCCTGAGCCAGCCTACCTCAGTCCAGGCAAAAAAGTAAGTAAGAAAACCTTCAGGCCTCGAAATCCTTTGCATTATCCTTTCCTCCAATTCATACCTGCCGGTAAGGGAAGGTACCTGGTCACGCAGTTTCTGTAAAATTTTATCAAGATCTTTCATTTATATTCCTCTAAATATTTTCTTAGTTTATCTTCCATATTCTTCCTTGCATGGCGAAGGTTGCTTTTTATTGAATCCTTCTTCATCCCTGTTATCTGTGCTACCTCATCATGGTCCAACTGTTCCATTTCCACAAGGGTGAAAACAAGCTTCTGTGCCGGGCTGAGCCACTCTGAAAGGCTTTCTATTGCCAGTGCCAGATCCTTGTTGTTAAGGGCTTTATCGGCCTCATCATCAGAAATGATATATTGCAGAACCTCATTATCAGCATTTTCTTCCCTGTGCCTGCTTCTCTTCCTCAGTAAATCATAGCCCTTGTTTATGGCAATCCTCATAATGAAAGCGTCGGCCGGCACATCTTCTCTCAATGATTTCCTTTTTTCCCACACTTTCACATAGCTGTCCTGTAAAATATCTTTTGCATCTTCTTCATCGGCAACAAGTCTGAACACAAACCTGAAGGTTTTATCAAGAGTGCAGTTAATCAATTTCCTGAATTCAGACTCACTGCCGGATCGTATTTTCAATATATCATAATTGTCTTTCAAGCCTTAGCCCTTTAATTATAATACGTATGGCATATCCAAAGGTAAAAAGCATCAACAAATAATTATTACGATGCATTGCCTCAGATATTGCAGTAAAGTTAATTTCTTATTATGCAATAATATGCTTATATTTTTATCTTTAATAAAAACCGATATATGACTGAGATTATTACAATATCCACCGGGCAAAGATGCGGGCTTTATGATATAGGCAGCAAGGTGGAAAAAATAGTGGCAGAGTCAGGAATAAAAAACGGCCTTGTCAATGTATTTGCCAGGGGTGCAACCGCAGCGATAATGATACAGGAGAACTGGGATGATTCGGTACAGGCTGATGTAATTGACCTCCTTGAAAAACTCATACCTCCTGGTGTGTGGAAACATGATAAACAGGACGGGAATGGCGACAGTCATCTCAAGTCCGGACTTGTGGGTCCATCTGAAACTATTCCCCTTATAAACGGCAATATGGCCCTCAGTACATGGCAGAATATTTTTTTCTGTGAATTTGATGGACCGCGTGAAAAAAGGGAAATAGCGGTTACAATAATAGAATCTTAAAAACATAATTAGATAGAAAGAGCATCTTTTTTAATTATAAAATTTCAGATGTATGAATAAAATTACATTGTCTTTGGCCGGTCTGTTATTTTCAACAGTCCTGATTGCACAGGACACAACCAGGGTCGAAGGTCCGTGGAAGTATAATGGTATGGCAAGCCTGAATTTTGCCCAGGTGAGTCTTACCAACTGGGCACAGGGAGGTGAAAGCTCCTATGCCATAAACGGGCTTTCAGCTTTTAACCTGAATTATAATAAAAACAATAATTCATGGGCCAACTCCCTGGATATGGGTTACGGGATACAGAAAGTGGGTGAGAAATCCCCGACAAAGACCGATGATCATCTTGAACTTATCTCCAAGTACGGACGGAAAACAAAAAGCAACTGGTTCTACAGCGGTATGCTGAATTTCAAGACCCAGTTCACTGAAGGTTATAAACAGACGGAAACAGGAAAAATTGTAATATCCGATTTTCTTTCGCCGGGTTATATTATGCTGTCACTTGGTATGGAATATAAAAAGGATGATTCATTCTTCTTTTCAGTTTCACCCCTGACAGGTAAGATAACGATTATAACAGATGACAGTCTCTCCACAGCCGGCAGCTTCGGTGTTGAGCCGGGGGAAAATATGAGAGCTGAATTCGGGGGATCGGTTAAGATTGGACTGAATAAGGAAATAATGGAGAATGTAAATTTATCATCCACCCTTGACCTGTTCTCAAATTATATTGAAAAGCCGCAGAATATAGATATCAGCTGGAAAGCAATGCTTAATATGAAGATTAACCAGTTCCTCTCTGCCAATATCAGCACCCACATTATATATGATGATGATGTTGCATATGTGGATGACGAAGGCCTTTCACAGGGGCCCAGGATTCAATTTAAAGAAATGCTGGGTATAGGCTTATCATATAAATTTTAAACCCCGGGCTGCCTGAGAATTATTCATACATATCATTAATATCCGCATTGCATATCTCAATAAAGAGCTCAGCCATCCTTTTACATGCTGCGTGGTAAAACCCTTCACCTTTTTCCTTACTTGCACTGGCGGGATCACCTATCCCGGTATCCTCGCTCACCTGCGGCCATTTTCTTTCTGTCCAGGCCCAGCTCTCACCAAAAGCTAAGATCCTGTTTTTCTTCTCCTTCCCCTTTCCCCATTTTTCCTGAGGCAGAACAAGTTCTGATCTGAGGTATAATAACAGGCTTGTTTCCATCTCCCCGGCATGATCACCTGGCCTGTCAAAATGATTTTCAACATCCGGCATCCGGAACCATTCGGCTATGCCTATGAACATCTCAGGATACCTGAGTCCAAGCTCCCTTACCATGGGTTTGAAATCATTACCGCCATGACTGTTCATTATCAAAAGCTTGTGTACACCCTGCCTTTCAAGTCCCTCAATAATATCATTCAATATGGCATGCTGTGTTGCCGGGTTCATATTGATAGTAAGAAAAATATCCTTCTGGCCTGTATTAACCCCATAAGGGACTGTGGGAAGAACCATCACCCTGGCTCCATTCTCCCAGGCTATAGCAGCAGAGCCTGCTGCTATATGGTCTGATTCAATATTATCGGTTGAGTAGGGTAAATGGAAGTTATGTGCTTCAGTAGCGCCCCAGGGCAGTACCGCCAGGTCAATGGAAGCATCCTTAAGTGCTTCCCAGTTTGTTTCAGCTAAAATATATGGCCTCATAGCTTATTTTTTAAAAAACTCTTCCCCGTATGCACTAATAGATTGACTCACTAAACAAATATATAAAAATCAGCTGACAGCATGATAAGGTAAACACGCTTCCCTTAGCATGCAAATTAAATTTTTAACTTAGCAGATTAATCACTTTCTTTTTGACCCGAAACCATAAAACAGGCAATGCCCAGAAAGATAAATAAGGACCTTACCGGGGGAAATATAAAAAGCCAGCTTATCACACTTACCTGGCCCATGTTATTTGGGATGATGGGAATGGTGATCTTTAACCTTGTGGACACATATTTTATCGGCAGGCTGGGAGTAAAACAGCTGGCGGCCATAGGCTTCAGCTTCCCGGTAATTATGTTTATCAACAGCCTGTCCCGCGGAATAGGTATCGGTACAAGTTCACTTATCTCAAGGAATATAATCACGAAAGACCGCAGTGAGGTAAAAATAATGGCCAGCCGATCCATACTGCTGGGTGTCATTGTAGTGCTTCTTTTTGTGCTTGCGGGACTGCTCACAATAAGGCCCCTTTTTCATGCACTGGGTGCCACGGCCGGTATAATGGACTATATACATGATTATATGAGTATATGGTATTATGGGGTTGCTTTCGTTGTAATCCCAACCATAGGCAATAATATTGTAAGGGCCACAGGCGACACCTTCCTGCCGGGTATGCTGATGCTGGCTTCAGCCGTAGTGAATATTATACTTGACCCGCTGCTGATTTTCGGCTACGGACCCTTTCCTGAAATGGGGATTAAAGGGGCTGCTCTTGCCACAGTTATAGCCAGGAGCACAGGGCTGGTCTTTATACTGATCGTCCTGATCCGGAGGGAAAAGCTTCTTACCCTTAATTTCGGGAGGGTCAGGGATATTCTCGTAACCTGGAAGCAGGTAATATATATTGCAGGACCTGCAGCCCTTGGAATGCTTATCACGCCAATATCAATAGGCGTGATAACCAGGATAATTGCGTCATTCGGCGAGGAAGCCGTCGCCGCTTTCGGTGTTGCTTCCAGGGTTGAGATGTTTGCCCTCATGGTTATTGCCTCACTGGGCTCGGTGATGATTATCTTTATAGGGCAGAATATCAGCAAATATATGTTCTCCCGTATATTCAAATCCCTGAACTATGCCCTCCTGTTTTCAATGATATGGGGTGTAATGGTCTTTATCGTGCTTTTGTTCTTTGCCCGTGATATTGCATCTGTCTTCACAAATAATCAGCAGGTTGTGGCTATTGCGCAAAAGTACTTTTATATTGTAGGTGCCAGCTACGGGTTCCAGGGACTGATCATGCTTAGCACTGCCAGCTTTAACGGCATCAACAAACCCTATCCGGCAGCAATTTTTTCCATTATTAGGATGATTGTGCTGTATGTGCCACTGGCATGGGCAGGATCAAAGATATTCGGTATAGACGGTGTCTTCTGGGCAGGGTTCACCGCTAACCTTGTAGTCGGGACACTGGCTTTTGCTTTTTTATTCAGGATAATAAGGAGAATAAGGAAGGTCCAGGCTTAAATATTGCGAATGTTGCGCATAAAACCATTATACCCCGTTCTCAGTACGGCGCTGTTTTCGAAAATTGAATAAAATTCATCACTACTGATGTTTTTCCACTGTTCGCTCGTATACCTCACTATTTCAGGCAAGGGCTCAAATTCCCTGATCTTTGTTTCGGGTGCTTTCTTATTCCACGGGCATACCTCCTGGCATATATCACAGCCAAAAACCCTTCTGCCGGCTTTCTCCCTGTAATCAGAAGGCATATCGCCCTTATGTTCTATGCTTAGATAGGAAATGCATTTATTTGAATCAATGGTCCTGTCACCCATAATGGCGGAGGTGGGACAGGCATCAATGCACTTACGGCAGTTTCCGCAGTAATCACTTTTACCCGGAATGTCAGCATCCAGTTCTGCATCAGTTATTATCAGCCCAAGAAAAAAATATGAACCCAGCTTTTTGTTTATCAGCATACTGTTTTTGCCGATCCATCCCAGTCCCGCTTCAACAGCCCAGGCCCTTTCCAGTACCGGTGCCGTATCGACAAATACCCGGCCTGCTGCACCGGGATGGCTCTCCCTTATAAAAGACAGCAATCTGTACAGGCGGTCTTTGATCACCTTATGATAATCCTGGCCCAGGGCATACCTGGAAAAGACAGGCTGATCCTTTTCCGGCTCATAGCGGCTGTAATAATTCATTCCCGTAACGATCACCGAGCGTGCATTTTCAACCAGTAGTTCCGGATCAAGCCTTTTTTCGACATTGCGGTTCATATATGACATACCGGCATGATGACCGCGCTCCAGCCATTCCTTTAACTTTTTACCGTGATCATCAAGGGAGCGTAACTGAGCTATGCCACATAGATCAAAGCCCAGCTCTTTTGCCTTTTTCTTAAGCGCATTGTGCATGTCATTATAAAAATCCCAGTTCCAGCTTTGCCTCGTCAGTCATCATATTCCGGTCCCAGGGCGGATCGAAGGTAAGCTCGAGATTACAGTCTTTCACCCCTTTCGTTCCTGCCACCTTATATTTAACCTCCTCCACTATCATATCTGCCATGGGGCAGTTGGGGGCTGTAAGTGTCATGGTAATATTAGCCACATCATCCTTATCCAGGCTTATCTCATATATCAGACCAAGGTCATATATATTAACCGGTATCTCCGGATCATAAACTGATTTCAGCACAGATATGATCCTCGCTTCTGTTTCCATATATTCATTATTTTCCATGCTTCCTGGTTTTACTGTTTTGACTTAAAAGCAATTGCATACAGTTTCATCTGCTTAAGCATTGAAAGCAGGCCGTTTGACCTTGTAGGTGAAAGGTTCTGACTGAGACCCACCCTGTCAATAAAGTACAGGTCTGCATTGATTATCTCATCAGGGGTATGGCCCGACAGTACCCTGACCAGCAATGCTGCTATTCCCTTTGTGATTATCGCATCACTGTCGGCCCTGAAATATATCTTACCATCAGCAAACTCAGGGTAAAGCCATACTTTCGACTGGCATCCTTCAATAAGGTAATCATTATGCTTGTACTTTTCGTCAAGTAAGGGCAGGTTTTTGCCCTCTTCGATAAGGTGGTCATACTTGTCCATCCAGTCATCAAATAATGAAAACTCATCTATAATGGACTCCTGCACCTTGTCTATACTCATATCCTCTTTCGTCATAACATCATTGCCTTAACTTTTTTTATGCCTTCAATAAGAATATCCACTTCCTCAGTTGTATTATAAAAACACATTGAGGCACGTATTGTACCGTCTATACCAAACCTGTCCATCAGGGGCTGTGCGCAATGTGATCCGGTCCTTACTGCCACTCCCATCTTGTCAAGTATCATACCGGCATCATACTGGTGCACATTGTCTATCAGGAATGACAGTATGGATATCTTATCCTTGGTATTGCCATAAAGAGTTATCCCATCAATCTCCCTGATCCGTTTATTAGTGTAAGCTGTCAGCTCTGTCTCCTGCCTTATTATATCCTCCATGCCAACGGTCTCAATATAGCTCAGGGCTTCGGCAAGGCCTATTGCCCCCACAAAGTTCATGGTTCCGGCCTCAAACTTGAAGGGCAGTTCATTATATGTTGTTTTATCGAAAGTGACACGGTCAACCATATCACCCCCACCCTGCCAGGGAGGCAATTCATCGAGCCATTTTTCTTTTCCGTACAGCACTCCGATACCGGTAGGGCCATAAACCTTATGTCCTGAAAAAGCATAAAAATCACAATCCAGTTCCTGCACATCAACATGTCCGTGCTGTATACCCTGGGCACCGTCAACCAGTACCGGTATATCATGATCATGAGCCTTTCTTATTACCTCTTTTACCGGTACTGTAACGCCAGTGGCATTTGACACCTGGGTGATAGCAATTATTTTGGTTTTAGGGTTTATAAGCCCATCCAGTTCCGTAATTTGCAATGACCCATCATCATCAAGTGGTATTACCCTCAGGCGGGCATTTTTACGCTCACACATCATCTGCCAGGGAACGATATTGGCATGGTGTTCCATCCCCGATATAAGAACTTCATCACCCGCGGATATATATTTCTCCCCAAATGAGAATGCCACAAGGTTTATTGAAGCAGTTGTTCCGGCGGTGAATATAATCTCCTCCTTTTTTGTTGCGTTAATAAAGCTCTTAACTTTTTCACGGGCAGACTCGTACTTTTCTGACGACTTATCACTTAGTGCATGAACTCCCCGGTGTATATTGCTGTAATAAACGCTATAGGCCTCACTCACCGCCTTAATTACAACCTCCGGCTTCTGTGTGGTAGCGCCATTATCAAAATACACCAGCGGCTGTCCGTACACTTCTTCAGCCAGAACCGGAAAATCTGATCTTATCTTGTTTAAATCAACCACAATAATTATTATTTATCACAGTTCACCGTACAGCTTGCACACCTGGCAAGTTCACCCCTTAGCCTCTGCAACACCAGCTCATCAATCCTGTTACGCAATACCTCTGTACTTATATGCTTAATTATCTCATGGGCAAAGCCGAACATAAGCATCAGCCTTGCTTCCTCTTTTGGTATCCCCCTTGACCGCAGGTAAAACATTGCCTCTTCATCAAGCTGTCCGACGGTGGCACCGTGACTGCATTTCACATCATCAGCATATATCTCAAGCTGGGGCTTGCTGTCCATCCTGGCATCATCCGTAAGTAATATACTATTGTTCTTCTGGTATGCCAGAGTTTTCTGCGCCCCCTCATTAACCAGTATACGGCCGTTAAAAGTGCCGGTGGCAGAGTCATCCAGAACACCTTTGAACAGCTGGTTGCTTATGCAATTGGGATAAGCATGTTCTATGCTTATAAAATTATCCACATGCTGCCATTTATCACTCAGGTACAGTCCAAGTGCATTACATTCAGCTCCTTCCCCGTTAAGCCTGATATATGTACTGTTCCGTACCATGCCTCCGTGCAGGGTTATGTTATTTGATACAGCGTAGCTGTTCTTTTCCTGGTGTATAAAAGTATGGGTCAGCTTGGCAGCATTATTATGTTCATTCTGAACCCTCAGTATATCAAAATGTGCATTCTCCCCTACAAATACTTCTGTTACGGCATTGGTCAGAAATTTAAGGGGCGACAGGGCATGGTCGCAAACTATCATCGGAAAATTTGCACCGGCTTCCACAACGATCAGGTTACGGTGCTGCACAAAAGTGTCCTTATCCGAGTGAACAAGATTGATAATCTGTACCGGCTTGGTAAAAGTCACCCCCTCCGGCACATAAACAAATATACCGTCCGAGGCCAGTGCCGTATTCAGGGGAATAAGGCCATCATTACCGTTACGGGCATATTTACCGTAATGCTTTTCAACTATTTCAGGATATTTCCCCGCCGCCTCGGTCAGACTGCCAACCCACACCCCTTCAGGCAATCCGGCAGGCATCCCGTTATACCTGGGAGGAAAGCCGTTCAGCAACACAAGGTTAAAACTGTCAAGATCCACCACCTCACACTCGAAATCCTCTGCAGCTGTAAAGTCCTCCGGCCGGGGAACAAAATATGAATTATAATCCTTATTGATCCAGGGATCAAGGTTTGTATACTTATAGGCCTCATTTTTGCGACCCGGAACACCCAGCTCAACAAATTGCTTCATGGCATCTTCCCGGAAACTGTTTATTATACCCGCCGAGTTCTCCTCTATCCGCCGGCTGTTGGACCTGTACAGGTCCGAGAATCTTTTTATTGTCTCCTCTCTTCTATCCATAATTCTCGATATCTACATCTTTTTTTATCCAGTCATAGCCCTGCTTTTCAAGCTCAAGAGCCAGCTCCTTACCACCTGTTTTAACCAGCCTGCCGTCATATAATACATGTACGATATCCGGTATTATATAATCCAGCAGGCGCTGGTAATGGGTAATGACGATGGCTGCATTTTCAGGGGTCTTCAGCTCATTTATACCGTTTGCCACCACCCTCAGTGCATCTATGTCGAGTCCCGAATCCGTCTCATCCAATATTGCCAGCCTTGGTTCCAGCATGGCCATCTGAAATATCTCATTTCTCTTCTTCTCACCTCCTGAGAACCCTTCATTAACCGACCTGTTTGTAAGGGCGGACTCTATCTTTACCAGCTCCTTCTTCTCCCTCATCAGTTTAAGAAAATCGGACGAAGGAAGGGGTTCCAGCCCCCTGTGTTTCCTGTGCTCATTAAGGGCTGTTTTCATAAAATTAACCATGCTTACCCCCGGTATCTCTATCGGGTACTGGAAACCCAGGAATATACCTTCCCTGGCTCTCTCCTCAGGCTCCATTTCCAGAAGGTTCTTACCCATATATGTGACCTTACCATCGGTCACTTCCCCGAAATCCTTTCCTGCCAGCACAGCTGCCAGTGTACTCTTTCCGGAGCCGTTAGGTCCCATAATGGCATGTATTTCTCCTTTATTAACATCCAGGTTGACACCTTTCAGTATCTCTTCACCTTCTATCTCAACCTTCAGGTTCTCTATTTTTAACATATCTGATTATATTGTATTATTCAATTCTTTACTGTCTTTTTGCCGCTTGTCTTTTATATCATCCAACACTTCCTTCAAGGCTTATCTGCAATAATTTCTGTGCCTCCACCGCAAACTCCATAGGCAGTTTATTCAGCACCTCCTTAGCATAGCCGTTAACTATCAGGCCTATGGCATCTTCGGTGCTGATACCCCTCTGGTTACAATAAAATATCTGGTCCTCTCCTATCTTTGAGGTGGTAGCCTCGTGCTCCACAATACCTGTCTGGTTATCCACCTCAATATAGGGGAAGGTATGAGCACCGCATTTATCACCCAGCAGAAGAGAATCACACTGTGAGAAATTACGGGCATTCTCAGCGTTCTTCAGCACCTTCACCAGTCCCCTGTAACTGTTCTGGCTCTGACCTGCCGATATGCCTTTCGATACTATAAGGCTTCTGGTGTTTTTGCCGATATGTATCATCTTGGATCCTGTGTCAGCCTGCTGGTGGTTATTTGTCACCGCCACTGAATAAAACTCACCGCGCGAGTTATCACCCTTCAGTATGCAGGAAGGGTATTTCCATGTTATGGCTGATCCTGTCTCAACCTGGGTCCATGATATTTTTGAGTTATCACCGCGGCAAATACCACGCTTGGTAACAAAGTTATACACCCCTCCCTTACCCTCTTTATTGCCGGGATACCAGTTCTGCACGGTTGAATATTTTACCTCCGCATTCTTCTCTGCCACTATCTCCACAATGGCTGCATGAAGCTGGTTCTCATCCCTCTGCGGAGCAGTGCAGCCCTCCAGGTAACTGACATAACTGTCATCTTCAGCAATTATCAGCGTACGCTCAAACTGACCTGTATTGGCAGCATTGATACGAAAATAGGTTGACAGCTCCATGGGGCATCTGACCCCTTTGGGAATATAGCAGAAGGAGCCGTCACTGAATACCGCACTGTTCAGGGCAGCAAAATAATTATCCGTATAGGGCACCACCGTGCCCATATATTTTTTCACCAGGTCAGGATGCTCATGCACTGCCTCACTGAAGGAGCAGAAAATAATACCCACCTCAGCCAGGTTCTCCTTGAAGGTTGTCTTTACCGACACACTGTCCATTACAGCATCAACGGCCACCCCTGAAAGTCTTTTCTGCTCCTCAAGGGGTATCCCCAGTTTATTGAATGTGTCCAGTAATTCAGGATCCACCTCATCAAGACTTTCAAACTTTGCTTTTTGTCTTGGAGCTGAATAATATACTATGTCCTGGTAATTTATCTCCGGTATCTTAAGATGTGCCCAGTGTGGCATCTCTTTCTTCTGCCATGCCTCATAAGCTTTGAGCCTGAATTCAAGCATCCATTCCGGTTCTTTTTTCTTGGCCGAAATAATCCTGACAACATCTTCATTCAAACCCTTTGGAATAGCATCTGCATCTATATCAGTATAAAAACCATACTTATATTCACCCGATGTTACATCGTTTAATATTTTATCCTGCTCTTTTCCCATCTTCTCAAACCACGTTTAATTATATTTCCTCATCAACCTAACAGTAATGATCTGTAATTTGTTTTTTTAATTTGTATTAAATCCGGATAAAGCACAGGCAAAAATACAAAATTCTCAGTAAGGCCTTAAAAAAAAGGAGACAAAAGTGTTTTATTCAATATAAAGCAGAACACTTATAAGCGGTAAAGACGAAACGGGATTTTCGCATTATGATATAAAATATTATTTTAGATCGCATGTTTGAAAAAAGCAAAGTCCTTCGAGAAAGATTAGGTTTAAGTGCCAAAACTTATAACAACATAATATGAGAATCCTCGGCAACATCATCTGGCTGCTTTTTGGCGGAATAATAATCGCGATTGAGTATTTTGTCGCCAGCATCGCACTTATGGTAACCATAATTGGTATACCATTTGCCATACAGACCCTGAAGCTGGGTGTTCTTAGCCCTCTGGCCCTTCGGGGCGGAGGCCCGCATGAATGTAAGAGCCTCAGGCTGCCTCTACGTTTTAATGAATATCCTTTGGCTATTGCTTGGCGGACTGGTAATAGCATTATCACATGCTCTCTTCGGGCTTCTTCTTTGTATCACAATTATTGGCATCCCTTTCGGGATGCAGCATTTTAAGCTTGCAGCCATTGCCCTTTCTCCTTTCGGAAGGGATATTATCAGGCTCTGACAATCGGGGGCCACTGAAGTTAATACTTACTGATCCGTTCCGCCAGGTATTGTTGAGTCTGAACCTGATGCTCCGGAACGCCACAAATATGTTAAAGGATGCCTCGTCAATATAAACAGGTAAGCTGATGCCAGGTCAGTACAAATATGTCAGAATATGCCTCGTCAATACAAACATCCAGGAGGATGCACAGCCAGTACAAACATCCAGGAGGATGCACAGCCAGTACAAATATCCAGGAGGATGCACAGCAAACACAAATACAGTAGAAATAAGCTCTCGTAAATTTTGTCAATGATAAACATACATTCGTCAAATCATACTAAGGTAAAAGACTTGATACATTGATTATTCCTTATTAATTTTGTATATTGATCTCTGAAGTCATCAACCAATGAAAACCTTAAAACTAATATTACCCTTGTTGGCTATCCTCAGCCTGCAGGCCCTGCCACAGTCAGAGGTATCAATAAGTAAGCCGGAGCTCGGTTATTATAGTGATACACTGCTGATCATGTATGATATTAGAAATTGCCCCGATGATGCATTCTTTAAGGTTAAGCCGTATATCACCACCTCGGGGGGCAGAGTCATAAACGCAATGAATATAAGCGGCGATTTGGGAGACAGCATCAAATGCGGAGGCAATAAGAGGATTACCTGGAGCCTGGCCGCTGACGACTTAAGCATTAACTAACCCGATGGAATCTGCGGGTAAACGCTTTGAGTTACCGGAATAATAAACAGATTATTAGATGAAAAAAGCATACATTATTATTGCACTGATAATTAATTTTGCTTTTGCAAATTCCCAAAACACAATTAATGGCGTTTTCCCCGGACACGCCAATCAACAAATCTCACTAGTTGGCTTTAACGGTTTCGATACCTACACCATCGATAGTGTACAAGCCAATGAAGAAGGTGCTTTTGTCCTGTCGTATAACGAACAAGACTACGGTATGGGCTACCTTATGGCAGAAGACGGGAAGACCTTTATTGTAATACTGGCTGATAATGAAAATTTACAACTCGAAGGTGAATCGCTGGCTTTTCCGGAAACAATTGCGATCTTAAACGGCAAACAAAACCGCTTGTTTGAAAAATATGCTTCCGAGCATCCGCGCCGCGAGCAAACCCTGAGTGCCTGGGATTACCTGGCAAAGATCTATGCAAGGGATTCTCTTTTTGCGGTGCATGAAATCCCAAAAAAAACAATTGAACAGGAAAAACAACGCATTAAAACGGAAGACAGCTTGTTTCTGGCTGGACTGGCACCTGATTCTTATGTAAGCTGGTATTTGCCGGTGCGTAAGCTGATAAGTTCAGTTTCTACCATAGCCCAATACCGCACCGAAGAAATTCCTGCTGCGATACATGCTTTTCGCACATTGGATCATACCGATCCACGGCTCTACAAAAGCGGATTGCTGAAGGAAACGATAGAAGCTCATTTTTGGTTGATTGAAAACAGCGGGCGTCCACTGGATTCGGTTTATATCGAAATGAATAAATCCATTGACTACCTGACAGAGAACCTCCTGGCAGATGAACAAAAACTGAATGAAATAACGGAATACCTGTTTAAATTGCTGGAAAAACGCAGCCTTTTCCGGGCTTCGGAGTATTTGTCAATTAAATTACTCAATGAACAAGCCTGCACCATAAATAATGATTTTGCCGCCCAGCTGGAAAGCTATCGTGCCATGAAAAAGGGAAACACGGCACCCGATATTGTATTTAACGGCGATGTTTATGCACCGGCTTACGAAACCGACAATATTCCAAAAAAATTATCCGATTTAAAAAGCGATTATACCGTGGTCATATTCGGAGCAAGCTGGTGTCCTGCCTGCCCGTCTGAACTCAGTCAAATAGCAGGCCTGTACAAGAAGTGGAAATCGCAAAGTGTAGAAGTAGTCTTTGTTTCGCTTGATGAAGACAAAAACATTTTTAAAGAATTCGCAAGCCCTTTCCCTTTCATCAGCATCTGCGATTATCAGAAATGGGAAAGTCCGGCGGTGCAGTCTTATTATGTATTTGCCACGCCAATTATATATCTGCTGGATAATAAGCGGCAGATCGTGCTTCGCCCCAATTCGGTCAGTCACCTGGATTCCTGGGTTGACTGGTACCTGGTTGAAGGAAATAAATAAAAGACCAGAAAACTAAATATATTATGATATTCTTCAATCTATATTATGTATATTTGCAATAGCATTGTATATATGTTATATTTGTCCTGGATAAATTACATAAGGCCATGTGGATCGAAAGAGACTATGCTGACAAAATTAAACAGGCGGTTAAAACCAGACCGGTAGTTCTGCTGACCGGGATCAGACAGGCTGGCAAAAGCTCATTGTTACAACGCCTGTACCCCGATGCTGACTATGTAACTTTTGACAGGATACTTATTGCCGAGGAAGCAGAGCAAAACCCAACTCAATTCCTGGAGAAGTTCAAAGACCGGGTAATAATTGATGAGATCCAATATGTACCTTCCCTTTTTCGTGATCTGAAAATATTCGTAGATCAAAAAAGGAATGAAAAAGGAAAATGGATATTGACAGGCAGCCAACACTTCATGCTGATGCAGCAGGTAAGTGACTCACTGGCAGGAAGAATAAGGATCCTTAACCTGGGTACCCTGAATGCAGGAGAGCTCAATAATACGGATCTGATACAAAATAAAAGGGACCTTCTATGGAAGGGGGGATTTCCGGAATTATGGTCAGAGGGACTTGATGCAAAAGAATTCTATGAAGATTATATACAAACATACCTTGAAAGGGACCTGAAGCAGATACTCAATGTTACAAACCTCAGAGATTACAGGCGCTTTCTGTCATTGCTTGCAATAAGAGCAGGTCAACTGCTGAATTATTCCGGATTATCGAATGAGATTGGTGTGGCTGTTAACACAATAAAGGCATGGGTCAATGCACTTGAAGTTTCGGGATTGATTGTTCTGCTGCCGCCATATTACAATAATCTTGGGAAGAGATTAATCAAGGCCCCAAAGATCTATTTCTCCGACAACGGCATCTTATCCTCCCTCCTGAATATAGAATCATTGGATTCACTTGACAAATCGCCTCATCTTGGAAATGTATGGGAAAATTTCGTTCTCACAGAATTCATTAAAGAAGGACTCGTTGCTGGTAAGGATTTGTTCTACCTGAAGGATTCAAATGGAAATGAGATTGATTTCATCATTGAGAAAGAGGGAAAGGTATACCTGATCGAAGCAAAACATACTGAACGTCCTGACCGCAGCAAACTAAACTTTAATAAAATAGCTCCTTTTTTTAAAACAAAGGTCAATTCAATAGTTGCCTGTGGCATACAGGAACAAGGGATAATTAAGCTGAAAAATTTTTCGGTTTACAATCCGCTAAACGACTATCCTTTTTAGGATATTTATATCCTTCTCAATAATATACATTAATGGACGCGATATATCGCATCTACCGTTTCAAGCTCTTGCCAATGCTGTAGGCATCACCGGTCTTCTCTCCTATCCGGCGGTATTCACGGGCACCGCCAATATATATCAACGGGTCAATAGCTTCTATGTCAAAGGAGGTGTAATCGCCGGTATCAGACAGCTTGTCCGTATCAATATGTGTCTCCACTATTCTGCCGATAAAATGATTGGTCTGACCTACTATATTCGCCTCGACAAGTTCACACTCGAGGTTCAGGGGACATTCTTTAATTATGGGTGATGTAACAATCTCAGAAGCCATCTTCGTAAGACCGGTCTCACTGAATTTATCAGTATCCCTGCCGGACGTGATACCGCAAAAATCTGCTTCTGCCATAATATCAACCGATGCTATGTTAACGGTAAAATTGCCGTTCTTCTTTATCTCCTCACCGGAAAAGCCTTTCTGTCCTACCGAAATCCCAAGGGTAGGCGGCTGACTGGTAAGCAGGCTTACCCATGCTATGGTTACTATATTTGCCTTCTCAAGGGTGCCGGTAACGACAAGAGCTGCCGGGCCTGGAAACAAGATCTTCTTTGGTCCGAATGTGGTTTTCATAAAGTGTTTGTTTGATTCTTCTGATTACATCTCCATCCTGTAATCCGTATACGATCCATAAAACTATATCTGAAATCTGCAATCTTCAATCAATCCCCTGCCTCATGTCCCGTACAACTCGTTTTTGAGTCGCATAATTATGCGGCGGGCGTGGCACATTTACAATATTTTTATCTAATTTGCCATATAATTATAAAACTATATAAACCATGAGGACTACTGTATTAGCCACTGTTATCATACTTATTTCCAGCCTTATATCGGCACAGGAGCACACTGATATTCAAAGCAAAATCACCGGGGTCACAGTCTTTCCTGACAGGGCACAGATTGAAAGAGAGGCCAGCCTCACCATTCCTCAGGGGAAATCATTGTTGAGGATACCCGGACTTTCACCATATGCCAGATGCCTCCAGCCTGCAGGTAAAAGGTGAAGGTAACTTTATGATTCTTTCGGTTAACAGCAGGCAGAATTACCTCGAAAACACCGAAGAAAATGAGGCTGTCAGAAATATCAGGAAAAGAATAGATGAACTGAAGATAAAAATTGAAGATGAGAGGACAGGTATTGAAATACTGAAAGAAAAAGAGGCATTCCTTACTGCAAACAGGGTTATAGGCGGTAAGAATGAAAAGATTACAGCCCAGGAACTGGCAGGTCTAACCGAGGTATATACTTCTGCTATTGAGGAAGTACGCAAAGGTATACTTAAGAGGAACAGGCTTATAAAAGACTATGAAGAGGAGAAGCAGAAACTGGAGAATCAGTTGCAGGGGTCACTTCGTTTATCAAGGATGCCTACATCAGAGGCAATAATATCAGTTTCTGCTGATCAGCCGGCAAAGGCAAAGCTCATCCTGAGTTATCTGGCAGGCAATGCAGGATGGTATCCCTCATATGATATCAGGATAAATGATATTGAGGAAGATGTGAATATCATCTATAAGGCCAATGTATGGCAAAACACAGGCGTCGACTGGAAGCAAACCATATTAAGCTTTTCCGATGCCAATCCTTCTGAAACCGGAACCTTACCGGTATTATACCCGTCTTACCTGGATTTTTACATTGTTATGAACAGGGGATTAGGTAAGTCAGCAACCAGAAATGGCCCGGTCTAAATCAATGGATTTAATGGAGGAGAGTGCAGTTGCTTTTGAGTATGATGCTGAACCGGAGGAAGCATCAATACCTCCGGTAAGTATAATAACAAATTCCAAAGGCTTCTCTTTTGAAGTTAATATACCGCAAACTGTTAATTCCGACGGCAAAAATGTCGTAACTGAATTACAACGTCTATCTGCTAAAGCAGAGTATAAATATATCACAATACCCAAACTCAGGGAAGAAGCATATTTAACAGCCAATATACCCGAATGGGAGTCCCTGAACCTGCTTAACGGCGAGGCAAACATCTACTTCGGGAATACTTTTACCGGAACAAGCATAATAAATACAGCACAGATCTGCCGATACACTGAATATATCACTGGGCACTGATAATGGGATAAATGTAGAACGGGAGAGCCTGAAAGAATATACATCAACCCGCCTTATTGGCACCAACAGGGTGGAAACACGGTCCTACAGGATAAGGGTAAGGAATAACAAAACAGTCGGATATTGATATAGATATATATGACCAGGTGCCTGTATCACAAAATAAGGATATTGAGGTTGAGGCTACAGAGCTGTCAGGCGGAATAATGAATGAATTCACCGGCGAGCTTAAGTGGCAGACCAGCATCCCGGCCGGAGAATCGAAAGAGTTTATCCTCAGCTATACAGTCAAATACCCTAAAAACAAGAAGGTGATTCTTGAATAACGGATAATCCATAAGTCATAAGCGCAGCGGATAATTCGTTTTGTTCAGCATGACGGGTGTTTCCGGATAGCCTTCCCAACCCTGGGCCTTGAGTTCCGCCAGGCTTCCATCCTGCAGGACAAGGCTGTTTCCTTCTTCCAGGGGAACCAGATGACCTATTATGTTTATCCCTTCGATCTTTTCCAGTCTTTCATGCTCCTTTACAGAACATGTAAATACATATTCAAAATCATCACCGCCGTTAAGAGCTGCAATGAGCGGTTCAAATTCCAGCTCCCTGCCGGCCACTGCCGTATCTTTGTCTACGGGAAGCTTATCATGGTAAACCCTGCAGCCCAGAGCGGCAGTCTTTGAAATATGGAGCAGCTCAGAGGCCAGTCCGTCCCGTACCGTGCGGATAATCCCCGGCTTAATACCAGTTTTTCCAAGCTCTTCAATCTCAGCCGTTCTCAGTTCAGGCTTAAGCTGCCTTCCGATAACATATTCAAAGCCTTCCAGTTCATGGTTGAGCGCCCCCTGTCTCTTCAAACACCTTTCGCTCGCGCTCAAGTAATTGTAAGCCCAGGTAAGCAGCACCCAGGTCACCTGTAACACATATAAGATCTGTTGCCTCAGGAGCCTTCCTTTCAAAGGTTTCAGCCTTTTTACCTGATGAGGCTATGCTTATTGCAAGTCCTGTCAGGGAACTGTTTATATCAAGCGATGATATTTTCAGAGCATAGCGGTCGCATGCAAGACATACACCCTCAATTATTTCCTCAATATCCTCTTTTTTAAAACGCACACTAAGCCCCATATTTACCGATACAGCCTGTGGCTTCATACCCCTGCAATACAGATCTGAAATAGAATTAATAACCGACTTATAGCCAAGATGCTTAAGAGGGAAATACATAAGGTTGAAATGAATACCCTCGAGGTAAAGAGTGTTTGTTATATTATTCGATGAATCATTGTTATCAAAAAAATCCTTGAATTTATCATGCACCTGGTTAATCAGGGCAAATTTCCCAAAACCCTTCTCATCCGCTTTCTTTTCTGCTGACATAATGATTTATTTTGGGCAAAGGTAATAGAAATTGTTTGAAGATGTGAGAGGGGCTGTTAGGGATAATAGTTATTTGATAGCCGATTTCAGGATGCCGCGTTCTGATTTTGAGATAAAGTCAATAATGTAATTCAGCTCATCCGTGGCTTCAAAATTATCCTTCAGGTATGCAAGGGCCTGGCTTATATTCCTGCCACTGAAATACAATACTTTGTATATCTTGTCCAGCTCTTCTATCTTGTTCCTTTCAAAACCCCGCCGCCTCAGGCCTATCCTGTTAAGGCCCATAAAACCCAGGGGGTCATTATTGATAGTTGCATAGGGGGGTATATCCTTGCCGAACATGGCACCACCGCTGACCATGGCATGCGCACCCACTCGTGTAAACTGATGGGCTGCAGCCCCTCCTCCCAGAATGGCATAATCATCAATACGCACCTCTCCGCCCAGCATAACATTATTCACCAGTATAACATTATTTCCTATTATACAGTCGTGGGCCACATGGGCATTGGCCATCATAAGGCTGTTATTGCCCATTATGGTTTTTCCCAGGGCCACGGTGCCCCTGTTTATAGTTGTTCCTTCCCTGAATGTACAGTTATCTCCTATCTCTGTTGTTGTTACCTCACCTGCAAATTTAAGGTCCTGGGGTATGGCTGATATAACAGCCCCCGGAAAGACCCTGCAGTTACTGCCCATGCGGGCACCGTCCATAACAGTTGCATTGGGACCGATCCAGCTGCCATCACCTATTATTACATCAGCGGCTATATATGCAAAAGGCTCTACCTTAACGTTCTTACCGAGACGTGCATCAGGATGGATAAATGCCTTATCTGATATCATCACTATTTGTTTTTTATTATCTGAGCCACCAATTCACCTTCAGCAACAATTTTATTACCCACGTAAACATGGCCGTACATTGACACTATGCCCCTGCGGGGAGCCTCGGCCATCTCAAGCTTGATAATCAGTGTATCGCCCGGCACAACTTTTTTCTTAAACTTAACCTTATCTATCTTAAGAAAATATGTTGACCACCTCTCCGGCTCTTCAACACTGTCCAGAACCAGTATGCCTCCCACCTGTGCCATAGCTTCAACCAGCAATACTCCCGGCATCACAGCCTCACCGGGAAAATGGCCCTGGAAGAAAGGCTCATTAAATGTTACATTCTTTATTCCTATGATTGTATTATCATCCCGTTGTACTATCTTATCAACCATCAGGAAAGGGTACCTGTGCGGCAGTCTCTTCTTTACTTCTTCAATACTTAGCACCGGCTCTGCAGCCGGATCATAAACAGGGATGCTCTTTTTGGAACCCGCTTTCTTAATCTCCTGTCTGACAAGCCTGGCCATGTTTGTGTTAGCCATATGTCCCGGTCTGGTAGCAACTATCTTCCCCTTTATATGCTGTCCCACCAGTGCCATATCACCCAGCAGGTCAAGTAATTTATGACGCGCAGGCTCATTTGGATAACGCAGAGCCGTATTATTGAGTATCCCTTCTTTATGGGCTGTGATATTAGGTTTATTAAACATACTGGCTATACGGTCTATCTCTGACTGGTCAACCTCTTTCTCCAGTATCACTACGGCATTATCCAGATCTCCGCCCTTTATCCTGCCTGCCTTGAACAGTGGCTCCAACTCATGAAAGAATACAAAAGTACGGCTGGCCGATATCTCTTTAACAAAATCATCCTTGCGGTCGAGCACAGCATACTGGTTACCCAGTATCTTTGAATTATAGTCGATAAGCACATTTATACTGAGATGATCATCAGGATATATGATAAGGTCAACGCCATGCTCCTCCTCTGAATAGACTATCTTTTCCTTAACCTCAAAATAGTTCCTCAGCCTGTCCTGCTCAATTATACCGGTCTTTTCAATGGCCTCTACAAACTTCATGGCACTGCCGCCCATAATAGGCGCCTCCGGACCATCAATCTCAATCAATATGTTATCAAGGTTCATCCCGTAGAATGATGCCAGCACATGTTCTATCGTTGCCACCGATGCTCCGTTCTCCTCCAGCGTAGTGCCTCTTGTTGTATCGCTTACATTATCAGCCAGTGCCCGGATTACAGGCTTACCAGGCAGGTCAACCCGGCAAAACCTGTACCCATAATCTACGGGAGCCGGTTTAAAGGTGATATTTACATCAACACCTGAATGCAGACCTTTGCCTTTCAGACTTACTTCCCCGGCAAGGGTTCTCTGGTTTTTTATACTCATTTGTATATTGTCTTAATCCGTTTAATATGCCTGCAAAGAAATAAAAAATTATTCGGACCTGCCATAAAAAGCTGCTCTAAGGGTATTGCTGTCAAACATCTTCATTTGGAACGCAACTGATTACCTGTCTTTTATCTGCTCCAGGTCATCCTCAAGCCTGTCCACCCTGAGCTTCAGCTCGGGCAGTTTCCTGAACACAATATATGACTGCTGGTACTTTTTATAATCAAAGCCGGGTGATCCGTAAAGCGTTGTGTTCTCCTTCCTGACGGGACCGCCGATACCTGTCTGGGCGGCAGCCCTGGTACCGTCTGCTATTTTCACATGACCTGTCACTCCCACCTGGCCTCCAAACATACAGTTGCGGCCTATCTTTGTTGAGCCGGCCACACCTGTCTGGGCCGCCATAACAGTATTTTCACCTATCTCCACATTATGAGCCACCTGTATCAGGTTATCCAGCTTTACACCTTTTTTTATCAGTGTTGAACCCATGGTGGCCCTGTCAATAACCACATTGGCGCCTATCTCAACATTATCTTCGATGATAACATTGCCCAGCTGGGGTATCTTCCTGTAGTTCTGATCCGATTGAGGGGCAAAACCAAATCCGTCACTGCCAATGACAGATCCTGCATGAATATTGCATTTACTGCCTATTATACAATCGTGATAAACAGTAACGCCCGGGTATATGGCCGTTCCATCACCCAGCCGGCAGTTATCGCCAATGCTTGCGTTGGGGTAAACCGAGCAGCCGTCACCCAGCACCACATTCTCTCCGATATAGGCCATGGGGCCTATATATACATCCTTGCCTATTGAGGCAGAGTCCTCAATCACCGCATGCGGATGCACACCTGTCTTGCGTGGCTTCGACTGCTCGTATAATGTAAGCAGGGCGGCAAAAGCCTCATATGCATTATCCACCCTTACCATTGTTGCCTTAACAGGGGAGGATGGTTTAAAATCCTTGTTCACTATAACAACCGAAGAGCCTGTATCATATATATACTTTTCATAGCTCATATTGGAGAGAAAAGACAATGCTCCTTCATGGCCCTCCTCTATTCGGGCCACCGACCTGACAGTAATGCCGGGATCGCCTTCAACCACCCCGTTAATATATTGTGCTATCTGCTCAGCTGTGAATTTCATATACTTAATAATTTAAACCAATTATACTAACTGTGAATTATATTTCTGAGGTCTTTGGGATAACAAAGGAAATACATGGTGGTGCTTTTAGACAGGGCCTCATGGCGGAGTATACCTGACAGCTCCGTCAGCTCACTGAGTGAACCGTCGCGTTTCATAACCCTGATACTGGGGGCAGAGGGTGCGTAGGCAAGGTTGGAGATTGATCCGGTATAGACATAACTGCCTGTATCCTCTGAACGAAAGTCATTAAGTCCGCTCAGTGCTTCAGTAACTTTATCCCTTTTCCCTCCGGTAAAAGGCTTATCAGAAAGCTCTATTGCAGGGAGCCGGCGTGAAATAAAGGCTTTTGCCAGGTCTGAGAGCACCCTGTCCCGGCTGTCAGCCCACAAGCGTATTGAAGCTATCACATCACCGTCGTCGAGTTTAAAAAACATGGCGTAAAAGCCCTCAATGCCTCCTTCAAGCAGCTTCTGCATGTCAATTCGTGTTCTGAGAAAATACTCCACCGAAGCTGTTGAAGCCAGCTCCTCCCCCCTGCAGACAAGATCTCTTGCCCTGCCTATAACTTTTTTCAGCATCTGGTCAGCCGCCAGAACGGTCTTATGCATATAAACCTGCCAGTACATAAATCGCCGTGCAATAAGGAATTTCTCTATTGAATAAACGCCTTTTTCCTCAACCACCAGCCTGTCCCCTGCAATATTCAGCATACTTATTATCCTGTCCGCCCCCACCGATCCTTCAATAACACCTGTATAGAAGCTGTCTCTCAGAAGGTAATCAAGCCTGTCCATATCCACCTGGCCGGAAACAAGATCGTTAAAAAATCTCCTGCTATAGCTCCCGCTGAATATCTCAATTGCCAGATCCAGCCTGCCGGAATACTTTTTATTGAGTATATTCATTATCATTAATGATAACTCCTCGTGCCCTACCCTGCCTGAAATATTAAATTCAAGGGAATGGGAGAAGGGTCCGTGACCCAGATCATGGCATAAAATAGCCACCAGGGCAGCCTCATACTCCTCATCACTTATACTGACTCCCTTTTTGCGAAGTGTAGTGAGGGCCTCCCCCATCAGGTAAAGAGCTCCCAGGCTGTGTAAAAACCTGCTGTGAGTAGCCCCGGGATAGACAAGGTCTGTAAGGCCAAGCTGCCTGATAAACCTTAAACGCTGAAACCAGGGATCCTCAATCAGATCATATATGAATTCTGAGGGTATCTTAATGAAGCCATGTACAGGGTCATTCAGTATCTTCAGTTTATTTATTCCGGGATCCAATTTTTATATTTTTGTTTTACAAAATTAGAAATTACTTTTATAAGCCTGCAAGATATTTAAAATCATTACCATAATGTTAAATATATATAAAAACACAAAATACTGTAAAATATTACCAGATATTTGAAATATTTTATGTCCTTAAAGAGTCATATAGACTGTATGTGTATTCAGAATTAAACAAATTACCCTCAATGAAGATCGAAATTAAGGATCTGGATGTTATCTACAAAAACGGCAATCACGCTGTCAAAGGCATTAACCTTACCATTGAAGAAGGTATGTTCGGATTGCTGGGCCCCAACGGGGCCGGCAAGTCAAGCCTGATGAAAGTGCTTGTGGCACTTATGAAGCCAACATCCGGTATGGTACTTGTGAACGGGGAGGATATCCAGAAGCAGAGAAAAAAGCTAAGGTCTCTCCTTGGCTACCTGCCCCAGGATTTCCGCTTTTTCACCAGGCTCAAAACATGGGAATTCCTCGATTATGCAGGATCTCTATCCGGCATCAGGAACAGGAAAGAAAGGCTGACTATCGTTGACGAGCTGCTTGACAGGGTTGGACTGCTGGAGTCGCGCGACAAAAAAGCAAATAAACTGTCGGGAGGCATGAAACGCAGGCTGGGCATTGCCCAGGCCCTTATCGGCGACCCAAGGATCATAGTGGTGGATGAGCCTACAACCGGACTGGATCCTGACGAAAGGATACGCTTCAGGAATATACTGTCTGACCTGAGCCAGAATGACGTTACCATAATACTGTCGACACATATTGTAAGTGATATCTCCTCCACCTGCCAGGGTATGGCGCTGCTGAACAGCGGGGAGATGGTCTACTCCGGCTCTCCCGATGAACTGGTAAAGCAGGCCCGCGGACATGTCTTCAACCTTAGCCTTACCCAGGAAGAGTATGACAGTATAAAAGACAGCTACCATATAATATCTTCCATACCGAGTGAGAAAGGCTGGGATGCACAGGTGGTGGCTGATGATGTTTCAGGATTTGACAGCCAGGTGCTCGAACCCAACCTTGAACATGCATATGTTTATTATATGGAGCATAAGATAAATGCTGTTCCGCAGATATGACACATAAGAAAATAAGAAATGATTTCAATACATAATATCAGAACCGTTGCCCGCTACGAAGCCCGTACACTAAGGCGCAGCTGGCTTTTCAAGCTTTTCTCCATTGGAACGCTGCTTATCCTCACTATCATGAATATAGGGCTGTTCAGCCCGCTCGGTCGTGAGGATTGGCTATTACTGGCAATACCGTCATCCATACCACTGATCAATCTTTATATACTGAACATTGCCCAGTCACTGATTATCATCTTTTTGGCATCGGACTTTCTTAAGAGGGACAAGAAACTGGATACCAATGAGGTGCTTTATACAAGACCTATGTCCAATATGGAATATGTCTTTGGTAAATCACTGGGTATATTAAGACTGTTCCTCGGAGTAAATATACTCATACTGATAATCTCCCTTATAATTAACATAATATCACAACAGGCATCCATTGATATTGCTTCCTACTTTCAGTATCTTTTTATCATCAGCATACCCACACTTATTTTCAGCCTTGGCTTTGCTTACATATTGATGTCACTGATAAGGAACCAGGCCATAACATTTTTGCTGCTGCTGGGCATTGCCGCATTGAATATATTCTACCTGTATAACAGGCTGGGCTCTTTCCTCGATTATATGCTGTTTGGCTTTCCCGTTTTTAAATCGGGCATCACCGGCTTCAGCAATCCGGATATTATACTGGCACAAAGACTTATGTTCACTTCCCTGGGGATGGTTTTTATTTTCGCAACCATACTGATGTTCAAAAGGCTGCCACAGTCAAGAACACACAGGCTCATAAGCACTGCCTCCCTCCTGATTTTCCTGGCAGTAAGCGCTTATTCCGCATATTATTTCCTCGATAAGCACTTTAATAACCAGAAACTGAAAAATACGGTTATTGAGACCAACAGGAAGTATGAGGAAAGTGACTTCCTGAAGGTGACAGATGCGGACATAGTGCTGAAATATAAAAACAGGCAGATTAATGCTGAAGCCTCACTTACCTGTATGAACGGACAGGACAAAGCTACCGGCACTGCACTCTTTTCCCTCAATCCCGGTTTAAGGGTAGAAGAGATAAGGATAAAAGGCACAGCCGCTTCATACACTGTTGACGGGCATATCATACTTGTGAAACTGCAGGAAGAGCTGCCACCCGGTTCATCAGTCAGCATTGACTTTATATATAAAGGCAGCATTGAAGAAGCCTATTCCTATCCATGGCATACGGAAGATATCAAAGAGAGCAGCTACGCAATAGGGCCGGCACGCATAGATAAGAAACAGGCTATCCTGAAGGATGATTTTCTTCTGCTTACCCCAGAAAATAACTGGTACCCGGTGGCAGGACTTAACTACTACCCGTCCACGCCCGCCAGGATTCTTATTGATTTTACCACTTATACACTTAAGGTGGACCGCGGTAACGGACTGGTGGCAATATCACAGGGAGCAAGACACTCAGACAGTGATTACTGGTATTTCATCAATGAGAATCCTCTTACAGGCATAAGCATTATTGAAGGTGATTATGTCAGCGACACCATAAGTGTGGACTCAATAGATTTTATTGCCCACTATTACAGGGGACATGACTACTTCAGGGACGACCTGAGTGAGCTGGGCGATACAATAGGCAACCTGATATCAGGAGTGATAACGGAGCTCGAAACCAATTTCAACACTGAATATCCTTTTAAGAGGCTCAGTCTGGTAGAGGTTCCCCTTCACTTTCATTCAACAGAGAAAAAAAATACACAGACAAGGGCCGAGGTGCAGCCTTCGATGATACTTGTCCCGGAAAAGCTGGCTACCATAGATGCGGCAAGTTTTTACAGCACCATAAAAAGACAGAAGCGAAGGATGGAAAGGAGTAATGAGGTAATAACAGACCGCGAGCTGCAGGTACGTGCCTTTAATAATTTTGTAAGGAACACTTTTATCAGCAGCTCCGATTTTCGCTTTAACAGCGGTGACATAAAACTAACACCTGGCAGATACCGGCTGGGACCCAGCTTCTATTTCTATAAAAATAATTTCTATTCGGACAGGTATCCTGTGATAAATGCAGTGTTTGAATCACACCTGCAGAAAGTGGATGTGCCGAGAAGCGGCTTCCAGAGGATGTTCCTGGGCGGACTAAGCGAGAATGACAAGGCCAACACCATACTCAGGGATAACAGCATGGAAGATATACTGGCCATGAACCCGTCAAATGACACAACAAGAATAATACTCGGGGTAAAAGGAGATTATCTCTTTAATCTTCTCAGGGCTGAAGCGGGAATAGACCAGTTCAATAACTGGCTTTCTGATTACCTCGAAAAAAACAAGTTTCGCAATATCAGTATCAGCCGCTTCAGTGATGAAATAAAGGAAAAATTCGGTTTCAGCCTGGAACAATACCTCGATGAATGGTATCAGGGTACCGGACAGCCGGGCTTCCTCTTTACAGATATAAAAGTATACGAGATAGTCATAGGCAACCGGACAAGGTATAAGGTAAGCTTCACAGCCTCAAATCCTGAAGACAGCCCGGGGATTTTTAACGTGGGATTCCGGACCGGCGCAAGAGGCCAGGGAGGAGGCCGTGGTATGGGAGGCAATGTTTCAATGAATGTCAGTGCCACAGGCAGGGGAAGTATGTCGATGGGTGGCAGGGGAATGCAGACAAACGATGTTGAAAGGATAGTGAAGCTGGAAGCCGGACAGGCAAAACGCATAAGCATTATTCTGGATGCACAGCCAAGGGGTATGTTTGTAAACACGCTCTTCTCGATCAATACCCCTGGTGAGCTCCAATTCCCACTGATGGACCTTATAGAAGAAAAGGCCACAGATATCACGGAAAGTGTAGAAATACTTGATAAGCTGCCATCACTGCATGAAGATAACGAGATAATAGTGGATAATGAAGACCCCGGCTTTAGTATCTTCCAGGAAACATCATCGGGACGATTGAAAGAATGGCTCAATATAAGGGGTAATGACGGGAACGACTATGGGGAGATGACAATGTGGTGGGCTCCGGAATACTGGCAGAAAACAGTTAACAGTAACTATTACGGCCGCTATATAAAATCAGCCGTCTACACACGTGCCGGCAGCGGGGAAAGGCATGTCAGCTGGTCCTCGGCAATAGAAGAAGCGGGCTACTACGATGTATATACCTACATAGGCAAAGCCGGGGGACAGAGGATGCTTGAGCGTGTGGGGGGAAGCAGAAACTCAATGCAGGACTTCCATTACAGCGTTGAACATGATGACGGAAACGAAGAGGTGACTGTCAACTGGGAAAATGCCGAAAACGGATGGAACCACCTGGGATCCTATTACCTGTCGCCTGACACTGCAAGGGTCATAATGACGAACGAGTCTGAGGGCAGAACCGTAAGCGGAGACGCTGTAAAATGGGTAAAGCAAAATATGTATAAATAATACGTGATGAAGAAATTGATAATATTAATATCGGTAATTCTCAGTACCGTCTATAGTATGACCGCCCAGCAGGGTCTGACACTGGATACGGCCATGGATATAGCTGAGGACAACAGCCCGAATATCAAAAAAACCAGGCTCAGCCTGGTCAGGAGCCAGGAAAACCTCAATGCACAGAGGGCAGCCCTTAAATCACAATTCTCACTGTCGGTCAACCCCTTCGAATATACACATAACAGGGAGTTCAATGACCTGGTGTCGCAATGGAATACACGCGAAACAACCAGCAGCTACGGCACCTTCAGGGTAACACAACCCATTATTGCCACTGATGCAACAGTCAGCCTGGTAAACAGGCTCTCGTGGCAGAACTCGTACAGCGAGTATAACGACAGCCGCACAAAGGGTTTTAGTAATAACCTGACACTTAATATCAACCAACCCATATTTACCTATAACAGGACAAAGATGCGGATAAGGGAACTGGAGCTTGCACTGGAAAATTCACAGCTTAACTATGCCATACAGAGGCTGTCGCTTGAAAGGCAGGTAGCCCAGTATTTCTATATGGTTTACCAGCAGCAGGAAAGACTGATAATAGCAGAGGAAGCATATCAGAATATGCAGACAAGTTATAATATCATCAAAAATAAGGTGGATGCGGGTCTGTCGGCCCGGGAGGAGCTGTTCCAGGCTGAGCTTAACCTTGCCACCTCAGGCTCAGACCTCGACAACCAGAAGGTAAGCCTGAAAGATGCCAAAGATGACCTTAAGCTGCTTATAGGCATGAGCCTGTATGATGATATTATTGTGATACCGGATATCTCGGTTGACACCATAGATGTGGATATCTCTTTTGCCATTGATCATGGCCTGGCTAACAGGATGGAGCTAAGACAGAGGGAGATAGATATCAGGAGCTCGGAATTCTCCCTTATACAGACCAAAGCACTGAATGAGTTTCATGGCGATATCAACCTTTCGGTGGGACTTTTCGGTGATAATGAAAATATAACAGATATTTATGCCAGTCCCACCGATAACCAGCAGGTATCACTTTCTTTTTCAATACCGCTGTGGGACTGGGGAGAAAGAGAGTCGCGTATAAAAGCGGCAGAGGCATCCATAGAAACACAGGCAATAAACTATGAGCAGGAAGAGAACGATATAATAATCAATATCAGAAAGGTGTACAGAAACCTTACCAACCTCAAGAACCAGATTGAGATAGCAAGGCAGAATGTCAAGAATGCCCAGCTTACATATGAGCTTAACCTCGAAAAATATGAGAACGGCGATCTTACGGGTATGGACCTTAATATTTACCAGAACCAGCTGTCAGAAAAACAGCTCTCACTGACCAACGCTCTTATTTCATATAAGCTGGAACTGCTTAACCTTAAGATACAGACACTGTATGATTTTGAGAACAGGCAGTCTGTAACACCATTAAATATTCTGGATGAGCAATAAGAAACATAATAATACCTTGTCATGAAAAGCAGATTAATTTATTTATTATTTATCACTCTGGTTATTGCAGCATGTAATAACCAGGATACCGGTCTTGAGGCTGATGTTGAGATACCGGTATCGGTAGAAGACATAAAACTCAACTCAATAGAAGAGTTTATAAATACCACAGGCACCGTTTATCCCGTCGTCGATGTTAAGCTTAACGCAGAGATAAAGGCCAGGTACTACCTGGTGAAAAACCCGGCAAAGGGCAGGCCATGGCAGCTTGGCGACAGGGTCTCCAAAGGAGCCCTTATCGCAAGGCTCGAAGATGAGGAATATGAGAATAATGTTAAGCTGGAACTGCATGAACTCAGCCTGGAGCTGGCAAAGAGCAACCTGGAGAAGCAAGAGTCTTTATACGAAAAAGGAGGCGTAACACTCAATGAGCTAAAGCAGTCAGGATATGACTATTCCAATGCCCGGGTGACCGTCGAGAACGCCCGCCTGCAGATAGCCAAAATGAAGATCACAGCTCCCTTTGGCGGCATAATCACTGAACTGCCGTATTACACCCAGGGCTCAGAGATAGAAACAAGCAGCCTGATTGCCGGTATAATGGACTATCAGTCTATGCTCCTTGATATCAATCTCCCGGAGAAATATATTAATGATATAAACACGGGCAAGAAGGTAAGAATAACAAACTATGCCCTGCCCGGTGATACTCTCAGAGGCACCATATCACAGCTGTCGCCGGCAATAAACCCCCAAACAAGGACTTTCAGGGGAAGCATTAAGATAGACAACCCTCAGCTCAGGCTGCGGCCGGGCATGTTTGTAAAAGCCGATATCATCACTAACAGTGCGGATTCGGTAATAGTCATACCCAAAGACATAATATTATCAAGACAGAGAGGTATGACAGTGTTTGTAGTAAACAGGGGTGTGGCAAATGAAAGGGTGATAGTTACCGGTCTCGAAAATAATAAAGAAGTAGAGGTAATAAGAGGTCTTAGCACCAACGAAAGGGTTGTGACTGATGGCTTTGAAACACTGAGCCATAATGCGAAGGTCAAAATACTGAAATAAGCATCTGCTGAGAGCATCATTCCGGAAAGCATTATTTAGAAAAAGAAAGGTTCATAATGAAAAAGATAGCCCGATTTGCAGTGGAGAACCCGGTAACCGTGCTTATGCTGGTACTCGGTATTATCCTGCTGGGAATAATCTCATTCGGTAAGCTGGGAACGGATCTCTTCCCCGACCTGAATAACCCTAAAATATATATAGAACTGCAGGCAGGCGAAAGACCGCCGGAAGAGATGGAACAGCAGTTCGTTGACAGGGTGGAGTCAATAGCCATGAGGCAGAAAGATGCCATAAAAGTATCATCTGTGTCAATGGTAGGAACAGCCCAGGTGGTTGTTGAGTACGCATGGAACAAAGATATGGACGAAGCCTTCCTTGATCTGCAGAAAGATATCAGCTCCTTCAGCCACAATGCCGGTCTTGATGAGTTTAATATTACACAGTATGATCCCAATGCCAGCCCGGTAATGATCATAGCCCTGAGGCACGACAGGATTGATGATATGGATGAGCTCAGGAAGACGGCTGAAAACTATATACGCAATGAGCTGATAAGGCTTGAAGGTATTGCGGACATACAGCTCTCCGGACATGAAGTAAGCGAAGTGGTTATTGAAACAAACAAATACATGCTTGAAGCCTATGATATGACCACAGATGATATTGCCAGGCAAATAAGCAGCTATAACCGTAATGTCTCGGGCGGATCGATAACAGACCTGGGCACAAGGTATATTGTAAAAGGTGTAGGTGTAATAGAAGAGCTTGACGACCTTAAAAATATTATACTGGGATTCAGGGAGCTTTCTGAGGGTTCACAGGCGGGCAGCTCGGATGAAACGCTCGATGCAGCGGAAAGGACAGCTGTTTATATGAGTGATGTGGCAAAAGTATATCTTGCAAATAAGGACCCCGATAATATTGTGACCATAAACGGAGAAAGGTGTGTGGGCCTGTCTGTTTATAAGGAACCCAGGTATAATACCGTAAATGCCGTTGAAGAACTGAACCAGGCTATTGAAGGACTGAAGAAAGCCCTTCCCGGATATCAATTTATAACGGTGCAGGACCAGGGACGCTTTATTGACAATGCTATCAGTGAGGTGGAGGAGACAGCCCTGCTGGGTATCATACTGGCCGTCTTCGTACTTTTTATCTTCCTCAGGCGCATCGGAACAACCCTGGTTATAAGTATTGCAATACCCATTTCCATCATTGCAACCTTTAACCTGATGTATTTCAATGAGCTTACAATAAATATAATGACACTGGGCGGACTGGCACTGGGTGCCGGTATGCTGGTGGACAATGCCATTGTGGTACTTGAAAATATCTTCCGTAATTATGAATCGGGCATGCCGCTCAAAGAGGCAGCAATAACAGGCACCTCCCAGGTGGGCGGTGCAATAACGGCATCAACAATCACAACAATAATAGTTTTTCTGCCAATAGTATACCTTCAGGGAGCATCGGGAGAGCTGTTTAAAGACCAGGCATGGACGGTAGCCTTCTCCCTCCTGTCATCCCTCTTCGTGGCTATACTGGTTATACCCCTGCTGGTAACAACCTTCTTTAATGATAAAAAAACAAAAAGACAGTCCAGGGCTGTCAGCTTTGAATGGTATAAGAGATGGCTCGAAAAGATAATCAGCAATAAGGTAACGGTGATCATTGTCTCAATAGTGATGCTGGCAGCTACTGCATATATACTTCCCCGGGTGGGCAGTGAGTTTATGCCCGGTGCCGAATCATCTGAGTTCACCGTTGAACTGACGCTGCAGGAAGGTTCCAGCCTGGAACGGACAGCTGAAACAACAGGAAAGATTGAGAATATCATAAAAGACCTGCTGGGTGAAAAGCTGGATATGATTTACAGTCACTCCGGACTCAGCACAACAACCGGTACAGGCACAACAGACCTGTTCAGGGATGAGAACACAGCCCTGATAAAAGTCTTCCTTAGCGATGAATATGCTAAACATTCCGACAATGCCATTGAGCTGATCCAGGATAAACTCAGTGCTCTGCAGGATGTTGAAATCAGATTTAAAAAAGAAGAAACAGCATTGCAGACAACACTGGGAACAGATATAGCCCCCCTGGTTGTTGAAGTAAGAGGAGAGGACCTGGGTGTAATAGAGGAACTTACAGAAAAGGTAAAGGAAGGCCTGATGGCCTCGGATAATATATTCAATATAAGCAGTTCCATAGATGAAGGCAGCCCTGAGGTGGATATATTGATAGACCGTTATAAAGCCAGCTATTACAGTGTAAGCGTGGAGGATATAATCTCACAGCTGCAGTCACACCTCAGCGGCTCGACAGCCGGCGATTTTGAACAGGGTGGGGAGCTAAAGGATATAACAGTGAAACTGGAAGAAGTGCCTCTCAAAAGCCTGCATAACCTGCTGATCAATGCGGGAGCTGTTTCGGTACCCCTCAGTGAGCTTGCTGAGGTTTCCAAAATCAAGGCCCCGCGAGAGATAAACAGGAATAACCAGATGAGGACAGCTTATGTTTATGCCATGGTTGATGAGGAGACTCCCTTTGACCAGGTAGTGAAAGAAGCGGAAGTGATACTGGGTGGCATAAGCCTGCCTGCAGATTACAGGACAATAATCACTGGCGATGAGCTAAAGCGAAAGGAATCAATGGAGAATCTGACTTTTGCCCTTTTACTTTCAATAATACTTGTGTATATGGTGCTGGCATCCCAGTTTGAATCGCTGATCCATCCCTTTGTAATTCTGCTTACCATACCCCTGGCTGCGGTGGGATCAATATGGATATTCTTTTTGATGGGCAAGGCATTGAATATAATGGCATATATCGGGATTATTATGCTTGCAGGCATTGCAGTGAACGATTCAATAATTCTTATTGACAGGATCAACCAGCTGCGAACGGACGGATTAAACCGCAGACAGGCAATAATAGAAGCGGGTGGTCAGAGGATCAGGCCCATAGTCATGACCAGCATAACAACCATACTGGCCCTGCTGCCACTCACACTGGGATTTGGTGAAAGCGCATCTCTAAGATCACCTATGGCACTGGCGGTAATAGGCGGACTGGTAACATCAACGATACTTACACTGATAGTTATACCATGCGTTTACTGGGCCCTTGATGCATTTAAGGATATGGTGACCGGTAAAAAGAATACTCATATAGCTCAAGCTGACTAAAACGGATATGGATTTTATAATCAAAAGAAAGACATTGATAAGCATGCTCTTTATAGGGCTGTCATTACTTGGTTATGTCTCGTATCAGCAGCTGCAGGTTGAGCTTTACCCCAATGCCCAGTTGCCAACACTGATAGTGCAGGTCAGCTCCGTGCTTGATGTTGACCCCTCATATATCGAGAGCCAGGCAGTTATACCCGTGGAAGGAGCAGTAGGCACCCTTGAGGATGTAGAAAAGATAGAATCAACCGTTACTTCGAGAAACGGGATGGTGATGATATATTACAGCCAGAATGCCGATCTTAAATACTCCTACCTTAAGCTGCAGGAAAAAGTAAATGTGCTGTCAAAGACCCTGCCTGAAGAATTTATGATCAATATTATCCGGATAGATCTGGAGCAGCTCAACAGCCAGTTTATGGATCTGCAGGTGCGAGGCAGCGGCGGTGTCGACAGGATAAGGGATATAACAGACAAAGACATAAAACCCGAGCTGGAGAATATTGACGGTATAGCAGGCGTTGAAGTGTTCGGTGGCAGGGAAAGCAGCATAGAGATAAGGCTTGACGAGGAAGCATGCAAGGCACACGGTATAACAATGAACAGGGTAAGGTCGCTGATAGCGTCAAACAGCAGTGATAAAGTGTTTGCCGGACGCGTATATGAAGCTGACCTCAGATTTTTTGTCAATGTATCCGCTGAATATACCGATGTAACAGATATTGCCGAAATAGTCATTAGCAAGGAGGGCCCCATACTCCTCAAAGATATTGCAGAGATATTCTTCGGTGTAAAGGAGGAAGAATCATACAGTCGCGTTAACGGCCTGGATGCCGTAACAGTAAACCTGGTGTATGATAACCAGGCCAATATTATTGACCTCTCTCATAAAACAATTGATGTTATAGATGAGCTTAACAGGCGTATGGCTGCATCCGGTGTGGAGATAATCGTGCAGAATAATAATGCGGAGATAATGGAGAGGAATATCGACCAGATAATCAATCTTGCGCTGGTCGGCGGCCTTCTTGCAGTGATTATCCTGTGGTTCTTCCTGAAAAACATACGCCTTGTCTTTATTATAGCTTTCTCCATCCCCGTATCTGTATATACGGCCTTCAACCTTTTCTACGCAGCCGGCATTACTATTAACAGCCTTACCCTTGTTGGGATGGCTCTTGCCATAGGTATGCTTATAGATAATTCCGTTGTCGTCCTTGAAAATATTTACAGGCTGGCAGGAAGCGGTACGGGAACCGATGAAGCGGTAAAAAGAGGAACAAAAGAAGTATACAGGTCTGTTATTGCAGCCACCCTTACAACCATCACCGTTTTTCTGCCCTTTGTCTTCTCCGATAATTTCATGGTAAAGATAATAGGGAAGAATATAGGTGTCTCCATCGTATCCACCCTGCTGGTGTCGCTGGCCGTTGCCCTGCTGCTGATACCCATGGCAACCCATTACCTCCTTACCTGGTCGAAAAAAAGCCAGTCGCAGATATTCAAGAAACTCTCCCTGCATGACCGCCTGATACAGTCATACCTGCTTATCCTTAAGTCCAGCATGCGAAGGCCCGCCACAGTAATTATAGGCACCCTGGCCGTGTTCTTTGCGGCCCTTCTTATAGGGCTGGGGCTTAGCATCAATAGCCTGGAAGAGATAGAAACAGCCAGCTTCCCTGTAAGCATAGTGATGCCGGCAGGCTCAACACTTGAGCTTACCGATGCCCTGGTTAGCGAACTGGAAAAAAGACTGGACAACCTGCCTGAGAAAGGTGATATAATATCAAAGATAGAAGAAGACCAGGCCTCATTGACTGTGCGGCTAAAGGACGAATGGGATAATGAAAGCAACAGAAATCTGAGCGAGATAAAAAATGATATCTATGAGAGAGTCCATGACTTCGGCGGCGCTGACATAAGCATGGAAGAGGCATCATCATCCGGCGGGATGGGTGGCAGAGGAGGTGGAGGCAGCGGCGGGGCCAATCCGGGTGAAAGCTTTACCCGTATGCTCGGTATAGGAACCCAGTATGAGAGTATAATAATCAAAGGACAGGATTTCAGGAAAATGCGCGACCTGGCTGATGACCTTGAGTATTATATGGAAGATCTCAATACCATAAGGTCGGTCAGTATCAATGTACAGGATAACACACCCGAGGTGCAGCTCAACTTCGACACTGATCTTATGAGCAGGAATAATATAAGCCTTAATAATATTGCCTCTGAACTGTCATCCTTTCAGCCGGAGTATTCATCCGGGGTTACGTTCAGGCAGGGCATCGACGAGTATGATATAATAATAAAATATGACCGGGAGGAAGATGAATATGAAGAGGATGAATATAAAAATATAGACGACCTTAAACAGCTGCAGATATCGGGGGCAGGCGGCAATATAGTGGAAATGGATGACATAGCCGATATAGTGTTCTCTTATGGCATGGGCAGTATACACCGCGAAAACCAGGAAAAAAGCATAACGGTAACATACAGATTCAATGATGAGATCAACTCATCCAAAACCCTGCTGGAAAGTGCAAGAGAAGAAATAGATATGCTGATAGCGGGTATGAGCATACCTTCGGGCATTGCTGTTGAAGTGGTACACGAAGAAGATGGGCTGAAGGATTTTTATTACCTGATAGGCATTGCTTTTATCCTTATTTTCATGATACTGGCAGCTGTCTTTGAATCGCTGTCCACACCGGTAGTCCTGATGCTCTCCATACCCCTGGCCGCCCTGGGATCACTGATAGCTCTTATCCTTACCGGCAACTCACTGCTCAATGCAAACACCCTGACCGGATTCCTTATACTTCTGGGCGTGGTGGTAAATAACGGCATCATTCTTATCGATTACTCAAATATCCTGAGAAAAAGAGGATACAGGCGGTCAAGGGCGCTTATGACGGCCGGACTGGCAAGGGTGAGGCCCATACTTATCACTGCCATCACCACAATAGTGGCATTATTGCCCCTGGCAATGGGTAAATCAGAATACGCCTCCACTATAGGCGCCTCTTTTGCCATAACGGTGATAGGCGGTCTGGCACTCAGCACTATGCTTACCCTGGTATTTATACCCACATTCTATACGGGACTTGAAAACTCGATATCATGGATAAGGTCGCAGAACTGGAAAATAAAAACGCTTATGCTTACGGTTTTTGTGTTCCTTGTCATTATGATTTACCTGAACATCAATAAGTTCATGTGGCAGCTGATAACAACAATACTGGCCATCATACTTGTTCCAGCAGTTACCTGGTTTGTCAGAACAAGCCTCAGGAAAGCACGCGAAACAGTTATTGCCGAGGGTGAGCCCATAAAGATAGTGATAAGAAGCCTGGTTAAAATATATGAACGCGACCCCAGGATGGTAAGGGAATGGAAAGCAGCCAGAAAAATAAGAATGCGTTCAGGAATGGAAAAAGAACCTGCTTCATTCAGGGACCTCGACCGCTTTATATGGCAGATACCACTATTGGGCTTCCTGGTGTATTTTACCTATATATACCTCGAAAAAAGTTTCTGGATATTCTTTTTCAGCATCATCAGCTGGTTTATGCTGCTTATGATATGGAAGCCTGTATTTTCCGTACTGAAGAAAAAACACAATGTACCCGCATTGATCAGAAGGTCTCTTAATACTACGGTACTCTGGCTTATCCCCCTGGTTAACCTTATAATATTCCAGCTTAAATGGGAAAACCCGGCGGCGGTTATCATTACAGGCTTCTTCTGGTATGCAGGCCTTATGATATGGACAACCGGCAGGTACCTTAAAGAAAGTGAAACAGATATTTACAGGCTGAAGGGCAGATATAGAAATGCCAGAAAAGCATATTATAAGCTTGTGCTTGCCACCCCGCTTATAGGAAAACAGCGCAAGCCTTTCAAAGCACTGGGAGGGGTTTCCATGGAGATAGGTAACGGCATGTTCGGTCTGCTGGGACCAAACGGGGCCGGTAAAACAACCCTGATGAGAATTATCTGCGGCATACTTGACCAGAGCTATGGCAAGATATGGATCAACGGACTTGATGTTGCCGAGAAGCGTGAAGAGCTGCAGGGACTGATAGGCTACCTGCCACAGGAGTTTGGCACCTATGAGAATATGACCGCATGGGAATTCCTGCAGCACCAGGCCATACTGAAGAATATTACAGAAACAGAAACAAGAAACAGCCGGGTTGAATATGTGCTCAGGGCAGTACATATGTATGAGCGAAGGAATGAAAATATATCTTCCTACTCGGGAGGCATGAAGCAAAGAATAGGCATAGCCCAGATATTACTGCACCTGCCCAGGATACTGGTGGTTGACGAACCAACGGCCGGACTTGATCCCCGTGAGAGGATAAGGTTCAGAAACCTGCTGGTGGAACTCAGCCGTGAGAGAGTGGTTATCTTCTCCACTCATATAATAGAAGATATATCCAGCTCATGCAATAAGGTGGCAGTGCTTGACAAGGGTTACCTGAAATATTTTGGCCACCCCGGCGAAATGACCAGGGAAGCGGAAGGACGTGTATGGCAGTTCAATGTGCCGGCATCCGAATTCAGGAAGGTAGCAGCAGAGCACCTTGTTGTTCACCATATGTCAGAAAAAGGCAGTGTGAGGATACGATGTATTTCGGGGGATAAACCGCATGAAAATGCGGTCGAGGTGAATCCTAACCTGGAAGACTCATACCTCTGGCTGCTGAGAAAAAGCAAAATAAAACAAACATGATTTTTAAACATGTGAAATTACAAGATGAGCAAAAGCAGTAAAACAATTGACATTATCAATATCATAGTAAAGATGACCGGCTACAACCTGAAGATTATTTTTGCCAACAGGTTTATCTGGTTCCTCCTGGGTGCCATAGCTTTTTATATTGGCCTTACCCTTATATATGTCTTTGCAGAAGATGTATCGAGAATGGAAGATATGTACGGGGTATTTGTTTTCTGCGGGATACTGCTGGTTTTCTACCCCACTGTCTTCGGTATACAGAACGACCAGGATGCAAGAACAATAGAGATACTCTTTGGGATACCAAATTACAGGTATAAGGTATGGCTGGTGCGTATTATCCTTATCTACATAATCACCTTTGCCATATTACTGGTCTTTACCTCACTGTCCTCCTTCCTGATAATAAGGATGCCCGTACTGGCAATAACCTACCACGTCCTTTACCCCGTATTCTTCCTGGGAGTTATGTCATTTATGATTTCAACTGTGGTCAAGAACGGTAACGGTACAGCCGTGTTGATGATAATCTTCGGTTTGTTCTTCCTTATCCTCCAGGAGCCGATGGAGACAAGCAAATGGAATGTCTTCCTGAACCCCTTTGCCGTTCCTGAAAATATCAGCGAAACGGCATGGTCCAATATTGTGCGTGATAACAGGATAATACTGTTTGTATCAATCATACTTTTTCTGCTGGCAGGATTATTCAATCTCCAGAAACGGGAAAAATTTATCTGACATATCCCGCTGTCTATAGATCACTTATGCTATTTTTATCTAACACATAAGGTTTTGTGTAATTCATATTAAATTTGTAGCTTTGCAGGCGATTGAGGGGTGTTTGACTTCTTAGGGGACCAGAGTCCCCTATTTTGTTATTAGTAATTGATATGATTGACAAGGAGATAGTAAAAAATCTGGTTAAGGAGTTTATTAAAGACAAGGATATTTTCCTTGTGGAGGCAAAAGTGTCTACCGCAAACAGAATAACTGTCATGGTTAATAAGCCCACAGGTATCACTATTGACGAATGCGTAAAGATAAGCCGGCATATTGAGGCAAACCTTGATCGCGAAAAGGAAGATTACGAGCTGAATGTTTCTTCACCGGGTCTAAGCCTGCCCTTCAAGGTAAGGGAACAATATGAAATGAACATAGGAAATCCGGTGGAAGTAATTGATAATGATGGCATCAAAACCAGGGGTACATTAAAAAATGTCCAGGGTGAAGGCTTTGAGATTGAGACAGAAAAAAAGATAAAAGGAAAGAAAAAGGAGATACGGGAAGTCTCTTTTAACTTTGATGATATTAAATCAGTTAAAGAAATTGTTAGGTTCAAATAATTAAGAATTTGAAGTGAGATGGAAAATGTAAATTTAATCGACACCTTCTCAGAATTTAAGGAGCTGAAGAATATTGACAGGGCAACAATGATGAGTGTTCTGGAAGATGTCTTCAGGAGCCTGCTGGAAAGGAAATACGGGTCGGATGAAAACTTTGACATAATCGTCAATATTGATAAGGGAGACTTTGAGATATGGAGAAACAGGGAGGTTGTGGAAGACAAAGAGCTCGAAGATCCCAATACGCAGATTTCACTCTCAGAGGCAAAAAAAATAGATGAAGATTACGAAGTGGGTGAAGAAGTATCAGACGAGGTAAAGCTTCATGACTTTGGTCGCAGAGCTATACTGGCACTCAGACAGCATCTAACAACACGTATACTCGACCTGGAGAAGAATAATATCTACATGAAATACAAAGACCGTATTGGTGATATTGTAACAGGTGAGGTATACCAGGTATGGAAACGTGAAATACTCATTCTTGATGATGACGGTAATGAACTGATTATTCCAAAATCCGAGCAGATACCCTCGGATCATTTTCGTAAGGGAGATACCATAAGAGCTGTCGTTATCAAGGTTGAGATGAAAAACAACACTCCCTATATTATTCTCTCACGCACATCACCTGTTTTCCTTGAACGTCTGTTTGAACTTGAAGTACCGGAAATATTTGACGGACTTATAACAATAAAAAAGATAGTAAGAGTACCCGGCGAAAGAGCAAAGGTGGCAGTTGAATCATATGACGAAAGAATTGATCCGGTTGGGGCATGTGTTGGGATGAAAGGATCACGCATACATGGTATAGTACGTGAGCTCAGGAATGAAAACATTGATGTAATAAACTATACCACAAACCTGCAGCTATACATATCAAGATCACTGAGCCCGGCAAAAATCAGCTCATTAAAGCTTTTTGAAGAAGAAAACAAAGTGGAAATATACCTTAAGCCAAGCGAAGTGTCACTTGCAATAGGTAAAGGAGGATTGAATATTAAACTTGCCAGCCAGCTGACAGGTTTTGAGATTGATGTTTACAGGGAACCGGGTACTGAAGACGAAGAAGATGTCAAACTTGAAGAGTTCGGTGATGAAATAGAAGACTGGGTTATTGAAGAGCTAAAAGCTATAGGTTGCGATACAGCCAAATCAGTTCTCAGGTTATCGATTGAAGACCTTGTAACAAGAACGGATCTTGAAGAAGAAACAATTTCAGAAATAGTAAATATTTTAAAAGCAGAATTTGAATAGTAGTTTTCTGTAAACCGAGGAATTATATATGGCAGAGGGACAAAAAGCAACAAGATTAAGTAAGGCTGCACGTGAATTCAACGTGGGGATATCAACTATTGTTGAATTCCTGCAAAAGAAGGGATTTGACATTAGTGCCAATCCCAATACAAAAATACCCGCAGAAGCTTATGACCTTCTCCTAAAGGAATATAGTTCAGATATAAGTGTTAAAAAGGAATCTGAACAGCTTACACTGAAAGATCTCAGCAGGAAGAAGGAGACGGTTTCACTTGAGGAGGAAGAGGCTGTTGCTGAAGAGGATGATGATAGCGGGAAAGAGCAGGTAAAGACTGAAGAAGAGACCGGTGAAGCTGTGGAAGAGCCTGAAGAAGAAGCGGCGGAGACCCTCCCTGAAAAGGAAGAAGTAAAAGCTGAATCTGAGTCAGATACAAAGACTGAAAAGAAGAAGGCTGAAGAAAAAGAAAGCGAAACAAAGGATGAAAAAGCTGCTGCTGAAGAGAAGTCAAAAGAAAAGGAAAAAGCAAAAGCAGGAGTTAATATTGTCGGTAAGATAGACCTTGAAAAAGGAAAGAAACCTATAAAAGAAAAGAAAGAAGAAGATGATAAGCCCTCGAAAGAACTAGAGGAAAAGAAAAAAGCAGAAAAACCCGCAGAGGAAAAGCCTGCGGAAAAGGAAACTGCCGGAAAGGCAAAACAGGAGGAAGTCAGGGAAGAGAAAGAGGACAAAAAAGAAGAAAAAGAAAAACCTGCTGCCGAAAAAGAAGAAGCTGCTGCGGAAAAAGAAGAAGCTGCTGCCGGAAAAGAAAAACCTGCTGCGGAAAAAGAAAAACCTGCTGCGGAAAAAGAGAAACCTGCTGCGGAAAAAGAGAAACCTGCTGCGGAAAAAGAGAAAGAAAAGACGGAAGAGAAACCGGAAGCGGACAAGGCAGAGGATAAAGACAGGTTTTTTACAACCGGTATAAAAAGATTATCCGGCCCCACAGTTGTTGGCAGGATCAACCTCCCCACCGATGAGAGAAAGAAGTCACAAAAGGCAAAGAAAATAGATATTGAAGCTGAAAAAGCAGCATCAAAGAAGAAAAGGAGGAGAATAAGGAAAGACAAGGAAAGAGTAAGTCTGAAGCCTTCAGTTGACGACAGGAAAGATAAAAGAAGAAAGAAAACACAGCTACGTCCGGAGATTAACGAGGAAGATGTTCAGAAGCAGGTCAAGGAGACCCTGGCACGTCTCACATCAAAGGGCAAATCAAAAGGATCAAGGTACAGGAGAGAAAAGAGAGATGCAATAAGCCAGAAACAGCAGGAAGAGATTGAAAAGCAGGAACAGGAAAAGAAGGTTCTCAAGGTAACCGAATTTGTATCGGTAAACGAGCTGGCATCTATGATGGATATCCCTGTGACCGATATTATAGCAACATGCATGAATCTTGGTTTATTTGTTTCAATAAACCAGAGACTGGATGCAGAGACCATGTCTCTTGTATCCGAGGAATTCGGATACGAGATAAACTTTGTCAGCGCCGAGTTGCTTGATGCAGTGAAGGAGGATGAAGACAGGACTGAAGACCTTTTGCCACGCTCACCTATCGTTACCGTTATGGGACATGTTGATCATGGTAAAACAAAGCTTCTTGACCATATACGAAAAACAAATGTTATTGCAGGCGAAGCAGGAGGCATAACACAGCATATAGGAGCATACAGTGTGTCCCTTGACGGCGGCAGGCAAATAACATTTCTTGATACACCCGGACACGAAGCATTCACAGCTATGAGGGCCAGGGGTGCACAAATAACAGATATAGCAATTATTGTTGTGGCTGCAGATGATGGTGTAATGCCACAGACAGTGGAAGCCATAAACCATGCTGCCGCTGCCGGGGTGCCAATAATCTTTGCAATCAATAAAATCGACAAACCCACATCAAACCCTGAAAAGATAAAGGAAGAGCTGGCTAATATGAATTACCTGGTGGAAGACTGGGGAGGTAAGTACCAGTCGCAGGAGATATCAGCCATAAAAGGTCTTAACATTGAGGAGTTGCTTGAAAAAGTGCTGCTCGAAGCAGAGATGCTTGAACTACATGCCAACCCAAATAAGAAAGCAACAGGCACAGTAATTGAATCGACCCTTGACAAGGGCCGTGGCTATATTGCCACAATACTTGTTAAGGGAGGAACGCTTAATGTCGGTGATATTGTGCTGGCAGGGTCATATTATGGTCATGTTAAAGCCATGTTTAATGAAAGGGGTAATAATATAAAACAGGCCGGACCGGCAAGTCCGGCCCTGATACTCGGACTCGACGGAGCCCCGCAGGCCGGTGACAAGTTCAATGTGTTGGAGACCGACAGGGAGGCAAAGGAGATAGCCAATAAAAGGACGCAACTGCAAAGAGAGCAGGGTATGCGTACACAGAAACATATCACACTTGATGAGATTGGACGACGTATAGCAATTGGCAACTTCCAGGAACTGAATATCATTGTAAAAGGTGATGTCGACGGATCTATCGAAGCACTGAGTGATTCACTGATTAAACTCTCAACCGAAGAAATACAGGTTAATATACAGCACAAGGCCGTTGGACAGATTCTCTGAATCTGACATACTCCTTGCAGCAGCATCCAACGCAATTATTATAGGATTCCAGGTAAGGCCATCACTTGAAGCAAGAAAACTTGCTGAAAAAGAAGAAATAGATATACGGCTCTACTCAATTATCTATGATGCAATAAACGAGATAAAATCAGCCATGGAAGGTATGCTTTCACCCGAGGTGAAAGAGGAAATAACCTGCACCGTAGAGGTAAGGGATGTATTTAAGATAACCAAGGTGGGGACCATTGCAGGATGCTATGTCAGGGAAGGCAAGATAACACGTAATACAAGAGTAAGGGTTATCCGTGACGGCATAGTTATTTATACGGGAGAACTGGGATCATTGAAAAGGTTTAAGGATGATGCCAGAGAAGTTGCATCAGGTTATGAGTGCGGACTGAATATCAAAAATTTCAATGATATCAAAGTAGGCGATGTAATTGAAGGATACCAGGAAGTTGAAGTGAAGAAAAAACTTTAAAATATAAAAAAACACTCCATCAGCAGGACCATAATGATACTGCTGATGGAATGTCTTTTACAGGAAAAAAGCAGTTATATTAAGTCCTGCCTTCCCTCTTAATCTATAAGCTCTTTATAAGCGGCCGGTGAAAGCATTTCATCCACTTCTGAGGAATCCGCTACTTTAATCTTAACCATCCAACCGTCACCATAAGGATCCTTGTTAACCAGCTCAGGATTATCCTCCAGCGCAGGGTTAACCTCCAGAATCTCTCCTCCTACGGGCATAAACAGATCCGAAACAGTTTTCACTGCTTCGATAGATCCGAATACCTCCTCCTTGTCAAGAGTCTCACCTTCGGTTTCAATTTCAACGAATACAACATCACCCAGCTCGCCCTGGGCAAAATCCGTTACGCCAACAAAAGCAGCATCACCATCCACACGTAACCACTCATGGTCCTTTGTGTACTTTAAATTATCAGGTACATTCATATTAATAATAGGTTTTTAAAAAATTATTTCCATAAAGTAAACTCAAAAATAAGTTTTTAAATTTATTGATACAATGATATTTCACTTTTTGTCATCAGCCCTTATACATTACAGGCAAAAACTACGATCATCATATCACTAATCACAATTCACCCTTACAAAACAAAGACTTTTTGCCATTGGCCTGTTATACTCATTACTGTATCAGGGTAAACTTCAGGCTGAAGCCAAAATTGGTGTTTGAGGTAGTATAGGTAGTAGCCACAAAGGGATCATTGAGATTATGGTCAAAGAAAACCTGCAGGTTAAACCTGTCACTTAAAACATAATCGGCTGTTGTCCTGATGGCAAAAATCCTCTGGCCGGCAACTGGCTGGTTAACATCTTCCGCAAGTTTTCTTGATATTGTCTTATTATCCCGCACAGAAAAATCAAGCCTTACATTCAGATCGCTTGACAGAGGCCGCCGCCGGCCACCTGTCCTGAGTATAAGCTGTACATCATCAAAACGGTATCCGGCACCGATAATAAACTCATTATTCCGAACATCCGCAACCTGGTTATTGGCCAGGTTAAGACTGACAGTCCTTGCCTTCTTCCATTCAATACGTGTCGTCAGGCTGTTCTTCCAGTTAAGATCAATATTAAACAGTGGACTGAATTGTTCGTTAATGGTAACCACATTAAGCTCATACTCAGGTATGAAATTGGAATTAAGGTCCCTTATCCTGTTTATCCCATCCTCATTCTCATCATAGTAAAGATTAGTGGTATAAGAACCTATCGTATATGTACTCCTGTACTGATGGGCAATATTAACAGAACGGAAGACCCTCTGTACAAGCTCAAATTTTGAAAGACCGTCAAAATTGATCCTCCAGTTTGGCATCATGGAGAGTATTCCCGGGAACATATCCAGGCTCACCTTCCCGGGATCTGTCTTAGAGTAGGCAGCAAGGAAAGCGGGTATAAGCACATCTCTGGAAGCAGGGCCATAACCGTTCTTATAGGGCCCTTCAATGGGGTCACCTGTTTCATGATCAATATCCGGGTCGTAAGCGGGATCAAGCTCTTTACGCCTGGCGGCCCGCCTGGCAGATATAATAACCGTGTTGTCCTTAAAGGCCTCGAATGTCTCCGAACGGTATTCATTATCCTCACTGATCTTTTCAAATGCTGTGCCCCATGACAATATGGTAATTGAGAAATTACCTGAAACAAGATTATTCCTCAGGCTGTCAGGGAAATTGCCATAGCGGTCGGCACGGTAATATACTGATCTTGAGCTGGCAAAACGGCGATCAGCGTTCAGGTCAACCCTCAGTCCCGGAAAAGGTTCCACTGTACTGCGTATGCTGAATGTCTCATTCTTGTTGGAAACAGCAGCTGTATTCAGCAATGTGTCCTTTGTTATCCAACCGTTAATACGTGCTTTTTCAAAGAATCCGGGATCATTATAACCTGAAATAAATGACCAGCCCGGGGCAAACACATTGCCACTGCGGCTCATCCCCAGGTAATCTGTCCCTGGTGTATACCCGGGCAATATCTGGCCCTGATCCACCGAATAGCTTGCTGAGATATTTCTCACTCCCATCACTGCCCTTATAAGGTATTCACCTGCCACAATCAGCGGACTCCTCTTTTTCTCAACGCGCCCTTCAACCTCTACCCTGGCATCCTCAATATCTTCACGCGGTGTAAACACAATCTTATTAAGGGTTTCTATCTCAACACTTCCTTCAAGCTCTGTTCCGTCCTCTTTAAACACCCTGATTGTAATATCCCTTGTTCTGAGGCTATGATATATATTCTTTCCCGCGCCGGCAGTGAAATCAACTCTATCCCGACTGTATTTCACCGTCCGGTACTCCTTTTCCATTCGCTGTGCAGCCCCTGGCCTTGTATTACGCTCTATGTTTTTAAGAAAATCGGATTTATTATACAGGTTGGTCAGATTAGCCTGGGCTGTTAACTGACCTGTGCTGGAATTCTTTATTGTATTCCCAAGATCGATATTCATGCTGTCCGGATACAGCGCTCCGGCAAGCCAGTCATAGCTGGCCCTGTACCTCATGTTAGAGTTCAGCCAGCTCAGCATGGGTAACTTATTGACAGGTATATTATAATTAACATTGATAATATGATTATAATGAGTGTTCCTGCCAAAGTTTTGAAGATTTATCATCACTGAATCCTTCCATGACTCGTAGCGGTCGCGGTACCTTTCACGGTCCACACCACCTGCAGGCTCATCAATACGCGAAATATTAGTAGCCGTAAAGTCAATTTTCAATTGCTTTGTGAGATCATATTTAACATCATAAAAACGCATCCATTCAAAATCTTTCCTGAAGGTGGGCTGAATTTTTATATGCGGATTATTGATATTCCTTGTCTTGACCTCGCTGTAGAATCTGTTCAGTTCCGTTCTTACACCCACATGTTTAGGAAGCAGGTAAAAGTTAAAATCCCTTATAAGCCGGAATGCCTGGCGGCGGAAAAGATTAATATTCTGAAAAGGGGTAACACTCTCAGGATTGGCATCATAATTATAGTTGAGTCCTCCCCTGTAATTCTTCTCCATATTGATTTCCGTATTTATATTGCTTCTGTAAATCTCATTAAATGTATAGTTAACGGAAAAATTGGAAAGATCCCATGGATATGATTTTTCTTTTTGACGGTTAATACCGGCATTGCTCACTGTTATTGTCTTTCTGCGGGTATAATCTTCGGCTATGGTTTTAAGGGAATCCCTTTTCTCAGGCGGAAGGATGTCCAGTGCATCCTCAAGTGGAATATCCGGATCGAGCGGATTATACTGGGGCTGTATAAAGCTTTCGGAATAGCCCAGATAAACAGGCAGTCTCACACCTGCCTCTTCATTAAAAAACCTGCCCAGGTCTATACTGGATGATACATCATATTTTGATATCTGTTCCTTGCTGCGCTCATTGACTTTCATATCAAGGCTGCCGAAGCCCGGGGTGCTTGTCTGACCCACAACATCAATTGTTCCAAGGTTAGCAAGCCTTGTTTGCATCCTTGCATTGGCAGCCCAGCCACCCTCCTCATTAAAATCGCTAAGTCTCAGCTCATTAACCCATACTTCCCCTGATTTGGACATACCATCATCATTACCATTATTCCTTGTTTTAATGGGATTTCGTATACCTATCATTATTACCCTTACATTGCTCAGGTTGGGGTTGCCTGAAACACTTACCCTTGCATTATTATCAGGATACACAAATATATCTGATCTTGAAAGTGTTGATCCCGGCTGGTTAAGTTCTGCATTTCTTGCCTGCTTGGCATCCTGGAAAACAGACAGGTCAATATTAAAGGTGTTATCCTCAGGCCAGACGATAGCCCTGTCATTCTCATCCTCTTTATTATAATAACCGGGAGGCGTGAGTTTCAATGGCAGCTCATACTCATAGAAGTTACCTTTATAGTCAGACCCTACCCTTATGAACACCGTAAGTTCATCATCCATCAGCGGATTACCTGCTATCTCCTCCCCATGGACCTCCATCCTCAGTTTCCTGTACTGCCGTATATCAAGGTTCACATTCTTAAAAGCAGCTCTTGCATCACCATCTTCAAGGTTAAGTACACGAAGTACCATCGACTGCTCATTAAGCTGCCTGAGCTGGGGATTGGAAGGATCAATCACCCTGTCGAATCCTGGGGGCAGAACATAATTAACAGGCTCTTTGCCCCCATTTTCCTCTATGCTCACCGAGCTTATCTCGAAACTGCCGTCTTCCGGCTCCGGCACACTTACCCTTTCACCACCTTCAAGGAATGAGATATTATATTTACGCCACTCTAGCCCGCACCAGGTCAAGACTGGCAAACCTTAAGATGATATCCTGGCTGAAGTTTTTCATAAACATACGCATGAAGCGGATGGATTTAAAATCCTGAATATTACCTATTGTGCGGGAATAATCGGTTATAGGAATCTTAAACTGGTACCATTTAACCGTCGACTGCTCTCCATTGGCAAATGTGGCCGTGTATTCAATCTCATCCACAATATAATTCTCCCCCACTTCCATATCTTCCGGCCTGAGGCTGACCCTGTACTGGTAATAGTTTTCTGTTTCATTAACGGTATTATCCCTGTTAATATCTTCCATATCAGGCATGGTTGAGCCACTGGTAGGATATGGCTCACTGCTCATCTCAGATGTTGGCGAATTGCCATCCATACCGTTATATTGCTTATAACGCTCAAGTATACCCAGCTGCTGAATGTCATAATCTGATCCCCTGAAATAATGGAAGTCATCATTTGAGGGGTCATCTTTAACCTCCGCCAGCACATCCTGGCTGACAAGGCTTTCCAGCTGGCTTATATAATCACTGAAAAAGGTGCTCTCATCATCATTTGAAAGGCCATCGAGCCCTACATCCTGGAACCTCCTTGCTTCAGGCTCATTATCAAAGGCATGCACCACAGCCTGCACAGTAGGTATCCGACCCCATACTGTAGTGTCAACATTTATCACCTCCGGTGAGGTAGGCAGGCCGTTTTCAAATGATTTCCTGGAATCACGCAGTATATCCTCTGAAATATTACCCAGGTTAAAGTACAGGTCGCCGCCATCATGATCAGGATCTTCGACAAAGGGATCCATTACCCAGAACTTAATATACTGTATATTGGCTGTCTCGAAGTCATTGGTAAGTATCTCCCTCATCATCCCTCCCCACCGCGTTTGCGGATCATTAAGAAATCCTTCCTGGCTTATACCCGCCGAATACGAAGTAGGGAAGGTTTCATAATTATAAGGCCCTCTTTCATCAGGATAAAAAGCCAGGTTAAGTACTGCAATATTTGTTGGTATACCTGATGGGCTCTCTTTAAAAGGAAATAATTCATTTTCATATATCTCCCTCACAAAATGACTCGACTGAAGATCGGGATTATTCTTTATATGATCAGGTGTTGTTGAGCCATTACGCAAAAACAGTGGATCAATAACATACCAGCTCAGCTTTGAACGGTTAAAGCCGCCGGTCCTGTCATTATTAAACCTGGCTTCGGGAAAAATGTTATCCTGACCCTGAGGCACACTGGCGAGCGTCCATGCATTATATGTTTTCATGTCAAGAGGTATCTCGCTGGCCTCAAAATCATCGATATACGAGTTTCCTGCTTCGCCGATAGCCCTGGAGTGTCCGGGCACAAGGTGTGCAAACTCTCCAAAAAATGTTATTGATGAAGGTTCCTTTGTTTCGATAAAAGGGAGTGCATCCACCATTTTCGTGAGGAATTGTGATTCTGACCTGTAGGATGTATTGAAACCCAATATTGTATTGGATATCGGCTCCTCCCCAAAATTCACTTTCTGGGTATATGGCCTTTCCGTCAGATGCAGAACGGTACCTCCCACATTGAAGTCATCCGAGATTCGGTAGTCCAGATGTGTCCCTACCAGTGACTTTGTCTGAAAGCCAAAAAACTGATTGCTCTCCAGTGATACCTGGATAGGTGTCTGAGATTCTATAAGTGCTGGATTTATAATCTTAACCCTGCCGGCATTATAGTCGACCGTAAAATCCACATTCTCTGTAAGAGGAACGCCTCCGGCCGTTACCTTCACCCCACCCTGGGGTATATTGACGGCATTAAGGTATATTTCTGATCCTGAAGCCGATGAATATGTGCCTGATATTTTGAATTTATTTTTCTCGGCACTCTGAATGGCTTTGGTCTGTGTTGAATCATACAGCTCCTGGAAGACATACCTGTCTGCCAGGGCCTGATCATTGAATTTACTCCTGAGATGACTACCGAAAGGCTCCAGCACCGGAAATATAATTCTGCCCTGTGAAGGTATAATGGTCAGCCCTTCAACATAGTCAAACACCCCGTCAGGCTCCCTGTCAAGCTGCCCGTTCAGGTTGTCCAGCTCCATTACCTGTAAGAGTATCTCGTCACTGAGATCTCCTTCCGGAATATAATTAATTGCGTTCCCTGTTTCATCATCCTGGTACAGTATATGCAACTGGAAATCCTTCCTCTCAACCTGGTATGCTCCCAGTGAGTAGATATTCTTCATCATCAGGTCCCAGCTTGGCATACGTGGTGACAGGTTTGTACCCTTAAGCAGTTTGAGGTATAACACATCAGGGGCGCTTATACCGTCGGAGGATAACTCACCAACCTTGAATATCTGGCCTCCTACGGTATATTCATAAGCGACAGCCAGTATCTCATCATTATTCAGTGATGTATTAACGGATATATAACCCAGCTGTCTGTTAACGGTATATTCACGTTCAGTGAGCTTACGTGCATTCTCTATCTTCTCATAATGAGTGCCAATCTGAAAATCTCCGGCAATGGGCTGAAAAGAATCGGTTATCTTATCAACATCCCTGGCCTGTGAATAAGAGGAAGTTAGCTGTGAGTAAAGGTTGTTCAGTCCGTTGTGCGGGTATGGGGGCATGCCAGGAACTGCCTGAAATTCCGGCACTTCATTATAGATATGCTGCTGGGCCTCTGCAATATCCATCAGAGCAAGAATATTTCTTGTTTCCTCAAAATTATTTGTCTTATTGGTAACCCATACTTCTATCCTTTCTATGTTAACACCGGAGCTTATCACCGGTAGGTTTTTCATGGCATCATTATAGATATCTCTGAAATAATGTGACAGGAAGAAGTGTTTATTAGCCTCATACTCATCGGCATGCACCTCAAAATCATTCTGTTGTGCCCCGCCCTTAACCTCCAGGGTTGAGGACTCACCCTTTCTGCTGGGAAAAGACATTTGTCACTGTCAGCCTCCCAAACTGAAGCTCTGTTTTCAAACCAAAAAGGCTATGGCTTCCTGTTATCAAAGTACCAGGCAGCGGCAGGGTAACATCACCGGCCTCTATTCTTTTTATTATCTCATCTTCATCACCTGAATATTCGAGCTTTGTACGGTTCTCAAAATCGAACATAGCCTCGGTGTTATAATTAATGCCCAGCTGCATCTTATCACCAATGGAGCCCGTTACATTCATCTGTATCTTTTCCTGGAAGTCAAATGTCGGTATTGTCCTAAGCTTCTCCGAGAGTGTCGGGTTTTCGGTCCTGGATATATTTACTCCGAAGATAAGCTCCGCCGATCCCTGGGGTATAATGTTTATTACATTTGAACCGAATATCTTATCAAAGGCTTCACCGCCAAACTGTATTTCAGGTATCAGTGATGACCTGGCATATGATTCATCACCTGAAAACTTATACCGCCAGTAGTCACGTATTGACTTTTCAAAAACAAAATCATAATATTCATCAGGACTCATATAAACAGGCTGCCTTATATCCAGATTACCCACCTTTTCATAATATATATATTCATTCCTTTCGGCATCATATATAACCTCCGTGGAAAAATTTGATGGCATATTCAGTTCAAGGGGCGATAATTTCCGTTCTTCCCAGGGTAGTCCTGAGCGGTCATCAAAGGGATATCTGAGCTTAAGAGTGGTATCGCTGTCCACAAGCTGGCCTTTTACCACCATTCCCGGGAGGAAACAAAGGATAAAAAAAGCTATGAAAGGCAGGTTAGCGTTATATACAGAGCCTGATCTCAATACCAGTTTAGTATTCGGTTCTACAAAATCATTAAGGCTTTCTTTATCAACTGCTCTACCGTAAGATCCCTTTCCTCCCTGAGGAGCCTGTCAAGGACCTTATTAACGGAGTTCTTAGGAAAACCAAGCATTACTAATGCTGTAAACGCTTCTTCCCTGATAGTATTGCCCTGTTCAGCAAATATTTCCCCTGCATCAGCAGATTTACCTACCTTATCTTTCAGATCAACAATTATTCTCTGTGCTGTCTTTGCTCCTATACCCTTGATTCCTTTTAAAAGGTTAACATCAGATTGCAATATTGCTTGTTGTATGCCCTGAGCCTCAACAGATGAAAGCATCATCCGGGCTGTATTAGCACCAACGCCAGACACTGATATCAGAAGTCTGAAGATATATCGTTCCTCCGCATTAACAAAGCCAAAAAGAAGGTGGGCGTCTTCTCTTATTACCTCATGTATCAGAAGGCTGCATTCTTCCATATTCTCAAGCTTTGAGAATGTCGAAAGGGATATATTGACAAAATATCCCAGTCCGCCCGTTTCCACTACAGCATAGGTGGGTGTCAGGGATGTTATTTTACCTTTTATATGCTCAATCATACGGTATCATTATTATCCTCGTCAGGAGGCAGTTCACCTGTTCTTCCGTTACTATTCTCAGTATCATAATGCTTCAGTGGATTACTGCTTATTTCCTTATGCATTTCCCTGTTATTGTAAATATCGCATGCAAGGTATAATGCTTTTCTGAAAGAAGCCTCGGAGGCCTCCCCTTTACCTGCAATCTCATAGGCTGTCCCATGCGAGGGAGATGTTCGGACAACAGGCAGTCCCGCTGTAAAATTAACACCTTCACCCAGTGCAAGAGTCTTAAAAGGTGTAAGCCCCTGGTCATGATACATAGCCAGTATGCCATCGAAGGCCCTGAATGAGCCCGAGCCAAAAAATCCATCTGAAGGATAGGGTCCGAATGCCAGGATGCCTGCCTCAGAGGCCTCATCAATGGCAGGTACGATTATTTCCTGTTCCTCATCTCCCAGCAAACCTGTATCACCACTATGAGGATTAAGTGAAAGAACTGCTATACGGGGCTTACGGATGGCAAAGTCCACCCTGAGTGAGTTATCCATAACCTTCAGTTTTTTTACAATATTATCCTTACTCAGCTCGCCCGGCACATCCTTCAACGGAATATGGCCGGTGGCAACACCCACCCTCAGGTCATCACTTACAAGTAACATCAACACATCATCCACTCCGAATCTTTCCTTAAAAAATTCAGTATGTCCGGGAAAGCTAAATGACTCCGATTGTATATTGAATTTATTTATCGGTGCTGTAATAACGACATCTATTTTATTGGCTATCAAGTCGCTGACAGCGTTCTCAAGAGGTATGACAGCCGATTCACCTGCCATGGGAGTAGATTTACCCAGCTCAACCCTGACATTATCATCAAGACAATTGATTATGTTTGCCCTTTTATGATTGGCCTCCGAGGCATCATTAATATTATTAAAACTGAAATTATTTATATCCAGCGCCTTACGATGATAGGCCGCCACCTTCGGAGAACCGTAAACAACAGGGGTACATTTATCCATTATCCGGTTATCCATCAGTGTCTTTATAATCACCTCATAACCAATGCCATTTATATCTCCGTGTGTTATACCTGCAATAATCTGCTCCTTATTCATTGTCATAATAATTTATTTTCAGCTCTTGCCTGCTTTATGATTACCTCTAAAAACAGACCTGGGCCGGTCCCTGTGTGCCAGGTCGGTAAAAACCAGCCTGAGCCGGTTCCTGTGTGCCAGGTATTGTGAAAGGTGTAAAGTTAACAAAATTTGATTGTATATAAGATAATGAATTACCTTTGTCATCTGATGAAAAGGAAGGAAGAAATATATGCAAAAGCCCTTGCAGCGGAAGCCCTGCTACCCGAAGAGGCGCTATATATATACAATCACGCTCCACTGTCCGAGCTTATGATGCTGGGAAGTATCCTGAGGGACCAACATGTGCCGGGCAATAATGTGGGGTGGATTATTGACCGCAACGTGAATATTACAAATATATGCTTTTCACAATGCAAATTCTGTAATTTTTGCCGCAGGCCGGGTGACCCTGATACCTTTATTACTGGTATTGACGATTACAGGCAAAAGATAAAAGAATTGTTTGAAAAGGGAGGAAATCAACTGCTGTTGCAGGGGGGTATGCATCCTTCTCTCGGACTGAAATTCTACACAACCCTTTTCAGGCAGCTGAAGAATGAATTTCCGGCACTGAAACTGCATGCTCTCGGTCCTCCCGAGCTTGTGCACCTGGCCAGAACTGAGAAAAGCTCATACCATGCTGTTCTCCTGGAGCTTATTGATGCAGGCCTCGACAGCCTGCCGGGGGCCGGAGCTGAAATACTTGATGACAGGGTAAGAGGCATTGTTTCACCGGCAAAGGCGAGCACAGATGAGTGGCTGGAGGTAATGAGGCAGGCCCATATTATAAACCTTCCCACCTCAGCCACCATGATGTATGGTCATATTGAGACCATGGAAGAGAGGATAATACACCTGATCAGGCTTCGTGATCTCCAGCAGCAAAAACCTACCGGGCATTACGGGTTTATCACTTTTATACCCTGGCCTTTCCAGGATAAGGGCACTGTACTTGCAAAAAAACATAAAGTATATAATAATACCGGTACAGCTGATTATATAAGACTGATAGCCATCAGCCGTATTGTGCTCAATAATATCAGCAATATACAATCATCCATTCTCACCACAGGCCGTAATGCTGCTTATATGACCCTTCATGCGGGGGCCAATGATCTTGGATCCGTTATGATTGAAGAGAATGTTGTAAGTGCAGCCGGTTCATCAGGGATGTTCAATGCTGAAGAGCTGCAGGACATAATCAGGGAGGCTGGTTTTAATCCCGTCTTAAGAAACCAGAAATATGAAATTATAGAAGAACGGAAATAACTTTACTCCCCGTCTGCAACAGCACTCTCTTTTCCATCCGGAAAACCTATTGTATAAATTATAGCCTCCACCTGGCGTAACAGTTCCCTTTTTTCATCCTTAGGCGCATAAACAAAACCATCAAGCATCACAAAGCGGTCATTCACTTCGTCCCTGGTAACCAGGTTAACAAAAGGTCCGCCCATAAAACCATTCTCAAGTGTCCACAGGCCTCTCATTTCGGCATAATTGCGCTGTCTGAACCTGAAGAGTCTGTATTTCACCGGCATCCGCTCTTCTATCACCATATAACTGTCTCCCACCGGTCCCTTCACTTTCTCCGCCGTCATATTATCCCTTATACGCTTTATACTGTCCTCATTGAAATAATTCCTGCCATTATGGTCAAAAAAATGTACAAGTATAGCCTGTGTGGTTGTTGGTGTCTCGTACGAAAACCACAGGAAGCCCTTTTCTTCAACATCAAGTGAAAAGTTGGAAGGTATATGAAGGGTCATATTATACTCATCCCTGAGTTTATTAAATATCATACTGTTGAGTGATTTCTTATACACTCTTATCCACCTGTCCCTTTCAGCTATATTAATCTTATTTATTATCGACTGTCCTTCTTCCTCAAGCAGGCTGATAATATCTTCCTCGTTTCTGCCCCTGAGGTTGATTACCAGCTGTGAGTAAGCCCAGGTATTCTCCTGCATTGTTACCGCCTTTTCATTTTCTGCACCTATCTCAATAAAAATAACATTCCGGTGGGTCTGGTAAAGCTTACCAAAAACTCCCGGACTCACGTTTATCAGATCGAAATGTGGTTCAGGCTGTGGAAAATAGTCGATAGGCGCGGCAATAACCTCAACTATCTTGCGTCCTAGCTTTCCTTCCCATTTTGCTTTATCAGTAATCACCAGCACCTCACCGGTGCTTCCGGATATATTAGGCAGGCTGATACCTCCTCCGCCTTCATCACCGCATGACTGGGCTGACAATATAAAAATGGCAATAGTAATCAGTTTAATGATCTGTTTCATATGTTTGCTTATTTAAAATATACCAGCTTATATAACAGTTTGTTCATCAAATTCAACAGTCTACAGTTAACATCATTAATCATACCAAACTTAATGCATTTAGAAATAAAAAAAAAGTCTGGCGGAACAGAAACCGGGTTAATACCCATGCCGGGCGCACCATAAAAAAGCCGTCTCAAAAAACTGAGACGGCCCTTATAAGCACTTATATTCAGCAATAATTTTATTTTTCCTTCACTTTTTCTTCCTCCTGTTGCTCATCCTTTGTGGCTTTCTTAAATTCTTTCATCCCCTGACCTATACCTTTCATCAGCTCGGGGATTTTACGTCCACCAAAAAGTATCACAACCACAAGAACAATAAGAATTATCTCTGTTGGTCCAAACATGCCGGCTAGAACGTTCATAATATAGATTATTACAATTATTAATTGATACAAAGTTAATTAAAAAAAAGCTAATTCTTCAACAATCGCATAATATCATTCCCATTTGCATACAGAAGTAATGCCAGCAGAATAATCATACCCGTTATCTGTGCATATTCCAGGAACTTATCGCTGGGTTTTCTGCCTGTTATAACCTCGTAGAGCAGGAACATCACATGGCCCCCGTCAAGTGCAGGTATGGGAAGTATATTCAATATTGCCAGGATAATAGACAGGAATGCGGTAAGCTCCCAGAAAGCCTGCCAGTTCCATATACCAGGGAATATACTTCCTATCGTTATAAAACCACCGAGTGATTCATAGGCTTTTGTTCCTTTTGAAAATATCAGCCTGAACTGTTTCAGGTAATCTTTCATTGTCTTAAAGCCCTTTGATATACCTGCCGGGATGGATTCAAGGAAACCATATCTTAATGTTTTCAGCTCCAGTATCCCGCTTGGATCCCTTACAATTCCAATCATTCCCTCTTCCGTGGTTCTAAGATCAATAGCCAAACTGTCATCTCCCCTCAGTATATTGGCTGTTATATCATTGCCTTTTTTATCCGACAGATAATTCACATATTCATCATTGAACCTGAATTCCTTCCCATCAATACCCACAAGCTTATCCCCCACCTTCATACCAGCCTCACGTGCAGGAGATTCTTCCTGAAATCCCGATACTTCAAAAGGCATAAACGGCAGGCGTGCCTCTATCCTTCCCTGTCCTTTTATAAGATACTGGATATATTTCTTGTCAATTTCAATATCCACCAAACGCCCGTCTCTTTCAACTGTAATCTGTTCTCTTTCATTCAGCAGTATATCGGACATTATATGATAGAAGTTTTCAATCTCGTTACCATCAACTGAAACTATCTTATCTCCGTTTCGCAGACCCATCTCATGACCAAGCGAGTCCGTTACTATTCCATATTTCACATTCTCCGTTGGAAGGTAGGTCTCACCCCATGCAAAAAGCACCATTATATATAAGACCATGGCCATAATAAAATTAAAAACCACACCTCCCAGCATTATCATAAGGCGCTGTCCGGATGACTTTGCCCTGAACTCATAAGGCTCAGGCGGCCTTTTCATCTGATCACGGTCCATTGATTCATCTATCATCCCGGATATTTTTACATATCCGCCCAGGGGCAGCCATCCTATGCCATATTCTGTCTCCCCTTTCTTAAACTTGAATAAAGAGAACCAGGCGTCAAAGAACAGATAAAATTTCTCCACCCTTGTCTTAAAGAGCTTGGCAAAGAGGAAGTGGCCCATCTCATGAACTATCACTATCAGCGACAGGCTTAATATAAATTGCAATATTTTGATCAGTACTACCATTTCAATCGTTTAAAAAATTAAAAACGAATTCAAGCGCTTACTCACATTATTACTGCTCATGAGCTCGCTGCACCTGCTTCATTTTCACTTTATTATTTCATATACTCCCCGGAAGCAATCCTGCTAATGCGGTCTGTTTCTTCCAGCTCCGCAATCCCCGGTCTTTCAATAAACACAGTCTTACTCATTATTGTTTCAACAAGCCCGGTCATCTCCATAAAACCAATTTCCCCATTAAGAAATGCTTCCACAGCTATCTCATTTGCCGCGTTCATGGCGCAGGGCAGATTACCTCCTTTTTCAAGGGCCTCATAAGCGAGTGCAAGGTTACGAAATTTTTTTGTATCAACCGCTTCAAAAGTAAGGGTATTACATTTCTTAAAATCAAACCTTGGCAGATCTGTACTGAGACGGTCCGGGTATGTAAGTGCATATATAATCGGCAATCGCATATCGGGGAGTCCCAGCTGTGCCTTTATTGAACCATCAGCAAAATGGACAAATGAATGAATGATGGACTGGGGATGTATTATTACTTCTATCTGATCGGGACGCAGGTCAAAAAACCATTTTGCTTCTATAACTTCAAGACCCTTATTCATCATTGAAGCAGAGTCTATGGTTATTTTACTTCCCATTTTCCAGTTAGGATGTTTCAGTGCCTCGTCTGCTTTAACCTTATGCATCATGGCTTCTGTATATTGCCTGAACGGCCCACCCGAAGCTGTCAGGGTGATCTTTTCAACCGGATTGCCGCTTTCACCGGCCAGGCACTGAAGTATGGCCGAATGTTCCGAGTCAACAGGTATTATCCTGACCTTATGTTCCAACACCAGCTCATTAATCAAGCGTCCGGCCACAACAAGTGTCTCCTTATTGGCAAGAGCTATATCCTTCCCTGCCTTTATAGCTTTTATAACGGGACGCAAGCCTGTAAACCCCACCATGGCTGCAACAACCATGTCTATCCCTGACTGGCTCACCACCTGTTCGGCAGCTTCCATACCCGCAAATACCTTAACCGGCAGGTCAGAAAGTTGCTTCTTCAGCTGAGCATAATGGTCCTCATTCACTATGACCACTGTACCCGGCATATATTTCCTTGACTGGGCAACGAGCTTTTCAACATTATTATATGCTGTAAGCACTTCAACAATAAATTCCCCCGGATGCCTGTCAATCACATCCAGCGTTTGAGTACCTATTGAACCTGTAGATCCAAGTATCGCCAGTCTCTTCACGGCCTGTTGTTTAATAATTAAAATAAAATATAATTCTCAGGGTTTACTGCCTTTCCCTTATACCAGATCTCAAAATGCAGATGCGGGCCTGAGGTATACAGCTCCCCTGAATCACCAACCACGGATATACCCTCTCCTGCCACAACCTCATCACCCATCTGCTTGAGAAGGGTGATATTATGCTTATAAACAGAAATAAGGTTATTTGAATGTTGTATCTGTATAACCCACCCTGTCTCCATTGTCCAGCCGGTAAAAATAACAGTGCCATCAAGGCTTGCAGATATCACTGCCTTAGGAGATGTGACTATATCAGTACCATAATGCCGGGTTCGGGGATTAAAATGGCCTGAGACCATGCCTTTGGCAGGGGGAAAGAAATGAATGTTTGAGAGATTAATATCACGATCATCATAGTCAGCCATAAAAGTCAGATTATACTGCTCTTCTCTTTCAACCTGCTGTCTCAGCAGGGAATCTTCAGCTGATTCACTGAAAACAATTTCATCATAATTAGCTGTGGTATCCTGTCCGGCAACACGGTCAACCGGCTCCCTCCCTGAAATTATTGCATTAAGGTTATCAAAATACTGATCCCTGAGCCTCAACTCATTCTCAAGAGAATCGAGGCGCAAAGCATTCATAATGATATTACGCCTCGTATTGCCATCAGGGTATCCGGGTATAAACTCTCTCAGGTTTGTAAAAGAGATTAGCACTGCAGTGGTGCCGATAATAAAAAGCACCATAAAGACGATAAGCAGGAAGCCGTTATACCTTGTCATGCGGATACGCCATACCTCTTCAAATGTTTTGTCATTATAGATTGCCAGGCGGTACTTATCTCTCCAGCTTCTTTTTTTATTATCAGTCTTTGCCATAACAGTAGACTGCAAATGTCAGATTGACAATCACAGGTTTTTATATCACTTTTACAGGTTTATCCTCACTCTGCCATAATCCATGCTTGGTACATACAGCCATAGCCGACAGATTCATGGATACTTCAGGAGCATTTATATAAAAATCAACTTCAATATTTGAGGGTTTATTTCCGTATGCCCCTGATGAATATTTCGTTTCGGCCAGGAGTGTCTCCCGGTTCCATAACTGCAGGGTACTTATAAAATGATCATGATCATCGGGATGAGTATAGTTGTCACCCATCTTCACCTTAACCCTGAACACTTCACCTTTTTTCACCTTATCATCACATATGACATGTGGCATATGCCTGTCAAGGTAGTCTTTTTTCACCTCTTTATCTTCTTTCTCAATATTGCTCGCTGTAAATACTCTTGGCATAATTTGATGTTTTTCTAATTCATGCAGAACGGTATCTGTATTTTTTTTACTTAATACCAGTTAATTAAGATGCAAAAGTAAGCATTAATTTCCTCTTATCGAAGACCGGGCATTGCAGGATTAAGCATTTTTATGGGCAAAAGCCTGTTTTTTAATACTTTCCCACCTGGCTGTCCAGTCAGATCTGCCCTACCGGCCGGCCAGAGATGATTACACGTGATGATTAACTGATCAGCAAGCTGTCCGGTATAATAAAATGGGTTATATGTTTGGTGGGTCCTTAAAACATTCTTATATTTGCAGCCAGATTGCGGGGTGGAGCAGTGGTAGCTCGTTGGGCTCATAACCCAAAGGTCGGAGGTTCGAATCTTCCCCCCGCTACAAAGAAAATCCCTGGCACGAAAGTGCCGGGGATTTTTGTTTTCAGACTCGTCAAGAGCTTGCTCTTGTAAGAGGATGGAAACAAAAAGACCCGCCAGACGCCGCAGGCGGATGCAGGGATTATCTTTGTAAAGCAACCCCCTCAAAGAAAACGCGACCGCAGGGAGCGTAATCTTGCGGTAATAACGCGATCCGACGACAGGAGGATAGCGTAATCTTCCCCCCGCTACTAAAAAACAGAGTGAGAGTTCATCGCTCTCGCTCTTCCCTAATTTTTCACATATACCCGATTTTTACTTTATTCATCACATTAACAGTTGATAATGAATATCAACTGTTAATGAAGTTACTATGTTCGTTCGATTTCTGACTTGTCCGGAATTCTGGAAAAACTTTAATCTTCTTGAGTATAACCTTCTTCCAGATCAGGCTCAGATACATGCAATTCTTTTCTAATTGCTTCATTAATATATTGATTCAATGAAATGCCCTTTAATGCTGCATTATGGACTGCCTTTTTATGAAGTTCCGGAGCTAAACGAATATTGAGATTTCCTTTATAGGATTTTTCCAGTGGAAGATGGTTTTTTTTGCAATCTTTAATATGCTCATCCACCATATACTTAAAACCCTCTTCAAGTTCATCTACGGTTTTTCCTTCAAAGCTTATTAAATCATTTATTCCCTCAACCTTTCCATAAAATACTCTGTCTTCGGAGGCAAAGTGCACAGAACCTATAAAACCCTTATATGTGATAACATCTTTCATATTAAATCCTTTAATTTCAATTCATTAAGTACTAAATCAACTTGATATGCTTTCAAAATATTTTCAGGATGTGGCCTATGAAGTTTAATATTATGGTTTAACTTCTCATTGAAAAATACTACCCGAGAGCCTGATCCCTGTAATTCAATGTAACCAAAGCCACTTAGCATCCTCTTTAATTCACTGTATTTAAAGTCCTTTGGTCTTGTCAGCTTTCTGGAAATCAGTTTTTCAAATTTTGTCATCCAATTGAAATTTGTAGTACAAAACTAAAAAATACATTTTTAAAATGCAACTATAATATAGTGGCATGCTATATTCTTTACTCTGCATCAGCTGAATAAAAGCCTTCTGAACTATAGTTCGGAGGGCTTTTTATTTTCAGTGCCATCACGGTTGGACCTGGAAATTAAACATTAATTCAATCTCTTTCTTGAAAGTAACATAGCATTGTTATTATAATATCCTTGCTATTAAAGGTAACATTAGAATTATTTTGAATCTCAAATCAATTTGGTTTTTGGTCGTAGAAGTAATTCCCCCCTGACACTCCTTAATATTTTATTTCAAAATCCGGTTACAACCATTGATAATGCAGCGAAGAAATGTTCACTAAGCTATAAAGCAGCAAATGATCTGGTAAAGCTTATGCAGGAAAAACAGATGGTAGAGGAAATGACCGGACAAAGTCGTAACAGGATTTTTATCTTTAAACCATATCTGGATATATTTAGTGATTAAAATAGTTCAGATATTTAACGACTTTCTGGAGTGTGAACCGAGGATTACGAGAAACTGGTCCTTCGTTTAATGACCAAAAATGTAGAAGACACCCAGCTGAACTCCCCTGTTAAACGACTTAACAGCATCGTTTTTATTAATGTTGCTTAATCCATGATTATACCTTACATCAGCACCAAAGCCCGTTGATGGAACTACATTACTTATACCAAACCCCACACCAAGGTCTACAGGACTCAAATCGTCTTTATTGTCTGCTTTAACAAGAAGACCCAATTGTGGGCCAGCCTGCAATCTGAATCCATTGTCAAACATATACTGAAGGATTACAGGCACATTTATATAGTCCAGCGTCTGCTTAGTACCCCCGATTTTTACACCCTGATTTGAATAAACCAATTCAGGCTGAACTGCCCATTGACTACTCAGATGGATATGGCCGAGCAATCCCAGATTAAAACCTGTTGTCTGGTCATACGCAGTGTTGTCATCACTGCTGATCTTGTACATGTTTATCCAGGGAAACAGATTCCTGTTATACCTCTATAATTATTTTCCCGCGCGGTTTACCGAATTCGGCCTTATCGAAGGCTTCGGATGACTTCTCCAATGGAAATTTGTTCTCTATTACAAACTTTAGTTTTTTATTCTCTATCAAAGCCTCAAGCTCATCATAATCCTCTTCTCTTGTCCTCATATTGGAGGAGGTCATCTTCCTTCCAAAACGGATCCTGACCCATAAGGTCCGGAAAATCGTCCATGGCAGTAATAATGGCGAAGCATAAACTCCGTCCGGTTTAAGAAGGCGATAAACATCTTCATTCGCCATCATTCCCCAGGCATCAAGAATTGCATCAAACTGTGTTCCATTTCCAATTGTGTTATTTCCGCTGTAACCGAACACCTCATCTGCCCCCAGTTCTCTGGCCAGGTCAGCATTTCCTGCACTACAAGTGGCAGTTACGTATGCCCCTTTTGCCTTTGCTGCCTGTACCCCGAAATGACCTACTCCTCCTGTGGCACCGTTAACCAGTACTCTTGTGCCCTCCCGGACTCCACATCTCCGCAAACCATTAAGTGCAGTAAGGGCCGCTATTGGTAATGAGGCAGCCTCTTCAAATGAGAGCCATTCTGGCATTGCCCGGGCATCTTTATGATTGACGTTTGCAACCTCAGCCAGTGCGCCGGGTTTATTTGAAAAAGCAGGAATAGCTCCGTATACACGGTCTCCGACTTTGAAATCAACTATTCCGGGAGCAACCTGCTTTACAATACCCGCAAAGTCGGAACCAATGATCCTCGGAAATTTAGATCCCTGGATAAGCCTTAGAACTCCCTGCCTTGTTTTCCAGTCTACCGGATTTACAGACACAGCTTTAACCTGAACCAGTAAACTGTCTTTCTGAAGTACCGGCTCTGCTATTTCTCCATATTGAAGCGATCCGGTTTGGCCGTATGATGCAAGGTATGATGCTTTCATATAATATTGTCTAAAGTCAGTAATTATATTCCAGTTATTTCAATATTTTCTGTTTTGAAATAATTCTTTGTAAAGGTAACATTTAAAGATAATGCGATACAACGGCAGGAGGAGAACGTAATCTTGATTACAGACGAGCCGGGCAATCACTGGAAAAAACCTGATCGACTAACTAATAAAGGCTTTTTCATCTAACTGTATTATATTTGAACTATTAATGCATAACGGTAAAGCTTCAACC
>JAXHLX010000034.1:0-30504 GCA_034521735.1 Bacteroidales bacterium
AACCCCGGCAAAAGAACTGTGGTCTTTGTTACATTTACTGCAGAGGAAATGGGACTCATAGGGTCGCGCCATTTTGTGAACAGCGGTTTGTTCCCCAAAGAACAGATGAAGTTTAATATCAACATGGATATGATAGGCCGTAGTGATCCCGGTAATGAAGAAACCAGGGCACACTGGGTAGTAACACATAAAAAATATGTGGATGCTCTCGGGCAATTCATAAGCGAAACCAACCGGGGTATCACCGATTTTCCCATTATCGTAAATAATGACGAAGACTCGCCCGGTGGAAGTGATCATCAGAGCTTCATCAGGGAAGGTATTCCGGGTTTCTTTTTCTTCTCAGGTGTACATGAAGATCTTCATAATCCCGGTGACGACCCTGAAAAGATAGATTACCCGAAAACCGAAAGCATAAGCCGTCTGGCCTGTATGATGGCTCTCAGGCTGGCCAATATGGATGAGTTCCCCTCTTTCATAAAATAATGACCCGGACTGTATGACAGACACCAGGCTGACTAATGCCTTCCCCGTAATGCAAAAATGGCCGGTGCATATTAAAACTGCGGGCTTCGCGGACTGCTTTTAAGACGTCCCTATGCGAAGCCTTCCATCAATATTACCACTTTACCCCCGTAAGCTCCTCTGACAGCTCCCACAGCTTACGGGCATCATCCATATTATGCGATGCACTGTTAGACTTAACCCTTACAGGGTAACCCTTCATGCCGCCGAAGCCACCGGGACCATAATACTCTCCTCCCCGTGCATCCGGGTCAACGGCAGCCCTTATCTGGGGCAGGGCCCCCATGGCAGCACTCTGTGCAACAAGAGACACTAGGGGACTAAACAGCTTATAAAGAACCTTCTTATCTATATACCTCATCAGGTTGGTTGCGGAAAGACCGGGATGTGCAGCCAGACTGGCAGTATCGCTTCCGGCTGACTCCAGGCGCCTCTGCAGCTCGTAGGTAAAAAGAAGGTTGGCAAGCTTGGAACGACCATAAGCCTTCATAGGCGAATAAGCCCTGCCATCCTCAAAAAGCAGGTTGTCAAAATCCATCTTTCCCGCCCTGTGGGCTGAACTGCTCACATTCACTATCCTTGAACCGGCACTGCTCATTATTATGTCCATAAGCCTGCCCGTCAAAGCAAAATGACCGAAATGATTGGTACCCATCTGCCCCTCAAAACCATCCCTGGTCCTGAAGTAAGGAGTGGTCATAATCCCCGCATTATTCATCAGAATGTCAAGCCGGTCATACCCTGCCCTGAAACTGGCGGCAAAAGATTCCACTGAAGAAAGATCGGCCAGATCCAGTTTCATAATCCTGATATCAGCATCAGGAAAATCCTTAATGATCTTCTCCGAAGCTTCCCGGCCCTTCTCTTCTGAACGTGAAGCCAGTATCACCCTTGCCCCATTTGCTGCAAAAGCCTTTACAGATTCATAACCCAGGCCGCTGTTGCCTCCTGTCACTATTATTACCTTTCCTGCAAGATCAGGAATATTTTCCCTATTCCACTTTTCTTTACTCATATCAATATTTTATAATTAATTACTTATGAAACAAAAAATTGCAAACATAGTTTAAAACATCTTATTTAGCTGAGAAAGTTAAATATCTTTAAATTCAGGGCAATGTCTTTATATCGTAATATACTGTTAATAAATTAGCCCCTGAATTTAAAAACAGAATGATGAAAAAACTATCGGTATTAATATTATTACTTGCGTTTCCTGTTTCCTCAACTTTTGGTCAGAAGGGAAAAAGCGACAATCAAAATATAAAAGAATTTGAATACGACGTAGTTGTCCTGCAACATACCGGTCCGGACTCGAACAGGGTTAAGCTGGCGTATGCCTCCGATGGTTATACATCTGATGAAATATTGACATTCCCCGGGCATGTCCTTAATTCCTTAAACTACTTAATTACACCCGGTCTGTCTGTAAGGCCCTTACCCCGTTATAAAAACTTTATCAATATATACCGTATAGATCTTATCAGCAAAGAATCAGGCATAAGCATCGCACCTCGCTATAACCAGGATAAGACAAAAACAGTGAATAATGCACTCGGAGGCACACGTGATGAAGACAGGCTGGGTTGGGTAGACAGGCAACTGGCAGGAGCGTTGTTCAGCCAGGCGGCTGACAGAACAGGCATAAAAAGATTCAACTGGCCCTTTGTGGTCCTTAATAACCCTGAATATCATAATTCAGGTGGCAGGTATGTTGTGTTTTCATATAATTTCGGGAAGGAAATAGGACTGCATGAAGCCGGTCATGGCTTTTTTGACCTGGCCGACGAATACTACGGAGATGGTACATTCGAAGGTGACGAGCCACGCAATATAAATGTTACAGCCGATCCGGATGCAAAGAAATGGTCGCACTGGATAGGATATGTTGATAAGGACACCCTGTTGGGAACCATCGATGTATATGAAGGGGCAATATATACCAGCCGGGGGGCATACCGCCCCAGCAAGAACAGCAAGATGGGATGGACAAGCGACAGAAAACCAGCCTCCTTCAATGCCGTTTGCCGCGAGAAAATAATATTGGATATATACGATATTGTCAGGCCTGTGGATGAGGCAATGGATGCAGTCAAAATACATAAAAACCCTGTTAACCTGTGGGTCAGGGTTGTTGACCCCGAAGTGATACTGGTCGACTGGTATGTTAATGATAAACTGGTACTGGAGAACGGAGGCACAACGGTAAGGGCAGGCGACCTGGTAAAAAAACCGGGTGAATATAAGGTGAAAGCCCATGCTTACGATGAGGTCGTCAAACATGCATTCTCAGATAACGATAACCCTCATCCCCTCGACCTGGTAAGGAGAGACCTTGATAAACTGCAGCAGTATGTCGAATGGACTGTGGTAATTGACTGAATCCCTTTTCTGAGAAAATGGTATTATTATTAATAAACAGTAGCTGGCAACCGGGTTTCCTGTTTCTGATATTTTTAGTACTTTTGTAATCCTTAAGCCGTGAGAAATCACGGCACGACTTCGCCTTTCAGGCTTCGTCATACATGGTCGGTTGGCCGAGTGGCTAGGCGCCGGTCTGCAAAACCGGGTACAGCGGTTCGACTCCGCTACCGACCTCAACAAAATCCTTCTCCACACAGTGGTGGAGGATTTTTATTTATAAGCGAACGGAATTTATTCCGGTGAGGGTATAAATAAAAAGAATCCAGGGCCGAAGGCCCGGAGGATTTTGTTGAAAGTCTCCCCCCAACCGGATCTCGAGGAAGGCGTGAGCCTGACGAGCACCCCGCTGCTGGCTTCTTTCCCCTTTTCATCACGAAAGGATGGTCAAGGCTTATTTATTACGGAATATCTTCTGGTATTGTTTCCCAATCAGCAATATCTCATCATTCGTCAAAGCTGAAAATTCCCTGGATCGTGCCCGATCTGATAATGCCCCCTTGTTTTGGTCAAGGAAACGGATCAACAAGGCCACTGTTTTATCCGGCATTTCAGGCATATCATCCGACCGTGCTTTTATCTGTTCATTAATTTGGAGGTACGCTGTCTTACACTTCAGGAAAATAATTATGAGATTACATTCATTATTACTACATTAGCATATAACCAAGGATCAAATGATATGTGCCTGGCAATTCCCGGAATAATAAACTCCCAATTCACAAGGGATGGTATGAGAATGGCAAAAGTAAGCTTCAGCGGTCTTATTAAAACCGTCTGTACTGAATGGGTTCCGGAGGCAAAGCCTGGGGATTATATCCTGTCTCATGCCGGGATGGCAATAAGTATTGTTGATCCGCAAGAAGCACAGGAGACTCTCTCCCTTCTGGATGAAATGAAATAAATCATAGCAATATCCCTGACCATTGAAATATATTGATGAATACAGGAACCCGGACCTGGTGCGTATACTGGCTGAAAAGATAGCTGCAACAGTAAGCCGTCAATGGCATATTATGGAGATATGCGGTGGCCAGACTCATGCCATCATGAAATACAACCTTATGGAGCTGCTGCCAGAGGAGGTAAAGCTTATTCACGGTCCCGGCTGCCCGGTATGCGTTACACCAACAGTAAAAATTGACAGGGCACTGGCAATAGCTTCTGCAGAGAAAACAATATTGGCTTCTTTTGGGGATATGATGAGAGTGCCGGGATCTGAATCCGATCTTTTATCAGCCAGGGCCGAAGGTTGTGATATAAGAATAGTCTATTCACCCCTTGATGCTGTTGATATTGCTGTCGCCAATCCTGACAGGGATGTTGTTTTTTTTGCCATTGGTTTTGAAACCACTGCCCCGGCAAATGCTATGGCATTATTACAGGCAGCCCGACTGAAGCTTACAAATTTTTTCCTTCTTGCCTCTCCCGTGCTTGTACCGCCTGCCATAGATGCCATACTTTCAGCAGAAGATACCGCTATTGACGGACTGCTGGCACCCGGACATGTATGTGCTGTAACGGGTTATAACGACTATATCAGCCTGTCCGCCAGATACGGGATTCCGGTTGCTGTTACAGGTTTCGAGCCTGTAGATATATTAAAAGGCATACTTGCTACCATCAGCATGCTTGAAAATGGCAGCATTGAATTAACTAACTGTTATAAACGATCAGTAAAGAGGGAGGGTAACCCTCATGCATTAAAGACTATGTATGAAGTATTCCGTATATGTGATATGCATTGGAGGGGCATTGGATTAATTCCCGGCAGCGGCCTGGCTATAAAAGAAAAATACTCGGCTTTTGACGCAGAGAAAAAATTTGACCTTGGAGAGATGGCAAGGGATATGCCGGGGATATGCATTGCAGGGGCTGTGCTGAGTGGTAAGTCCCGCCCCTCTGACTGCCCGGCTTTTTCAGTATCATGCACCCCCGAACATCCTCTCGGAGCACCGATGGTCTCATCTGAAGGTGCATGTGCAGCATATTATAAATACAGTTCACACCTTTGATTATGCAAACAAGCTGTCCAACACCATATAACAAATACGATAAGATTGTACTGGCTCACGGAAGCGGGGGGAAGCTCTCCGACAGGCTTATTCACGAGGTTATTATCAGGGAACTGGGAGATACATACATTGATTCATCACATGACGGAGCCATACTCCACATCCCGGGGAAGCTTGCCTTTACAAGCGATTCCTTTGTGGTATCCCCCTTATTCTTCCCAGGCGGGGATATCGGTCACCTGGCCGTGAACGGAACAGTGAACGACCTCGTTAGCTGCGGCGCAAATCCTTTATACCTTTCCCTCTCACTCATTCTCGAGGAAGGACTGCTTATCAGTGAGCTTGTCCGTGTTATCTCATCGATGGCAGAGGCAGCCCGAAGAGCAGGTGTCAGCATTGTAACAGGAGATACCAAGGTTGTTGAGAAAGGGAAAGCCGATAAGATATTTATCAATACCGCCGGTATAGGCTCACTGACAGCCAACAGGTCTATCTCCCCTTACCGCTGCACTGAAGGTGATGCAATAATAATAACGGGCACCATAGCCGATCATGGCATCTCTATACTTTCAACAAGGGAAGGACTTAATTTCGAATCACCCGTCTTTAGTGACTGTGCTCCAATGAACGAAATAGCTGATTTAATCTTTTCGGTAACGGAAGACATACATGTCCTTCGTGATCCAACAAGAGGAGGTGTTGCGAGTGCACTGAACGAGATCAGCTCTTCCTCGGGCAAAGGGATTACTATCGATGAGGCCTCCCTGCCCATTACTGAACAAGTAAAAGGAGCCTGCGAGATTATGGGTATGGATCCCCTTTACCTGGCAAATGAAGGGAAATTGCTTGTATTTCTTCCGGAAAAACATGCTGACAGTGTCCTTAAGGCTGTCAGGAGCCATCCGCTGGGACGGGAGGCTTCCGTTATAGGCAGGGTAAGCGGGGGAAAGCCGGCAGTAAAGATGAAGACCCTTGTAGGATCGACCCGTATTGTGGATATGATAACAGGCGAGCAGTTACCCCGTATTTGCTAGGAGCCACTTATACCAGTCCTCCATTCCCTCTCCAGTCAGAGCCGACACTTCAAGGAACTGGAGCCGGCCATTTACCTTAAGTGCGTTCTCAACAGCCTTCTCCACGTTAAAAGAAACATATTTAAGCAGGTCTGTTTTATTGATAATGCACAGATCGGCATTCCTGAACATATCAGGATACTTAAGGGGCTTGTCTTCTCCCTCCGTAGTACTCATTAACACAATCCTGGCTTTCTCTCCAAGGTCAAACAGGGAGGGGCATATCAGGTTGCCCACATTCTCAATTAACACAACGGAGCCGGGTAAGGGATCAAATTCCCTGACGGCCCGCATAATCATGCTGGCATCAAGATGACAGCCACTGCCCGTATTAACCTGTAAAACAGGTATATCCACTGCCCTGATCCTGTCCGCATCCATGCTGGTCTGCTGATCGCCTTCTATAACATAAAAGCCGGCCTTACCTTTCAGATCAGTGAGTGTCTTTTCCAGTAAAGTGGTTTTACCGGAACCGGGTGAGCTCATAATGTTAACTGAAAAAATATTCCGGGCTTTGAAAAAACCTCTGTTGCGTTTAGCTATTTTGTTATTGATGTCCAGTATATCCCGTCCAACAGAAATTTCAGCCTCTCCGGTATTCTCATGATCATGGGTACCAGACTGTTCATGATCATGGGTATGAGGCTGCTGATGATCGTGGGTATGAGGCTGCTCATGGTTATGGTCTTTTTGATGGTGATGAACTGTACCTGTAACATCACCACATCCGCAAATGTCGCACATATCTTTTGTTTTATATAGTTATTGATTTTACTCTCAATTCACTCCCTTTAATAATCTGCAGATCCTGAGATCCACAAGCGCTGCATGAACCCAAAAAACTCTCTATTGTAAACTCATAACCGCAATTATTGCATTTGCCCATACCCCCAGGTTTTTCAATAATAAAACTGGCTGAATCAACTATAGTTCCCTTCTTCAGTGCCTCCAGGGCAAAATTCAGAGATTCGTATTCGATACCGGCAAGCAATCCTATTTCAAGATTAACCTTTTTAACAGGACTACTTCCCGCCCTGGCGGCTTCAGAGCTAACAATATCAATAATATTTCCTGCTACTGTAAATTCATGCATAATATCACTTATATCAGTCCTGCATCCCTTCTGGCTGCTGCAACAGCAAGCTGTCCCAAAGCCAGACCGCCATCGTTGACCGGCACATTTTGATGGCAATAAACATTAAATCCCCCTGCTTCCAGTTTAGTGATTATCCTCTCTGCAAGGTACCTGTTCTGGAAAGCACCGCCTGAAAGGACAACATCCTTAATGCCGGAAATATCGAAGACATATTTTACCCCATCAGCCACAGCTCCGGCAACACAGTTATGAAATTTCGCTGATACCTCTGCTGTGCTTATCCCTTTTTCAAGATCGCAGACAAGCTCCCGTATGGCTGTGCCGAATGATATCACTTCCCCGCTCAGATCATAACCATAGCCCCCGTCAATACTGGTATCTGCCACCGACTCAAGCATCATTGGTGCTTCAGCATGATAATTTGCTTTATAACACAGTCCTGTAATAGCAGCAACTGCATCAAACAGCCTGCCTGCACTTGAATAAGACGAGGTGTTTATTTCCTTGTTAACCAGGTCTGTATAAAAGAGAGCCTTTTTAAATCCGGCTTGTTTTACAGGCAATAATTTTTCAGTGATGCTATCTTCCCCGATATATTTCATCAGATAGGAAAGGCCTGATCGCCACGGCTCATATGAAACTGCATCGCCTCCGGCTATCGGCACATAATCAAAGTGCATTACCCTTTTATAGCCACACAGGTCAGCAATCATAAACTCTCCTCCCCATATCATGTTATCGTCTCCCAGCCCCACACCATCCATTGCCACCCCTATCACCTTCCTGTTCAATCTGTTTTCAGTCATGCATGAAGCAATGTGAGCATGATGATGCTGCACCCTTGTTAAGGGAATATTTTCCTTTAAGGCCATCCTTTCAGCAAATACTGATGAATGATAATCAGGATGCATATCACAGGCTATAAGTCGGGGTATAAACCGGAAAATATCCTTAAAATCCAAATAAGCCTGACTGTAGAAATCCAGGGTCGCTGCATTCTTCAGATCGCCAATATGCTGACTGAGGATAATATCCCTCCCTTTACCCATGGCAAAGCAATTGCTTAATTCTGCTCCTGCACCATAAACACCTTCAACATTAAAGTCCACAGGTACCGGTGTGGGCGTATAGCCTCTTGAGCGCCTGGCCAGCCTGACTTTCCCTGCAATCAAACGCCCCACTGAGTCATCAGTCCTGTTAGCTATATTACGATTATATTTAACCACAGCATCAGTCCTTTGACCCAGCCTTTCAAAGGCCTGCTCATCATCTGTTATTACGGGTTCATCGGACAGGTTTGCACTGGTAAATACTATCGCCTTGGTTTTTAGTTTACCAAACAGAAGATAATGAAAGGGCATATAGGGAAGTATCACACCGGCTGTATCCAGTCCGCCGGATACCGAAGACGCCAGTTTACCCCTGCCTTTTAAAATTATCACCGGCCGCTGCCACGATTGCAATGCCTGTATTTCAGGGGGTTCAGGCCTTGCAATTTTTTTCACAAAGCTTATATCACTGCACATCACCGCAAATGGTTTACTGTCTCTTCCCTTAGCCTTGCGGAGAGAGGCAACAGCATCTTCGTTCATTGCATCACACAGCATATGGTAACCCCCCACCCCTTTTACAGCAATAGCCCCTCCTCCGTCTATTATTTCTGCAGCCAGTTTAAGCACATCAGTTATTTCCCTTATTTCAGAATTATCTGTTTTCATGCTGTACCGCGGACCGCATTCATTGCATGCTAGCGGCTGGGCATGAAACCGTCTGTCTTTAACATCGTCATATTCAGTATGGCAGAGCTTACACATTTTAAAATCCGCCATGGTAGTTTTGGGCCTGTCATAGGGAAGACCTGTTATAATAGAGAAACGCGGTCCGCAATTCGTACAATTTATCAGTGGGTAGTTTATCCTGTGCTCCTGCCCTTGCATATCGGTAAGGCAATCCTCACAGACAGCTATATCAGGACTGATACGTGTCACCTTATCTGAAAGGTTGTTACTCCTCTTTATTGAGAATCCTTTAAAGGCAGTAAAGCCATCTTCATTTACATTAACAGACTCAATATGTGATTGAATGGGGGCTTCAGTCCGTATCCTCTCAATAAAGCTCTCAAGTAATCCGTTTTGGGTGTTTATCATTACCCTGACCCCTGTATTAATATTCTCTACTGATCCTTCAAGATTCATGGAAGAGGCCAGCTTATAGACAAAGGGCCGGAATCCCACCCCCTGAACAAGACCTTCTATTTCAATCCTGAAAGTTCTCATTGCAATTGATCTTTCTCTATTCTGTTTCTGATTTAATAATATCGTTCAGCATGATGATTATTTTATCAGAGGCTTCCCTCACCGGTGCTGTCAGGGTTTCCCCTACTCTCAGGTCTGATGGCTGCACACCTATCACATGTACTTCCATTTTAAGATGATCGGCTACCCTGCGAAGTGATATATTATGGCTTGATATATTGAACTCCTTTATCTGGCTAACCGGCACCAGTCCGCTGAAGCCGGGTTTGCGGTTAAAGTCGATACAATCTGCAATAATCAGGATATCCGGATCAAGGCTATTGATCTTACTGATATAATTCTCTATGCTGGCTTCAACAAGAAGCCTGGAAAACCTTCCTTCAGCTTCAATCTGTGACACTATATATACTCCTGCACCGTCATCGTTCCTCAGCACATTACCAACCCCAACAAAAAGGACATCACACCCTTTGCGGCTAAGAATACCTGCCAGTTCTTTCTTCACTTATTGTAGCATTTTAACCTGTAAGCTTCTTTGACAGTTAGGACACATTATATTAAACATATCTTTTCTCTTCACTTCATCCTGAACAGCCACCTCAACTGATTCCGGATCCGGTATAAAGGTCTCGTTAAAAACGTTCAGCGCCAGTGTGGATGAATATCCCCTGGTGCCCAGCTTTTTGAAGAGGAACTGAACATGTTCCTTTGTTGTAATAACATCACCGCAATTATTGCAGAGCAGCAGCTCACGCGTTTGTGTCTCTACGCTGTCAGCCCTGTCAAAATTGGCAATATCATAAATCTTATTCGAGAGTTTTATTCCTTCCCCGGTAATACAAAAAGCTTCACACTGACCACAAAAAATACATCTGCCGTAATCTCTTACTATTGTCCGGATACCGGTCTCTGTATCATCCGAAACGGTAATGGCACAGGGCGGACAAACATTGGTACATGACATACATCCCACGCAACCGTCTTCATTAACTTCAGGTTTGCCACGAAACTTCTCTTCGGGCACATGTTCCTTTGAAGGGAAGGATGTGGTATAGGCCGGTGTAACCAATGATATAACGGCCTCTCGTAACTCACGCAATTTTGGATATTTCATCTCCTATGATTTTTTGTCCGTGTTTACATCTTCTTTATCCCTGACATCCTCGGAATAATGGTCTGTCACATTTTTACCCCACATCTTAAATCCTGAAATATGTGAACCTTTCAGAAGTGCATGGGCTCCGGAGGTGGATGTAAAAAACAGAACCGGTATTGCAATCAAACCCTTTACGCCTATATCAGTAAAGCCATACCTGATAACCAGGCTTAACAGTATACAACAGGCACCCAGGGTAACACATTTGGTTGCTGACTGCAGCCTGTTGTAAATATCAGGCAGGCGAATAAGTCCCAGGCAGCCGAAAAAGCTGAATGACAGCCCAATGCCTATAAATATATTACTGATCAATTCATTCATTTAATTTCCTCCTTTCCAGATATTTTGCCATTGTCAGGGTTCCTATGAAACTGAGTATTATCCAGGCAATCCCAATATCAATAATAAAGGATTTGCCGGTTCTGATAGCCAGTATTACGCAAATACCGACAACAATAACGCCCATAATGTCGATGGCCACAACCCTGTCGGCAACCGTCGGACCCAGTATAACCCTCAGCAGGCACAAAGCTGTGAGGGCGATAAGAAACCAGAAACTAAAATCTATCCATTCCATTATTCAAAAATCTTTTTAAGTATTCGCTCAAATTTACCTGAGATATTATATGCATAGCTGTCGTGGTCAACAGAGCGGACATATATCCAGTGTACATACAGTGTATCATCTATAATATCAACCGATATGGTGCCGGGAGTCATGGTAATAGAATTAGCCAGTATTGTCCTGGCCATTGATCCCTGCAGGGAAAGGTGTACCCTGACAATACCCGGATTTATAGGCATGGCAGGATGAAGCACCCTATAGGCAACATCGAAGTTAGCTTTCACGCACTGCCAGGTGAAATAGATAATATAAACAATCATCCAGAACCAACGGACAGGGCTGAAGGCTTTCACGATATTGAAATTGAAATGCCGTGAAAACACCACGGTGGTTAGAAAGGCTATTACGGCACCTGCAACGAGGTTCTGCCATGACAGCTTGTATGTGAGCAACAGCCATGTGGCAAAACAGATCAGGTAATATATCAGAACATTTATTACTCTCATAGCTCAGTTTATTACAGATAAAAGTGCGTTTACTGCATTTAACAGGAAAGTATCCCGCAATCCGGGTAATAATATCAGGCTCATAGCCAGGCACAGTACTGCCAGTATAATCATAGGCAAATACATAAGGAAGGGTACCTCCTTTGCGTCCGACAATGCTTCTTTTGCCTTGTCGAGGAATGCATACCTCTGCACCTTCATAAAGGAAGCCAGTGTTATAATGCTGACAAAAACAGCCAGGAGGGCAATGAAATAGAATCTTCCCTGTACGGCAGCTATTATAATTATTAACTTGCTGAAGAAACCATTAAAAGGCGGGATGCCGCTGATAGACAGGGATGCCCCCATTGATGTAACTGAAGTGATGGGCATCAGCCTGGACAGTCCTCCAAGCTTTTTGAGGTTCCGTGTTCCTGTTGAATATTCCACTGCGCCGGCATTAAGAAAGAGCAGGCCCTTAAAGGCTGCATGGTTGAACATATGAAACAGCCCCCCGGCAAGGGCCAGGGCAGCCACCTGCATATCACCACCCCTGGCGATAATCAACATAGCAATACCGGCAGCTGTCATCACGTATCCCATCTGGCTTATACTGTGGTATGCCAGCAACCTCTTCATATCCCACTGCCCTATAGCAAGCAGCACGCCTATAACCATCGATATAACTCCTATTACGGTAATCACATAACTCACCTCAATGACTATCGGGAACATGGTAAAGAACAGGCGTAGCAGGGCATACACGCCAATGGCCTTTATCAGCACACCAGACAGCATTGCAGAGATGGGAGAGGGAGCCGATGAGTGTGCATCGGGCAGCCAGGCATGAAAAGGTATCATGGCTGCCTTCAGGCCGAAACCTGCCACCATGAATAATTGGATAAACAGCACTACCGACCCTCCCGGACCGGTGCTGATCACCTCTGCCACATCCCTGATGTTAAGTGTTCCGGTATACCAGTAAGTCATTGCCAGTGAGAAAAGTATAAGCAGTGATGCTATTCCGCCCAGCACCTGGTATTTGAATGAAGCTTCAAGTTCATCCCTGGAGCTGCCAAAGGCCACCAGGGCATATGATGCTATCACCGATATTTCCAGGAACACAAACATGTTAAAGAGATCTCCGGTCATAATCACACCGTTCATGCCGGCCACCATAAGAGAGAACAGGGAGTAATAATAATTTTCACCTGTATATTTGCTTATATAGGGTATTGAAAACAGACCAGCCATCATACCTATGATGTTCACAACTAAAAGCATCATGATGCTCAGCCCGTCAGCCACCAGATGAATGCCAATGGGTATATTATTGACAGGCTCCCATCCGCCAACCATGTATGTTACCGTACCATCCCCTACAAAGAAGAGAAGGCGGAAGGCAATAATAACCATGGCCAGCATTCCCGTTGATGGTAAAAACCTGCATATCCCGGGTATAAGCTTCCAGGTCAGGGGAATCAGGAAAGCGACTCCCAGCGGTATTATTATAAATAGAGGTATCAGTGAATCCATCTCTTAACCCTTTAAGGTGTTTATCTTATCAATATCGAATGTTTTGTATTTCTTGTAAAGCCTGATGGCTATAGCCAGCAGTAAGGCTGTTGTTGCCAACCCTATTACTATCGCCGTTAGTACAAATGCCTGGGGAAGGGGATCAACAACCTTAACTGACGGGTTCAAAGGATCAATTATAGGGGCTGCCCCTCCTTCAATATATCCTATCAGTGTCAGGAAAAGATAAAGGCTGTATTCCATAACGGAAAGCCCGATGATTATCTTGATAAGGTTTTTTCTTGTCAACACCCCGTAAAGGCCAACAAGAAACAGCACGAAACATAGTAAATAGGTAATCATCTCAATCCTCCGTTTTAAAGATTACAAATGCAAGGAATATTGACAGCAGTGCTGCTGCCACTTCAATCCCAATGAAGATGTTAAACAGCGGTATTGCACCCGCACTGAGAAGTTCCCCGGGTATGCCCGCCGGAAGCATATTCTTAAAAAAGACAGGTGTTGCAAGCAACAAGCCCCCCGCGGCCAGCAGGAGAAAGCAAAAAATACCGGCACCTTCAAATAGTGAAGAATCTTCTCTTTCTTTGTTAAGACGAAAATACTGAATGCCATTGGCAATCACCAGAAGTATAAAGGAGCCGGCAATTATTATACCGCCTGCAAACCCTCCTCCCGGGGAAAGATGCCCATGAAGCACAATATAGCAACCGTAAAGGAAAACCAGTCCTGCCAGCAGTGCTGTTACGTTTTTTACAATTATCGTCATACCTTTCATAGCATCTACGTTTTTCGTGTTTTAATTCTGAGTATCGCCAGGATACCCATAACTGCTGTAAAGAGTATTGTTGCCTCACCCAATGTATCATAAGCCCTATAATCCAGCAGCACCGCTGTTACAAGGTTAATGCTGCCGCTTCCTTCAACGCCATTATTGATGTATTCGCTTGCCATACGGGTTTCATGTATACCCAGTGGACTAAGACCGCCAATTACCTGGTTGAAGAAATATATCAGCACTAATCCGGCAATCAGGGCAAAAAACATGTATCCCAGGTTTCTGACATTGATATATGGCTGTCCTTTGATAATTACGGTGTTACTTTTTTCAAGGTCTTCCCTGGTGCTTATTATCAGCACCGAAACCATAATAACCAGTGCTATAGTCTCCACTACTATTTGTACTATTGCCAGATCAGGTGCTTTGAGGACCAGGAATGCGATAACAAGACTGTATCCAACAACACCGTAAGACACAATGGCAGACAGCAGGTCTTTTGCGTGAAGTGCATGTATCGAACCTGCAATCATCAATATTAATATTATTATAAGTGTAGTCTCCATATTATTCAGTACTTATATGAGCATAATTATTAGCAGCAGGATCAGGCCCGATATGAGCCAGGAAATATAGAAAGGCAGAATGCCGGTATGAGCAGTGCTGAATATCCTGTTGAAATACAAAACAATTCCCTTACCCACATCATATATATCAAACCACTTCCTCGCCGCTGCCCGGTAAATTGGTGAAAAGAATGAAGCCTCGGTAATCGTCTTATAAAAATCCAGGACACCTATACCTGTTGCTTTGAATTCAGTCTCCCCGCCTATGAAGCTGTCACTGCTACGAAATTTCTTTATGTTAGAAGAGAGGTAAACCAGTATTCCCAGAACTATGGAAACCAGCACCATCACAGCCACCAGTCCCGAATGCCAGCTCCCGTCGTACTCCACCAGGCCTCCGGTCAATGGCATAATAATCACAGGTATAATATATGGTGTAGCTAAAATGCCTGTTATCAGGCATATTAATGCCAGTATTATAACAGGTATGGTCATGGCAGGTTTTGCCTCATAGTTACCCTTTTGGGGTTTTGGCATATTTCTGAAAAACACACCCGCAAGCAGCTTAATAAAACTTGCAAGTGTAAGGGCGGAACCCAGCACTGCCAGACCCAGCCATATTACCCAAAGGTTATTGGCTATGCCGGCTCCGCTACCAAAATCAATAATACCCTGGTATATAAGCCATTTTGAAGCAAAACCATTGAGCGGGGGTATACCCGATATTGACAGGGCAAATATTAATGCGGCTATAAAGGTGAAAGGCATATAGCGGGGAGAAACGCCCAGATTTTTTATTTCATCAGTTCCAAATCTGCTTTCCACATTACCCGCAACAAGAAAAAGACCCGACTTATACATGGTATGATTCACCATATGGAACAGTCCGCCGGCTATCCCCAGAGGAGTACCCAGGCCAAGGCCCAGCACCATATAACCAACCTGGGAAACGGCATGATAACCGAGTAGTTGCTTCACATTATGCTGAGCAAGGGCCATCATTACACCAATAATGATTGTCAGCACACCAATTATCACAAGAACGAGGATGATCCACTCATTCAGGGTGAAAAGGCCTGTGCATATCCTGTACATAAAATATATACCAAGTAATTTATCGATGGAGGCAGGCAGGAGTGCTGTTGATGAAGCCGGGGCCTTTTTGGAAAAATCAGGCACCCAGGTATGGAAAGGAACTGCACCCGCTTTGGTAAAGGCACCGATAAGAAGGCAGAAAAAAGCTATGACCTCAAGTGCTGAGCTGGTTTGCATTCCCGCACCACTGATACTGAACGAACCGCTCACTTTATAGACTATCGCTACTCCCAGCAATAATATTGTATCTGAGGCCCCAACAATTATCATTGTCTTTTTTGCTGCAGCAGCCCCCTCTTCGTCCGATCCCTTAATTAGTTTATATAGGGTAATACAGAGTATCCCCCAGGAAAAAAGAAAGAACAGCAAATTGTCAGAGACCACTGCCAGGCTGGAAAAAACCATTGTAAGAAGTATATAAGAATAATATCTTCTTATTCTGTGCTTGGTAGCCGTATACCTTAATGTATACACAATAACAATCAGGCTGAAAAAAGTAATCAACAGTATCATCAGCCTGGCTATCTCGTCAAAATTGAGAGCACCTAAAACACTCAAACCAGGATCCAGACCCGGAAAACTGTCGGCAAGGCCGGAAACCGTAATAAGGTTAAGGTGTCCGGATAATCCTTTTCCCGCATAGAGCACTATGGAAAAAGCAAAAGCCAGGGCCCCTGCCAGAGCAGACAGTATACCCGTTATTTTCCTCAGTGATTCAGGGACAGCCATCAGCAATAATCCTGCTGCCAGCGGTATCCATATAATATATAATAATTCATTCATAACCTTTTGTTTATATCTGCGTCTTCAGGTCATTTGTCTTTTGCTGTGACATCCGTATCAGGTCAAGCCCGTTAAACATCTGTTTACCGCTTGAATAGTCATATGCAATTGCCATTCTCTCTGTACAGCAATAGCAGGGATCCACCGCTGCAAGTATTATTGTAGCATCTGCAATTGTCTGTCCGATGCAGGATTTTTTAAAGGTTGCTATATTCACATAGCTGGGGGCTCGCACCTTATGCCTTACAGGGGAGTTTGAGCCATCGGTTTTTACGAAATGGAACACTTCGCCGCGCGGTGCCTCCGCCCTGCCAAAACCTTCTCCTTCAGGGATCTCCTTAACCGGGTTATAGATCTCTCCCTCCCTGGTCTTACTCATCCTGTCGAGACACTGATCAATTATTGACACCGATTCATACATCTCAAGCAGCCTTACTTCTGCTTTGCCAAACACATCGCAGCTTTCAGATGTAATAACTTTCCAGTCAACCATTGAATAAGCTGCATAAGGATCATCACGCCTGACATCAACTGGAATACCTGAAGCCCTGGCTGTTGGGCCTACTGCAGCATAATCAATAATATCTTCCTTTGTCAGTATGCCTACTTTCTTTGTTCTGGCATGAATAACAGGATCATCCATAACAGCTCCTGTAAGCAGATCAATCTTTGGCCTGAGGGCATCAAGCATCTTCTTTACATCACTTATATGGATATCAGGTATATCCCTCCTCACACCGCCAATCCTGAACATAGCATAGTTGTTCCTGTTACCCGTGGTCTTTTCAAAAATGTCCAGTACAAGCTCGCGGTATTTCCAGGCCCACATAAACACGGTATTATAGCCCAGGAAATGACCTGCCAGTCCTACCCACAGAAGGTGACTGTGTATGCGTTCAAGCTCTCCTATTATCGTTCTGATATATTGAGCCCTGTCAGGAACCTCCACCCTGCCTATCTCTTCCATGGCGTTAGCATAGGCAAAGGGATGAGAGGTGGAGCATATACCACAAATCCTTTCCACCACAAAGAAGACCTGGTCAAAAGTTTTGGATTCATTAATCTTTTCAATGCCCCGGTGGTTATATCCGGTCTCCCAGTCTATATCCTTTACAATCTCACCTTCACAGTAGAGCTTAAAAAGCTCAGGCTCCTCCTGAAGCGGATGATAGGGACCTATTGGTATTACTGTTTGCTTACTCATTTCTCTGGGATTTTTTTGTTATCTCGTGCCGGTCGTGAATATGGATAATCTGTTTTCCCCCAGTTTCCTTCTGAGATCAGGCTTTTAAGATCAGGATGGTTGGTGAAATTAATACCAAAAAGCTCATGTATTTCCCTCTCGATCCAGTTTGTGGCACTTATTATATTAGATAGTGATTCAATCTCCGGATCCTTCCTGTTGAGAGATACCATCAGGTTTATTATATAACCCGTATTATCATCACTGAAATGATAGATCACATCAAAACCCCGGTCTGTTGCCATTCCTGATGCTATTATGAACCTGTATTTCAGTTCATCAAGGAAATAATTAGTTATCTCCAGCAGTGCCTGTTTTCTTATCTGGATTATCATCCTCTTTCTTTGCCTGACCATAACCCCGAGTACATCACTGTTGAAGTTCAGTTTTATCATATCCGGGAATATGTCATAATTGATAGAAGCCATAATCTTTATTTATTGATCAGTTTTACAATTCCGGCAAGTATTGCTTCAGGTTTGGGAGGGCAACCCGGAATATAAGCATCCACCGGTATTATTTTATCAACAGGTCCTGCAAAGGTGTTTCCTTCCGCGAAAATACCACCCGTACAACCGCAGGCTCCGAATGCCACTACCAGTAGTGGTTTAGGGGCCTGATCATAAACCTCAAGCAGCCTGTCATGACACTTCCGGTTTATTGATCCTGACACCAGCAACACATCCGCATGCCTCACCGTTCCTACAAGTTGTATCCCGAACCTCTCAACATCATACCGCGAAGTAAGGCAATCAAGGATCTCTATATCGCAGTTATTGCATGAGGCCCCACCAAAATGGAAGACCCAGAGCGATTTTTTGAAACAATAACTTCCTAAACTCAACTTTTTATAGTTTTATAGTTTAACAATTGCTAACCCAATAGCCAGCACAACCAGGATGTTCATCCAGATAAAGAAAAATCTCATGGCCTGGTCTAATCTCAGTCTCGGATTTGTATTCCTTATAAGTGTTATGAGAAGAAGTACCAGCAGCAGTTTCAGTACCGACCATAAAATATCGATGCCGGTAAATTTGAATCCTCCCATAAGTAATGTCACCATTAATGATGGCAGGGCAAAGAGCATGATATATCTGGCCATTTTTACAAGGGCATAGGCAGTGCCGGAATATTCAATAAAAACTCCGTGGGATATCTCGGTCTCAGCCTCAGACATATCAAAAGGAACAAGAGCCAGTTTTGCCTGAATGACAAACAGTATTACAATAAACAGTAAAGCCCCGGATACTGATCCGATAAAAACTCCCCCCTCCTGTTGTGCCGCAATAATATCCGATACAGATATGCTCATACCGCTTTTTATTATAATGCAGCTAAGGGCAAGTATAAAGGTCAGTTCATAGCTTATTATCAGCTTAATTTCTCTTGATGCACCTAAAGCACCCAGGGGATTACCTGAAGCAAGTGAACCTATTATATAACTGAGGGAGGGAATGGTAAGCAGGTAAAAGATCACAATAATATCCCCTTTAAATCCGCTACCCGGAAATATTGACGGGAGCAGTATAAACACGTTGGCCATTGCAGCGCTGAAGAGAGCAAATACCGGGGCTGCAAGAAATACCATCCGGGCCCCGTTCCTGGGCAGGATAGTCTCTTTATAAAACAGCTTGCCAAGATCATAGAAGGGCTGAAGAAAGGGTGGGCCCTTCCTGAACTGAACCCTTGCGGTTATCTTACGGTCTGCCCAGGACAGTACACCTCCTATCAGTATGGAGAATGTAATCCCGGGAAATATCAGAAAATAGAACAGTTCTTTAATCATCTTTTAGCATTAATCATGTTTCAAATTATCCCATAGTATTTCCTTTACTAAAACTTTATCATTCAGCTTATGGAGATTCTGGTCGGGATCTTCATCACAATCTTCAAGGGTCAGCGCTTTATTTGGGCAGCTTTCTATGCACAGAAGCTTCATATCACTCCCATTCATTCCGCAGTAGTCACACACTGACCTGCGCACCTCGAAGAAATTATTCATCATGGTTCCAAAAGGACAGGCCATTACGCAGGATTTACAGGCTATGCACAGGTTTGACGACCGGCTGATAATCCCGTCCTGATCCTTTTCCATGGCATCAACAGGACACACCTCAATACATGGGGCATCCTCACACCTCCGGCATGTAAAACTGAATGCCGCTTTCTCAAGCAGTGGCATCATACCATTATTCCCTGGATGATGCTGATATGAGCATTGCACCTGGCAAGTGCTGCAGCTGCGGCATTTCATCATATCTATAACTATCTTTTTACTCATATCCTCTTAAGGCTTATATAACTATTTCCATATATCCGGATTATGCTTTATCTCTGCATAGGTAAAAACAGGACCATCCTTGCAGACAAAAAATTCACCCATCATGCAATGGCCGCATTTGCCGAGACCGCATGACATGTTCTTTTCCATTGAAAGGTATATTTCATCATCGCTGAAACCCTGCTCAAGCAACTTCATCGTAGCGAATTTCATCATTATTGGCGGACCGCAAACCACGGCTATGGCATTCTCAAGCCTGACTCTTGGTTCCTCCAGAAGCTGGGTCACCATGCCAAAGGTCTCATCCCATTCTGTACCATCGGGTTTATCAGCCGAACGGTGTGTTTCAAACCTGTCAATGCTGTTAAGCTTTGCGAACATAGGCTTGTAGATACAATCGGTAGGTGTCTTTGATCCGTAGAGAAGAACCACCTTTTTCAGCTGGGCTTTCATTTCAATCAGGGTATATAACAGCGACCTTATAGGGGCCAGTCCACATCCGCCACCCACTATAAGTATCTCTTTCCCTATAAACCTGTCAACCGGGTAACCCCTGCCGAAAGGTCCACGGATACCAAGGGTGGCTCCGGGTTCCAGATTATGAAATTTCTCTGTCAGGTACCCGGCCTTCATAATGGTTACCTCCAGCTTTTCCGTAACAAATGGTGATGACGATGGGGTGAACGGAGCCTCCCCCAGACCATCCAGTGTCAGTTCAATAAACTCACCCGTCTTAAAAGAGAATGGTTCTTCAGGAGTCATTACCAATGTTTTGATAAGAGGGGATTCATCTATTATCTCATCCACACTGGCTTTAAGAACCTTATACAGTCCGGGTTTCTTTATCTCTTTTGTCAGCGTATTCATGTCATATCCATTATTACTTCATTCTTGTTTATACCGGCAATACAGGTATCTATACATCTGCCACAACCTGTGCATGCCAGCACTTCAAAACGTTCCGGCTTCCATACATACTTGCACATATACCTGTTATGAAACCTCACACTCAGCTCCCTGAGAGGATCTTCCCCTCCGGCAACCCTTTCGAATGCAGGATACTGGCATGTATCCTGCTGCTTTATTTTTTCAAAACCGGGACGGTCAATAAGCAGGAAGCAGGTGCATGTGGGACATATAGCCGAGCAGGCCCCGCAGGAGACACATGCGGAGGATTGTTTCTTCCAGAAATCCGCCTCTGCCTCCCTGACAAGAGTGCCGGTATCGCTACTTCCCGGCAATCCATCATTCACTCCGCTTATCTGTGCGGCTGCAGATTGATGCAATGCGGTCATTCCGGCCATATCCTCATCCCCCGGCTCCCCGGCATTAACAAGTTTATTAATCTCTTTCAGAAATTCACCGCCCTTTTCTGATATTGCGGAAAGTATAATATTGCCATCAAGCATGCTCATTGACATATCGCTGCCTGTCCCGGGCCAGGGATCCACACCGTAGCTTGTACAATGGCAATTCTCTGCTGTCTTATGGCAGGCTGCTCCAATGATAATTGTGTTTTGCCTGCGCAAAAGATAGGTCTCATCAGTATAATCCTCATCTATATATATGGCATCAAGAAGCTTTAATCCTTCAATGTCACAGGAAGGGGCACCGATTATTATTGTCCTGGCAGGTATTTTTTCCTGCCCGGACACATTCAGCCTGAGGGGGAGAAAGAAAATCTTTAAAGGAGAGACCGGTCTGGCCTCATTGTATACCATATCCCCTATGTTTTCTTTCTGAATGGGCCTGTAGTCAAAAATCCCGTCAGACCTTAAAGGGGCATACAATTTCTCACCTGCATCAGAAAGCCGGATAAGCAGGTTTTCCCATTCTTTTCTGTTGATTTTAATAGCTTTTTGCATCTTTAAAGGAGCGGATTGAAATTTCCTTATATTGTTTTGCTTATATTTCTGCCTTTTCAGACTTCGGTCTTCATAGGTTTAAAATTCTTTGCTACAATAGTTTACCAGGCATCTCCACACGACATGATATTTCTGGTTCCTCGCTCTCACAAAAAATTTTTAAACAGTCCTGGCTGCAAAAATTTAATGCTTAAAACTTTTATGCTCGTTTCAAAAGCTAATTTCTTCTATAAATTCCGGAAAAAGAATGACAAGCGTTTTACCGTGACAAGATTATTGTCAGGAAGAAGAAAAATAAATATCATAGAACCGCCTGGCTGATAGTCACAACACAATATGACAGGGATCAGAAACCCAAGTATATCATGCTGGTTCACAAATCTTTATAAAATGAATATTTTAACTGGAAGCGTGGGGAACCGATCTCATTCCTTCAAAACCGGCTAATTTTTTCAGCCCCCTGATATTCCTGAGAATAATCCTGCGACCATGAATTTCAATAAGCCCTTCTTCCCGGAACTCGGAAAGGAGGCGAATAATTGTTTCAGTTGCAGAGCCAACGATATTAGCAAGGTCTTCCCTGGAAAGCTTCAGTACATTATTATCCTTACAGCCTTCGGGATGAAATTTGCGGCACAGCACCAATAAGGATTCAGCGAGCCTTTCCCTTACCTGTTTATGAGCCAGGGAGATAATCTTGTCCTCAGCATCATTAAGCATTGATCCCAATGAGCTGATCAAAGTTTTATTAATCCCGGGGTACTTTAGCAGCAGAGCCGAAAAAAAGACCCTGTCGATAAAACAAATTATGGAATCTTCTATGGCTTCTGCAGTTATCAGATTAAACCTTGAACCTATTATTGAGCTGTAACCAAACAGCTCACCGGAGGTAACAAACCTGATAATCTGTTCCCTTCCGCCAGTATCAACCTTGTAGAGTTTTATTTTTCCCGAATGGAGACAATAGACTCCCATTGCCCTTCCGTCCTCCTGAAATACAATCTGACCTGCTTTGTAAAAGGATGCAGATTTTTCGTAGCTGAGGTTTTCGAGATCTGTGTTTTCAAGGCCTGAAAAGTAAGACCTGTCAAAAACATCACAATTATGACACTCTGGCCTTGATTTCATATTTAGCTGATTTGTTGTTAATTACAATTCCGCTCCGGCCTCTGTCCTGCTATCTACTCACAAATCTATAAGACTTATTCTAATACACAAATTATTGTTAATAAATTAACAGTAAACCTGACTTTTGTCATGTTTTATCTCTTTTGTATTATTAAAGACATTCCGGAACATAGTTAGCAGACATTCCGGAACACAGTTTTTGTTTCTACTGAGAGATCCGCATTTATGTACTTCCCGGACTTTTTCAATCCTGTATACCAGGTGGACAGAAATTTATCGTCACGGGGCAGATTGTTTTTGAACAGGCATAAACTCCACAGCTATTAAACAATTAAAGGCTTCTGATTGTCTTATAAGTGCAAATATTTTTATATCTTTTACACATTGAATTGATTAACTGTTAATACATTAAAATAAAAACCCAGGCTATGAAGAATTTACAGACCAGACATATGGGAATAGAATTAAAAAATCCCATTATCATTGGAGCATCCAATATGGTAACGGACACGGACAAGCTGAAAGAGGCCGAAGAGCAGGGTGCGGCGGCCATAGTTTATAAATCCCTTTTCGAAGAACAGGTACAGCTCGAAAGGTACCAGATGGACCAGGGTCTGACTGAATATAATGAGCTGCATGCAGAGATGATAACCACTCACCCTGAGATTGATCATGCAGGCCCGGATGAACACCTGATGAATATCAGGAAAGTTAAGGAGAGTCTTTCCATACCTATCATAGCAAGCCTTAATGCAGTCAATAAGGACACATGGATCCAGTATGCCAGGCTGCTGGCCGAAACCGGTGTTGATGGCATTGAGCTTAATTTCTATAAGTCTCCTCTTGATTTTGCAAAAAAGGGAACGGAAATAGAAGATGAACAGGTGAAGATATTAAAAGAGATAAAAAAGAATGTTTCAATACCGGTCAGCGTTAAGTTAAGCCCGGATTATTCAAATATCCTGAATTTTATCAATGAACTGGATAAGGCGGGTGCGGATGCATTTGTGCTGTTCAATTCCTTCTTCCAGCCCGATATAGACATTGACGAAGAAAAGCATATCAAATCATTTACACTGAGCAATAAGGGCGACTACAGGCAATCGCTGAGATATGCAGGTATTCTGTCCGGTAATATAAAAGCCGACATATGCAGCTCCCATGGCATATTTTCCGGTGCGGATATAATAAAGCTTATCCTGGCGGGATCAGCATCGGTGCAGGCAGTAAGCACCTACTATGAGAACGGCCTCAAGCAAATCGGCAGCATGCTGGATGAAGTATCAGGATGGATGGATAGCAAGAACTATAGCAGCCTTGATGACTTCAGGGGCAAACTGTCAAAGAACAGTCTCAGCAGCAACCCCTTTGTCTATAAAAGAGCACAGTATGTCGACCTCCTGTTGAATTCTGAAGAGCTATTCAGGCACAGCCGTTAAATACGGGACATAAAAACACAATGCTGACACTAAACCGAGACATGGATAAGGCCTTCATTCTGATATTTATCCATGCAGCATCACTGTATTCTCACTGAAAATATATATTTTTAAGAGACCTTATGCGTCTTTAATAAGAATACAGATGGGTTGCCGTCGTGTCTTTTCAATTATATCCCTTTTACTCCTTTGCCTGCCGGCATCTACCGGTACAGCGGCAACAGGTCAGGAGACTGTTATTGACACCGCAGCCATTAACAGTCAGACCCGGCAGGCATATGTGACTGCCAGAAGGAATCCTGACCTTGCTATAAGGGATGCCCACCGGGCATTGTCGGCCTCACGTGAGCTTGGATACGACAAGGGTATTGCCGATGCAAGCCTTGCCCTTGGTCTTGCCTGGTTTTCACGTTATAATCCCGGCGACAGTTCTTCTTTTTATAATTTCCGGGCTCTCGACATCTACGATAAGACAGGGGATATCACAGGCAAGGCACGGGCTTATTATTGCCTGTCATATGTGTACAGCCTGAAAGGACAACTGGATGAATCGGAGAGATATGGCAGGATGAGCCTTGAAAATTTCGAAAAAGCGGGTGATGCAAGGGGCATGCTTAACGCCCTTAGTGCGCTGACTTATCTTGCAAGACAAAAAAATGACTATGAGGGAGCACTGGAACTGACAAACAGGGCTATCGAAACTGCCAGGTCAGTGAACGACACCCTGCCGCTGGCAGATGCACTGAACACCCTGGGTAACCTGTATAAAGATATGCTGCTGTTCAATGAGGCCATCGACTCATATTTCAATGCCCTTGAGCTGTGGGAATTAAAGCAAGATACAAACGGACTGGCCATTGCATATGGCTCAATTGCCTTAATGTACTTCTACCAGCAGGAATATGACAGAGCCCTGGAGTTCAACCTTAAGAAGCTGCCGGTATCAGAGCGTATGGGAGACCTGTGGGAGCAGAGCAAAACACTCAATAATATATCACAGATATATACTGCACAAAACATGAACGACAGTGCACTCTATTACCTCAGGCAATCTCTGCAACTGAATAAAAAAATGAACTTCAGCTCCGGCATATCCTCTGCCTGCCACAATATTGCTTCGGCATTTTCCCTCAAAGGTAAACTGGACTCAGCATTTCACTATATCTCGCTGTCACTGGACCTGGCAGAAAAGATAAACGACCCCGAGATTGTTAATTATCTTGTTACACTGGGGCGCATCCAGAGAAGAATGAAGAATTATGATGATGCCACGGATAATGCCCTTAAGGCTTATAATATGGCAGTGGCTCAGGATGAACCGATAGCCATGGCTTCTGCCGCAGGACTGCTCAGTGCCCTGTACAGTGAAACAGGCCAAAAAGATCTGGCATATGACTACCTGACAGAGTACAATACAATCAATGACAGCATCAGTAATAATGAATTCCTGAAGAAAATAACAAGGCTTGAGATACAGAATGAGTATGACAGGAAACAGGAAACAGCTGAATTTGAACACAAACAGGAACTGATGCTGCGTGAAAACAGAATCAGGCAACAGAAGCTGTATGTCAGGGGACTGGTTATACTGATAATCCTGCTGGCAGTAATTTCCTTATTCTACATAAGAAACACCCGTCTAAGAGCCAGATATGAACGCATCAACCTGGAGCAAAGATTATTGAGGGCACAGATGAATCCCCATTTTATTTTTAATTCGCTCTGTGCCATCCAGGATCTTATACTGTCCGGTCAACCAGAGAAAGCAAATGCCTTCCTGGTAAAAATTGCAAGCCTGATGCGCAATATCCTGGAAAATTCCAGGGAAGAATTCATTCCGCTGGAAAAAGAGATAGAAACACTGAAACTATATCTGGATGTTCAGCAATTGAGATTTGAGTCAGGATTTGAATATAATTTCAATATTGACAGCCATATTGATCCGGAAAATATATCAGTGCCGCCAATGCTGGCCCAGCCATGCCTGGAAAATTCAATTGAGCATGGCTTGCTCCCGGGGAAAAACAGAGGGCAAATAGATGTTTCCTATAAGATTGAAGACAGGGTACTGAAGCTCGAAGTAACTGATAACGGGACAGGCAGGGAATTATCAGGAAAGGAGAAAAAAGAACGGGACATAAATAAACAATCTATCTCCACAGCGGTGATACAGGAAAGGCTGGATTTCTTCCGGAAAAAAATGAAAATAAAGAATATCACCTACGATATCAAAGACCTGTATGAGAATTCAGATCCCTCTGGCACAAAAGTGACCATAATGATGCCTTTCAGAAAGGTTTTTGCATGATAAAACACATATGATGAAGGTAGTAATAGTTGATGATGAAGCATCTGTCCGCAATTCCATTTCGGCTATCCTCAGGGATAAATATCACGCTATTGAGGTAGCCGCGACTGCAGCATCGGTTGAGGAAGGGTATAAAGTTATCATGGAACACCGGCCCGACCTTCTCTTTCTCGATGTTGAGATGCCTGATGGCACCGGCTTTGACCTTCTGAAAAAGATATCATCAATAGATTTTAAAGTAATATTTATTACGGCACACCAGGAATATGCCCTCGGGGCTATTAAGGTGAGTGCACTGGATTTCGTATTAAAGCCCTTTGGCACCGATGATATTTGCAGCGCGGTGGATAAGGCTATGTGCCTCATAAATACAGAAGAAGAGCAATTAAAGCTAAAAACACTGCAGGCAAACCTGGAAAACAGGAAGGTCCTGAAGAGGATAGTGCTGCCCACAGCAGAAAACCTGCACATAGTGGAAATAAAGGATATTATTAGAGCTGAGGCAGACAGTAACTATACCCGTTTTCTGCTTTCTGACGGCAAAAGGATTATGGTATCACGCACCATAAAGGAATTTGACAGCCTGCTCTCAGGCTCCGGAATGGTGAGGGTTCACCAGTCGCACCTGGTAAATATTACCTGGGTCGACCGTTTCGTAAAGCGCGACGGTGGCTTCCTCCTGCTAAAGGATAAAACTAAAATCCCTGTCTCACAAAACCTGAGGAAAAAAGTTATCCAGGCAATAAACGACTCTCTTTACGACTGACCTTTTAATAATACTATCATTCTCACCCCCAATACTAAGCTAACTGGGGTGAATACTAATTTGTCGTGTTAAATCTCCTTATTGTGTCTTATTTTTAAAAGAAAAAAGGATAGTATTATGAAAACCAGAACAATTTTCACAATCCTTATTGCTGCTTTTCTCCTTGGCACCGTGGATGCAAATTGCCAGGTAAAGATCAACCTGAAAAAGAAAATAAAAAAGGAAGCTGACAAACGGGCAAATGAAAAAACAAATAAAGGAGTAAAGAAGGGCTTTGATGAACTCGAGAAAGGGATCAAGGGACTGCTGACGGGTGAGGACAGTGTTAAAGCCGCCCGGCAGGAGGCAGGAGACCAGGGTGTGGTTCAGGGACAGGCCGCTGGCGAAAGAAATGCAGGCGTAGCTGCAGGCAATATAAATGAAACAGAAGCCCTCACATTAAGCTGGAGCAAGTATGACTTTGTCCCGGGCGATAAGATAATTTTTGAGGATAACCTCACCGGGGAGGAAAACGGGGAGTTTCCATCGAGATGGGACCTGGTGCAGGGAACAGTGGAAAATGCACGCTTCGGCGATGACAACATTATTATGTTCAGGGGCGGCTCACCAATGATAATCCCTTACCTGAAAAATCCTGATACAGACTACCTGCCTGAGGTCTTTACTGTGGGATTCGACCTTTATGTGAATAATCATAATCACTTCCAGGTATATTTTTATGACCGCAAAAACCAGAAAGCATCATCAGATTTCAATCCCCTTGCGATAACTTACCAGCGTATGAGGCTCGGTCCTGCCAGCAGCTATATACCTGATAAGGGATCAGTAGAAAACGAATGGGCACATATATCCATTGCATATACCAATGGTAAGATGAAGGCTTATATAAATGAAACGCGACTGATAAACATCCCTCACCTCGGGTTTGACCCTATGGGAATAAGCCTGTATGCATTGCATGCCTCAGATGAAAACCAGTTCTTTATCAAGAACTTCAGGCTGGCAGAAGGTGGTGTGAAATATTACGACCGCTTCCTGCAGGATGGCAAAATAGTTTCCAACGGTATACGCTTTGACGTGGGCAAAGCAACATTAAGACCTGAGTCTATGGGTGTCATCAATGAGATATATAAAATGCTTTCAGAGCATCCTGAAGTTAATGTGAGCATTGAAGGGCATACCGACAGCGATGGTGATACTGACCTTAACCAGAAACTCTCTGAAGACAGGGCTGCAACCGTCATGAAGCAACTTGTGTCGATGGGTTTGTCAAAAGACCGGCTCAGTTTCAGGGGATATGGCGAAAGCAAGCCAGTGGCACCCAATGATAGTCCCGAAGGCAAGGCCAGTAACCGAAGGGTTGAATTCGTGAAGAAGTGAGAGCAGAACCGTGCTTGCACGAGTTATGCCGAACGATGAGCGAATCTGTGGAGCAAATTCGTGAAGAAGTGAGAGCAGAACCGTGCTTGCACGAGTTATGCCGAACGATGAGCGAATCTGTGGAGCAAATTCGTGAAGAAGTGAGAGCAGAACCGTGCTTGCACGAGTTATGCCGAACGATGAGCGAATCTGTGGAGCAAATTCGTGAAGAAGTGAGTGCAGAGCCAAGCTTGCTTGAGGCTCTGCCGAGCGCCGAGCGAATGTGTGAAGCAAGTTTGTCAAAACAAATTAAAGCATATTGTAAATGTAGCATGCTTCAACCAGACAGGGGGGCATCCCTGATTATAAACATGTCCCCTTTTTTAAAGTTTAAGAATCTCAAGTTCATTAGAATGAAAAAACTAGTTTTCCTTTTTTTTATCAGCCTGCTGGTACTGCCTTTGAATGCACAGTTCACCGCAAAGATGCACTTCACCAGCATGGGCCAGGAACGCGTCTTCACTGTCTTCTCGGCCGATGCCGCATACCGCTACGAATTCAATGAAAATAATATGGAGGGTGTGGTAATTGTTAAAAAAGGATCTCCCGAAGTGATCATACTGATGCCACAGCAGAAAATGGCAATGAAGGGCTCCGCAACAGACCCTATGAGTATGGGTAATGATCCCGTTGCATCTTACCGTTATTACCAGGAGGAAGGATTAATGAAAGTAGAAGGCGAAGAAACTGTCAATGGCATCCTGTGCACCCGTTCAGGACTGTATAACAAGGATAATACTAGCCGGAAAATGTACACTGTATGGACCTGCGAAAAGTACGATCTCCCGATCAAGCTTATTAACCATATTGACGGATCGGATTCCTCCATGGAACTGAAAGACCTGGAACCCTGGACCCCCAGCGCCTTAAGCTTTGAAATACCGGCAGACTATAAGGTGATGGGTATGCCAAAGATGTAAATAAAATCATTATGGCAGCATTCAGAATGCTATAGCCCGGAGAGAATAATAATTAAAAAATGGCAGCATCACGCTTTAGAGCAGGAAAGAATTATAAAAAAATTTATTGATGACTAACTCTTTTAACCATAAAACTTAATCGAATGAAAAATAAAAGCAACAAAAGACTATTAACGGTCATAGCTATACTGACCGGATTGCTATTAACAACAAACCTTTTTCCGCAGGAAGACTGGGGACAGGATCCTCTTTACAGTGCAACGATTAAAGCAGATATCGACGGGGTAAGACAGGCTCTTGCTGATGGCGCCGATATAAACAGGCAAACAGAAAATGGTTATACCTCTCTCATGTGGGCCTGTACCTACAGTTCGAGACCGAAATATGCAGAAGTGGCTAAATTTCTTATCTCTGAAGGTGCTGATGTAATTATAGCTGCTAACGACGGTACAACAGCAATTCTTGAGGCAGCTGGAAATTCAGAGGAAGTAACAAGGCTGCTGATGAAAGAAGGTGCTGACATCAATGCCCACAGAGATGATGGAAGAGGAATATTTACAAGCTGTATTTTTGGCATTCTCATGCAAAAGACAGATTTAGCAATGGCTGAATTAATCCTTTCAAAAGGCGGTGACGTCAACGAAGCTGCCACCTCAGGCGATGTAGAAGGCTGGGCCCCTATCCATTATGCCGTCAGCAACGGAATTGAAAACCTGGTACAATTTCTTGTTAAAAACGGGGCAAATGTAAATGCAAAAACAAAAAATGGTTTAACACCACTGTCCCTTG
>JAXHLX010000035.1:0-32382 GCA_034521735.1 Bacteroidales bacterium
TTCCATCAGGGTTTCGGATAAGGTGGGATGGGGGTGTATGGTTAGTGCCAGGTCTTTTGCCGTGGCGCCCATCTCTATTGCCAGTGCAATTTCAGGTATAATGTCGCCGGCGTTTTTACCTGCTATCCCTGCCCCCAGTATAATTTCTGTTTCAGGGTCAACGAGTAACTTGGTGAACCCGTGATCTTCACCCATTGACATGGCCCTGCCTGAAGCCTGCCAGGGGAATTTAGCTATTTTGTATGCTATGCCCTGTTTTTCAGCTGTTATCTCATTTAAGCCACAGGTGCCTATCTCAGGCTCCGTATAGACTATCATAGGCATTGCGCGGGCATCGTTCACAACATTTTTGCCGGCAATTACCTCTGCTGCTATCATACCTTCATAGCTGGCTTTATGGGCCAGCAGGGGAGGACCGGATATATCTCCTATGGCATAAATATTTTTTATACTGGTCTGATGTGTTTTATCTACCTGTATAAATCCATCAGAATTGGTTTTGACGCCTGCCTTATCCAGTCCAAGGTGATCGGTACGGGGCACCTGGCCAATGGCTGCCAGTACTTTATCGAAGGTGCCGGTGAAGGATCCTTTTTCCCTGCTCTTAAATTGCACTTCCAGTTTTTTACCTTTCTTTTTTATGCTATCCACCTTAGTCTCCAGGTATATATCTTTGAATATTTTACTGCCTGCCTTTTTGTATTCTCTCAGCAGGTCTTCATCCATCCCCGGCATTATATTGCCGGTTAATTCCGTAACAGTCACTTCGCTCCCGAACGACTGGTAAGCAGTGCCTACCTCCATCCCGATATAACCGCCTCCGATCACCAGCAGCTTTGCCGGTATATCTTCCAGCTCAAGCGCGACTGTGGAATTCATTATCCCGGGCATGTCATTATCTATACCCGGCAATGGCCTGGAAATAACACCGGTGGCTATGATGGCATTCTTGAATCTTATCTTTTCCTTATCCCCGTTTTCTTTCTTAAGCTCAAGGCTGTTTGCGTCCGTGAATTTAGCATAGGCTCTTATATAATTAATCTTCCTGCTTTTGACCAGCTGGCCCAGTCCGCCGGTAAGCTTACTGACAACGCTGTCTTTCCATTCGCGTATCTTATCGATATCAATTTCAGGGGATGAAAATTTTATTCCCTTATCGCCTGACTTCGCAGCTTCATTTTTGGTCTTTACCAGCTGCAGTAATGTTTTGGTGGGGATGCATCCCCTGTACAGGCATATCCCTCCCGGATTTGCCTCCGGGTCTATCAGTGTGACGTCCAGTCCCAGGTCGGATGCCATAAATGCTGCCCGGTAGCCTCCGGGACCGGCACCTATGATTACGAGTTCATGTGTTTTAGTTTCATTCATAACAGTATCTGTTCTTTACAGTATTACAGCGTAAGGATTCTCGATAACATCACATATCCATCGCAGGAAGCGTGCTCCGTCAGCGCCGTCAATAACCCGGTGGTCATAGGAAAGGGATAAGGGTATCACCAGCCGCTTTTTAAACTTCCCTTTTACATATATCTTTTTGTAGGCTGCCTTTGATACTCCCAGGATAGCCACCTGGGGGGAGTATACGATAGGAGTGAAGGCTGTTCCGCCAATACCGCCCAGGTTGGAGATAGTGAAGGTGCCACCCTGCAGCTCATCAAGGGATACCTTCTTATCACGCACCTTTTGTGCCAGCTCTGCCAGCTCCACTGATATTTCTGCGAGGGATTTTTTGTCAGCATCCTTTATAACAGGCACCAGCAGTCCCCTCGAGGTATCAACGGCCACACCGATATTAAGGTAATGCTTGTAGATGATTTTGCCGGCATCCATATCAAGACTTGCATTGAACTGTGGAAATTTCTGGAGAGCAAGGGTTATGATCTTCAGCAGGACGGCGGTAACTGTGAGCTTAGCTCCTTTCTTACTGATCTTTTCCTTTATCTCTTCCATAAATTTATCCAGCTCTGTCATATCTGCTTCATCAAACTGGGTTACATGAGGTATTGTTCTCCATGCATTGCTTACATTCTTTGCCGTTGTTTTCCGTGTATTGCTCATCTTCTCCTCTGTGACGGCACCCCATTGTGAGAAGTCGGACTGTGCTTCTGGTTTTTCCGCTGTTTCATCTCCCTCTTTTTCGCCGGCTCCTTTAATATCATCAGTTGTCAGCCGGTTACCTGGACCGGTTCCCTTAACCTTTCTTATGTCCACGTTCATCTCACGTGCCAGTCTACGTACCGACGGTGATGCAGCTATATCAGAAAGTTTCTTCCCGCCGGCCTCTTCCTCTTCTTCTTTCTCTTCTTCTTTCTCTTCTTCTTTGGGTTCCTCTTTGGATTCCTCTTCTTTAGGCTCTTCTTTGGTCTCCTCTTTGGACTCTTCCTCTTCGGAGTGCTCTTTGGGCTCCTTTTGGGTCTCTTCCTTCTCCTCTTTCACCTCTTCTTTTTCTTCTTTCTCTCCCTCTTCCGGGGCATCAATAATCATAATGACCTGATTGACTTTTACTTCATCACCTTCCTTTATCTTAATCTCAACTACAGTACCGCTGTAGGGTGAGGGAATATCGGTGGCAGCCTTATCTGTTTCTATTTCCACCAGTGGCTGATCCTCTTCAACCTTATCGCCTTCCTTAACGAGTATTCCGGCTACCAGTCCGGATTCCACATTTTCAGCTATATCCGGTATTTTAACTTCTTTTTTCATTCGTTTAAGATTTTATGATTAGTAAAAATCATGTTCATTTCATTATTCCGGGTGCTTATAATTATTTATCCATTCAAATCCGCTATCTATATTTCTGTTGGTGATGCTTTATGTTCATCGATGGAAAGATTCTTTTTAGCCTTTTTGAGCACTGCCTGTTTTATTTTTCCTTCCTCATACAGGCTCAGCAGTGTGGCCCATACTATATGCTCTGCATTAACTTCAAAATGCTCTCTCAGCTCATCGCGGTGGTCACTTTTTCCGAAGCCGTCGGTACCAAGTGCCGTGAACGGTCCGGGGAACCATTTTGACACTGTTAAGGGTAAGGCTTTCATATAGTCGCTGGCCGCCACGAATATGCCCTTCATCCGTCCCGATGGTCTTACGGATATAATTATTTTTATTCCTCTTGCCTGACAGGCGGTTTTGCCTTTCGGTTTCGACAGCATCATCATACAGGCACTTATAGCTGGTAACACTGTAAACATTGGACCTGATATCATAATCGTCCTTTAAGATGGCCGATGCTTTTATCACTTCATTTAATATGGTTCCGCTGCCCAGCAGGTTAACATTATGTTCATTATTACGTGAAGACTTATATTTATACATGCCGCTCAGTATGCCCTCTTCGATATCTTTCCTTGAAGGCATTGCCGGCATCTTGTATTTTTCGTTCATTATGGTGATATAGTATATCAGGTCTTCACAATTGACATACATTCTCCTCATCCCTTCCTTTACTATCACCGCCAGCTCATATGCAAAGGCCGGATCGTATGCTCTCACTGAAGGTACGGGCAGGGCCAGCAGGTGGCTTTGTCCGTCCTGGTGCTGCAGTCCCTCGCCGGCAAGGGTGGTGCGTCCGGCTGTTCCGCCAAGCATAAAGCCCCTGGCACGTGCATCTGCTGCGGCCCATACCAGGTCGCCTATTCTCTGGAACCCGAACATTGAGTAGAATATGAAAAAGGGTATGGTATTTATTCTGTGTGTGGCATATGCCGTACCGGCAGCTATGAAGGAGGACATTGATCCTGCTTCTGTTATCCCTTCTTCCAGGATAGACCCGTTTTTGGCTTCTTTATAATACATCAGGCTCTCCCTGTCAACAGGTTCATAGAGCTGTCCTTTATGCGAATATATACCTGATTGCCTGAACAGGGCATCGAGACCGAAGGTGCGCGATTCATCGGGAACGATAGGCACGATAAGGTCAGCGGTATTTTTATCTTTGAGCAGGTCTGATATCAGTTGTACGGCCGCCATTGTTGTGGCCACCTCACGTTTGCCCGAGCCTTGCGTATATTCTTTGAATACTTTATCATCAGGCATTTCAAAGGGGGCACACCTGGTATTGCGGGCGGGTATCAGTCCCCCCAGCTTTTTCCTGCGCTCCAGCATATACTTGATCTCTTCGCTGTCATCGTCCGGCCTGTAGAAGGGTGCTTTTTTGATATCTTCATCGGATACCGGTATATCAAAGCGGTCGCGGAAATATATAAGCTCCTCTTCATTTAGTTTCTTTTGTTGATGAGTGATGTTTCTTCCTTCACCTGCTTCACCCAGTCCGTATCCTTTAATAGTCTGTGACAGTATTACGGTAGGCTTTTTATCGGCCTTCTGTGCTCTTTTATAGGCGTTATATACTTTCAGCGGATCATGTCCGCCCCGGCGCAGCTTTGTTATCTCATCATCACTGAGATGGTCCACCATCGACTTTAGTTCTTCACTTTTCCCGAAGAAGTCCTTACGTATAAAATCACCTTTGGAGGCCGAATATTTCTGACGCTTGCCGTCAACCACCTCTAACAACCGCTCTTTCAGCAGTCCTTTCTCATCTTTCTCAAGCAGGGGATCCCAGTTCTCGCCGAGGATAACCTTTATCACATCCCATCCGGCCCCTTTAAAGGCGGCCTCCAGCTCCTGTATTATCGAGCCGTTACCCCTCACCGGTCCGTCGAGACGCTGCAGGTTACAGTTGATAACAAAGATCAGGTTATCAAGTTCTTCACGGGCAGCGAGTGTAAGCGCTCCCATGGATTCCGGTTCATCCATCTCCCCATCGCCCAGGAAAGCCCATACTTTCTGTTGTGATGACTCAATAAGACCCTTATCCTGCAGGTACTTATTGAACCGTGCCTGGTAGATAGACATAATAGGAGCGAGGCCCATTGACACTGTGGGAAACTGCCAGTATTCTTTCATGAGTCGCGGATGGGGATAGGACGGGAGTCCACCTTCCGGGCCTAATTCCCTCCTGAAATTTTCCAGCATCTTTTCATCAAAGCGTCCCTCCAGGAACGACCTGGCATACATGCCAGGGGAGGCATGGCCCTGGTAATAAACAATATCCTGAGGCGAGTCATTATCGCCACCCCTGAAGAAATGGTTAAAGCCCACTTCATAGAGTGTTGCTGCCGAGGCATAAGTGGAGATATGGCCACCTATCCCTTCTTTTTTCCTGTTTGCCTGGACTACCATAGCCATGGCATTCCAGCGTATAAGGCTTTTGATCTTCCTTTCTATCTCCCTGTTACCGGGATAAGGATCTTCCTTATCGGCAGCTATGGTGTTGATATACGGAGTGTTGAACTGGCAGGGCAGGCTGATGCCTTTTTTATTGGCTTCGTCAACCAGGAGCTGCAGTACTTCCCTGGCGCGACCGGGACTCTCATGTTTAATGATATACTCCAGTGAATCAAGCCACTCCTTATTCTCAAACTCGTGTGTTTTATTGTTTTCGGCCATGGTATATTTTTATTATTAAAGAAAGAGATAACGGGTTCTGCCTATTATTCCATAGGGTAACCGGACTCTTCCCATTCTTTTTTTCCTCCTTTATAGCGATAAACATTAGTGAAGCCCAGGGCTTCCAGCTTCTCTGCAGCCGAATGACTGGCCTGACAGTCGGGACCGGAGCAGTACACCACTATCTTGTCGCCCTTTGTCGTACTTCTCTTTTGCCCTGAACCCGATAAGCTTAAGGGGGATATTAAGCGCTCCCCTGATATGTGATGTCTCGTAGCTTTTCTCTGATAACACATCGATCAGTATAACTTCATCATTATCGAGTTTTTCTTTTAGTTCTTCTGTTGTTATTGTTTTCATATTACTGGAATTTGAATGAGCATATATAAAACAACTGTTTTGTCTGTTATGTTTCCTTATAATAAAACTTTGCCGGTATTGTCAGGGTATAAGAATACAACAGAACAAACCGGCAAAGCAACTCATTAAAAAAACCTAGCTTCCTGTAAACACTTTTATTGCCTCAGGGCTCATAACCCTGAAGGTAAAGGATTCAGTGAAATACAGCTTCACCTTCTTTGTATCGTGTGCATTATATCCTATTGACATATCTTGACCGAGTACCAGTTCATAATCGCCTCCGCGCTCTGAGAGCAAGTAGGACTTATTGTTTGCAAACTGGGGTATTATTTTGCCGCTGATCATCTTCCTCAGCTGTTTATCTACCGGGTAGCCTTTTGAAATGCTGTTAAGCACCTTCATTTTATCTTCACTCAGTACCAGGCTGTAGGGTCCTTCCACCCCTTCTTTCATGAGTTTTCTTTTCTGTTCACTGATCACAGCCAGGAATTCAACCGGATCATCAGGCAATACTGTTGCTTTCTCAGAGGCACTCTTATCCAGTCCTTTGATTTTTGCCGCAGTGAACCCTTCATATATCACTTTCTCTTCGAACAGGGCTATTTCTTTGGCTGCCTCCTCCAGTGGTTCAAGGTCGGCATCCAGAGATCCCCTGTTTATGTCATCCATTGCCATGATATCGAGCTCAAAGGGTTTCCTTATCTCAATAAGGGGCATCACCTCCCTTATGCCGTAATTTACACCTTCCTTTTTCGCGTTCGCGGGCATGATAAGGTGCCCGGTTGATACCGCGCCCATCTCCAGTCCGTTTGGGCCGTCAATATCCAAAAACTGCCTTCCGCTTAAGTATAATTTAAATATTCTTCCGGCCTGTTCATTAATCTCTTTCCAGGCCTCGATCAGTAATCGGAGCCATGTTTTTCTTTAAAATATTCATATCCATCGTTTTTTTAGTGTCCAATTTTAGTGTTCAAGATTAGTGTCCAATTTTTGTAATGTCTTTTTCCGTGAAGAGATAAGTCTTCAGCATATCATCCCATCCATCAACTGTTCTCCTTATCCATTCCAGGGCCATGCATGCATGTTCCATCTCTTCATCCCGGTTATGTTCCAGAACTTTTTTAAGCTGCTTGTCCGATGTTGCATCAACACGTTGCTGATACCAGTCAATTGCTTCCAGTTCTTCAATTAAGGAGTGAAGCGCCCTGGCATAATCAAGTGTCTTTTCAGGTAATGATTCTTGTGGTTCATGTAAATCTTTCATAGTGATCTTTTTTGCGTTTAATAATTATTCTTATTATATATTAATATTTATAATACTGATTATCAAGTATGAAAATCCCGTGCCATATTTCCTGCCTGTATGCAATATTCAGTAATACAGTTATATAGGTTTTTGTTTTTGATTTTGGGCTTTGGGCTATTGTGATGAAACAGACCCCATTCGTGGTAATAATCCACAATTACACCGGCCGATGTTAACAGCCTGCCGGCTTCCGGTCACCGTCAGATAAATGCTGCAATGTATATTCATGGTTTTTGAGGGCCTGCGCCGGATTTTTCATATTCACCGTTTTTGTGGAATAAATACACATTTATTCTAACATTTTACTCATATAATAAATTTTAACAATATTGGAAAATTCAGTAAATCAGTCATATATACCATGCAGGGATAAATGGAATAATAACTGTAATAAGGGATACCGCATATGGATAAGCAGGTATTTTTTAAAATAAATTAATAATATTTTAAACCTTTGAGATGGATATAAATCAGAACTTCCCTTATCACAGCATATATGCCGATGATGCTATTAACCGTTTGAAGAGCGACAAGAACGGCCTGGATCATGATGAAAGACAAAAGAGGTTGCAGGAATTCGGGGAGAATAAGCTGGAGGAAAAGGGAAAGACGAGTATTCTGTCTCTTATTATCAAACAATTCAAGGATTTTTTGGTCTATGTACTGCTTGCCGCTGCCCTGATCTCATATTTTGCCGGTCATTCCATTGATTTCTGGGTTATCATAGGCGTTATCCTTGTTAATGCCACTATAGGCTTCTTCAAAAATAAATGGCTTATCCTCGCATTCTTTGTTTCAATTGTATTACAGCTGGCAGCCATTAAACTGCCCTTTATGCAGGAGATATTTAAATTCCGCGACCTGCCATGGACCGATATACCCGTGATCACCCTGTTATCATCACTGGTATTTGTATTCGGAGAATTATACAAGTTTATACGAAGCAGGGTGGTAAAAAATTGATTATGTACTAGTTGCCGCGATCAGGTGTTCTTATGCACTCAGACAGCAGGCTGTCTTTTTTGCATAAAATGGATTTTCTTTATTTCCATTGGGTGGAGTTAACACACATTTGATTTTAAATTACGCTAACTGTTTTCTTGCTGTTTTATTTTTGAATTTATTACACTTTTAAGATCAATTGATGGCAATACATATTTACCAAAAGGATAATAGTTTGTGATGTTCATAATATAACTGCGCATGTTATTTATTATGATACTTAAGGGAGAAATCTTAAGCAGGTTATTTGCAGTTTGTTCATCGAGTCTCTTAAGGTTCGGAATTTTGAATAAGCCTACCCCTTCACAGAAAATTGAATAACCTGGAAGTGGCTTTTCGCATCTGTTTATTTCCACTTTGATGTAAACGTTGAATATATTGTCCTCTTCTTCAGCGGGTTCTGTGTCACCGAAATCAATTTCAATGTCATATTCTGCAAATAAATTCCTTATGTTAGTGTTCTCCTTCTCGTGTGGTTGCTTAAAGGTATAGTCCGAATTGATGATAATAAAATCAATCAATTCCAGATCTGATTTGGGAATTTTCATATTATGCTACTTCTATATGTGGGTCTGTGGTCTTGTTTGTGTTTATTTGGTTATAAACGGGTTCTGTTATTCTTTGTTTATATTGCATGTAAGTCCAGAATCCCATAGCCTCCCTACAATAGAATTTTTGAATGAATTTTAGTTTATCCTTTTCCAATACAAGGGGAGCTGTCTGAGATACGGCTTTTATATCAAATCTTATATCCAGTGCTTCCTGGAGTCTGGCAAGAGTTTCAAGATTTAAGAGCTTATCCCCATTATAAAGCTGCGAAAGATAACTGGCGGAGACTCCAAGCATTCTTGCTATATCTTTCTTTTTTAAGTTCCTTTCAATTCTTACTGCCTCCACCTCAGAAAGGAACCTTGCCATTAGAAGATATGCTTTCCTCCTGATTTTATCTTCAGGGGTTTTATCCTGAAATAATCGGGCAAAGCTGTTTTCTATATTGTTTTTATCAAATTTCATATTCATAACCGGAAACCTTTTTGATAATAGTTTTTTCTCTGTGTTTGAATTTTGTGGTTTTCTTTTTTTCCAGAAGCTCACATGCAATTATTATATTTACATTTTCTTCTTTCTTAATCTCTTTACAATAAATACGGTCATTCTCCTGGCCTTTAAAGAATTTCATGGCAGTAATATTTGCACTTTTCTTATCAATTTGTGCTTTTCCATAAACATTGGGGTTTCTTAATCCTTCAAGTATTATATCGCAAATGAACTTAAATTTTTTGCGATGTCTTTCATCTTGTGCGACATAATTAAAGATACTTTCAGCATTTTCTTTGTCCACGTAAAGTTGAATCCTGTTATCACATGACGATCTTATTTTTATTGCATTACGCTTCAAAATTAAGCTATAGGTTAATTAATTGCAAGAAAAAATCAAACTTTTATTTAAGTGGAGAATGCTATATTGAGTTATTGCGCACATTAACAGTTTATTAGATTAGTAGTCCCGATTTTGTTCCTCTCCCATGTTTTACATTTATTGTATTGCAATATGCAAGTTATAGAATTACCTGATAAATACCAATTTTTTGAAGAGATGTTAGGTGGGTGTTTTGAATGTGGTCAGGAATCCTTATGCATAGAGAGCAATAAAATATTCATTGCTGCGGTTATAATTATCAGGAGAGGTGCCAGGTTATGCCTGATGAATAATGCTGAATAATCAACCAGGAATAATGCAGCCACTATTAATGTTATGGAAAAAATATATAATACTCTCTTAAACCTTTTCATCTCATAATGGAATTTATATAAATATAATAAAAATTTTCTTTCCATTGGCTACAGTATGAGATCAGCTTTTGCGACCTGATTCCTGCATAAAGGGATCATCTGTATTCCTGCATAAAGGGATCATCTGTTGTGTTTCTGGTATTGGGACAGGAGGCGGGGAAAGGTTATGGGTGTGCCGTGTCCCGGTAGGAAAAGTGTGCATCCCGAGTCGATAAGCTTATCCCAGCTTTTCAACATCTCAGCTGTATCATCACAGAATGGCGGGTAGATTGATCTCATGAATATGCCAAACATAGCATCACCGACTAGAGCTATCTCGTTGTCTAAAATAATACTCATCGAGTCTGCGCTGTGACCGGGAGTGGGAATGATTTTAATATTATCATTGTCGAAGAGATGGTATTCTTTTGTGACCGTATCATCTGCTTTGAAAGGCCTGTAATGAAAATCTTTATTGCCTCTTTTTTTGGCCAGGTCAATTAACAACCTGGTCAACAGCATTGTGCCTTCGGGCGGGTCAGTAAATCCATCACTTATTAATTTCTTTGCTTCCTTGCTGACAATGATCCTGCAAGCGGTCTCTTCCTTAACAGCAGCGGCATTCTGACAATGATCATAGTGTGTATGGGTCAGTACCAGACAGTCTGATTCGCCGCTCCCGAATGAAAATTTATCCAGGCGCTTTCTGAGAGTACTGTAAAATAATTTCGTTGAGGTGTCAACCAGAAACTGCCGGCCTTCATTCCTGACAAGGTATACATTAGCTGGCAGGCTCAGTATCCTGTATATTTCCGTTCCTTCTTTTGTGGTCCAGCTCTTCATAATCTTAATTATTGAATGCAGTGGCTTTTATGTCCTGCTCCGCTTTTGAAATTGCATATTTTGATGCAATGGTTCTCCAATCCTGAACTGACCTTTTTACCTTTTTCATTATTTTTTCTGCCATTCCTTTTGTCAACCTGAAATATTCACATACATCCATGGCAAGATCCAGGCTAAGTGAATTATCATTCTCATTTATGTTCAGCTTAAGACCCGTACCTGTCTCTTCCGGATTTATATCAAATGCAGGAGATAAAACCCAACCCTTTTCTGTTAAGATGAAACCATGATTTCTTAAATGGTCATCTGTATTTGAAACACAAATATTAAAAACAATTCTCCTCCATAATTCCTCCAGATCTTCATTTACGTTTGCTCCATTATTGCTGATGAATTCCAGAATTTCAAGATAGCTGGCACCATGACTAAAATCTTCTCCATCCTTGTAACCCAGCATGGTCATGGCACTGGCAAAATGAATTCTTATATTTTTGCCGGCTCTGTCAAACCGTTTTGTAAGGAAAGTATAATGATCAGACGAAAATTTCTGTACTCTTGACTCGGCCATTTTAATACCGGCTCCTACAGCAAGCTCATAAGTAAGCATTTCCCACCCACCGGTGTTTGTATTATCGCTCAGGCTCGGAAACTTAGCCAACCATAAATTACTATACTGATCAACAATACTTGCTTTTGGCCTTGCACCTCCCAATGACGAACCAGGAGCCATTAATATACTTAACCATTTAAAATATTCAGGATCATCAACTACGTCATCTTCTTCCAGTTTTAAGCTAATTTGCTCCAGTTCCTTCAGAGAACTCCAGGGAGGGCTGGCAAATTTATTATTGTTGTTTAAAAAAGGTCCCTTATTGTCAAGTTTAAACCTCAGGGCTCCCATCCTGTGTATGTCATGAACGCCAAGCAAATAATCTGTTTCAAATAGTGTTTTTTCCGGCCTCTTTTCTTTTCTGGCCAGCGCAGCTTCTCTTCTTTTCATTAATAATCTTCCCCAGCGATCAGGTGACGAATCCATAAATATTCCAAAGTTTGCTTTTTTCTCGTCACTCAAATAATGTAATCCTGAATATAATTGTAAATCGGGATCAAATAAGAAGGCATTATCTGATTTTAACCATTCATAAGTGTATTCAAAGTTAAACACTTCCTTTCCCCGTAATCTTTCAGAATATAAAAGACCGATCAAAACAGGGGCTCCTGTCTCCTGTCTGTCGGCATACACATATATTGTTCGCTTATTCATCTTTTTTCCTTTTCGGAGCCCGGTTGGCTGTCTTTAATTCGGCATCCTGTATTTTTCTACCCAGTTCATCGTCCCTGGCGATTAACAAAAAGTCTTTTTCCAATCCCAGCACTATTAATACAGAGAAATAGTATCCAATACTTACATTCGGCATTCCTTTTTCTATAGCGTATAAAGTCGTTCTGCTGATATTTGCCCTCTCAGCAATCTGCGCGGTGCTTAACTTCCTCCTTAATCTTGCCAGCCTTATATTTTCACCTACCTCTGAAAGTATTCGTCTTGATTTTGGTAATAATATGTGTTTTCTTTTAGCCATAATGTATAATATAATGAACAAATATAGTATAAAATGCCCATTTTAATGGACATTATTATATTTTTTTAGTGATCTCAGGCCAGATACTAAAATAAATAATCATAATTTTATTATTAGGACTACTCACCATCGGTGCAAAGATGTGATACTCTATACCAATCTATTGCATATAAACTATAAACAATAAGAAGCAGCATTATTAGTTTTATTCCCAATAACTATCTTTGCACTCTTATATCCGGATGTTAGCTGTATAAAAAGAATGATGGGCACAAAGAGACGGAAAAATAAAAAAGCCAAAAAAACGAGGAAGCTGGTATTTAGCATTATTGGCTCTGTTCTTGCTCTTTTATTAGTGCTGACAGGTATGCTGGTACTGATGGTCTTCGGTAATGTATTCGGCAGGCTGCCCGATAAAAGCGAGCTGGAACAGCTTGGCCACGAGGAGGCCTCCCTCGTCTACTCGTCCGATAATAAGCTGATAGGCAAATACTTTGCCGAGAACCGTACCAATATTAGCTGGGATGATATGCCCGTTCACCTCAGGGAAGCACTGATAGCCACCGAGGACAGGCGCTTTTATGACCACCGGGGCTATGACACAAGGAGCTACCTCCGTGTTTTTATCAAGACTATTCTGCTGGGCGACAGGAGCAGCGGGGGAGGAAGTACCATCACCCAGCAGCTGGTCAAGAATATGTATGGCAGGAAAAAGTATGCAGTGTTGGGTCTGGCAATTAACAAGATGAAGGAGGTAATTATAGCGGCGAGAATAGAAGAGGTGTATACCAAGGATGAGATACTGCTGCTCTACCTTAACTCGGTGCCTTTCGGCGAGGATGTATACGGTGTCGAATCGGCCGCACACAGGTATTTCAATAAGCCGGTGCGTAAGCTGCATCTGCACGAATCGGCCGTTCTGGTGGGCATGCTGAAGGCCAATACCCTCTATAACCCGCAGATGAACCCGGAGGCATCAAAGGCCAGGCGTAATACCGTCCTTTCCCTGATGGAAGGTGCAGGGTATATAAGCGCGGAAGAGGCCGGGACGGCTCAGGATAGACCGCTTGGCACCGACTATAACAACCTTAATAAAAATTCTCCGGCAGGATATTTCGTTTACAGGGTCAGGCAAAGGGTGGAAGATATACTTGATGAAACAGAAGCTGAGAATGGTAGCAGTTATGACCTCGAAAAAGATGGCTTGAGGATACATACCACCCTCAATATGGGCATGCAGCAGGCGGCAATAAGTACTGCAGAGCGACACCTGGCAGCTATGCAGAAGCTGCTTGACAGCGAGATGGAACAGTCTGGTAACAAAGAACGATGGTATGAGCAACAGCGATCAGTAATGAATGGTACCGATACCCTGATAAGCAGGGTGCAGGTATACGACCATGGTAGTATAGTAATGCGCACCCTTAGCCGTATAGACAGTCTCTGGCATTACTATCGCATGCTCAATGCAGCTGTGCTCGTGACCGATCCCCGTGACGGCTCGGTGCTCACATGGATAGGGGGTAATAACTACAGGCTGCTGCCCTTCGATATGGTGCTGTCGCACCGGCAGTCAGCATCAGCCTTCAAGCCATTCCTCTATGCCACCGCCCTGGAGGAGGGAGCAGAACCATGTACCTACCTGGAGAACGAGGAAAGGGATTACCCCGATTATGAGGACTGGCACCCGCAAAATGCAGACAGGCACTCGACAGCAGACAGCACCGTGGCTATGTGGTATGCCCTGGCACATTCGCTCAACCTGCCTACAGTTAACCTATGGTTCATGACCGGTGGAAGCAAGCTGGTAAGCACATGTAAGAGGCTCGGTATGCCCTTGCCGGGCAATGACGAGCCATCAGCAGCCCTGGGCAGCATCGACCTGTCGCTATACGAGATGGTCAGGGCTTACGGGACCATAGCCAACAGTGGCAGGATGCATGAGCCGATGATGATCAAGCGGATAAGTGATCCGGCCGGCAATATTATTTATAGTCGCAAAAATTATCGTCCGCGCGAGGTTTTTGACAGGGAAACCACAGATCAGCTCACAGCCATGCTGCAGCAGGTGGTGGAGCAGGGGACAGCCACCGGCCTGAGGTCACGCTATGGAGTGAAGGCAGAAATAGCCGGCAAGACAGGTACCGCGGGCGATTATTCCGATGCATGGTTTGTGGCCTACACACCCAATATAGTTGCAGGTACATGGGTTGGAGCAACCATGCCGGAGGTGCATTTCCGCAGCGCTAACGGCTCAGGGTCGGCACTGGCCATGCCGCTTACGGCCGGGGTGATAAGCTATTTGGAAAGAGACAGGCAATTAAGCAGTGAATATCTTGTGCCCTTCGACCTGCCAGAGCATAATTACGACTTCCTTGATTGTAATCCCTGGCACCGCAAGGGGGTGGGAGGATTTTTTGAAAGGCTGTTCAGTGAAAGCGGGGAGAAAAAGGACAGCCTCAGCGCTGAGGAAAAGAGTACCGGTCTGCGCTCACTTATCCGCAGAATATTCAGGAAATAGCAGCTCAGACTGCAGGTACCTGCACCTGCCAGGTTTTTTAAAGCCTGATTGTTTCTCCTGTCTTAAGCTGTCTCATGCCAAAAGCTTCGTAAAAGGCTGCCATTGCCGGGAGTGCTGTGCAGTGTGAGGGATATACCTGTTTTACTTCTTTCTGCTGAAGGTATTTTATCGTTTGCTTTGTCTGTGAATTATTATCCTTGAGGTGGAAGCCTCCCATTATGCCATAGATCCGTTTTTCTCCTGTGACTTCAGCAGCATGCTCCAGGGTGTTAACCACTCCGGCATGACCGCAACCCGTTACCACAAACAGGCCCTGTTTGTGGATTAGCGCAACAGCACTGTCGTCCATTATGTAATCGGAACTGCCATCTTCAAAAGTAAAGGATGTCTCTTTTGATTCATAAGCTGTTACGCGTGGTATCTCCCCCAGGAAGACTATGTTTTCTGTTATCCTGTATGGTTCTGCAGAGCTTATAAGTTCAAATTTACCTTCCAGCTCATTCCTGTCGCCATACAGCCCGATATATTTTTTACCGCCCCTGCCATATTTTTTGCCAAAGCAAGCGGGATGGCAGATAAGGGTGCCTCCACTGAGGTATTTAAGGCCGTTACCATGGTCATAATGGCCATGGCTCAGGATAATGGTATCGACACTATCCATATCAATATTCATTATTTCTGCATTTTTCAGAAAAAGATCAGACTGGCCTGTGTCGAAGAGAATACGCCTGTCGTCATACTCAATAAGGTAGGAGAGTCCATGTTCGGCTGCAGTATATGTGCCGGGGGCGTTATCTGTCAGAATTGATATTTTCATGATAGTCGCTTATTAATACTAAACAGAATATAAAATTATGATAATTAATCGAAGGCAGGAGGTAGCAAGGCCATGATCTCTTCGTAAACAGCCTTTGAAATTCTTTCATATTCCTGTTTTTCCGGACCCTCGAGTTTGTTTTTGTACTTATCCATTTTATCCAGGAGGCCCCTGATCTCTTTTTCACTTAGTTGTGAGATTATCTGTTCAATAACTGCCCTCCTTGAAACAGGGGAGGTGTTTTTTAAATAAATGGTTTCCTCTATATACTCCCTGTCGGATTTGGGATAGATGCTTTTTATATGCAGTCCCAGTTCAGATAAAGGTATCCCTGATATCATATCATGCACATTCATAAAATCCGCTTTCCTGTCTTTATTATATAGGGTTGTAAAGACTGATGATTCCACTGCACGTTTTTGACCGGTATTTATGTTGTAAACAAACGGGTCTGAATACTTATCTTTCAGATCATATATAAGCGTTGAGTCTTCTTCTGTTTTTGCAATGGATTCCAGGTAAAAGGACCAGTCTGATGCCGGTTGGGCACTGACGTAAACCAGGGAATCGGTATAAGCAAGCCTGGTATTCCATGAAGACCGGTGGGTACCGATAAAACCTGCCAGATTATTGAAGTCTGTCACTTTATACAGATCCTGTCTATCCGGCTTATAAACATAAAGCCCGACCTCTTCCATAAGATATTCCGGTATCCCGCCATCAGGAAAAGCGGCTATACCCTTTGCAGGCCTGTATGCAGTTGAGGAAATAATAAATGCCACGCTTGTATGATCATTATTCCAGGTAGCTCCGTGATGCTGGCTATAATTCATATGAAGATATTCGGAGTAACAGGATGTCATTAATAAGAGGGCTGCCGCTATTAATATCTTTTTTGTCGCGTTAATGATACGATGGCACTGTGGTTTTTTCATAGAACAGAATTTTAATCAGCGGGTAGCCTGGTCTGGCTCAGTGTTCTGCCTGACTCCAGCTATCCCAAATTTAGGAAAATTTGCACAAATAACCTGATCATGGGCGTTTATCGCTTATTCAATTCTCTGTTATCTCTTCATCCACAGAAAAGATCAGCCTGGTCCGGGTCGAAGAGGATACTTTGAAAAGACACTGAAAGAAAATAAGCCGTATCTTACTAATTAGTACATCTCATCCTGTAAACAAAGAAGAGTGAAAGGCTTATTATGGCTATGAATATATAGCAGAATACATTGAATCCCCAGTTATCTATGATCCAGCCACCAAGCAGGGGGAAAACAGCAGGCAATATATTACCCGCACCTGCAAAACCGGCATAGAGTGCCCTGTTTTGGTTTCCTGACACCTCAAGCAACACGCCGTTCATGCTTATCTTATATAGTGAGAAGGCTATCCCGCCAAGGATAAAGATATAACGCATGGCCTCCAGGTTATCAACACTGAGGGCCAGCACTGACAGCATAACTGACAGGAATATATTAACATAGAGCAGTAAACTGTATTTTATTCTACCTGAGTAGATAAAAACCAGTATGCTGACAAGTACCAGGCCTATCGTCTTACTCAGCAGGAATATGCCTGTATCCTTGCTTTCTGAATTAAATGATTCTTTGGCGTATAACATAACGAAAGGAAGAAAAGCAAGCACCACACCCTGGGTATTAATGAAACCAAGAAAATAGACCAATCTCCTGTTTTCTTTCAGCTCTGTTTTGAGGGTTCTGAAATACTCTTTTATATTGCTTATGGTCATCTGTGACGACAGTGTCTCTTTCAGGCGCCAGAAGCCCAGTGATGCCACAAGCAGCAGCATTCCTCCGATAAAGAAAGACCAGGCATAGTTCTCAGGGTAATCTCTTGCGGTAATAAGCTCCTTCGCCAGGTAGGCTGATATAAGAACGGTTATTCCATTAATTATCTGCCTGGAGCTGAAGAATTTTTTGCGCAGGCGCGGGTTTATTGCCTTTCCCATTATATCTATGTAAGCTATATTGGCAAAGGCGCCGCCCAGTGAAAATATTGTTATCAGTAAAAAGATGATCAAAAGTACTGCTCCTGATTCCCTGCCGCGCATGAAATACAGTAATATGCCCAGGGCAATAAGAGATGCTATACGTGCATTTATGCCGCTCAGCAAGAATTTTCTCTTATAGGGACGATTACTTATATAAGGGGCAAAAATGATCTGTGAGAAGCTTGATCCGCCCAGCATTATTGCCGTCATCAGCCCTACATGAAAAGCATTACCCCCGCTTTCCACTATCATGGCCGGGATAATAGTATCCACATCCATAAAGCTCTGGGCAAAAGCCAGGAAGGCTGCATGCCAGAGGAAGGCACTGAAATTTCTCTTTGAAATACTGCGGGGTATTATCTCTTTATCAGTCATTATTGTCCCCTGTGTTTGGAGCCGGCCCTGCCCGGGAATATCTTAAAACAAATTTAATATCTATTTTGATGATACACAACCGGGACCCCGGAGGGAAGCCGTCTGTTTATTCAGGTCTTTTCAATAAGTTACCGGCATGACAGCAAGCGGTAACCATAAGCAGTAAGCATAAACAGGACCTTGTAATAGCTGACTCTATATCCGGTTGGGGACATCCACCAGGCCGTTCTTAAAGGCATAGATAATGAGGTTGACAGTGTTGTTAGTGTCGGTTTTCTGGAAGAGGCTGCTCTTGTGTTTTTCTATGGTCTTTGGGCTTACATGAATGATCTTGCTTATCTTTTCATTATTAAAGCCCTGGCACAGCAGACCCAGTATTTCCATCTCTCTTTCGGTCAAAGCAGGCCGTAATAACTTTTCCTGCGACTCCTCGCGTATGCGGCTTAGCTTCCTGGCCACGGTGCGCACTATCTCATCGGAGAAATAGTTGCCTCCCGAGTGCACTCTCATAATGGCTGTCTCAAACTCTTCAGGGTTGCTCCGCTTAAGCATATATCCCTCTACTCCTGCTATCAGCATCTTTTCTACATAGTCTTCATCATGAAAGGTGGTCAGTACAATGATCTTCAGCCCGGGGTATTCGGCCAGCGCCTTGCCGGTGGCCTCAATACCGTCCATTACGGGCATGTTGATATCCATAAGCACTATATCAGGTGTTTTCTTCTTAACCATATGCAGAAATTCAATGCCGTTGGATGCCTCCTCCACCTCACCAACGAATGGGAAGTGTGACAGCAGCAGCTTCAGACCGTCCCTGAATATCTGGTGGTCATCCACTATCAGTAAACTTAAATTTTCTTTCATATCCTGTGTTTTTTCCTGCCTGGTAAGTGAGAACCTATATCACCTTTTCTGCATTAAAAGTTATCTTAACCTCAACACCCCGGCCCGGCTCACTGTTTATTGCATATTTGCCTTCCAGCGACTCAACCCTGCGCATTATATTATATAATCCGCTTTTTTCCAGTTCAAAAGACATTATCCCGGGGTCAAAGCCCACACCGTTATCACGGTAAATAATCTTGACACAGTTTTTCTGGTTATAGAGGATGAATTCCGCTGTCTTTGCCTCTGAATGTTTAAGTGCATTATTTATCAGTTCTGAGCATATGCGGTAGATAAGCAGCTGCGTACTTTCCTGCAGCCTGATGGTGAAATTTTCCGCATTGACTGAGAAATGTGTTTTGCCCAGCTTGTTGACCTTGTCAGTAATCTTCTCTATGCTTTTTATAAGCCCAAGCCGTGAGAGGAGTCCGGGGTTAAGATTATTAATCACTTCCTCAATGCTTTGCAGCGACATATTGGCCAGCGAATTAAGGTGTTTTATCTTGGGCATCAGTTGCGGATCATCCTTTGCCTCTTTCTCCAGCACCTGCAGGTATATTATCAGTCCTGACAGCAATGAGCCCAGGCTGTCATGCAGGTCGGCTGCTATGCGTTCACGTTCCCTTTTTTCCACATCAATAGTGTTGCGTATCAAAGCCCTGTCGGCCCTGATAAGCCGGTTGATAAGCCTTATGATAAAAAATCCGGCCATGAATATCATGATAAAATTGATGATAATAACGGCCATTATCTCCTTTTTATACCTTACAGTATCTGCAAGCAGGTATTTGGGGAGCATGGCCTGCAGCTGCTTATAGTTAAGGTTAAAATTGGTGAATAAGCTAAAGAGCTCATTATTTGCACTGTCACGCTGCAGTTTACCCGGTTTGAGCTGATGCTCTATCAGGTTGAGCTTTTCAAAGATATTATTATAATGCTCATTGAATGTTTCAATATCCACCCGCGGATTATTTTTGTACCTCAATGTTATCAGCCGGTGCAGGGAGTCCAGCTTAAGCCTTACCGAATCGAGACACTTCCTGAAATCCGGCAGCTGCCCTGTCTCGTTGCCCAGTATTATATCGTCTATCAGTATCCTGGATTTAAGTATCTGGTTTTCAACATCGCCCGTTAGCTCTACAAGGCGTATATGCTCGGTATCCCTTTTGCTGCTGGTCACAAATATCAGTGTGATGCCTGCAGTAATAAAGATGCCGAAGCCTATCATGCTGATTATAACTGTCCTTTTCAATAATATGTTCGATTTATGCCCCAATGTCAGTAAATATTACCGGCCGTAATATGACACGGCCATTCTTATACCTGTACATTCTTAAAAATACTAATTTTGTTGGAATAACAAAACCTGACCGGGTATAAGAGCTTCTTCCATAAAGGGCTGAACCGCGGGTACAGGTCTTCAGCCCCTTTGTGGAAGAATATTTCTCTCTTGCTTTTATTGCTGTCTTACAATGATGTGCTGATAAGGAATGTAGCAGCAAAAGCAATAATGGCATACAGCTCAGGGAAGACAGCCAGTATCATTGTGCTTCCAAATACATCATGTCCTGATCCTATGGCAGCTATGCCGTTGCTTGTTACGCCACCCTGCTTCATCGCCGAGAAGAGTCCCACAAATCCAAGGGCTACGCCTGCCGCAAGTATAGCAACACCCTGTGTCATTGACATGGAAGCCTGTATCACTCCCTGTGAGTTGATGACAAAGAAGCCGGCAAAGCCATATAGTCCCTGGGTGCCCGGCAGGGCGCTAAGCAACATGTAGTTACCAAAGGCATCGGGCTTTTTCTTAAGGGCTCCCACAGAGGCATTACCACCCATTGACACCCCTATTGCGCTTCCTATGCCTGCCAGTACCAGCATCAGGGCGAGACCTGTGTATGCCAGTATTACCGGTATATTTCCTGCGTTTGCAATTGTTGTTTCCATATTGTTTTTTCCTTTCTGTTATATGTTTTTAATTATTAATAATAAATGGTTTATACTTTTTTCCGCCACCCTTGAAATCAGCATTTTTATAAAACTCAACAAAGGTGAGCCTCATGGGATGAATAAATCCTCCCAGGCTGGCCAGGAAAATGTTTATTGAATGTCCGGCCAGCAATATGATAAGGAAGAACAGCCATCCTATATAGGGTATATTTAAAAGCTGCAGGGAGATATCGTTAAAGACAAATCCCAGTATGGCTGATGATATACCCAGGGCAAAGAGGCGTATATAGGAGAGGAGGTCACCGAAAAGTCCGGTTACCATACCGTATGAATCCCATATACCGCTGCCTATTCTTGAAAATATATTGACACCGGGCTTGTTAAGTAAAAATATCAGTATTCCTGACAGGGTAAGCAATCCGTAGAAAGGGTATTTTACGCTGTCCTTTTCAACTAAACCTGAGTAGTATATTATAAGTGTTATTATCAGCAGCAGCCAGCCTACGGTTGACAGGGCATATCTGAAGCCCTGCCTCCTTGTGATATTCATTATCTTGACGAAGATGCCGAACAGTATCTGCATTCCTCCTATAATTATAGCAAGGTAGAACATGCTCAGGGGCTCCTGCATCAGGTGGCGGAAGGAACGGATAAAAGGTATTCCCGCCTCAGCCTGCTTCAGCAGTTCTGCCTCGTAGCTGTTCACTGCTTCCTGCCCGGTGCTCTTCTTCGCTGCCTCCAGGAATTCACTCCTGCTTTCATAATATACATCTTTCATATTCTCCACACCGGTGATAACATTTCCGGGTATGTCTGCCTCTTTGAGTCTCTCTATGCTGCTGTCGGTTATTGTGTAGCCGCTGTCTATAAGGTTGATACCAAAGAATGTGCCTGACAGCAGTCCGAAGATTATTGTTGCCACCCCAAAATACTGGGCCAGCGATAAGAGAGGTTTGAATCTCTTATCTGCTTTAAGCTTAAGGAGGCCGGCAAAGAGTATAAAGAAAACACCGTAGCCCGCATCTCCCAGGCAGAACCCGAAGAAGAGCATAAAGAAGGGTGCAAAATAAGGTGTCAGATCCAGCTCATTATATGCCGGAAGGTCAAAAAGTTCGCTGATAGGCTCAAAGAGCCTTGAAAAGCGTGTATTTTTAAGCTTTACCGGCGGCCTGTCTTCCTCCGAGGGGCTGTTGGCCACGCTGACCACATCGTTATCTTTGATAAAGGTCTGCACTTTCTCTTCTGCTTCCTCCGGCACCCATCCTTCCAGTATCATAAGCTTATCATCCGATGCCTTATGTGTTTCAAGGTACACTTCCCTGAACCTGATATTATTCTCCAGCTGCCTGCGGTAGTTCAGCAGTACAGGTACTGCACTTTTCTTCAGCTCCTCCAGCTTCTGCTTTTCTTCTTTGCACTCCTTTTCCACTGCCTGTAGTTCCTCTCTCAGCTCATGAGGGGCTAATTCCCCCGGGTCTGCTTTGTCGGCATCAATATCTACCTTTTCATCTTCTTTACTGAGTACCAGGAAGTATACCTTACCATCCTGTTCTGTGATATGGAAAAGGTTATATTCTTCTTCCCAGCGGGGATCATATTTGCTTGTTTTGCAGTGATAGAACTCAGGTATATATCCTGTAGCTTTAAGCTTTGCTATATCTTCCCCGGTATATTCACCCCAGGGGAGGACTTTATTTATTTCCCTGCGTATTTTGTCTGCCTGCTTTTCCAGCCTGCTTATATTGTCGCCTGTCTCTTCAATAAGACGGATAAGGCTCTTTGCATGATCCGGCTCAGCATCAGCGGCATCGCCGGTATCGCCCTTACTGATCTTCTCTTTACTGATATTCAGGATGCCAAGCGCCTTATCAATAACTTCAATATCTTTCCTGTATTCCCTGAGCGATTCTTCCCGGTCATCACCCTTGCTTTCTATTACGTGCAGCACTCCCAGCTCCCCCAGCTTGCTGAGGAATTCCCGGTAATCATTATGATATACCAGGAATGAATATTTTTTCATTGGTGTTATCATAATTCTGCCTCTGCTGTTTTTTGTTGTCTTGTTTTAACTATTTTCTGTGCTGCCTTGGCCAGGTTATCCTCATCTTCAAGGAAGCGTTTGATCTTTAGTATAGCCTCCTGGTAAGCCGGTATCTGCACTTTCTCATACAGGTTCACTTTCTGCGTTGTTTTTTTCCTCGCGTACTCAAGCATAAGCTGTTGTTTTTCGACCATCTCTTTTTCTATCACCAGTTTTATCATCTCTTTGAGTGATTCTATTCCGTCGGGGAACCATTTAGGTTCCAGGAACAGGTCATACTCAGCCGTTCTGAAGATTACCTCTTCGGGTTCCGGTATCGTCACCCCGGCTATCTTCCTGTAATTTAGCTTTACATCGCTGACCTCAAGCAGTGATTCGTCAAACTCGTTCCACATAGCCAGGTTATCTTCCTGCTGGCTTATCACCATATCAAGCCTGGCAGCAAGATCCTGCTTTTTCTTCCTTGCCTTCTTAACCTCCATCCTGAGTGCCGACTCCTTGTTCTTCAGTGTGGGCATAGCCTTGAGCCGCATCTTGAGCTGCTTGTCAAGAGCCTGGAGTGAGGTCTTGTTATATTGAAATTTAAGGTTCATCTTTCTGTTTCTTCTGTTTTTCCGGTATCTGCATCCTGACCGTTAGCGGGCCAGTATTTATTTACCAGGTCTTCCTTTATTCCCACCTCGTTTTTCGAGAAATTATCTGCAAACAGCTTCCAGCCGGTGTCCAGCATATCGTCAACATGAAGGTTAACATCAACAGCCAGCAGCTTCTCGGTGTAATCGCTTGCAAAGCTCAGTGTCCTCTCGTCATATGCTGTCAGGTCAAAGCCGTTCTCCAGCTTTGTCCGTGCATTGGCTGCATCGGCGAACAGGCGTATGGCTGTATTCATAACCTGGGGATGGTCTTCCCTTGTCTGCTTGCCTATCACCAGCTGCTTCAGTCTTGAGAGTGACCTGAAGGGATCGATCACCACCTTGCCCACGTCTGTATCGCGGCGCAGGAAGAGCTGTCCCTCTGTTATATAACCTGTATTATCGGGTATGGCATGTGTTATGTCGCCACCGGACAGTGTTGTTACGGCAATGATGGTTATTGATCCTCCATCGGGGAACTGCACCGCTTTCTCATATATCTTGGCCAGGTCGCTGTACAGCGATCCGGGCATACTGTCTTTGGAGGGTATCTGGTCCATCCTGTTTGACACTATTGACAGTGCATCGGCATACAGTGTCATATCGGTCAGCAGCACCAGCACCTTCTCATTCTTTCCTGCAGCATAATGCTCTGCTGCCGTCAGCGCCATATCAGGCACCATCAGTCTCTCCACCGGGGGATCTTCCGTGGTATTCACCAGGGCTATTATCCTTTCCAGGGAGCCGGCATTCTCGAAGGTGTTCTTAAAGAACAGGTAGTCATCGTTTGAGAGTCCCATACCGCCGAGGATAATCTTATCGGCATCTGTCCTGAGTGCCACCATGGCCATGATCTGGTTAAAGGGCTGGTCAGGGTCGGCAAAGAACGGTATCTTCTGACCAGTGACCAGGGTGTTATTAAGGTCTATGCCTGCTATACCCGTTGTTATCAGCTGCGAGGGCTGCTCCCGTCGTACCGGGTTAACGGACGGACCGCCTATCTCTATCTCTTCTCCCGTCAGCTCCGGGCCGCCGTCAATAGGGTCGCCATAGGCATTAAGAAAGCGTCCTTCAATATCCGGACCCAACTTAAGTGAAGGTGACTTGCCGAGGAATATAACCTCTGCATCTGTGGGTATGCCTTCCGTTCCTGCAAAGATCTGCAGTGTAACCTCATCGCCCATTATCTTCACTACCTGCGCCAGCCTGCCATCAACTATGGCCAGTTCCTCATAGCCGGTATTCTCCGCCCTGAGCGAGCATGTGGCTTTTGTTACCTTATTGATCTTAGTATATATTCTTTTGAATGCTGTTTTATCCATTATGCTATTCTTTATGCTATTCTCTTTTCATTAATTATTGATTCCAGCTGCTTCTCATATTCCCTGAACTGATCCGACTCCCAGGCTGAATAATTCATTTGCTTCAGCATATTTATCATCTTACGGAAGTAGAGGGCCACCTCTTCAAATTTGCTGAACTCAAATCTTGTATCAACCAGTCCCAGCACTTTCTCCAGCATATATTTCTGCCTTTCCAGAGGCGTCATTCTGTCTGTTTCATCGAAAGCGTCCTGCTGCAGTATAATAAAATCTATCAGCTCTGATTTCCAGAATAATATATGATGATCAACAGGCACGCCGTCATCACCCAGTATATTTATCTGTTCATTAACCTCTTTACCTTTTATTATTATATCGCGGGTTTTGTCAACCATCTTCGTCCAGTTCTCAGATATTGTATCAGCCAGTGTAGCCTGCAGCTCTTCATACTCCATATATTTTGAGTAGCTCTCTATGGGGTCAATGGCAGGGTAGCGCTTGCTGTCTGCTCTCTCCTGCGACAGTGCATAGAAGCACCTGGCTGCTTTCTTTGTAGCTTCTGTCACCGGCTCCTTCAGGTTGCCACCTGCCGGTGATACTGTTCCTATGAAGGTGATGGATCCGGAAGAACCGTTATTAAGCACTACCACGCCGGCCCTTGAGTAGAAGTTGGAAATGATAGCCGGCAGGTCCATCGGGAAGGCATCGGGACCGGGCAGCTCTTCCATCCTGTTGGACATCTCCCTGAGGGCCTGTGCCCATCGTGATGTGGAGTCGGCAAGCATCAGCACCTTGAGTCCCATATTACGGTAGTACTCGGCCAGTGTCATAGCCGTATAGACGGATGCTTCACGCGCCGCCACCGGCATATTGGATGTGTTGGCGATGATGGTGGTCCTTTCAATAAGCTTGGCCCCTGTACGCGCATCTTCGAGCTCAGGGAATTCCTTGAATATCTCCACCACCTCGTTGGCTCTTTCGCCGCAGGCGGCGACTATTACCACGTCAGCCTCAGCCTGCCTTGATACGGCATGCTGCAGCACTGTTTTTCCACAACCAAAGGGTCCGGGTATAAAGCCTGTGCCTCCCTCTGTTATAGGGTAGAGGGTGTCTATGGCCCTTATACCCGTCTCAAGTATTTTTGATGGCCTGGGTTTGTTATTGTATGATTTCAGTGGTCTTTTGACAGGCCACTTCTGCACCATGCTCACTGACTTTTTTCTTCCTTCAGCGTCTGTCAGCACTGCTATCTCATCTTCTATCTTATATGATCCTGCCGGGGCTACTGACTCAAGGATCCACCGTCCCTGAAGTGTGAATGGAGCCATTATCTTATGATCGATCCTGTTCTCCTTAACCTCACCCAGCCAGCTGCCGGCTTCTACCGTATCACCTGCCTCGGCCAGTGGGGTGAAGTCCCATTCCTTTTTTTTGTCGAGGGGATCGGTATATTCGCCCCTCTTCAGGAATATGCCATTCATGGTATCGAGGTTATTCTGCAGTCCGTCATAGTTACGGCTGAGAATGCCCGGACCCAGGCTTACCTCCAGCATCTTCCCGCTGAACTCAACTGTCGCTCCTGTTTTGAGTCCGCGCGTGCTCTCAAATACCTGTACATAGGCCAGGCTGCCCTCTATCTTTATAACTTCGGCCATAAGCCTTGTATCATCATGCTTTATCATGCATATCTCGTTCTGCGATACGGCTGCGTCAACCTCCACAATCACAAGATTTGCTATTATACCTTTTACTTTTCCACCAGTCATTATCTCTCTTTTTATTTTTTTCTTTTTTCTAATCAATAAGCGCTGCCTTCCGGGGCTGCAGGTTCCTGCCATGCGCTGTTCACTATATCTCTCAGCTTTTCCTCACCGCTATTTTTATCAAGGGGAGACCAGCGGGCCAGTATTCTCATCTTCTGAAGATAGCCCAGTATGCGGTCAATACTGAAGTCTTCAAAGAAGGTCATATCTTCTGCCTGCTGCCAGCGCAGCCTGTCATATTTCCTCTCTTCCTCAGCGAAAGAGGCTGTACTGCTGTATGATATTATTTCGTCAAAAAACTCAAACTCAGGGTCTTTAGACAGGTTTCTGCCTGCATAATTCCTGAGATGTGCGGCATGGCCTGCACTGCCTGTGATAAACCGTTCCTGCTCCATGCCATGCTCGCCGGCCTTAATAAAGGCCACAAGGTTTTTTATGTTATAGTTTAATTGAGTGAAGGCCTTTAAAAAGGGACTCCCATTAGCCATTATATATGAGTAATATCCCTCAGCCAGCCTGTGTTCTGTCTGCAGTATATCAGCCTTTCTTTCATCTTCTGCCTCATGCACTTCCCTTATCACTTCAACCATATAGTCTGGCAGTATATCATCAGGGGGCAGTATTGCAGAGAATATCTCGAGCTGTTCCCTGTAGTCATCGATAGTATAGTTGCCTGCACCCCCGTTTTCTATCTCATCACCTGCCATGAACCGGGCAAGTGTACGATTATCATCTTCCAGGAAAACCATCTCTGCCTGCCTGTAATCATGAGGCTGCAAATTTTCTTTCAGCATTCTTTTGAAGTCAGGTATATCTATCCATGCCCTGCGGCTGTCGAAGGAGATATCCGGTAAGCCTGAAATGAAGCAATGGTATTGGTTATTTATCATCATGACTTAGCTCCGTAAAGGAAATCAAGGGTTCTGGGCCTGAAGTGCTCCTTGAGGAAGCGGTTAAAAGCCTCATCGGTCATATTTATTTTATAGTGGCCGTTTTCCGGTTTTATCTCGAAACCATTACCTGAACCATTATACTGACCTACGCTGAGCCCCTTATTCAGTACCCTTCCTGTTTTCTCCCTGAAGAAATTCTCCACCTCTTTCAGCTTATCGGCGGGCACCAGTACCTGGAGGTCTGTTTCATCCTGGCAGGCGTTCCAGTTACTGACCACTGTCGACAGCAGGTCCCTGACAAAGCCCTTATCATTGAAAGCATCCTCCAGAGGTTCTTTTATCACCTCTGCCTGTACCAGCTCACTTATCTCTTTCTTAAGTGATAATATTGACTGCTGTGATGACAGGCGCAGCTCTGATCTTATCTTTTTTGAGCTATCTTCTGCTTCTTTCCTGGCATTTTCCTTAATTGATTCTGCCTCTTTTCTGGCATCATTGATTATTCCTGCGGCTTCTTCCTGAGCCCTGGAAAGAATCTGATCGGCTTCCATTTTTGCTTTCTCCAGACCCTCACGGTGGATCTTTTCTGTAAGCTTCTGTATGTTATTATGTGTTTCCATTATTATAATTTTTATATTTTGTTTATTGATTAAGTCATTTATTAGCGCTGGCTGATATGGTGCTGAAAAATCCGCTCAGCACTTCCTCTTTACCTGGTACAACACTAAAAACCGGTACCTTTGATCTGTGTATTATATCAGTGGCAAAGCTTCCGAGGTAATTATCAATAAGCGATGTTTCCTGGTGGGTCATTATGATAATAAGGTCAGATCTGATCTTTGCGGAATAGTCAAGTACCGAATCAGCCATTGATTTTTTCTCGCTCCTGAGCATGGCGGTATCCACTTCTAAGCCCTCTTTCCGTATCTCATATTCCATTTGTTTGCATTTTTTATATGACATGCTATCCTCCGGTTTTATGTCCATATTCAGCACGGACACCACATGGAGCCTGGCATTGAACCTTTTTGCAAGTGAGATAGCCCAGGCCACCTTGGTGGTGGTTTTTTTGAAGATATCAACAGGTAGCAGTATATCCCTGATTTTCCCGTCTGTGCCATTACCCGGGATGGTGATCACAGGACGCACGGCTTCTGATATCAGCTTATCGGCATTTTCTGTCCTCATAAAATTTAAATAACCCTTCGTTTTTTCTGACTTTTTGATAATGATAAGGTCGCATTTCATGTCAGACGCTTCTTTCAGTATAGTCGGGATCAAAGGCCCGTTCACTACTTTCAGGCTTACATTGTCCGGAATCTCACCTTTGAAAAAATTCATTGCCAGGCATCTCAGGTTAAAACTGGCTTCATAATTACTCCTTCTTACCCTGTTTGTGTGTTTTATCCTGCCGGACAGGTTGTCGGGTACCACATGCATGAGTATTATTTCAGTCCTGTATGCCTTGTTAAACTGCAGTGCCTGACTCAGGGCTATAGTGAAGTCGGGTGAAAGAGGTACCGGTACCAGTATTTTTATATTATTTTTATTTGATTTCATTATTCCTTTATTTAAAGCGTTTATTGCATATTCATTAAGTTGAAAGTAGAGCCAGCTTCTTTATGTGCATACTACTGTCTCTTAAATGATTACGCTGGGTTTGCCCGCATAACACTGTTAATAAGTATTTGTTCAGCACTGTTTTGCCTGGTATCGGAGTTGTCCGGCAGATCAGAGAAATGCCTGGCCGTTTCCTTATTCATTTTTATGGATTTATTATTATCATTGCTGATAACGTCTATAAGAGGTTTCTTCTCTCCGGAAATATCTTTCAGAAAATTAATGTATGCAGATGACACCTTATTCTCTTTTTCTGTTATTATGCTGATCCTTGACTTCTCAATCAGGGTGATAAAATCAGATATCAGGAACAATGGCCTTGGCCTTGTATTCATTATTGCACTGATGGTTTTCCTGCAGGAATCTTTATAATATTCCTTTTCCATCCCCGGACCAAGAACAACGGACATATTGGTATAATGACCGAACTGCGTTTCAATTACTGATTTAAGGTTCCCCTCTATGGCCTTTTTTTCAATATTTCCGGCAGGTATATTAAGCTCTTCCACCAGCTTCCTTTCCAGTGCGTAAAGCTCTTCTTCAGCAATATTTTTTAATATGGGTGTAATATCCCTCAGCATCACTATGCCTGTTGCCGGCTTCATATAGGTGTGAAGCAGTATTATGCGGGTATTTTTATTAAAAAGAAGCCTTGCTGCAAAGCGGCTTGCATTGTTAGCACCGTTCCAGCATTCAGCCAGGATAATAACTGTTTTTTCATTATTGCTTTTATGTTCATTCAGTGCCATCTCTTTTTATATTTCGTTTAATGCACAAAAATATATAACATGGCTATACGCTTAGTACGGACAAATCCGAAACCGGATGGGGGTTTTCCCTACTTCGGTACAGGGGAATGCAGTATAGTGGGAGGGTGGAGGCGCATTAAGCTTAAGCTGCCGTCCGGTTTTCAGGATTCATCCAAGCTTGCGTCCTGCCGTCTCAATAAAGACCCTGAAAAGCCTGCGAAAGACCCTTTTGCCGAAAAGGCGTTCGGGATGGAATTGCACACCAAGAAAAAAAGGATGCCCGGGCTTTTCAATAGCCTGAACTACCCCGTTAGGTTCACGTGCGGTAATAATAAGATCTTTTCCTACTTTGTCGATTGATCGTTTATGAATGGAATTAACCATCATCTCCTTCTTCCTGCTAATCTTATACAGCAGGGTATCTTCGTATACAATTATCTTTTTCCTGAAAAAGAGGTAGCTCAGGTATGTATCCGGATAATTGGCGCCTTCGTAAACCTTTGTCATGTCCAGATGCAAAGTACCGCCATTAACGACATTCATCAGCTGGGCACCCCGGCAGATAGCAAAGACAGGTAAGTTCTCCCTGGTAGCTTTTTTTAACAGATCAACTTCCAGGCTGTCGCGTTTCATGTCGTAGGCATAATTATCGATGGGATCCTTAAAGAACAAACCAGGAAAAACATCTGTGCCACCACCAAGCAAGAGACCGTCAAAATGCTGATCATCAATATTTTCATCATAGGAAGTTATCTTCACCTTTCCTCCACTCAGCCAGACGGTTATGGCAAGAATAAGGAATGACAGATTCATCCGTTTTGATTCCGGTTTGGTAATTCCAATAATGGGTCTTTTCTTTCTCATAATGCTATGGCTTTGCTTCAGGAGGAAGCTTCTTATATTTAATCCAGTAAGCAAGGGCATAAGCGATCCCTATACTTGCCTTAGGATCTTCCTGGCTGAAGATCTCGTTCTCAGCATTCCTGGAGGTTTTCCATTTTTGTTTAAACTTATCTTTGTCAAATGGGGCTTTAACCTTGCTCTTTGTTTCATTAAGGAATGTATCAAATGCCTCAGACAGGTTTTTGTCCGACCTGAATTCATTGAAGGCCTTCTCCCCGGCATCCTTTAAACCGCTAAGTGTATCATTAATATTTATACTATCCTGCATTATTGATGCTATCCATACCAGGGGTATTTTTGTTTTTGTATCATACTTTGGTTTATAAACATGATCCGGAAGGCTGTCAGTAAATAATTTGTACATAAGCCAGGGGAAGTCGACTCCTGCCTGCACCGACTGATACAGGCCGGCCCAGAAGCGTGGATTCACTTCCAGTAATTTTGGTTTATTCTCCTTATTGCCATCCCAGAGAAAATCAATCTGTGCAATCCCGTTCCACCTGATGGGCTTCATGAGTTTCAGAGCTTCCCCGATGAATAAGTCAACATCAGCATTTTCACGCATAACCCCGCTGCCTTCACCCTGTGGGAATTCAAGGATATTCTTATAGGCCATAGCGGCTTTCACCTCACCATCATCAAATAATGTGGTGAGACAGTATTCGTCCTGATCAACAAATTCCTGCACCAGGGGTGGGGAGCCAAAATTGTTTTTGTTTTCTTCAAAAGCATCGATCAATTCCTGTTTAGAATCTAACCTTATGTATACCAGTTCCACCTGTTCCTGCATATGGCTTTGTTATTAGCGGGAATGGATGATTGGCTGTTATTTCCTCAAGATCGCTTTCTTTTTCAGGCAAATACGTTTCAGGAATGTTTACCTCCTGCCTGCTGGCTGTTTTAAATAAGTTGTCTTTTGGATGTACTTTCTCTATTGCTCTGAATGGAGGAACTGCCACCTTTATGTGCGGAAGAAAACGCTCAGCGTTCTTTGAAATAATCATTGTTTCCCTGAAGACAGGGATAAGCAGAAAAGGCCTGCCATCATCAGGCTTGTGTTTTTTTACTATCTTTTCAAGATCATCAAGGAATTGCTGCTCATTTTCTTCATAGTTTGTATATTCTTCATGATGACTGACATATTTAGAGTATGCCAGCATAGTAAAACTGATACAATCGGCAGCAATTATCTCAATTCCCTTGCTGCCAAGACTCCTGGCTATTTCCAGGGCCATAATATTTCTTGCTGAGGTAATGATAACTCGGCCTTTTTGCTGTTTTTCCATTTTCATTTATTTTAAAAATTCCACTATATGGCTGCTATTCTTAATCTCTCGCGCTACCATTCTCGCACGGACTTTTCGGCCTTAGTCTCCGAAGGTGACTGGTTGGGGTTGATGACTGAATAGTCATAGTTGTTTCCGGAACTGTCGTACAGGTCGGTATGCGTTATACCATGAGTTATCCCTGCCCCGGCAAAGCCGGTCAGGACTATGCCTGTTCGTTCCATTAGCCTGTTAAGGGTGAGCCCTGCTTCAAGATCATAGTTAAAATGCCGCAGTCTTATATTGCTGTATGTACCATT